>NZ_SGVY01000054.1 GCF_004535825.1 Segatella hominis | reverse complement strand
AGTTTTGCTTGTCTTCTTTTCGCAACACTAAGGTAAGTGAAAATTCTGACATGGCAAAATCCTGGGCAACTTTTTGTTGCTCAGGCACTTATAAATAATGTTAAACTATAGTGTTGCGGAATTAAGGATAATCATTTTCTGGATGATAGGAGTATCTGATGGCAGGCTCTCAAATCCCCATTCCTTCCTGTCAAGAACACACATGAGTCTTGACTTAAAACAGTCGGAACAGAACACATTTGAAATTTTGTTTCTCAGATTCACCTGATAAATCGGATCCTGATCATCAAGACTGCCAAGAAGATCGTCCCATTGCGCCAGTGTATTTCTTAAATGTTGCTGATAACACAGGTAGAACAGGGCATGACTGTATCGCTCAGCCGTATTAGGATCATCAGAAGGAAGATTGTCGAGGTCAGCCCCCACATGATAAACCATATTCGTGCGCATGGCCTTACTCACTTCCATCTCATTCATCCCTTCATCAAAGAATCTATTCACATCTTCTTCTCTGATTCGGATTGTTGCATCATCGCTTGGATATTGACTGAAATCATGCCCATCGTAGCCGATGAGTTCTATCTCCAGATCAATGAATGAATCTGGATTGAAAACTTTTCCAGTCTCCTCTTTATCCATATAACTGATACGATAAGGACATAGGAGTTTCAGATTAGAAAGATATTCCTCCTTGAAAACTTCCGCAATGATGCCATCTTCATCATATTCATTTCTATCAAACAGAATGGTGATCATGGTTCTCTTCCTGCCACTATCCTCATTGAAGTCTGGATAATGAGCTATCAGAGCGATTTGTCTAACCACAGAGAGTAGGAGTGCGGAAGTTCCTTCTATCGTGATGCTAAGAGGAGAGAGGGAACGGCACAGACAGCCTTCACGGTATAAAATGCCCTGTTTGTCGAGATATCCTATTACATATCTTCTTGCTCTGTACCAGTTGGTTACGACCGATTCTTCAAATTTATCCCCAGCTCCTATCCGGCTCTGATTTCCCTCATTTTTGCTTCGGCGAAGAGAGGAAAATAGGTCCTCTTTTCTTGTTATCATCTGCTGGTAATTCTGCTGGGCAAGATTCTTCTGATTCTTATGAGAGTGTAGCATAGTCATTCTGATTTTTTCGGTAGTCAGCTCTATTTTCTACCATATTAATATTACTGTTGCTAGTATCATATCCTGATGGCGTCTGGAAAAGTTGCAGATCAAACCAGGAAAGCGCTTTTAGGAAATGCTCGATAATCTGAGACTGCTGCCATTCAAAAGGAGCCAGCGTGCAGTCGATGATGTAAGCATAAATCTGCAACGGCATACCTTCCTGGGTCTGCTGAAGCCATCTGACTATCAGACGGGGTTCCTGCGAGACATGAGGATGATTCATAAGCCAATAATAGATGTAGAGTCTGAAAACTTCCGCATTCAGTTTTTTACTTTTCAGGAATTTATCCTTGAAGCTTGAGTCTATATTGAGATTTTTCTTCAGGCGCTCACAATCTTCCTCAGAAAGAGGATGGATCCAACCTGTATCCAGCGTGAAGGTTTTCAGCATTTGTCTACCATAAGTTTTCCCTGTCCACATCTTCTGGTTGTTTTTGAAATGTTCAGAATGTAGAATGTAGATAGGAAAAGCTGAAGTAGTAGTATCCCAGTTTTCTATAGTAACGGTAGTAAGTGAAATCGTTTTTACCACGCCATCTATCTGCTGGGCTGGCACCTGGATCCAATCCCCGATTCGCAACAGTCCGTTGGCACGGAGATAAAAAAATGCGGCAACACTCTTGATGGTATCCTGAAATATCCAGGACAAAACCGAACCGCCAATGGCTATGATTATATTTCCATTAGGCATGTGCGTGATACCAATGAGAGAAACTATTGTGGCAATCCAGATTCCAAAACTGACCAGAAAGACGATCTGCGTCCATGTAATGCGTATTTCCTGTCTTCTCAGGCTGAAAATATAGTTCAGTTTGGGAACCACAAAACAAACACACCCGAAGAGCAAGGTGACACCCACCGCCGCCAGTCCGTCCATACTTTCCACATCATCTGCACAATGGAAATATAATCCAACGGCTATGAGCAGGAGCGCAAAGATAAATATGCCCAAGATCCAGTTGGATTTGCACAAAGCCCCCAGTGTTTGCTTAGTTACATTCTGGTGGGATAACCATTTATTCGATAATTTTCTCATATTCTCTGAGATTTAGGTTCATTGTTTACTTATATTCGGCAAAAATATACATTTTTTCTGGATTAACCAAATTTTTTCTTCATTTTCAATGCCCCAGTGGGCATGAGTTGTTACTTATCTATACTAATTTAAGGACGTATGATTTTCCTGATAAAATGTTATATCTTTGCTTGTAATCATATAAACCATATAATTTAAACAACATGAAGCAAATCTTATCTATTGCTGTTGAAGCATTATTTGCAACATCATCCTTTGCCCAGGAAAGCGAAATGCTTGTGGAACGTAACCAATTGGCAAAGACTCCTCCGATGGGGTGGATGACCTGGAACCTCTTTCAAGGTAACACCAGCGAGAAATTGATTAAGGAAACTGCAGATGCAATGGTGGAACATGGCTTCCGCGATGCAGGATGACGGTATATCTTGTTGATACTATTTCGTTTTGCAGTCCGGTAAAACTGCTAAGCAGCGTTTTCCTTCTACTGTTTTGAGGATGCATCCTATTGTTTTTCTTCCTATGTTGCGTAAGATAGGAACTTTATTGATAGCTATCACTTCCACATAGTGTACTCCCGAATTAGGTACGTCCATTGGCAAGGTACCATCGCCCTGCATTTTGGATTGACCGAATCTTTCTACGTCATCGAAACGTACATAACGATTGTTCTTGCCATCTATGAAACCTACACAGACAGAGTCGGCATTGGTGGCGATGGATGCGAATATCAGTTTTTCGTCGGCATTGCGCTTAAACACTCTGCCTCTTTCTCGTTGCAAGAGCTCTTCTACCGATACCTTGCACACCCTTCCGCTTTCGTAAACAAGAATCAGCCATCCTTCTTCTTCATCTTCATGTACAGCTAATTTCAGGCGGTAGTCTTGCCAGTCATCTTCATCGAGTACCTTGTATTCGTCGGTTCCCATTAGGCAGATGACGGCCGTTGATGGTCTCCAACCTTCCTCGTATTCGTGGAGGGCATTGTTGCGTATGCGTGAAGTCTGGATGAAATCAGTTACAGGTGCAGATTCCACAGGTTTTACGATTTCCTTTTCCGGTACAGTTTCTGGCATGAGGGAATCGGTTTTCTTATCCTCTATATGAGGCGCAAGCTTCTGGGCTCTTTGCTGGCGGATGGCAAGGAACTTGTCACGATAGTTGTCGTTTACCTTTCGAGCCGATGTTCCCATGCGTTCAAAATACTCGTTGCCTACTGCTATAGGGGTAGGGCATGGGGCAACATCGATGATGAGCACTGCATTCTTCACGTCTTCATCGAAATGAGTATGGATGTAGTGGGCACCCGTTTGCCCCAGATAATAGACAATCTGATTATTTACATATACCTCATACTTATCGCGGGATCCTTTAAAGAGTTGATTCTTCAGATCCTCCTCCAATCCCATCTCATACCCAATGTCTGATACTCCCAAATACAGGTGTCCACCATCGGCATTGAGGAAAGCACACAATTCCTGCATGATCTTTTTAGTCTGAGCCTGAACATCTACCCGCATGGAATTCTCCGGATAGATGATAGAGGTTTTAAACTCGGTATGGAAATCTTCCTTTCCATAGTTTTTCTTATTGGAGGACGATTTCTGGAGTTTGAGAAGCGCTCTGATCTTATCCAAGATATCAACAGCTTGTGACAATAGTCCCGACTTTTTGACGAAATTATGAGAGAGAACGAGCGAGGCGAGTTGCTGCAGTTGCGGATCTTCATTGCAACAGCTCCACCTGTAAAGTTCTTCATAATGGTCTTCACAGTCGAGACAGCCGATGATGCGCAGTTGCATGAAATCGTGTCGCAGGATGGCATTTCTATCGAAGAGTTCCGGGTCTGTATCAGCGATATGCTGTATTTTGCTTGTATCCACTTTGTCTAATACGGCAAAATCGTTGAGAATCTCCAAGAGGGCCAATCGGCTGTCATAGTAACTTATCCGCTCTTTGTTTTCCAGGATAATGGCCATCAGCCGGCAGAAATTCAGATAATTGTATGCCTTGAGATTGTCTTCTTCCAGGGTAGCTTTGGCTTCAATGATGCACATTAATTCACTCACATAGACAGGCTCAAGCGGGTGGGATGCTGCCCATTCATCTTTCTCAGCCAGCGGGTTGTATATTTCTTTCTTGCTATACCCCAGCATCAGCTGGTGAAAGGCTTCTGCTGCATTAAATCGGCTTTCAGGAGCCTCACGCACAAAGGTGGCGTTCAAATAGCCATTTGTGCCTTTCGAGATATTTTCCACTTCTACGATCATTCCCTTTCTCAATTCCTCTACAGTCATGTCCTGCGCAGGAGAGACAGAAACGGACAGACCTTCACTGCTGATGGCTGGTACTCGCCCGATATCGGCTCCACGATTATTGAGCAGGCAGGTGAGTCTGGAGTTATAGAAAATATCATTCACGCGCACCTCTTCTTCATAATCTTCAATCATTTCGCTCAAGGCAAACACGTATGTTCCATCTGGATTTATGTCTTTTACATAGGCTCTGAGCACGAGTGGCTTGTCGAGATATTGGAAGGATTTGATGCTTACTTCGCCGGGATAGTATGGTACCACATCTTCCAGTACATTCAGGGTGCCTGTGCATTCATATCCCTCCTCAATAACTTGGCATTCGAACATGAGCTGTCCGGCTAATTGCTTAGTAATAATGATGCTTGTTTCATCGTCTATATCGAGTTTTCTTCTCTTATTACTGTCTGATTTTCGCTTATTGGAAAAGAGTGATTGGTTGATATACATCCATAGTTGCTTGTAGTGCTCGATGGTAGTACCCACTTTTCCTCTCAGGTTTACTGGCGGTTTCTCGTCCAGATGAATGCTGAGTCCGTGCCACAATCCCATTCTTGAAGGGAAAGGCAGATAGAGATTCTCTTTGTTGAGATTCTTCGGTTGTATGGCAATGGTTTGTTCATTGACAGTGAGAATGGTCTGTTCTCCTTCGAACTTAGCGGATTCGAAATTTTCTACCGGTTCATTGTTTTCCTGCGAGCAGAGCATATTGGCGATGATGAATGCATCATCACAATTGAAGGGTAGGGTAGCATCAAATTCTGTTGCCGTGAAAAGTGATCGGAATGCTTTTTGCAGTGTTTTGTTAGGATCGCTCACGTTCATCAGAGATACCAGTCGGTAGAGTAGTGCCTGGATGAGTTGAGAATCATATATCTTATGAGTAGAATGGTTACTGAGCATCAGTTCAGTCACCAATACCTGAATCATAGTCTCCTTTGTGGCAGGATCGCTGGTAAGTTTGTCGGTCTGCGCATAAGTAAAATCCACGTAACTTTGTAGCAGTTTGAGCCATTGCATCTGGAATGGTGTACGTGTCCAGAGATATACTTCCTGCTTACGGAGTGTGGAAAGGATTTTGCCTATCTGTTTTTCCATGATAGAGACATCAAGCATGAAAATACACTGCATGATGCAGAATTGCTTTCTTGGTTGGTAGATGTAGGCACAGTCTGCGAGTGTAGAGAGGATATGCTCGATGGTATCTTCTGCTTTTCCTTCCTTAAGAATTTGGATGGCCTGGATATAATAAGACAGCAGCTCGATAACATCTGTAAATCTTTGCTCTAATAATATGCGTTCTGCTTCTTTGCACCGGGGCAGTAGTAAGTTACTCTGCAGGGTACAGAGGCAATGATAGCGTATGTTTTGGAGTAAAGCTTGAAGTTGGTTCTGGGAAATATTTTGGGAGATATTTGAAATCCAGCGATGACATTCCACATCGAACATATCAGATGGAGTATCACCCAACATCAGTTTTCTGAAATTCTCTGTATTCCAGCTGGCAATATCTGTTCCTTCTTGTTTTTTATCGTTTTCTGAATTTGTGTCCGATTCATCAGTTTCTTCCTTTTTCTGCGTATCTTCTTGCAGAATTTTCTGGTGGATGATTTCAAATATTTCCTGCAGATCATTTTCAGAGAGCGAGAATTCTGATTTCTCAGCTCCCAGCACTTCAACGAGTTTTACCTCCATATAGTTTTGTCTGAACTTCATGATCCTGCATCTTACTCTTGGTGTAAGAGCGGCATTGATATTAGTTTCACGGCCCATCATTGCCGTTAAACCATATTGATCTTCCAACTGGTATTTGTCGGTAAGAGTCAGTTTGATTTTAAAATCCACTTCCTCATTTTCATGGTAATAGCTTCTCATGAGGAGGTCGATATTTTGCGAGATAAAGATTTTGCCACTTGACGTTGTCAGCAGCTTGCAGTCAAGAAAATCGGGTAGGGGTAGCCTCCTTTGAAATGCAAGTTGGGCTATCTTATAAATTTTACCTTCCCATTCGATGATAAACTTGTGCTCCTCATCATCAGCGCGCAAGACTTTTGCTTTGATGTATTTATAATTATCCATTTTATATAATAATTTTAATTCGTTTTCAATTACTGCGCTAAATTACTAAAAAAATCTGATATGTATTAAAAATGAGCGAAAAAAAATTCATTTTTCTTCTTTTGTATATGTTATATAGTTCCAATGGAGGTGGTATGAGTGGACAGAAAAATGACGCTGCTGGCTCAGTAGGATTTTTCAGGCAGTCCCTATGTGATTTATTCTATTTTCCCCTGGTGGTTGATATAGAGATGGGTGAGGATGCTCTCCACCTTTGACAGAGAAGAGTCTATGTCCAATGGCTCGTTATCGGAATCGGTAATTTAGGTATTAATTTATCAGGAGACACGAGTTTTGTTCCATCCACTATACAATATGTTGATCCTGCAGGATAACTTTTGCGACAGACAGGACAAATAGGATCCTCTATGAAAGATTCTTCCAGATTACAGCTGCGCTCCATCTGCCGACTGCAATTCCATTCTTTTAGGATTATCCATATATTTTATTATTGCTTGCTATTTTTCTTCAATTCTGCCTCAATATCCTCAATACTAGGTAATGAACTCTTAAACTCTTTAGGCAGCAAGTTAACCCCCTCAAACTCAGAGATTCCTATCGGTTGATTATAACCTTCAAGAGAATATTGCGCAAATATATTATCTTTCGATTTACAGATGAGCAAACCAATCGTAGGATTGTCAGCATCACTCTTTAGTGTATGGTTTACAAACGACATATAGGCTGATAGTTGTCCCAGATATGAAGGTTCAAACTCGGTAACTTTCACCTCATATGTTGCGTAGTCAATTATGTTGGCTTCATATCAGAAAAGCTTATCCACAAAGGATTCTTTTGATTTCTACACAACATAATTTTATAAAAATCCTAAACGTTTAATTATCTGTTTTTAAAATTTCACTATATTTGAGGTGAGTTAATTCATTTATTTTCTAACCCTTAAATATTGTGGTTTATGCTTGAATATATTATTAGACGCAAATGGTATCTCCAAAAGCATTTAGATGCTCCTCTATTAAAGGAACGAGAAGAATACCTAACGCTTATGTATAAGAAAGGATTGAGCCATTCTTATTTGTTGTCAATTGCAGACTATTTGTTATTGATAGTACAAGAATTGAGATTAACAGACGATGAAAATCGTATGGTTTCCATCCAAGAGATTTTCGAAAATGCAGAATGTTGGGCACATACAATCAAGAACCATCCGATGAAACGTCGTTTTTCTCCTAGCTCTGTAAGCAAGTTTAAGAGTATAGCTTTCAAATGGTTGTCACACATAGGTAGAATGGACTACAGCTATGTCACCACGGATTGCATATTGAACAGATTGTTTTCCAGAAGCCACCACAAGCTACGCTATCTCAATTATCCCTTGAAGGATGAGAGAACATCTCACTTGGAGAAATGGGAAAGAATGGGGGCTGCAACATCAACGCTTCGACAAATCGCCGCATATCACTTGCATGCCATTGACTTGCTTCATCCAAATATGTCGCATAGTATTACTGAGGAGGAACTGTTGTCTGCCGCAGACAAATGGGCTTCCATGGAAAAGAGTGGTAAGGATAGTATTGATGGACAATATGCAAGAAAACGTTTCATCAATATTGTACGTGACTGGCTGATACACTTGGGCGTATACATAAGAAAAGCAGACAGCTTTCCATTGAAACCTTTTGTCATGGAATACCTGGACTGGTTGAAGTACGAGAAAGGTTTGTCATTGAATACGATAGAGAGTCGCTATTCAATGCTCAAGAACTTCATGGGTACGATTTCACCTAGTAGTCTTAAAGACATAACTCCTCAAACGCTAGACAATTATCTCGCAATCCAAAAGAAAGAAAACGGGTGTTGCCGTCGTACCATAGCAGGCATAATATCTGTTCTTCGTAATTTCTTCGCCTATGGTGAAACCAAAGGGTGGAACACTGAAGTGCTGGCAATGTCGATGAATGCACCGAGGCAGTATCGCCACGATGACATTCCTTCTTTTGTTCCTTGGGAGGTCGTGCAGAACATTCTTATGGAAAAAAGCACCGCAAGTGGTGTGGGGAAACGAGACTATGCGATTTTTTTGCTGCTGTCCATATATGGTATGAGATGCAGCGAGGTTGCGAATCTCAAACTTAGAGACATTGATTGGCGCAATGAGCAAATCCACCTAAACCGTGCGAAAGGGTGCAAGTCTCAGACTCTGCCGCTGATTACTGTAGCAGGAAATGCCATCATCTCCTACCTGAAAGATGTGCGCTATAACCAAGCCAAGGACGAGCACCTTTTCTTGACCATACGTGCCCCACACTCCAAGCTCTCCACCTCTTCCATTTACAAGATGGTGAGGGACGCACTGGTGGTGCGCCAAGTGAACCTACGCCATTATGGTCCGCATTCCTTGCGACATGGTTGTGCCACATATCTTATAAACACAGGGTATAGCCTCAAGGAAATAGCAGACTTGCTTGGACACATGCGCCTGGACACTACAAGAATCTACGCTAAGACCGACATGACTTCACTTCGTGAGGTCGCTGACATGAATTGGGAGGGGTTGTTATGAAAGTGTGTGATTTAGTGGAGGCATATATCGCCTATCGTCGTTCTTTGGGAGAAAAATATCAGTCGCCAGCCGTAATATTGCGCAGCTTCGCCAGATACATTGGTGAAGACAAGGAATGTATGAGCATCGACGAGAAGATTTGCACGGCATTTTTGTATAGTCCAAACAATACCGTTTCCGCCAGTTGGTTCTTGCGTTACTCTTCATTGAAGTGGATGTTCGAATGGGCAATAGTTCGTGGATACATGCAAGAAGTAGTCCTTCCAAAGGAAAAGCCAAAGGCTCTGGAACATGTTAAGCCGTACATCTACTCAGCGGAGGAGCTAAAGAGAATCTTCGAACTTGCTTTGAGCTATCAGAAAAACAAAAGCAAGACTCCACCAAGATGCGTGCAGGCAATATTGAAGCTCACTTATGTGTTAGGTTTGCGAATCAGTGAGACCATCTCGCTGCAGCTAAAAGACTTGAACTTATGTGAAAAATACCTGGTGATACGAGAGTCGAAGTTCTACAAGTCAAGAATGGTGCCTTTCAACGACCAAGTGGTCTTGTTACTGAACGACTTTCTGGGCTGGCGAAAAGCACAAGGTTGGCCGTCTGATAACGAGACTTTTGTGTTCTTGGACAAGAACATGGACAGATTAAGTATCGACGTGGTTCGGAATGCCTTCGAACGGATAAGGGAGATGGCTGGAATCAAAAGAACTGACGGCTCCCGATACCAACCGAGGCTCCATGACCTGAGACATGCATTTGCCGTGCATCGCCTGACGGAATGGTACCGTTCCGGAAAAGATGTCAATAGACTGTTGAACTCACTGTCCACCTATCTTGGACACGACCACATCTCTAACACTTCTGTTTATCTAAGCATGACAGACGATTTGCTTAGCGAGGCTAATGATCTTTTTAACGCATATAGAAATGGGAAAGTCGAAACATGAAAAAGAATCATATTTGGGATATTGGGTAAGAGCTTTTCTTTGCACTTATCTGACCAACATCCGCAACCTCTCGGGAAATACGATGAGAGCATACAGGGACGCTATTAAACAGCTTGTCTCATTTGTCTGTAAAGACAGACACATCAGAGCAGAGGAGATACTTGTGACGGATATAACCTCAAAGGTTGCAACATCTTTTCTGAACGACATCGAAATAAGCAGAAAGTGTTCCATAAAAACCAGGAATCTACGATTATCTGCTATCATAGCATTGGCAAAATACATTGCCAGCAACTCTCCCGAGCACATAGAGTGGTGTCGAGAAATAAGAAACATACCGGTGAAGAAAGCTCCAAGGACACAGATAACATACTTGGAGAAATCTGAGATGGACGCATTATTGAACACACCTGCAAAAAATACCGAACAGGGATGGAGAGACTACGTGCTGCTACTCTTTCTGTACAATACAGGAGCACGAGCAGAAGAAGCAGCCTCGTTGAAAATCGGGGATGTTTACTTGCCAAAAGGAAAAGGACTGGCTGTTGTCAGCATACTGGGAAAAGGCGGGAAAACTAGAAGATGCCCTTTGTGGGATGATACTTGCAAGGCTTTGAGAGGCATCATTGCCGATAGATTCTCAGAGGAACACGTTTTCCTTAATCGCCAACATTTGCCGATGAGTCGGTTTGGCGTTTACGAAATGGTTACCAGACATGCAGATACTTTGTCGAAAGTAATGCCTTCGATAAAGGGTAAAAGAGTTACACCACACACGATCCGACATACAACAGCGACACATTTACTGCAAGCTGGCGTTGACATAAACACCATAAGGGCTTGGCTTGGTCATGTATCTGTAGAGACAACCAATATTTATGCAGAAGTAAATATGGAGATGAAGGCAAAAGCTCTAAAAAGTTGTGAAGTAAAGTCCGAAAAAACGAATTATCGTTGGAAAGACGATAAAAACTTGATGGATTTTTTGGATAGTTTAAAATAATATAGTACCTTTGCGTAGTCAAAATCTATGTTGTGTAGAAATCAAAAGAATCCTTTGTGGATAAGCTTTTCTGATGTGAAGCCAACATAATTGACTACGCAACATATGAGCTAAAAGCCGTGGAGTTCAAGCCAGAGTTTGTTAGCAAGCTGAACTTCTATATTTCTGCTGTTGACGACATGGTAAAGTCACTAGAAGACAAGCCTACCATTGGCTTGCTTCTCTGCCGTACTAAGAGCAACAAGAAAGCAGAGTTCTCGCTTCGTGGCATTACTCAACCAATGGGCATTGCACAATACGAAACAGAAAAACTCTTTGCTGATGTCGCTTCGGCTTTGCCACAGATAGAAGAAATAGAAAATAAAATGGAGGAAGAATAAAATGGAGGTCAAAACTATACTTCCAAAGATGTGCGTTATGTTACGAAAGACGGGAAAATATATGCTACCATCATGGCTTGACCAAATTCTGTTAAGTACATATTGAAAGCCTTCTTACCGCTTTCGTATCACAACCGTAGAAAATTCATGCTCGGAATATGATAAGCTTCAGGAGATTGTCCGTAGATAAATAATCTCTCCTAACCAAAATATTTTGATTCTACGATACATATTTTGGAATATAATCTTTATCCCTTTATAATAAGGACATTGGGAGGATTGTCCGATTTTGAGGTAACGAATTGCCAACCGTTCTTGTTGCTGCATTCTGTTTTGATATGCTTTCTTGGCATCTCGTCTATGCTACAAAGGTAATATATTTCTTTCAAAACATATTAAATTCTCAATATGATTTCAAAGATTATAAACCCCGAATTTTCTACCACTGCTTCATTTTCTGTTTTTTGGAATTAGCGTTATTGATTCAAGTTTGGCAACATTGGCCGAGATAGGTTTGATAGTCACCCTTACATCGTACTGTTCAGGGAGTAGCTTTACATTTGGGTATTGGTTGAGATTGTAACTTCTCCTAAATGGAGTTTCGTTATAACGGAAACATACCTCAACTATTCTACTTGTTGAATATCCCCTCAGCTGAGTTGTCAATGTTGTCGGTTTGATAGACTCCGCTTTTACATTCCAATAGACAAAAAGCACAAGAAAAGTAGAAAGACCGCCAACAGTAGCAAATTTCAAATACTTGCCATATTGGGATTTTCGGGAAATGATAAAACAACCGACAGCAACAAGCCATACGACAATCATCAAGAAATCATATACACGGTTGGAGATAAGAAACCCTCTTGAAAGCCATAAAACTGCACCCATAAGCGCAATAATCGCCAATAAAAAATAGTCAATCGACCGTGAACGTATCGACTGATATATCCATTTGCCTATGCCATAAGCAATAGCGATTCCGACTATATAGCGCAGCATGATTTCCATACTCATTTCCCATATTTCTTTTTCAGATATTCACGCAGTTTGGGAGAATCCTTGCCTTCATATATTCGGTTGCGGTCGAACACCGTCCAACTGTCGCCGTCCGGGAATGTCATCTTCTCAAAACTTCCGGGGTCAGCACCTTGAATGATGGAGTCGTTCCAAAACACATGTTTGTCATCTTTCCCATAGTTGAAATCTCCCCCGAAACCTCCCGCGGACACAGGCTGGAAAGTTTTGGGATTTGCCCCGGCAACTAATTGGGAACTCCACCAGACATGCGATTTATCCTTGTACCAGTTGTCGGAAATATGCTCGAAAGTCGCGACATCGGCTTTAGGAAGGATATTAAAATGGGAATCGTAGATATTCGTTCCGTCGGAATACATCAAACGGCCTACTTCGGTGAGTTTGGAATAATCTTTTATTTGGGTTGGAATCCCTTTATTGTAAGCCCTGTGCTTGTCTTGCCCTATATAGAAGTCCACTTCCTTGAACGTCGCAGGGTCAGCACCGGGAACCTCCTTGTCCCTGAAAAACACTTTGTGCTTGTCAGCGGCATAGTCTCCTGATTGGTCCGGAGTCTTTGCTTCAATCGGGTGGAAAGTCTCGTAATCGATATCTGTAATCACACCTCCTGCAAGGTAGTATCCATTGTATTTGTCTTTTGCCCAATGAGTTTCCCAAGAATCTGAACTGCCTAAGATTTTGAATGTCGATTTATCTCTTACGTTCAGTGCTTTCCCATCCCAATAAAAATCGTTGGCATCTTCTGCAAAATAGTAGGAATGCACTTTGAATGTTGCCGGATGCGCCTTTTCTATCAATTCACCGGAAACATATACATGCGTATTGTCTGCTGCATACGATTTGGTAAGCACACGGAACGAGCCGCCATCGGCACCTTTGATAATATCGCCCTCGTAGAATGCGTGTTTCTTGTCTCGACCATAATCATCATTCAGTATTTCAAAAGTCTTTGGGTCTGCATCAACATGACTTGAAGTATAACCGGTTCCTTCATTCCACGTATTCCATGTTACCTCCTTACCATCGTTTTTATATCCGACAGAACATGAAACTAGGGTCATCAATACCAAAAGTATTGATGTAATGAATATAGATTTCTTAGGAGTTTGCGAACCTAACTTACTTTGTGCTGTTGCTCCGAATGCTATAAGCAGGGAGCAAAATATTAACATAAATCTCTTCATAGCTACATTATAATTTGATTACTTGAATTTCTCCCAATCAAGATTGAAAGAATCGTTGTTTTGTGAAAGCCATATAAGGTATTGTCGGTCTGTTTTGCAAACCTCCTCAATGGACTTTCCCTTGTATTTCCCGAAGCTCATTATATCGTTAGGACCAAGTGTTGGTCTATTCTCCATATGATATTCCAATACCTTATCAACATCGGTATAGAAGTGTTGGGAATCTATAATCGCCCATTTGACATACTGCCAATCTTTAATGATGACCTCTTTCAAAGTCATATCCTTATATTTACCACAGCCAATCTTGTCATCAAGACCGAGAACCTTAACAGATTCTGTTGTCTTCTCACCTATGATGTCCAACAACATCCATGAGCCACACCCACAACATGGTAATAAAAACCAAATACATTTCCAAACTTACCACCTCTTCCATGTGGTTCTACTCGTACAACCTCCACATACTGATTACGATACCAGTCTGAAACTCTTCCGTCTGGGAATCTTTGAGCAGTAAAAGGCAATGCTCTACCTATATTGTAATAAATCTCCGTTAAGTTCTGATGTGGATACTTGCAATTCACCGCATCAACCAACGTTTTCTTTTCTTCTTCTGTCATAGCTTCACTTTTTTAGTTTCTGATATTCCGTCTTGGTCATAATTCCTTCTCTTGCTTTATCCATATTTCCGGCATCTTTATAGAAAATCCAATGTATCACTGGTTTTCCGCCATAGGCAGAAGAGTAAGCTTGTTGGAAGTTCCACCCCTTGTCAACCATATAATTTGCTGCATCTACCATGCTGTTAAACTTGATTTCTTCGCCATTTTCATCCACAAATTTCAATTTGCTGCTGAGGTCTCCCCAAATATTATATGAAGCCTTTGTCCCGAAGTCGAAGATTATTTTCAAACCAGAAGAAAGGTCTTTCTCAATACCCTTTACCTCGCAATAATAACGATGTTGTGCAAACGCATTGCCAACATTACAAATAAGGCATAAAGCCAATAAATATTTCATAATAGTCTTGCTCATTTCTTTCTTGTTTTATAGTCCTGGTGATACTTTGCTATACACTTGTTGGAAAACTCTTTCATTGATGGCATTCTGGAAGCTCTTGTTGTCAACTGGTTATTTCATATTCATAATGTTATGATTTTTTAATTAATTTGCGTAATATTTTTTCCCACTTTTTTTCAGTTACAAATGATTCTGGAAGATTTGGCAAAAAAAACAAAAAATCATTAAAATAATCGATAAACTCATAAATGACGAAGCAAAAAAAACAAATTATACTTGATAATATTTTTATTATTTTGTTCATAACAATATTGTTAAATTTTAGTAAAGGTATGTAAGCATGATAACTTACATGTCTACACACCTTTTGTCTATTACTATTCCGTATCGTTATTTTTATTTTTTTGGGATACAGTATTTGCTGTAGAAACAGCTCTTCGAGGTTTGTTAAGATATTCAATTCCTTTATTATACCAACGATTCAAAAAACCTCTTACTTTTGGAGAGAAGCCAGCAAAACTCTTATTGAAACTTGAGCTAAACTGTGCTGCATTTAGTTTATTAAAACTTCTCATCACATTCTTAGCTACTTTTCCCATAGTTTTTTCTGCAATATCACCTAAGCCTCCTACGCCTTTTGTAGCTAATGTTGGTACTATAGCATCCGCAGGTTTATAATTTGGACTTCCATCAATATTATAAAATTGAACTTCAGCACCTGTAAGAGGATTGGTTGCTCCAGAACCAGCCCAATTACCAAAGTCGAAAATTTGCGCTGTAACAAAGATATCATTGGCCATTCCATATAAAAGTTTGCCTATACAATTGTCTGTTTGAGCCCATTTTTCCCTAAAGTTCAGTTCATCACGGTTAAAATATGCATTATTGTTGACAATGGTACTTCCAGCCGGTGTACTAATTTGTCCTGCAATATATTCACCAGTATAGGTATCTTTTACATGACCTCCAACTTCCAAATCATAAGAATATGCTCCACTCTTTGCAAATAGAGTTCCCGCTGCAAATAAGTATTTGGTTTCTTTTCCATACTTATTAGTTGCATCCTCTTGACTTGTAACTAAAGGATCATAGAAATATTTTTTATCTGTTTTAAGCCAATCGTTACCATCTTTATCAATTAACTTTACTGGGTTATTTGCACAATAATTATAACTTGATAAATTGGGATATTTTTCTGCTAAAGCATCCACTCCATACCAAAGATTCGTCACTGGATTCATATACCTTGCCCATAATAATACAGTCCCGTTTCCTGGTCTAATTCCTTACCATTGAACTTATATGGCATATCCTCAGATGAAGAATGTTCATCCACCAGCAACTCTCCGTGGCAGGTAGGCATCGAACTGGGTGATATTGGCCTTAGCGTTGGTGATGTACGAGGTACTGCCGAGGTGGTCGGAGTGATAGAAGAAGATTTCCTCGGTGTTGGTGGTGTCTGTGGGGACATAACCATAGGCAGGCTGCGCATTATCAGGACTCTCCGGTTCACTCCATTGAATAGGGGGACCTGGGACATCACCTTTGCCGTTGAACTTCGGATGCTGTATCCAGCCTTCAGGAACGCTGTGGTCACCCAGGTCTGTAATGATGCTGTTGTAACCAATACCTGTATTGTCTGGATCTGCAGTTGCACCCTTCATCGTCGGCACTCCCGGCGGTGTGCCGAGCTGCTTGTAATACTCCTCACGCTGCTTTTCTATCTGCATCATGCGGGCGGCATGCGGTATCCTGTTGACAGCAGAAACAATGGGGCACTTTTAGGGTTAATCGAAACTTGTATTTGGCTTTACATGTCTCAATCAAACTCATTATTACTTTTACTGACAGAAGATTACTTAGAGCCTTGCCGAAGTATGCTTTGCCCTGTGTAGTCCTGCCTGCTATACGAAGTAGGATCATTCTTCCTTGTTCCATATTTGTGGGAGCAAAGATAATGATTTTTAAGTAAACTGCCAAAAAACAGATCATTTTTATATAAATCTTTGTGCAAATTGTGCAAAAAGCAAATATATTCTGCATTTTCTTACATAAAGTCGTATCTTTGTGGTAGAGAATTTTAAGAACGCCCTCCTGCCACTGGGCAGCGTTACACCCTTTCCAATGATACGATTGGCCACCTGTTGAAAACTTGTCGTTACTAAAGCATAAACTTGAATAAAAAAGCCTCGAAATACGAAATAGGCTTCGATAGTCAATGAAGCCTATTTCGTTGAGCAATGAAAGCAGCTTCGTAAGCAGTTGAAGCCTATTGCATTATTCTGATAGAAACTATAAAAATATAGTTGACCACTTTAAACTTTATTAATAATACACGTTGACTCACAGTATTAACGTAACAACTCATGACAATATGGGTGCGGTGTAGGGCGGCGGAATAAGAGTTTGTTATAAAATATTGTTTAAAACGAGTCTATTATGAATATTTTTTGTATCTTTGCAAAAATATAGAAATGGATATTTCTACAATCAATAAAACTATTAGATTTTAATAATTATCAACTTACAGTCATCATGAAAGTTATTCATAGTATCCTATCCTTTTCCCCCTCGATAGCCATTTCACAGGCCATCGTTTGTTTCCTTTTAGCCTTTAGTCCGGCAGTATATAGTAAAAATATCAATCCTCGCAAAGCAGCGAAGATAGCTCAAAGATACGTCACCTTACCTCAATCCCAAGAGGTAAAGGCAAAATCTAAAGGTTTCTCTCAAACAGCTGATACACCTTATTATATATATAATGACGCCAGGGGAAGCGGATTTGTGATTGTCTCTGGCGATGATGAGATGGGGGAGATTTTGGCTTACAGTACTGAGGGAACAGACGCATCCTTTTAATGCCCGACTATCGTTATCCTGTTCGTGCAACATCAGAACAGGAAGATGCCGTTGCCTTGCTGATGAATGATGTGGGCGTGGCTTCTTTCATGCAATATACACCTAATGCCAGCGGAACACAGGGCATATTTGCCTATCAGGCGCACCAAAGAAAATTCTAACTGCTTGATAATGAGCGGTTAGGATTTTTTCTTTTCTATTTTTGGCAACATTTTGGCAACGTATTTAAACTCTAATTTGTAGAGGTTGCCAAAAGTACACCTCTATTTTACATTCTTTCACACGATTTCTTTGAATTGCATACCTCCAAAACTTACCAACCAAGACTCTTTATATGTAATTTTTCTTAAATATATATACAAAATAAAGAAAATATTCTATAAATTGAATTTATTTCACTATATTTGTAGCTGAAATTATAATTGTATGGAAGATATAAACAGAATAAAGCTTGTATTGGTAGAAAAGAAACGTACAAATAAATGGCTTTCAGAACAGATGGGAGTTACACCTTCCACCGTATCGAAGTGGTGTACAAACTCGTCACAACCAGATTTGAGCAGTCTATTAAAAATTGCAGACTTGCTTGAAGTGGATTTGAGAGAGTTAATTGTGCGTGAATACAAATCTTATCTATTATCGCAAGAGAATAACAAGTAAATAATGTTAGTTAATGGTATCGAAATAGAAATTGAGCACAAACCCATCAAGAACTTACATTTGGCAGTTTATCCGCCAAATGGGAGGGTTCATGTGTCTGCTCCAAACGAATATACAGATGAACAAATAAAGCTGTTCATCCTTAAAAAATGGGTATGGATAACCTTAAAACGAAAGGAAACGATGTCCTATACCATACAAGACGAAAGGGAATATATTTCTGGAGAAGCACATTTCTTCAAAGGTGAACTTTATCGACTGAAAGTTATTAGGGACAAAACTTGTACTCATCATGTAGAGATACAAGGGGACTACATTATTATATATGTGTCAGAATCCACTTCCAAAGAAAATATAGCCAATGTGTTATGGACTTGGTACAAAGAACAATTAACACCAATAATGGAACGGCTTGTTGATAAATGGGAGCAAATTCTTGGGGTGAAAGCAGCAAATTGGACAATTCAACAAATGCAATCCAGTTGGGGCAAGTGCCACAAAGAAAGTGGCAAAATCATGTTCAACCTCCAGTTGGCAAAGAAGCCATTAAACTGTATTGAATATGTGGTAGCTCATGAACTCACTCACCTCATTGAGCAGAACCATACAGACAAGTTTCGGCACATTCTTGGAACATACCTTCCTGGATGGCAAAAAATAAAAGAACAATTAAACGAATTTCCTCTATAAGAAATATGGCAAACTATCAAGAACAGAAAGAAAGAGACTATCAAAATGCTCTCGTCAAGCGTTTTCAAGAAGAACTTGGATATACTTATCTTGGCAACTGGCAGTATGCTAAAGGTTCTAATGTAAACAATATGGGTGTAGCCAACTCACCGATATTGGATGACGAAGTACGCTCTTTTCTGAAAGAACAAGGTCGTACAGAAATGCAGATAGAGGATGTTTTGGTAAAATTGAAAGACAAAGCTCGCCTTGGTGATTCCAAGATGAGTAGTCTCATACAGTGCAATACAGATTTGTACGATACACTGATAATGGGTATTAAGTCACAACCATCACCAGAGGAGAAGCATGAAGACGTAATGTTTTACGATTTCGACCATCCACAGAACAATCACTTTGCGATTGCAGAAGAGGTTAGTTACATAGACCCACTTCTTGGCAAGAACAAGCGTCCCGACATTGTGGTCTATGTGAATGGTATAGCTCTTGCTGTCATTGAACTGAAACGAAGTTTAGTCAACTACGAGGAAGGCATAAAACAGCATCTTAGCAACGAACGTGATTTTATTCCATCATTTTTTACCACAACACAGTTCACCATTGCCTCAAATGATGACGTGGAGTTTCGTTACGGAACAATAGGTACTCCTCTTTCCTTTTGGTGCAGATGGAAAAGAGATACAAATAAAGTTGGTGACACTATTACAGAGAAAGAAGCATACCGTCTGTTTTTCGACAAGGAGAACTTTATGTTCTTCTTTCATTATGGTGTGCTGAATGATGGTGGTATTAAGAAGGTATTACGCCCTCATCAGATATATGCTATTAAAGCAGCTGCTAAAAGAATGCCTCAAAAAGAAAGTGGAGTCATTTGGCACTCGCAAGGCTCAGGAAAGAGTCTTACGATGGTAGCTTTGGCTTCCTATATCCAGAAGAACTTTTCCAATCCTCGTGTCGTTGTAATCACCGACCGAAAGGAACTTGACTTACAGCTTGCTGGTACTTTTGTAAAGGGAGGCAACAAACTTCATCATGCAGAATCGTGCAGCGACCTTCTTGATACATTAAACAAGGGAGACGAATGGCTAATCTGTTCGTTAATTCACAAGTTTGGCGCACACAAACATAATGATGAAGCTGAAAAGGATGAGTCTGGAACAAAAGTCAGCCTTGATGAGTATCTGAATGAACTGCAAACTATCATTGCAAAAAAATATGGTAATCATTTCAGTGTAAAAGGTGACAACATCTTCGTATTTGTTGATGAATGTCATCGAACCCAGAGCGGTCGCCTCCATGAAGCAATGCGTGCTATCATGGGAAAGGAAGTCATGCTTATAGGTTTTACCGGCACACCTTTACTGAAGAAAGACAAAGGTGACCCATACAATGCCATTAAGAGCATGTCAGAACGCACATTCGGACCATATATTCATAAATACCTTCACAAACAAGCAGTTGAGGACAAGGTTATCCTTGACCTACAATATGAATACCGCAATGTGGAACAGCAACTTACGAGCAAAGAGAAGATTGACCAAAAGCTTGCTGCACTTACAGCAGGGCGTGAACTTACCCCAGAGCAAAAGCAAATGGTGGAAGAACGTTGGGCAACAATGGAGCGTATCTATTCCACAAAAGAACGCATAGAACGTATTGGTTACAGCATTCTTGATGACTTGAATTATGGATTACTGAAACATGATTGGTGTAACGCCATGCTCATAGCTGGCTCTATTTTCCAAGCCTATCGTTATTATAAGTTTTTCTCAAGTAGCGATTTGAAAGGTAGATGTGCAGTTGTAACAAGTTACGATCCTACGGACAGTGATATAGTCAACAACTCTGCCGATAATAACAAGACTACAGAAGCAAAATTCAAGTACGACTGGGCGAAGAAATCGTTTGAAGAAGCTGGAGTAAAGAATGCTGATGAGTATGAAAAGTGGGCAAAAGAGCTTTTCGTGAAGCGTCCTGCCCAGATGAAACTTTTAATTGTAGTCAACAAGTTGCTTACAGGCTTTGATGCCCCTTGCGCCACTATTCTCTATATAGATAATGAGATAAAAGACCATACACTGTTCCAAGCAGTGTGTCGTGTCAACCGACTTGGCGAGGACATCAAAGATGACAAGGGCGACATTATAGTCAAGACTCACAAAGAATTTGGACGCATTGTTGATTTCAAGAATCTTTTCAACAGCATAGAAAATGTTGTCACCAAGTTCAATGATGGTTCAGGCTTTGAAGGACTCGATGATGTGGACATAGATGGACTTCTGGATAGTGCAGTGAATAAATGCAAGGAAAAACTTCTTGCTGTCACAGAAGCATACGAGGGATTAAAAACTATTTGGGAGAGTAAAAGTTTGAACGACTTGGAGGCTTTGTCTGAATATTATGTCAAGGAATATGATGGCGAAGAACCTGCGCAAGCTCGCCGTAACATCATGTATAGTATTACAGGAAGTATGGTCACGGCATATAACAACATGTCGGACTATTTCGCAAAAACAGATTTCACGGCAGAACAAATAAATCATTTCGCCTCACTTTCACGAGAAGCGGGAACGGTTCAGCGAAAAGTCAAGCAAAAATCAGGTGATGACTTTGACCCAAAGACGCTTGACCCCGATATGCGTCAACTTCTTGACCAACACATTAGGGCAGAGGATGCAGAAACATTCATTCCATCATCGGCAGATTTCTCATTTCTTGACCTCATCAATGACTCTACAGACACCGAAGAAGCAACCGAAAAAGCCATACACGAAGCAGGAGGTAATGCCAATGGAGCAGCAGAGGCTATCGAAGGTAAGGCTCGCCGAGTAAACACAGACTGGAACAGCGGTGATGCGGAGGAATATAAACTTTTCAGTGACAAATTGCAGGCACTCCTTGAAGAGCTAAAGGCTCGCAATGCCACGGCAAAAGAAAAGATAGAAGCTCTCATAGAACATATAAAAGCTATCAAACATGGTAATGACGCACCATCCGACTTGACAAACAAGCGTAGTAAAGCCTTATGGAACAATCGTGCCACATGGCATGCTCCAGAAGACAAAGATGAGACTATCCGCATCATCAAGACTATAGATGAATTCATATACAAGAATGCTGGGCGTAATTGGCAAGACCCTGACAGCAACGCAAGTTGGGACTTACGTGATGACTTACAGGCTTTATTCCCAGCAATGACCGAGCAAGACATTTATGAAATTTACCGCCTTGCTTCACAGAACTCATAATTAATATACAAATAATATGGCTATAAAAAAATCACAATTATACAGTGCACTTTGGGAGTCATGCAATGCTTTGCGTGGTTCTATGGATGCCAGTCAATATAAAGACTATGTTCTTATTATTCTCTTCATCAAATATCTGTCAGACAAAGCTGGACAACCTGGCTTCCGTCTGAAAGTTCCAGATGGTTGCTACTTCAAAGATTTTGTTGCTCTCAAACAGAACGGCAAAATTGGAGAGCTAATCAACCAAAAGTTGGAGGCCATCAAGGAGATGAATGCCAGACAGATAGGCGACCTTGCCCTTCCAAACTTTAATGACCCAAACAAGTTGGGAAGTGGAAAAACGATGGTTGATACCCTATCTCGACTGATTGCAGTTTTTGAGAACGATGCACTTGATTTCTCGCGTAACCGTGCAGCTGACGATGATTTGTTGGGCGATGCTTACGAGTACTTAATGAAGAACTTTGCTGCCGAGAGCGGTAAGAGCAAAGGACAGTTCTATACTCCTGCTGAGGTAAGTCGTGTCATGGCGAAGGTGCTACGCATCAACGAACTTGACCGTGCCGAGCAAACCATTTACGACCCTACATGCGGTTCTGGCTCTCTCTTGCTTCGTGCTTTGGCAGAAGCAAGCAACCCTCGTGTGTCTATCTGTGGACAGGAAAAGGATAGTAGCACGGCTGCATTGGCAAAACTCAATATGCTTCTCCATGGAGTCAGCAATGCAGAGATAAAGGTGGGAGATACTTTGGGCAATCCTCAGTTCACTCAATATGGTATGTTGAGCACCTTTGATGTTTGTGTGGCAAACCCTCCTTTTTCACAGAAGAACTGGCTTGCCTCAGACATGTTTCCTGACCAATATAATCGTTGGACAGCCAACCTGTTACCACCAGCAAAATGTGGAGACTATGCTTTTTTACTGCACCTCATCAGTTCCATGAAAGCTGATGTTGGACGTGGCGCTTGCATCTTGCCTCATGGTGTACTATTTCGTGGAAATGCCGAATATGATATCCGTAAGGATATAATCGAAAAACATTACATCAAGGGTATAATCGGTTTACCTCCAAATATTTTCTTTGGTACAGGTATTCCTGCTTCCATCATCATCATCGACAAGAAAAATAAGGATTGCCGTAAGGGTATCTTTGTCATTGATGCCAAAGACGGCTTTACGAAAGATGGTGCGAAGAACCGCCTTCGTGAACAGGATATCAAACACATCGTAGATGCTTGGGATGCCCAGCAAACCATACCACATTATTGCCGATTGGTAGAATGGAGTGAGATAGAGAAGAATGACTACAATTTGAATATTTCTCGTTACATCCAACCTATAGGCACTGAGATTCAGCACGACATAGAAGCTCATCTGCATGGTGGGCTTCCTGCAACCGATGTTGAAAACATGGAAATCTTTTGGAAGGCTTGCCCAACTTTGAAGGATAAACTTTTCTGTGATGTCAACAATGGGTACTATTCCTTAAAGCCTAAAAAAGAAGAAGTCAACGATGTCATAGACAATGATTCATCCTATAAAGCACAAGGGGAGGCTTTTGCCAAGGTATTAAATGGATGGAAAGAAGATGTCGAACCAAAGATGATGGCTATCAATCAAGGTGTCCATCCAAAAGAATTGATTGCCGACTGGTCTGAAAGTCTATTAGCGGAAACTATGGAGCATAGTGGACTCGTAGATGCTTATGATACCTATGATGTCCTGCTAAACTACTGGACAGATACCATGCAGGACGATTGTTATATGATTTCCAATGATGGTTGGACTTATCCAGAAGTGAAAGCCATCAAGGTAAAGGAAGTCAAGGAAAAGAAGAACAAGAAGGATAATGGCAGCGATACTGAAAGCAATAAGTCTAAGACAAAAGAGATACCTTGTATGTATGACGAAATAGTATGCGACCTTCTTCCTGTAAAGATTGTACTTGATGAATATTTTTCAGACGAGAAGCATCATATTGATACCCTAAAGGCAAAACAAGAAGAGATCGAGTCTTTGATACAAGAAATGACAGAGGAGCACGAGGATGATTTCAATGGCTATGACAAGGTTAATGAAATAAGAGCAGCATACAAATCTGCAACTTGTAAGAAACCGATAAAAGGGGAAAAGGAAATTTTGTTGACTTTGGCAGATATGCCAAGCAACAACAAAAATGCCAAACTTGCAAGAAACTCCTTTATTGCAGAGCATCAAGACGTTTTTGCTGGATGGGAAAAATTCAACAAAACGGACATCAAGAGAAGAATTGGTGAAATTGAGAACTTCCATCCCCTTCTTTCTGACACACTTGTCGTGTTTAAGGAGTATCTTGACAAAAATGACGAATTGACTTCTCTGAAAGCTCAAATCAAGGAACTGACGACAACACTGACGAATAAGGTGGTAGAGAAATACGCCACTCTCACTGAGGATGAAATTAGAACACTTGTTGTTGAACGCAAGTGGCTCGCCACTGTCATTGGCGGTTGCATGGCACTGATGCAATCAGTCACTCATCGTATTGGTACAGAAGTTACTTTGCTTGTGGAGCGGTACGAGAATACACTACCTGAATTGACAAAAGAGGTGAGTGAGTACGAAAGTGAGGTAAACGGCTACCTTGCCGAAATGGGTTTTACGCTTTAACAAAGAAAATAACATCATGCTAAGTGAAAGTCAAAATATAGAATATAAAGAATCTTGGCGAGACGAATATCTGAAATGGATATGTGGTTTCGCCAATGCACAAGGCGGTCACATTTTTATCGGTGTGAATGATGAAAAGCAGGTAATAGGTCTGCCTGATGCCAAGAAGCTGATGGAAGACATTCCTAACAAAATTGTCAACTACCTTGGCATCGTGGAAGATGTAAACCTACTTACAGAAGGAGAAAAAGAATACATAGAGATTGTGGTGACACCAAGCAGTATGCCTGTGGCTTACCGTGGTGTTTACCACTATCGTAGTGGTTCTACCAAGCAAGAACTAAAGGGACTGGCATTGCAGAACTTTATCTTGAAAAAGATGGGGTGGTCATGGGATGATATGCCAGTCGCCGGAGCCACGTTAAACGACATAGACCGTCAAGCTATCGACTACTTCTTGCGTAAAGGCATTGAAGTGGGACGAATTTCGGGTGACGCCTATACTTCATCTACTGAAGCTGTGCTGCGAAGTCTGAACTTGATAACTGAGGAAGGACAGCTCAAGCAAGCCGCCTTGTTGCTCTTTGGCAAGAACCCGAAGAGATTCTTTGTGTCTTGCGATTTCCGTATCGGTCGTTTCCACAATGACGAGAGCGACTTGATCACACAGGATGTTGTAGAAGGGAATATCCTGCAAATGGTAAACCGCATCATTGAATTGTTGCGTTCCAAGTACCTTTTGTCTCCTATTCACTACGAAGGGATAACACGTATAGAGCAATTGGAAATACCCGAGGATGTGTTGCGTGAGGCTATTTGCAATGCCATCGTACACCGTGACTATATGGGAGTACATACACAAATGAAAGTATATGACGACTGCATTATGCTTTGGAACGATGGCAAACTGCCCGAAGGTATCAATCAAGAGAAGTTGTTTGCCGAACATGCTTCACAACCTCGCAACCGCAACATAGCCAATGCCTTCTACAAGGCTGGCTTTATCGAGACATGGGGGCGTGGCATTAACAAGATACGTCAAGGATTGAAAAAGATGGGACTTCCTGAGCCTAAAATCGAGAATCATGTCAGCGGAACGCTGATTACCATTTACCGTAATGTCGGTGTAAACGGCACTAATAACACCAATAATGTCGGAAACATGTCGGAAACAAATGTCGGAAACATGTCGGAAACAAACCTTACGGAACGTCAACGATTTATCTTGTCTTCTATCAAGAAAAATCCGTTAATCACAGGAAAAGAAATGTCGGAAACATTGTCGGTGACACAGCGTACAGTAGAACGCGATTTGGCGGCAATGCAGAAAGCTGGCATCATTCGACATGAAGGCAAGGTTAATGCAGGTGTGTGGGTGGTGCTTGAAAAGCCACAAAAAAAAGATTGAGAGGTATGAAAGAAACGAAATTCAAAAATACGGAGATAGGGAGAATTCCGGAGGATTGGGAAATTGGATATTTTGGTGATGTACTCTGCACATTCTCTGCTGGTGCAACACCTTATCGAGGAATCCCTGATTATTATAACGGCAAGATTAATTGGATTTCAAGTGGCGAGCTGAATTATAATGTTATTTATGACACGATAGAACATATTTCAGAAGAGGCTTTAAGAAATACTAATCTATGTCTACATGCTCCTGGAACATTCTTGATGGCAATTACAGGGTTGGAAGCAACATGACTTATACTGATATAGATAGACACATTTATGGTTAATTAATAAAATGTGTTTAGTAATGAGTAAAAAGTACAAAAGTTACAGTAAGGAAGACAAATTGTCTTTACTTTGCGACTATTATCAGTCA
>NZ_SGVY01000053.1 GCF_004535825.1 Segatella hominis | reverse complement strand
TTATTGTGTCTATAAAATTAGGAACGAAAAATAAGGAGTGTCTACTATTTCAGTTTTATGAAATTGATAGTGTCTACCTTTTTAGTTTATAAAGTAAAAAAGTGTCTACAGAAATCAGGAAAAGTCAACCTTCAAGCGGTCCCTTGGGGACCACGTGATGGGGAACCGGTGAACATGAGACGAGCAACCGTTGCTCACGAGGTGGGCAACAAGTGCCCAAACTAAGGACTATAATTTGGGCAATATTCTTATGTCAATTAGTTCGCCAGGTTTGACTTTTCCTGATAGAAATCCTCGTATCTTTTAGCAACCTTGATATAGTCGTGATGCTTGCTGATGTATTCAATACTTTGCCGCTTGAGCAAAGGAATGAGTTCAGGATGCAATACAAGATGTTCCAGTGCTTGATATACGCTTTCGTAGTTGGGAAGCACATTGATAATAGGACGTAAATGTTCCTCGTGTATAATCTCGTAATTTTCTGGCTCACCACCACCGATGCAGATAATCCCCCTTGCCATGGCTTCCAGCGGATTCATACTTGGAGTATAACTGTAGAGCTGGTCGAGGATAGCATCGCTGCCATTCATCATTTCTACATATTCAGCAAATGGTACACCTTCCGCCACACGAAGTTCTACCTGATCGGGATATTTCTGAGCAATGGCCTGTGCAGCCTTGAGCATGATGTCTGTGCCTTTATATTCGCTTCTGTTTTTGCTGATACCGATGAATAGTTTTATCTTTTTATGGCTGTCATCAGAAATGTTGGAATATTGTGGATAAGTATGGATAGGAAAGGGGATAAATGTAGTTTTCTGTGGAAAACTTGGTTGATAACATGCCCAGTATTCATAGAGTCCAGTTACGATTCCATCACAATCTTCCGCTATCATCTTGTTGAGGCGTTCTTTTTCCGTTCCAAGCCAGTCTTTTCTTTCTTTCAGCGCATCAGCATTGGTCCGTAATTCATCACCGATATTGAAGTCGCTGTATCTCAGAGGTTTATCTTTACAACATACATTTACCCAATAATAATCCATGCCAAATCCACCCAGTATTATCTTTTTATTATGTCGGCGTAAATAGCGGTAGATAGGGAAGATGCGCTCTGCTTTTAATTCTAAAAACATTGGATTGATGAGTTGCACAATGTCATATCCACGTAGTTTATGCACATTTGTTAATAACTTGGCCAAATAAAGCATTCCGCCAAGCTTTCCCGGCTTTCTTACCAGGTTGATATCCCGTGGATAATTTTTCCAAAAGTCACCGTTGGACAAAACGGTGACCTGATGCCCCAACTTGCGAAGTCCTTCGGCAAGCGTGGCATGAACATTGCTATATTCGCCTAAAAGTAGAATTTTCATTTTTTCGATCAACTATCAGTTTTGTCTAAAATATTAAAAAAATGGGCACTTTTATTATGATAAGTAGAAAACTTGTTTATTTCTTAATGAAAAGCAAAAGGCCGATTCTTCCCACATAGGTACTGATAGCTTTTCTGAACATCGTATATTTCTTGGTATAATCCTTGTCAGGAAGCGGATATAGTCCATGTGATCTCAGCTGCTTGATACATTTATTCAAACTGATCAGAGAATGGTTCAGACGGATATTGTTATACAGATAGTCCATTGTGAGTTGGGCGATACGGCGGTTTAGGGCCTGGCGCTCAGCTACAGGTATCTTGTCCAACAGTTGCTGAAGATGTAAAAGGACTTCCATGCTATTGTCCATACGCAGCTGAATTTTCTCCTTATGATATTGATGGCTTACCGAATTTTTGTTGTCTCTATAGAAATAAGCCTCAGTATTGATCTTGAAAATCCTTTCTGCACGCAAGAAGAGTTGAGGAGTAAATTCCTCATCTTCTCCATAAACGATTCCTGGAGTAAACTGCAGGCTTCCAACGATACTGTGGCGGAAAATATACGACCAAGCAGCACCATGGAGGTTGTTATTGTTAAGAAAATCTGTACCAGTAACAGGTGTCGGCAATTCGTATGAAGGCTCTATATTCTTATTATTTTTGCAGTAATTGAATGTGACGATATCTGGTTGATGGTATCTCACGATATCCAGACAGTGTTCATAAGCTGCTTTTAGGATATAATCATCACCATCAATAAACTGGATATATTTTCCAGTAGCGATTTTCATACCATAGTTGCGTGCTACGCTTACGCCCTGGTTAGGTTGGCGCAGGTAGATGATATTTGGCAGATATTCCGCCAAATCATTCAAAGGACAGATATCGCTACCATCGTCAATGAGAATAATTTCTCTCTCTTTAGGATTCAGGGAGAGTTGTAGAATGTTGTCGAGACATTCCTTGATATATTCGATAGGCAAATTGTAAGTAGTAACGATGAAACTTACTATCGGTGCCTGTAAATTCTGTGTATAATTCTGTTGAGTCTGCATAAGTTATGATAACCTAATAAGTTTAATAATCTGAGTTTTAAATCTTTGATTTTCACCACTTTACCAAGTTTTTCAACATAGTGGATAACTGGTGGATTATCTTCATATTTGCCTGATAACTCGTAGATATATAAGAGCATATTCAGTATTTGAACCATAAACTCTTGTATGGGATATTGGTATTTGATAATTAGATCTTTGTTGTCTGCTATTTTTTCAAATACATATAACAAAGTTCTATTATGTCCTTCGTATAAACACTGGAAATCGTAGCTTTTTGCTTTAGCTGTAATGCTGTTACTGTTCCAATAATATAAGTATTGTCCTTTATCGGTAATCCGAATAACAGGTTTTACGTATTCATTGTTATGGAAGGGAACTATTCCTATTAGCTTTGGTATAGTTAGAACATCCTCAAAAGTTTTTCCTTGGGGAAATAAAACTTTTTCAAATAAATTACGTTTAAATACTTTGTTGCAAGCGTAGGTGTGCAAATATGTACGTTCTGCAAGCCAATAATCAATAGGATTTTGATATACTTTAGGTGCGAACGTAAGCAGATGCTCCTTATGTTTGTTTCCAACCCTTTCCAATATAGGATATTCGAGAATATCTACCTGTGGATAAGCTGTCAATTCATCCATGATATGTTGAAGCGTGTTGGGAGCAATGGCATCATCACTATCAATAAAGGTGATATATTCACCCTTTGCTTGTCTTATTCCAAAATTTCGAGCATCACTCAAACCACCATTTTTCTTATGAAAAACTTGTATTTTTTCATCTTTCTGTGTATATTCATCACAAAGTTTGGGGCAGTCATCAGGAGATTCATCATCTACGAGAATAATCTCATAGTCGGTGAATGATTGCAGTAAAACACTCTGTAAACATCTGTCCAGAGTATCTTGGGTTTTATAAACAGGTATGATGATACTCAACTTCATAGATGCAAAAATACAAATAATAATTGATATATAGATATTTTTTTTCAATTTTGTTTAAGTAAAAAAATAAAAAGAGTTATCTTTGCAGTCTAATAACTTTTTAAGCAAGATAGAATGGAAATCAATAGTAATCAAACGGTCATCTCAGGAAAGTGGCTTGATGGAATATCATACGAAATAGCATTTTGGAATAATGTATATAGATGGTCTCATACATTTCGAGGAATGATGGGATGGGCTAACTATGGTTCAAAGATAGAATTAGAAGGTTTTGATGCGAATGATTTTCTCTTGAATTTTGAGCAACCTAAAGTGTATGATGTGGGGTGCGGAATGAGTTATGCTATTGGCGATAAAATAGAGAAAAATGGTCAACTTATTCCATTAGACATACATTATGTTGATCCTCTTGCTTTTCATTTCAATCATATATTAAAGAAAAGTAAAAGACAATTACCGCAGATAGAGTTTGGTATGTCTGAATATCTTTCTGCGTTTATTCAGAATCATGATGCTTCATTGATTACCATACAGAATGCGCTGGATCATTCGTCAGCTCCTGTCAAGGGTATCATAGAGTCTTTGATTTCTTTGCGTGAGGGCGGTATTCTTTATCTGAATCATCATCCAAATGAAGCCGAGATGGAGAAATATAAAGGATTCCATCAATATAATGTGGATGAAAGAAATGGAAAACTCTATATTTGGAATAAAGCTCATCATGTCAATGTGACTGAGTTGTTGGATGGATTTGCCTCAGTAGAGACGAAAAGGATGGATAATGGACATATTATTGCCATTATCAGAAAAAAAAACTGGCAAAATGAACTTCCTGTTCAATTACAAACTTATGTAGATGACAAGAAAGATAAAGGAGAACTTTGTCAAGTTCTCCTGCAGTTCCAATATAATAATACTTCCTTGCTTAAGAGTATAAGAAATAGTATCAGTTTTAGAATATTTGATATGATTCAGTTTTTTGCCCAAATGCTTCCTTGGAGTTTAAAAATGAAAGTAAAACACTTGATTAAACAAGCTTAGAGAAAATGATGGTAGATAATTCGTAGGATAGTTCCGATTTGTCCGGATTTTACTGACTCTATAAATCCCATACCTGTGCATTGGGATAATCCGACGAACATCATGATAAATAGTATCTTTCCTTTGGTGGGTTTGATATATTTATCGCAAGTGCTTAGTATCTTATTGCTTATATAATAGGCTTTTGTAGGGAATATTGATTGAAGTTCTTCTTCTTTGAGAGTAAAGAAAATGATATAAGAACTGATGGCTGCATAGGTAAATGTGCGTGCATAATCAATGGAAAGTACTGTAAACATGGGTGTCAGACAGATCATACTAAATGCTAAAAGAAGCAATAGGTACGGGCGTTGATGTCTAACTTTTGTATCTTGACTATATATGGCTGTAGCATTGACATAAAAGTAAATCATACAACTGATTACAATCATGTTGACTAAAAAAGAAGGTGTAGAGGAAGCTCCATTTAGAAAGTTGATATGTAAATGGAAAAGCATGACATCTGTACTTTTATCCAACAGAAAGCTCATAACGCCGGGTTCTTCTAAGAAGCCTTTAGTTGACATGCATATAGCATCATAGACATGTTGTCCTCCAGAATAGAGACATGTCATAAAAAATGTAATGTATGATGGAATCCAAGAACTGATGGATCTTGACCAGTTTTTGGATTTTAAGTGAGTGAGTAATACTGCAAAAGGTATTCCGAAGAAAATAAATGGTTCATAACATAGGATGGTCAAGGCAAAAAGAATATTACCAATGATAAGCCATTTCCATAGCTTAATTTTCTTCCAAAGAAACATTACTGCCAAAAAAATGACTATGATGATGAAGTCTCTTCTGTAATACTCAAAACCATTTGCGCCAAATCCACCTAATAGAAATGTGATAGAGAGAAGTCCTATATTATATTGTCTCTTATAGAATTGGTACAACATATATATGGTGATAACTCCATAAGATATAAATGATAAACTGATGGCTATTGTATATGGATCTATGTTTTGATGATAGCAGTATAGTAAAAAATCACCAAGTAGTCCTCGTCGTACAAAACCTCCTTGATAATTGATAAACAAATCTGCAAAGCAAGAACTATGTAAATATTCCTTATTGAATAAGGAGATACCTATATTTATGGCTAAAAACATGGCATAAATAGTACACCATGTTTTTAGAATTTTATTGCTATTCAAAAGTTTGTTTAGATTACTCATTTTAATCTGAATAATGTAAGTTTATTTTTTTTGTCTTTTTTAGAAATAGAATATCTGTCAAGTAGAATGTCTTTGATATGGCTGTGCTCATAATCATAAGCGATAATCCATTTGACATCCCCTTTAGCATAACAATCTCTTACTTTGGAACGTAAGGACATTCCGTTATCTATAGCCCAATCTTGGCATATCCAATATGGATAATAAGGGCGGATATTTTGGGTGGCAAATACATAAGGCAATCCATTATAGATAATAAAGGAATCTTCTTTAGGAATGTTATTTATCATGTCTATTTGATATTGTGCATCTTTTCTCATTTCTCTGGCAATAGATTCGTAGTACATAGTTGTTCGTATATAATTACTTGTTCCTATGAGGATAACTATACTTATCATGTATATACCGGCAAGGTACAGTTTCTTTTTGTCTGTTTTATATAGTGTGGATAACTCAATGAAAGCTACAAACAGAATAGGTAAAAATGAAATAGTATAATTCGCATTTGCATAGCTCTTGATAATCCAACCTATAGTACAGATTGCTATAAATCCCCAAATATAAGCTGTTTTTTTTCTTGTATTACAGATGATAGCTATAATGGCTGATAATAAAACTGATAGAATGGATATATTGTAGAAGATAAAATATATGAGAGGGAAATGTGTTTCTGTTATTGCAAATGGTTGAGAGTGCATAGCATACTCTATATTATACAGAAATGTGGCATACCACATGTCTGATAATGCGTTATGTATGTTGAAGTAAATAATAAAAGGAAGTGCAAAAGTACAACATCCTGCAATAAAGGCTATGCTATTTTTTATTAAGTTATTCCATTTTTTATGATAAACTAATATGCTAACTATAGCAAGAATACTTGCGCAAATGGCTACGGCATTTGTTAGGCGAGAAAGTAGGCATGATGCAAAGAATAAACCATAAATAAAAGTGTACTTCCATGGATGCTCTATTATACCGTCTTGATATTTTCTGTTCCAGTTATAAACCAGAAATATGGAAATAACGGAAAGTAATAGATTACTATCTCCTACCTGGTCTCCACCACTATTGATGATTATATGGCTTGCGATGAAAAACAAGGTATATATAAATGATGTTTTTTTAGAACAATATTTGCTTAATAAAAAGTAGCTGCACCATGAAACTAATGTGAAATTGATAGATTCCAAAAGAACTACTCCGATATCACTCTTAGTTATAAGGTAGCCTAACATATTGAAGAAAAAAATAAAAGGTCCTTTACTGTCCCATGCTGTTACATATGGGAGTTTTCCTTCTGCCCAATTTCTGCCAATTACATAAAATATATCTTGGTCGTAAGCAAATACCCGATAATTTGTATGTGCATAAAATGAACAAGCAAATATCACTATAAATGATATAATTGCCAATAAAGCCCATGGACTTAATTTTATAATTTTATTCATATTTTCCAGTAATTGATGGTATATATTTATAAATGAAATAAGTGATAAGAGTAGTTATTATACAAACACAAGAAAAAGCCAGCAAGATATAGAGATAATTCCCGCCATAGTTTAATCCTATGTAATGTAAGAGTTTACTGGTTATTAATGGTATTCCTCCACAAAGGAAATAATATAGAATGGAATGCCTTCCTATCCAACTGAGCCACTTGATGGGCGGTAAAGTTTGGAATAATTGTATAGCCATTAGACTAAAGATCATGCTATCAATGAGAAAGATAGGATAATTAGTGATATGAATATGCCATATCAACATATCCATTTGGATGTGGTATTCATATATTTTTATACCTATTAATAATAGGAATAATAATAATGTATATGGCATCTTGTTGATGGTATTAAAAATGGATTCATATTGATGGTAAAGATATCCTATATAAAGGAAGAGTAATGCTTGTAGAGCATTGTCTAATTGCCAAAAATAAGTTTGATTTTTAGAGGATAAGTAAATTGATAGGCCGAAACCGAGGACTCCCATTATTGCTAATGGCATATTTTTTCCCTTGCTTATCCATATTCCTATTAAAAATATCAATTCTGCTATGATCAAAGCCGCAATAAACCATGAGGCTTGCCCCATCAGTATGTTTTTTCCCATTTCTATAAAATCAATTCCTTTACTATGGATGATATTCTTTGGAATATACATAGCTGTGGTAAAGACGATGTATGGAATGAAAAGAGTTCTAAAGATGGAATGCAATTTATGCTTTATATTGAAAGTTGCCTTATACATGAGATATCCAGACAAAATGAAAAATACAATGAGTACGTTGGCTACATATAGATTGTAGTCAATGACGTTTTCTCCTGTATAGTATATTTCTGTATGATCCAGTAAAATAGCGAGCATACAGAATCCTCTTAAATTGTCTATCCAAATCTTTCTCTTCATTATTATCTAATGATTGCTATTTTGCAAACCGTACCTTTGCTTCCATCGCTCGTTGCCGTTTCTAACATATAGATGCCACTTGCTACCATCTTGCCCTTCAGGTCTCTTCCATCCCATTGGTAGATTCCACCATTGCTTGTGCCTTTATTGACAAGTACTCCATTAGATGTGACGATTTTAATGTCTGCTTTATTCGTCAATCCTATTATGGTTATGAGTCCAGTATAATCAGGTTTAACAGGATTAGGATATGCCCAAACATTATCTTTGTTCATCTCTTCATTGATGGAATTGACATCGCTTTGATAGGAACACAGACCAAGGTTTGTACCAAAATATACTTCTCCACTTTCCGTATTAATGGCTATGGATTCGATGTCGTCTGATAATAAGGGGCTATTGGAACGAGTGAAATGCTGTAACTGTTGTATGTTGTCATCACTGATAAGATATACACCATTACCGCTTGTTCCAAACCATTTTCTATTGGCTTTGTCGATTGCTATGCATGTAATATCCACCCCACTTAATAAGTAGTCTGCATAGTTGGTTCCATCGTTACGAGGTACTTTTACCTGTGTAAAAACAGGTGAATCTTTCGTAATCTGTGAAGCTTCAAGCATTAAAGGACCTGCTGAAGTACCAACCCAAATATTGTTTTTATTATCTTCTGCAATAGCTCTTACGTAACCAACAGCTATTTCTGTTCCATCTTGATTCGTGAATTTTTTGTAACATATTGCAGCATCTGTAGATGGTTGATAACAATATAGATATGGGAAATCCCAATGATTGTTTCCAAACCAAAGAAGACGACGGCTGTCTTCTATGATATTGTTTACATTTTCAAGAGACTTATTCTCAGAATACATAAATTCAGATTTATGATGAGATACCCATTCTTTGTCTTTTGTATAGGCAAATAACGAAGTAGAGGGACTAATACTGTTAAATCCCCAAAGATTACCTTCCTTGTCATATTTCAAGGCGTTTACTATTACATAATTCTTATATTGGGTAGGATCTTTCACTGTGCTTGCTGCTTGCAATATATTGTTAGTATTATCTATGGTATAGTTGTTTACAAACTTACCATCTTGGAATTCATAAATACCAGTTCTTCCACTTACGAATACATGGTTTGGATCTAATGGGTCGATGTCTAAATTATCTGTATCTATATATCTATAACCAGTTTTTGTACTTAAATTATCTTCGAAGATTTGCCAGGTATCATTTTTTAATACCTGTGCGCATCCTGGTCTTGAAAATTCCATATAAGAGAAACCACCTCCGCATGTATATAATTGATTATTAGTAAAGCGCATGCAGCCAAAGTAATTATACTTTGGTCCTCCAGGATTCAACGTGCTAACTAACTGTTTCAGTTCGCTCTTATCTTCTTCAACCTTTGCGCTGTAACCTCCTTCCTTATTCCACTTATTTTTATCCAATAAGTTATCTGAAAGTAAAGCCGTGTATTTACCATTAGTTTGGCTATAAGCATAAATCTTATTGCCATTAATTTCGCACCAGTCAACTTTAAATCCAAGATTGTAAGTATCACTAATTTCTGCTTTGCTAACATTAAGTTTTACTATGCCAAATCCAGTACTAAGGTATGCATAGTTGCCGTATGTATAAATGTTATTGACCGTCTTGTCTTCGGATATGAAAGTATTGTAATATTCAGAGAGATTAGTAACCTCATAATTATTGATGTTCATGAGGTCAATATTTCCATTAGAATAAATAATAACAAGACGCTTGGTACTCTTATTGTAAGCGATATGAGAAATATTACAATCGCTGAGATAATCTACCTTGCTGAATGTCTGGATACTTTGGTCATTCTTGTTATAGATATAGAGACCATTGGAAGCTTGTACAAACACAAGGTTTCCAGCTTGTTCTATTTCCTGCACATCATGATATGCCATATAGGCTTTCCAGTCTCCAATGGCTGCCTGCGAATGGAATACTACTACCTGAACTATCAGGAATAGGATGATTGTCAATATCTTTTTGCTCATATTTAAATATCGCTATGTTTATATATTTTAATATAGATGTATATAATATAATAGTTTATATATATTAAACCAAAAAATGCTGGGTTTATTGCCTGTAAGCTTAGCTTTTATTGGTAGGCTGAGCAGCGGATATAGTTTTTGGCAGATTGAATAAAGGTGCAGTTTTTTTATTTTTCTTGCATAATCAAGTATTTTGGAGTAACCTTTCAGTTCGTTTCTGAACTGAAAGAGTGTTCGGCAAGCTTCTTCTGTCTTGTTGATAAACTGATAGTTAGTTTCATATTCGTCCAGCAATATAGGATTGTCTATGTGGCTGATATGATAACCTTTTGAAGAGAGACTTTTGCCTAACAAGACATCCTCATATCCGTAATACTTGAAATTTTCATCAAAAGGGCATTCTTGAATGACGGTCTTGGATATGAGAAAGTTGGTAGTACGGAATTCCTTATCTCTATTCTTTATTCTATGGAGATAATCATGGTCTTTTTCACATGCCTTTTCATATTGGTATCTCAGATTGTTGACCAAAGTTTGTGGATTTCCTCCAATCTTCAATCCTCCAACAATTATCTTTCCTTCGGCTAAAGAGTATTTTTTAACGAAATCTGTATTGTCAATATGTAAATCGCTATCAATAAACAGTAACCATTCATATTTGGCTTCTTTTGCTAAAAAATTACGGATAGCTGATCTGCCTACGTTTTTCTCTCTTTCGATATAGCGACAGTTCTCTATCTCATTGATTTTGCGATTGGCTGTTATGGTAGATAAATCTGTACTTCCATCATCTGCTACCAGTATCTCGTACTCGAAGTCTGACAATAACGCAGCTTGAGCCTGCAAGGTTTTTACAAGCTCAAAGCATACATTATTATATGTAGGGATTAATATCGAAAGCGAGTTGATCATTTCTATTTTTTCAGATACTCTGCCAATTTTGCCACGGCCCTTGCTCTATGGCTGATACCATTCTTGATTTCTTCGCCCAGTTCTGCAAAACTCTTGTCGTAGCCTTCTGGCACGAAGATAGGGTCGTAACCGAAACCTTCTGTGCCATGCTTCTCGGTGGCGATTCGACCATTTACAATACCCTCAAACTGGTGTACTTTCTTGATGCTGGTGCAACCACAAGGACATACATCTTGTTTCTCAATATAACAGATAACCGTGCGGAAACGGGCCTGACGATTCTCCTTGCCAGCCAGTTCTCTCAACAACTTGGCCATATTTGCCTCGCTGTCGTGATCTGTACCTTCTGCATATCTGGCACTATGAACACCAGGGGCACCATCAAGAGCTTCTACTTCCAAGCCGGTATCATCGGCAAAACAGCTGATATGATAGTGGTCGTAGATATATTGTGCCTTTTGTAAAGCATTCTCTTCCAATGTGTTACCAGTTTCAGGAATATCTACATCGCATTCTATTTCCTTCAAGGATACTACCTCATAGTCGCTGCCTAAAATATCACGGATTTCTTGGAGTTTATGCTGATTATTTGTTGCAAATACTATCTTCATAATTTTTATTTTCTCAAATGGATATTAATAACTTGATACCAAATCTATATTGAAGACTCTACATTCAAGCAGTTATTTCAACTGCTTGATGTCTTTATCTTTGATTTTCACTTTCATTTCATCGAATCCCTCGCCATATACACCGATGACGGCACTCTGACTGACAAAGGCATTCGGGTCGATGATTTTCACGATACGGAAGATGGTGACGCTCTCGTTCTTTTTAGCCAAGATACAGAGCACTTTCATCTCATCACCCGTGTACCAGCCGTGACCATCAAGAATGGTTACGCCATGATCCATCTGCATACCGATGGCATTGGCTATCTCCTGATATTTCTTGCTGAATATCATGAATTGTACACTCTCTCGCTTGGCATTCATCACATAGTCGAGCACCAGGTTCTCTATTACCATCGTACAGAGACCGAATACTACCTTTCTTACTGCATCAATCGTAGTGAAATCTGGTTTGGCATTGAAGACGAAGAAAGAACTGCCCACGATGAGAAGATCCACAAAGATGAGCACTCGTCCCAGCGAGATGTTGTGATATTTGTTGACGATGGCAGCGATGATGTCCGTTCCACCCGTACTACCATTATGCAGGAAGACGACGGCGAGTGATAATCCTGTAAACAGACAGCCGATGACGAGTGACATGAAATCCTGTCCCTCTCCCAGCACCTGTACCATCTTTCCATTTTCACCAATCATCCAGTCTTGCGCCAAAGCTAAGAATACGGATAGCATGATGATGGCATAGATCGTTTTCACCATGAATTTGAATCCTAATATTTTCAGAGCTGCAAGCAGCAAGGCGGCATTGATGAGAAAATACGACAAATAGATAGGTATCCCCGTGCCATAGTAGATGACAGCAGCAATACCCGTTACGCCACCTGTTACTATCTGGTATGGAAGCAAGAATATCGTCCATCCAAAGGTGTAAATCAAGAGGCCTAAAGTAATGTAGAAGTAGTCTTTGACCTCATTCTTTATTGTTTGACTGATTGCTATTTGCATATTATTCTAACTTTTTAATATTATATTTCCTGCATAAAAATGCATAAAACGGAGAAGATGAAAAAATAACGTGAGGTTTTAGGAAAAACTTAGGGAGTCTTTCTTTATTTCCTCACGTCATTCTTTAAAACATATCGGGAGATTTTCTGGTGATTCTTCCCGATGTGTTTTATTATTTCTATAGAGGAATTTATCAATCCCTATCTATATTATTATTTTTTCAATACGACGTTGACAATCTTCTTCGGTACGATGATCACCTTCAGTACGTTGAATCCTTCCAAGTACTTCTGGCTCTTCTCGTCTGCCAATACCTGTTTCTGGATTTCCTCGTTAGGAGTATCCACAGGGAAAGTCATCTGGAAACGAGCTTTACCATTGAAGGAAATGGTGAGCTGCATGTCGTTCTCCTTCAGATACTGCTCATCATACTTTGGCCATGCTGCATCGCAAACGCTGCCCTGCTCGCCAAGTGCTGCCCACAACTCTTCTGCGATGTGTGGAGCGAATGGAGCGATGAGGATGACGAGATCTGTCAGGAGTTCCTTGTTGCGGCACTTCTGCTGACCGAGTTCGTTCACGGCAATCATGAAGGCTGAGATAGAAGTATTGTAAGAGAACTTCTCGATATCCTCGCTTACCTTCTTGATGAGCTTGTGAACGCTCTTCAGGCTCTCTGGCTTAGCTGCCTCGTCGCATGGCAGGAAGTTGTCAGTACGGTTCTCGTAGAACAGACCCCAGAACTTCTTCAGGAAGCGGTGGCAACCGTCGATACCGTTGGTATCCCAAGGCTTGCTTGCCTCTACAGGACCTAAGAACATTTCGTAGAGACGCAGGGTATCAGCACCATACTTCTCGACAATCATATCTGGATTTACCACGTTGAACATACTCTTAGACATCTTCTCAATAGCCCATCCACAGATGTACTTGCCATCCTCCAGGATGAATTCTGCGTTCTGATACTCAGGGCGCCAAGCCTTGAATGCTTCGATATCCAATACATCGTTGCTTACGATGTTTACATCTACGTGGATAGGAGTTACGTCGTAATCCTTCTTCAGGTTCAAGCTTACGAATACAGGAGCCTTATCGTGGTCATCGCTGTTGATGCGATAAACGAAGTTAGAGCGACCCTGAATCATACCCTGGTTCACCAACTTCTGGAATGGCTCTTCCTTGCAGCTTACGCCGAGGTCGAAGAGGAACTTGTTCCAGAAACGAGAGTAAATCAAGTGACCGGTAGCATGCTCGCAACCACCTACGTAGAGATCTACGTTCTGCCAGTACTCATCAGCCTCCTTGCTTACGAGTGCCTCGTCGTTGTGAGGATCCATATAGCGGAGATAGTAAGCAGAAGAACCTGCGAAACCTGGCATGGTGTTGAGCTCCAGTGGGAATACAGTCTTGTTATCTACGAGGCTCTTGTCAACCACCTCTTTCTTCTCTGTATCCCAAGCCCACTTCTTAGCGCGACCCAATGGTGGCTCACCCGTCTCTGTTGGCTTATAGGTCTCAATCTCAGGCAATTCGAGAGGCAGGCACTCCTCTGGAACCATCTGTGGCATTCCGTCCTTGTAATATACAGGGAATGGCTCACCCCAGTAGCGCTGACGAGAGAAGATAGCGTCACGGAGACGATAGTTTACCTTTACTCGGCCGATGCCCTTCTCGGTAACAAACTTCTTGGTAGCTGCGATAGCCTCCTTCACGGTGAGTCCGTTCAGAGAGAAGCCATCCATGCTGCTCTTGCCTGCTACAGGTGAGTTGGTTACGATACCTTCCTTGGCATCGAAGCTCTCCTCTGAAACATCAGCACCCTCGATAAGAGGAATGATAGGCAGGTTGAAGTGCTTGGCAAAGGCGTAGTCACGACTATCGTGAGCAGGTACAGCCATGATGGCACCTGTACCATATCCAGCCAATACATATTCTGAAATCCATACTGGAATTGCCTCGCCGGTGAATGGGTTGATGGCATAACTTCCTGAGAATACACCTGTTACGCTGTGGTTAGCCATACGGTCAAGTTCGGTGCGCTTCTTCACGTAGTCCAGATATTTCTCCACCTCTTCCTTCTGCTCGGCAGTAGTTACCTGCTGGACATACTCGCTCTCTGGAGCCAGCACCATGAAGGTTACACCAAACATGGTATCGGCACGGGTAGTGAAGATGGTGAACTTCACGTCGCTGTCCTTTACAGAGAATACTACCTCTGTACCCTCAGAACGGCCAATCCAGTTCTTCTGGGTTTCCTTGATACTGTCGCTCCACTGGATGGTCTCCAAACCGTCGAGCAGACGCTGAGAGTAAGCAGATGTTCTCAAGCACCACTGCTGCATCTTCTTCTGGATGACAGGATAACCGCCACGCTCACTTACGCCGTTTACCACCTCGTCGTTGGCAAGCACAGTACCCAAGCCTGGGCACCAGTTCACCATAGTTTCGCCGAGGTAAGCAATGCGGTAGTTCATCAGGATCTGCTGCTTCTTCACGTCGTCGTAGCTGTTCCATTCCTCGGCAGTGAAGTCAATCTGCTCGTTCTGAGCCACGTTCAAGCCCTCTGAACCTTTTTCCTCGAAACGCTTGATGAGCTTCTCGATAGGCTGAGCTTTCTGACAGCCGTTGCAGAAGAAAGAGTTGAACATCTTCTGGAAGGCCCACTGAGTCCAATGGTAATACTTAGGATCGCAGGTGCGAACCTCGCGGTCCCAGTCGAAAGAGAAGCCAATCTTGTCGAGCTGCTCGCGGTAGCGGTTGATGTTGGCTACGGTAGTTACCTCTGGGTGTTGACCTGTCTGGATAGCATACTGCTCAGCAGGCAAACCATAAGCATCGTAACCCATAGGGTTCAACACGTTATAGCCATTGAGACGCTTGTAGCGAGCATAGATGTCGCTGGCGATATAGCCAAGTGGGTGACCTACGTGCAAACCAGCTCCTGATGGATAAGGGAACATGTTGAGCACATAGAATTTCTTCTTGTTTTCATCCTCTGTCACCTTATAGGTCTTGTTCTCGACCCATTTCTGGTGCCATTTCTTCTCGATTTCTCTGAAGTTGTATTCCATTGTTGTTATCTTATTTATTTTGTTTCTTATTCTTAAATATAATAAGGTATAACCCCATTCAAGGTGCAAAAGTACATTTATTTTAGCATATTACAAAATAAATCGTCATTTATTTTTAGAAAAGGAATGCGAGTAGAGTTTTTTTTATATCTTTTGCTCAAGAAAAAATCAATAGGGATGTTGCCCTCGATGACGTGGTGGTGACAGGCACTAAGGTGAAGTTGGCTTATCGTGGCGACACGCTTGTCTCTGGGCATTTCACTCTCTACCGACCTGAAGGAATATTGCAGGCGCGGTTACAGCGAGAAGTCGTTTAACACCAGCGATCTGATATGGAATGCCTCGCTAACCCGTTCTTTCTGCAAAGGCAAGCTGATGCAGAAGGCCGAGAAATGGAATACAATACGTTGCCAAGCTATGCAATGTTGCATTTGATGTATAAATTCAGCAAGGCGACGAAGGGTAAAATACACTTTTAAGGACGACTTTTTGTGATTTCTCACACTTTTAAGGACGACTTTTTGTAGTTTTATACATTTTTAAGGACGACTTTTTATATTCTTTGAAATAAAAAATGTACTTTTGTATTCAAAAGTATCAAATAATCAGATAGTTATGAAGAGAAATGCCATCAAATACCTATATCAATGGAAAGCAAGCAACGACCGAAAGCCGTTGATCATGCTTGGAGCCCGCCAAGTTGGCAAAACCTGGCTGATGCAGGAATTTGCCAAAGAGGCCTATACACGTAGTGCGTATGTAAACTTCGAAGACAATGAAATGCTCCGGGAAGTTTTTGCTCATGACTTTGATATCCCCCGCATTATTAATAGCATACAATGGAGTACAGGAGTTTCTATAGACGAAGATACGTTTATTATCCTTGATGAGATACAAGAAGCGCCCAGGGGTATTACCGCATTAAAGTATTTTGCAGAAAAAGCACCTCAATATCATGTTGTAGCTGCAGGTTCATTGCTCGGAATAGCAATGCATCAGAATGACTCTTTTCCTGTAGGTAAAGTTGATTTCATGCATTTATATCCCCTTACCTTCTTTGAGTTCCTGGATGCAATCGGTGAAAGCCGTATGGTGGAACTGCTCATGTTAAAGGATTGGAATATGATAACCATGTTCCGGAATAAATTCGAGGAATGCCTGCGACAGTATTATCTGGTAGGGGGAATGCCGGCTGTAGTCCAGGCTTTTGCCAGCGAGAGGAATCTGTCTAAAGTCAGAAGCATTCAAAAAGGAATCCTTGAAGCGTATGAGCGTGATTTTTCCAAACATGCCCCAGCTATTGAAGTTCCACGTATCCGAATGGTATGGAAATCCATTCCATCCCAACTCGCTAAGGAAAACAAGAAATTCATCTATGGTGCCGTGAAGGAAGGAGCCAGAGCAAAGGATTTTGAACTCGCCATCGAATGGCTGAAAGATGCAGGGTTGATCTATAAGGTAAACCGCTGTAAGAAAGCCCTGTTGCCTTTGGCTGCATACGAGGATTTTTCTGCTTTCAAGTTATTCCTGTCTGATGTGGGACTAATGGGGGCCATGAGCAATATTCCTGTCCAAAGCTTGCTGGAAGGAAATGTGTTGTTTTCTGATTTTAAGGGGGCGCTGACAGAACAGTATGTCCTGCAGCAGCTTAAGGAGAAATCTTCCCTGTCTATCTATTATTGGTCGGCTGAAAATTCACGTGGTGAAATAGATTTCCTGGTGCAGGATGAGGAAAAAATCATTCCGATAGAAGTAAAGGCTGAGGAGAATTTGCAGGCTAAGAGTCTGAGGGTGTTTGTGGAGCGCAATCAGGGATTGAAAGGTATGCGCCTATCCATGTCACCTTACAGGGAGCAGGATTGGCTTGTCAATTATCCATTATATTCCGTATCTGCAATACTCGGATAATTATATAGGTATAGTATGCAGATAATCTGCGCTAACGTGCTTTTTCCTACCATTAGCGCAGATTATCCACGAATAATTTGCGTTAATGGTAGGAAAATAAGTTTTATAGGAGCCAGGAAGAACATATGCATCAGATACATGCTGAACGAGAGTCGGGAAATGCCTGTGAACCATCGGGGTGCTGGATTAAAAAGCCTTGGCATGAACACACTTCATGTTCTTTTCCAGCTGGGCTGTTGAGCTGGCACCTACCAATACGCTGGTAACGCCTTTTTGCTGGAGAATCCAGGCGAGAGCCATTTCTGCGAGTGTTTCTCCACGTTCGCCTGCTTCGGCATTCCATTGCTTCAACTGCTCCATCAACTCCGGTGTCAAGGCACTGTGCTTGAGGAAATGTTCCTTTGCCATGCGGCTATCCGATGGGATTCCGTTGAGATAGCGGTCGGTGAGGAGACCTTGCGCTAAAGGTGAGAAGGAGATGAAACCGATGCCATTCTCGTGGCAATAGTCGAGGGTTCCATTCTCCTGTGGTGCACGGTCGAGCATGTTGAGTCTGTCCTGGAAGATGAGCAGTGGACAGTCGCGCTCCTTGAGATATTTGTCAGCGAACTTCAGGGCTTCCAGTGGCCATCGGCTGATGCCGAGATAGAGCGCCTTGCCTTGCTTCACGATATCTACCATCGCCTGAAGTGTTTCTTCGAGCGGTGTGTTAGGGTCGTAGCGATGACTGTAGAAAAGATCTACATAGTCGAGGTTCATGCGCTTGAGACTCTGGTCGAGACTTGCCATCAGATACTTACGAGAACCCCAGTTGCCATAAGGACCTTCCCACATATCATATCCTGCCTTGGTGGCAATGAAAAGTTCATCACGATATGGACGGAAATCATCTTGCATGAGTCTGCCCATCGTTTCTTCGGCACTACCATAAGGAGGACCATAGTTGTTGGCCAGGTCGAAGTGGGTAATGCCATGATCGAAAGCATAATGAGTAATGGCCCTGCTGCGTTCGTAAGGATCTACTCCTCCGAAGTTATGCCAGAAACCAAGACTTATTTTTGGTAAGAGAACTCCGCTCTTGCCACATCTTTTATAGAGTGCCTCCGAGTCTGTGTATCGGTTGGCATCTGCAGTATAGATTCCTTTTAAGTCCATATTCTTCTTTTTTAAAATATCTTTTGCAAAAGTACGAATTATCTTTTGATAAACAAATGTTTCTGGCTATTTTTCTTCCTTATATTAAGTTTATTTCAAAACATTCATGATGTTGGCTGGAGGACGCTGTGCCTGCAATTCCCGCTTCATAAAGTCCATATAAGGAGCCACATGGGTATAGTATTCGTAATATCCCTTGCAGAGATAATTCAAGCCAGGCTCTCCATATTTATCATTTTCAAATCGGTTTTTAGGGCATTCGCCATGACAGGCAAATTCCATATCGCACTCCTTGCATTGGCGGGGAAGAGAGGTGTGTTTCAAGCGACTGAATGCCTGTTGCTTTTCTCCATAAAGCATGTCTATCAGGGATTTATCCTGGATATTTCCCAGTTTATATTCCGGGAATACGAAGTGATCGCAGGAGAAAACATCGCCATTATGTTCCATCACTCCGGCATGACCGCACTCCTTGGAATAGGCGCAGATGCCTGGTTGTACACCTACCCAGTTGGCCAGTGTGCAGTCGAAGATTTCCACAAAGATTTTACCTACATCATGGCGAACCCAATCATCGAAGATGGTACAGAGGAATTTGCCCCATTGTTCAGAAGTTACTGAGAAATCGGCAATTGTGATTTCCTGATTTTCTTTCTGTTTTTTCGCATTCCCTACATCCTCATAATTATCTTCATAACTTACATCGGCTAAACTTGCTAAAGTGCGTCCATCTTCATGCTCTGTCAGTCGTTCCACGATAGGGGTGAATTGCAGGTACTGGCAACCATTGTCTCTGAAGAAATGATAAAACTCCAAAGGATGTTCTGCGTTGTATGCATTTACCACTGCCATCGCATTCCATTCCACTCTATGTTTTTTCAAGAGGCTGATGCCATGCATCACTTTTTCCCAAGATGGTTTTCCGGCAGATGTCTGTCGGTAATGATCATGATATTCCTGTGGACCATCGATGGAGATACCTACCAGAAAATGGTTTTGAGCGAAAAACTCACACCATTCGTCGGTAAGGAGTGTACCATTGGTCTGGATGACGTTATCGATTTGCTTGCCGTGGGCGTACTTCTTCTGCAGTTCCAGCGCCTTCTTGTAGAAGTCGATGGAGCGCATCAGCGGTTCTCCTCCATGCCAGGTGAAGAGTACCTGATTCATGGTTTGTGCTTCGATGTATTCCTGGGTAAATTGCTCCAGCATCTCGTCGGTCATGAGATGCCGCTGAGATGTGTTGTAGAGGTTGTTTTTCTCCAGATAATAACAGTATTTGCAATTTAAGTTGCAATGAGCACCAGCCGGTTTCAGCATCACGTACAGGGGCTTGGCAAATGGGGTTGCTATATTATCGTTCATCATATTCATTCTTTTCTAAATGAGGGAAATGTAATCTGCATCAAGACTGTGTGCCTAAAATTTTGGTAAAGTGATTTGGAAATCAGGACTATCTCTATGTTCCTTCTTGATGGCAGCTAAAAGTTCGGCTAATATTTCCGGATGCTCAGCTGATACATCATGATCTTCATGAATGTCAGTCGCTAAGTTATAGAGATGTGGTTCTCCCTTTTCTACTACCAGTTTCCAGTCTCCTTTCCTTACACCTATCTGGTCTGTCTCATGAAATTCCCAATAGAGGTAATCGTGATGTTTCTGCTGTGCATCTTTTCCCAAGAGGGTAGGAGCAATAGAAATGCCATCAAATCCGTCACCTGCCAATTTCTTGTTGGTATAGCGTTTGGCAAAATTCTTGATTCCGGCTAAATCACAGAAGGTAGGCATCAGGTCATAGAAGGCAAACTGGGTATCGTTGACTGTTCCTGCCTTGATATGTTCTGGCCACCAGGCAATGAATGGAATACGGATACCTCCCTCGTAGCATTGCCGTTTCAATCCTTTCAACTTTCCGTCGCGTCCGAAGAATTCAGGATCGGCTCCTCCTTCTTCGTGAGGTCCATTATCGGATGTAAAGATGACGATGGTGTTCTTGTCAAGTCCTTTCTCTTTGAGTTTTGTGAAAATTTCGCCCACATACTGATCCAATCGGGTAATCATTCCTGCAAACTGGGCATGGGTATGTACCACGGAGTTGTATCTCGAATCTTCCCATCCTCCCCAGGTTTTGTCGTTAAAGAATTTCTTCTGGTAATTCTCTACAATAGAATCTTCTGGTTGTGCCAACTCGGCATGTGGAAGGGTATAGGTGAGGAAACCTGCAAAGGGATGCTGGGTATCCTGCTTGTCGATCCATTCCAGTGCCTTGTCGTGAATGATGCGGGCAGAATACTGATTACGCTTGAAGTAGTCTTTGCCAAACATCGGATATTGGATATTCTGTTCCATCACTTCTCTCACTACAGCCGTATCTCCCAAAGTCTTGCTATATCTGTTCAGGAAATTAGGGTAGTAGAGATGTGCCTGAAATTGGCAGATGTATCCATAGAATTCATCCACTCCCCGTTTGTCGGGAGTAGAGGCAGAACCTTCATATCCGCCTGCCCACTTGCCGAAAACGCCCGTTCTGTAACCTTTGTCCTTGAGCATCTCTGGTAAAATTTTGTGCTGTGGGTCGTAAGGTTCTTGTCCTACGACAGAATACTCTTCGTTTTCTCCGTATTTTATCATAGGAACACCTCTCCAGTATTCCTTGTTGCCTCTTACATGGGTATGCCCGGTATGCTGACCGGTCATGATTGTGGCTCTGGATGGTGCTGATACGGGTGAACCTGCGTATGCCTGGGTAAAACGCATACCCTCTTTAGCCATCTGATCGATGTGGGGTGTGTGGATGAACGGCTGACCGTAACATGCCAGATCACCATATCCCATATCATCGCAGAGGATAAAGAGAATATTAGGCTGTTGAGCGTTTTGCTTAGCCCACAGGAGGGTAGGCAGGCATGCCAAACCTACCCCTGTGAACCATATCGTTTTGTTGTTCATCATGATTTGTTTATAGGATTGTTAATAATGAATGATACAAAGGTAATAAAAAAATAATATCAAATGAATAGTTGATGATTTATTTTTCCATATTGAAATGAATTCAGATAATATGTGAAAAAGAGGGTATGCCGCAAATCGGCACGCCCTCTTTAAGTTTGTACTAAACATCATCTTAAACTTATATTGCAAGTTTCAATGATATGATATAATGAATAACCTATGAAGTCTAATGTTTCAAGTTAGGATTCTTCTCACCGTCGGTTGTTGGGTATGGGCAGTAGATTCTATCCTCTGACCAAGGACCAGTAACTGTAACGCTTTCCTGAGCGGTATATTCCTTGTCACCCTCCTTAGCGATAACTACAGGAGCATTGGTAACGCGATACTCGAAGTTCTTCTTGAGTTCGTTCATACGGAGTTCATCTGCACGACGTGTAACCATTGATACCCAGTTACCTGCAACCTCCCATCCGTGCTCGATGTAGCAAGCTTCAGCAAGCTGAGCAGCGTTCATGTTGTCGATATTCACGATAGAACCATCGCTAAGAGTAACTTTATCTACATCAGCAGAATTTACGGCGCGCTGGCGAACCAGTTTCAGGTAATATTTAGCTTCTCTCAGGTCGAGACCTGCACGGGCAGCACTCTCAGCATACCAGAGGAGCACCTCAGAATAACGGATGAGGTTATGACGGCGGTCATTAACCATACCACTATAGTTAGGTTTCATACAATCGTATGGTTGTCTGAGCATTCCACCCTTCTCATCACAGTTTACAGTGAAGATAGTGAACATAGGGTGATATTCTTTGACACACTTCTTACCCTTTTCGAACAAGAGTTTTTCGTATTTTCCGTTAACTTTTCTGACGGTCTTCTTTTCACTATCCTTCTCTTTTTCGATTTTTTCATCCAGACCCTTAATCTGCTTCTCGAGTTCTTTAGCATCAGTCTTCATTGTAATAGGAACCCAAAGGTCTGCAGTAGGGATATCCCACCAATTACAATCTGCAGTGATTACAGTACCATCCTGGAATGTAATTCTTTTTGCGTAGATGGCATTCTTACGAGGTCCTTCTGGATATCTCTTCCAGAAAGCAATCTCACCCCAGGCGTCACCCCAACCACCATCACCGAGGCTTTCGAAACGGCAGCAGGAAGAAAGTTGTGAGTCATGATCCCACCAGCCCTTGGCGTCGTTGTTGATACCGAGTATGGTCTCCTTGTTGTAGTTGTTACCCATAGAGTAAACGTCCTTCCAGTCAGGGTTCAAGATGAAACCATATGTAAGTTTGTTGTCAATGACATCTTTTGCCTGCTCTGCAGCGAGCTTGTAGTATTCTGTGCCCTTATTGAGAGGGTAGCCTGCCATAGACATATAAACTGCAGCCAATGTTGACTGTGCAGCCTGTTTGGTAACCCAAACATCTACATCAAACAAGCGAGCTGGCTCATAATCGTACTTGGTAGGAAGTTCGTTGATGGCATCCTTCAAGTCCTTAACGATCATTTCGTAAACTTCTGCAATTTCTGCAGGCTGAGCATCCAACTGGTTAATGTCTGTATTTGTGATGATAGGTATTTTACCGAATACACGTACCAGATAGAAGTAAGAATATGCACGCCAATAGTGGGCATTACCAAAGGCTACGTTCTTCTTTTCCTGTGAGCCATTCACATTTCCTGCTCCATTTACAATCAGGTTAGCAGCCTTGATCACAGAATAATGCAGATTCCATGCATCTGTTACACCCTTGTTGGCACCCTCAGATGCAAAAGCATCAAGAGCCGCACAAGCCTGCTTGTTTGAACCAGGGTTGGCTGTGATATCATCACCCTGCCACTGTGGGTACATAGGGTTGGTCCAGCTCTGTGTCTGGTTGATTCTTTCGTACAAAGCGTTAACACTCGCAGTAAGGTCAGCTTCTGTAAGGAAGAACTTCTCTGGGGTTAACTGTCCCTTAGGATCCTCATCCAAGAAATCGCCACAAGACGAGAAAGTAACCAAGGATGCTGCCATGAGACAACCAATATATAATAATTTCTTAGTTTTCATAATTATTACAGTTTTTAGATTGTTGAAATTAGAAGGTTACACGAACACCCATTGTGATGGTACGAGGATTAGGATAAGCACCCATATCCAAACCATTATCACGGTCTATATTCTTTTCGCCGAATGAAGCACCTGCTGGGTCAATACCCTTATAGCCTGTGATGGTGAAGAGGTTCTGAGCTGAGAGTGAGAGACGAATGTCTGCCAACTTGGTTACGCTACGTGGGAATGTGTAAGCAACACTGATATTCTCGCAGCGGAAGTAGTCTGCATTCTCGAGCCACTTGTCTGAGTTACCATAGGTCTTGTTCTCTGCACCTGGAGTTGGCATGGTGATACCAATATTGCCGAAGTAATCCTTATCAGTTACGAACATAGATGCACCAACCATTGAGTTCATTGCGAAACGTACCATGTTCAATCGCTTAGCACCGAAGGCTGCATTGCAGAATACGTTGAAGTCCCAGTTCTTATAGGTTATGGTGTTGTTCCAGCCTAATGTAACGTCTGGATTTGAATGACCTAATATGAAGCGGTCCTTAGAAGCGTCTGGATCTGCTGTCTTGTTGCCGTCTGCAGTGTAATACATATCAACATACTCTCCCTTGTCATTCTTTTCTACACCTGCCCACTTGAAGCCGTAGAATGTACCGATAGCTTCACCTTCCTTGATGATAGTACATGGATCAACTGTACCAGGAGAAGGAGTCTGACCATAAATAATAGGATCTGAAGCTGTCATCTTGGTTACCTTGTTCTTCAGGTAGCTGACATTCAGAGTTGTTGACCATGTCCAATCCTTAGTCTGAATAATCTGACCATTGATGGTTGCCTCAATACCCTTGTTGTTTACTTCACCTGCGTTTACCCAATATGTGGTACCGCCTATGTAACCTGGAGATGATGTCTCTAAGAGAGCATCCTTGGTTGTCTTGTTGAAGTAGTCGAAGCTAACGTTCAGACGGTTGCCGAAGAAACCGAAGTCAACACCGAGGTCGAACTGGTGTACCTTCTCCCATGTCAAGTCTGGTGTAGCAAGACCATTTGCCCAGTAACCTGTGTAAGATTGGTTTGTACCGTATGAGAAATCTGTAGTTTTCAACAATCCAAGGGTAGAATAAGGATTGATGTCCTGATTACCGATGACACCATAGCTGGCGCGGATCTTCATGTATTCTACAGCATTCTTGATAGGCTCCCAGAATTTTTCATTAGAAACAGTCCAAGCACCTGCAATTGATGGGAAGTAACCCCACTTCTTGTTAGTGAAACGGCTGGAACCATCGGCACGGAGAGTACCTGTCAACATGTAGCGCTCGGCATAGTTGTACATTACGCGAGCTACACCAGAGAGCATGGTCCACTTGCTATAGCCGTTGGTAGGAGTCTTAGATGTAGCATCTGCTACGTTCCAGTAGCCCACCTGTTCGTGGATAATACCTGTACCAGTCATACCCATACGGCGAACCTCATTAGAGGTAACTTCCCATACACCTGTTGCGGTCAAAGAGTGCTCACCCCACTTGTTGTTATAGGTCAAGTTGTTAGTTGACTGCAAAGCGGTAACTGTTGCATCGTTGTTGCCCATTGAGTTACCAGAGGTATTCACCTTGCTTGATGTGAAATTGTACCACTTATAATCATTATAGTCGATACCATTGGTTGTGGTGAATGTCAAGCCCTTGAGAAGGTTGAACTTCAAGTCAACGTGACCAGTTACCATCGTGCGCTTACGGTCGTATTCACCACCATGGAGAATACCATAAGGGTTGTTTTGGATATTGTTGTTGGTATCTTTAATATAATTGCCATTTGCATCCATCATCTCCATGGTAGGAGAGTAGTTCAAACCTACCCAAATAGGGTTAGATTGGTTCTGAAGAAAATCAGCACCTGAGTTGTCGGTCTGAGCCAGATTGATATCGGTGGTCATTTCCAACCAGTCGAATATCTTGTTGTGCATGTTAGCCTTGATAGCGTATCGCTTAGAGCTGGTATCTGTGATAACACCCTTCTGGTCCATATAGTTGGCAGAGAAGTAAGTCTGAGTTTTATCATTACCCTGAGAAACTGCTACCTTATAGTTCTGAGTGATACCTGTACGGAGCAGTTCGTCCATCCAGTCGATACCTGGCTTAGTGCCATCAAGATAATCCTGCATAGCACCCTGAGATACACCCTTGTAATCAATCAAAGCCTGTGCATACTCCTTGGTTCCCATGACCTCAGGAATGTGATAAGCGCTTGAGAAACCTACGGAAGCATCGAATGTTACCTGTGTAGCACCAGCCTTACCGCTCTTTGTCTGTACCATCACAACACCATTGGCACCACGGGCACCATAGATAGCGGTAGAAGAAGCATCCTTCAATACCTGAATGCTCTGGATATCTTCAGGGCTGATACCCTCAAGACCAGTTTCGCGAACGATACCATCTACTACGTAGAGAGGGTCGTTGCTCTTGTTTACTGAGCTGGTACCACGAACACGAATCTTCATGGCTCCACCAGGAATACCACTTGACATTACCTGCACACCAGACATACGTCCGTTGAGTGCATCCTCAACACGTGCAACAGGCTGGTCCTTGAAACTCTTGCCGTCTAATACTGCAACAGAACCTGCTAAGTCAGCCTTCTTTACTGTACCATAACCGATGACTACAGTCTCTTCGAGCATGTTGGCATCGTCTTGCATGGTGATTTTCAATGGAGCACCATTCCATGTTACAGTCTGCGCCTTGTAGCCAATAGATGTAATGGTCAGTTTGGCACCTTTCTTTAAGTTAGAGAGCGTAAAGTTACCATCGATTATTGAGGATGTTACAACTCACCTGATGAAACATTTGTCTCTTCATCCAACTCTTCGCACTTGCAGCGCAGACACCATATTGCGTGCTATCGAAGAACTGACTTGTAAGAACATCACCTATAAATCT
>NZ_SGVY01000052.1 GCF_004535825.1 Segatella hominis | reverse complement strand
GTTTTGCTTGTCTTCTTTTCGCAACACTAAGGTAAGTGAAAATTCTGACATGGCAAAATCCTGGGCAACTTTTTGTTGCTCAGGCACTTATAAATAATGTTAAACTATAGTGTTGCGGAATTAAGGTAGAATATTACCTCATTTATGGTAAAATATTCATTAAATATATATTTAATCTCTAAAAAAGTGTTATCTTTGCAAAGAAATATAATATTAATACGAGAATACTCAATTTAGATTGTAACTTTATGCAAATAAACAATTTAACTCCATGCGCTTGCCGCTGGATTTTGCTGAGTTGTTGTCTTACCCCTCCATTCTTTCAGTCTGCATCCGCACAGAACGTAAATGGAGAAACAACTCCACAAACAGAGATCGCTGTGAAGCAAGGATTTGTTGAGGGTAAGGTGTTTGATGGCGGTGACCATGAACCGATGATTGGTGTTACTGTGGCAATCGAAGGTACTACTAACGCTGTAACAACGGATATCGATGGACATTTCTCCTTGCCAGTCAACAAGGAATGCAACATCGTACTGTCTTTTATCGGTTATAAGAAAACAGTCATTCGATATACGGGTAACAACCAAGCCGACTTTGCCAAAATCATGTTGAAGTCGGAAGCTCAGAACATCAAGGACGTGGTGGTCACTGGTGTCTATCGCCGTAAGAAGGAGAGCTTCACCGGTTCTTCTGCTACTTTCAAGGGCGATGAACTCAAGAGCGTGGGTGCACAGAACGTGCTCCAGAGCTTGAAGACCCTTGACCCTTCTTTCAAAATCATGGATAATGCCCTCTCCGGTTCCAACCCTAACAAGATGCCAGATGTGGAAATCCGTGGTAAGTCGAGTGTAGCTGGTCTGAAAGAGGAATATGGTTCTGACCCTAATCAGCCTCTCTTTATCCTCGATGGTTTCGAGACAACTCTGGAAACCGTGATGAACCTCAATATGAACAGAGTAGCCTCAGTTACTCTGCTCAAGGACGCTGCATCTACTGCCATCTATGGTTCCAAGGCTGCAAATGGCGTGGTAGTCATCGAGACCAAGGCGCCTGTTAAGGGTAAACTGCAGATTTCCTACAAGGGAGACTACAGCATGGACTTTGCCGACCTCTCTGATTACAACCTGATGAACGCTCGTGAGAAATTGGAGTTTGAGAAATTAGCTGGTGTATATAAGGACAATACCAACGATCCTTTCAACCAGATTAAACTGGATAATCTCTACAATTCCCGTCTCCGCGACATCGAGCAGGGTGTGAATACCTATTGGCTCAGTGTGCCGCTGCGCACCGGTTTTACCCACAAGCACAATGTATATGCTGAGGGTGGAGAAGGTAACGTGAGATATGGCATTGGATTGAACTACGGAAAAGTGAACGGTGTGATGAAGGGTTCCGACCGACAGACTTTGGGCGGTAACCTCGACCTGATCTACCGTACAGGCAAGTTCCAGTTTAGCAACAAACTCTCCATCGACTATCTGGAGACCAACAATCCTACGGTAAGTTTCGCTGAATATGCCCAGGCTAACCCTTACTACAAGAAATATGGGGAAAATGGCAAGATCAACAAATATCTCTATTATCCGGAAGAAGGATTGAACGACTATCCTGTATCAAACCCTCTCTGGAATGCCCATCTCAACAATTATGACAAGGGACAGCGCTTCGGCTTTACCAACAATTTCATCGCCGAGTGGTTTGCCACAGATGACCTCCGTGTGCGTGGCAAGTTTGGTATTACCAAGTATGATGATACCCAGGACCAGCGCCTCTCACCAGAACATACCGACTTCGATGATAAGGAAGCAACCCAGAAGGGACTGTTCAAGCACAGCCTGCAGAAATATCTCTATTACGAAGGAGACCTTTCTGCAACTTATGGTAAACTGATAGCCGAAAAGCATCAGATTAACGCCGTTTTGGGATTCAACTTCAGCAATACCAGCAGCAAGACTAATGGCTATTCGGCTACAGGTTTTACGGACGACCAGTTTGACGCTCCATCCTTTGCCAACAACTACCCTACTGGTGGCAAGCCAAGTTACCGTGAGAACATCAAGCATGCATCCAGTTTCTATCTGAATGGCGGATATGCTTACGACAACCGCTATCTGCTGGATTTCAACCTGCGTAACGACGGCGCCTCTATGTTTGGCACCGACAACCGTTTCCGCACCACCTGGTCTGTGGGTCTGGGTTGGAATATCCACAATGAGAAGTGGATGCAGGAGAATGATATCTTCCAGATGCTGAAGCTGCGTGCCTCTGTGGGTAACCCAGGTAACCAGAACTTCTCGGCTTATCAGGCTTACACCACCTATATGTTCAATAGTCTGATGACTAACGTATTCGGTACCGGTGTCATCATCAATGGCTTGGGTAATAACGACCTGGCTTGGCAGGAAACCATCAACTATAACATTGGAGCTGATATCACCACCTTGGGCAACCGTCTGAACCTGACGCTTGATTACTATATCAAGAATACAGACCCATTGCTCGCTATCATTACGACCCCAGGTTCTATGGGCGTAACCAGCGAGGCACTGAATGCCGGTAAGCAGAAAACCAACGGTTGGGAAGCCACCGTTAAGTTCTCTCCTATCTACATGCCACACGAGCGCATCAACTGGAACATCTCCGTGAGCGCCACTCATTCCAAGTCGAAGTATGCCAACATCGGCAATGCCTTCAGTGCTTTGAATGAGAGCGGAAAGACGGGTCTTCACAACACCACCCGCTATTATGACGGTGGAAGTCCTACCGCCATCTGGGCAGTGCGTTCTGCGGGCATCGATCCAGCCACAGGTAAGGAACTCTTCATCAAGCGCGACGGAACCTATTCGTTCACCTATGATGCCAACGACGAGGTGGTATGCGGTGATACAGAACCAGACGTAGAGGGTCTGTTGGGAACCACCTTCTATTATAAGGGATTCTCATTCAGCTGCTACTTCCGCTATCAGTATGGCGGTCAGCTCTTCAACAGTTCGCTCTTCGACAAGGTGGAGAACATCGGAACAGCTGATGTATATAACAACCAGGACCGCCGTGCCCTCTACGACCGCTGGAGCATCAACAACCGCAATGCACAGTTCAAGGGCATCTCTATGGTGCAGAAGACCGACAAGTCATCCCGCTTCGTGATGGATGAGAACACCCTCACCTGCGAGTCAATCAACTTAGGTTACGAGTTTCCACTCAACATCGCCAAGAAATTTGGCATGCAAGCCCTTTCCGTTCAGGCCAACATGAACGACATCTTCCGTTGGTCAACCGTGAAGGCAGAGCGAGGCATCGACTATCCGTTTGCCCGTACCGTGTCATTCTCTATAGGTGCAACATTCTAAAAAGCAAGAAATGAAAAAGATAATATATTCAATGATTATAGCCTGCAGCACGCTGATGGTTTCGTGTGACAACTGGTTGGAGGTAAAACCTTACGACCAGATTTCGGAGGGCGAACTTCTCAAGTCTGAGGAAGGCTATCAGAAAATGCTCAATGGCATTTATATCGATCTGAACAGTACTGCGCTCTACGGTCAGTCTCTCTCGGTAGAGATGATTGAGGTGATGGGCGGTGCCTACACCATCGGCAGCGACAACAGTGTATGGGGCAACTACAAGGACCTGGCGTCCTATCAGTATGCTACTGAATATTGGCGCAACCGATTGGATCAGACCTGGAACAAGGCATACGCCCTGATTCTCAACTGCAACAAGATTCTGGAGACCATTGATGGCAACCAGAACCTCTTCAGCGGTGGCAACTATTACGTTGTCAAGGGCGAGGCATTGGCTTTGCGCGCCATGCTTCATTTCGACATGCTGCGCCTTTTCGGTCCGGTTTATTCCAAGGACAGTGATAAGAAGGCTATACCTTATTATAATAAGCAGACCAATTCGCCTGAACCTATCCTTACCGCCAAAGAGGTGGCAGAGAAGGTGACAGCTGATTTGGAAGAAGCACGCACCCTGCTCGCCAACGACCCAGTGAAGACAGAAGGAACCCTGATGAGCGGTTCGCAGGACGGCACCAGCAACTTTATGCGCTATCGTGCACTTCGCCTGAATTATTATGCAGTGGAAGCACTCCTGGCTCGTGTATATCTCTACATGGGCGACAAGCCCGATGCGTTCAAGTATGCCACCGATGTCATTAAGACAGCCGACCAGGGCATCTTCCCATTTGTAGATAAGAGTCTTGTAACCGGTTCTCCAGCCGATCCAGACCGCATATTCTCGTCGGAAGTACTCTTCGCCCTGACCAATACCAGTCGTGGAAACATCCACAAGAATTTCTACGATCCATCCCGTCTGCCAAACTATGTATTCCGCATGGATGACAACCTGATGAGCAATATCGTATATGGCGGAGCTGCGACAACTGGCGGCTATCAAGACGACTACCGCTATCGTGCCAACTGGATAGCTACGGGAAGCAACCGATATTTCTACAAGTATAGTGACATGGTGGCCAACGGAAGCATTCAGAACACGATGATTCCGATGGTAAGATTGGGCGAGATGTTCCTGATTGCTGCAGAGAGTCAGAGCGACAATCTGGCTAACGGCTTGCAGTATGTGAATGCCCTGCGCAGAAACCGTGGTGTAGCAAACCTGCAGACCCTGACTCCAGACTTGCTGAAGTATGAGTATATCAGAGAGTTGTATGGCGAGGGACAGTTGTTCTATCTCTACAAGCGATTGAACTGCGACATCATCACCTCTTCTAACAAGAACAAGAATCCAAAGGCAAGCGACTTGATCTTCGTGGTTCCATTGCCAGATTCTGAGACTGAGAACTGATCAAAAATTAAGATTAAAAAGTTCAAAGTCAAGCGTTAATAATTAGGAGTTTTCCAGATTAATTTAACATACGAAATTATATGAAATATCAGATAAAAAACCTCTTAATTGGGGCGATGATGGTCATCGCATTCGGTTCATGCAGTGAGCAGGAGCCGGATGTATTCCAGGATATCAATGGCGTTTATCTCAACAATCGCACCAATACCAATATCCTGCAAGATAAGACTAACGTGACCTTCGTTTATGAAAAAGGCGACGAAATGCAGGTGCCGGTGAAGATTCAGTTGGTGGGCAGACCTTCCGACCAGCCTCGCGAGATTGCCCTGACAGTAAGTTCGGAGGATGCACAGGAAGGCGTGGATTATGTTCTTCCAGAGAAGGCTGAGTTGCCAGCAGGCGAAACAACCTTGGAGTATATGATTACCCTGAAGCGTACTGCCATTCTGAAATCGCAGCAGAAGCACATCCTGATAAGTTTACAGCCAAATGCATTCTTCACCCTGCCCGTGACAGAGGAAACCACAGCTAATGGCGACGTGGTGACCACCCTGTCTTACGAGATTATCTTCTCCGACCAGTTTACCACAGCACCAAAGGCATGGAAAACTGATTTGCTCGGTGACTTCACTCAGCAGAAGTTTGAACTGGCATGCAAGGTACTGGGACTCGACCCAGGCGATTTCAACGATGAGTCGAAGATGACACTTGCCATGCAGAGCTATGTAAGTTCAGAAATGCAAAGCTATGTGAAGGAGCAGCAGAAACTTCGCAACAGTGGCAAGACCTACGATGCCGATGCCTTCGATGCACAGGGCAATGCTTTAGCATTCTATGGTGAGTAAAGCCATGGGAAGACATTCACTCTCAAAGGAGAAATTAAAAGAAAAACATTAAGAATTATGAGAAATTATAAAATATGGGCAATGGCTCTGATGATGGCTACCATGTTAGCTGGTTGCTCGCAAGACGAGGGCAACTACGACTATCACAGCCTGAACGAGCCTACTATTACGGGCGTGCCAGAGAACATCTCAGTACTCACCCATGCCAACATCGACCTCGATCCAAATCTGGGCGATAAAATCACCGACCTGGATGCCTACAACTATGAATGGAAGGTAATCAACAAGTCGGGCGATAATGAGGTAACGGTACTCAGCAACGAAAAACATCTCTTGCAGGAAATGACACTTCCTGCAGGAGAATATATCCTCTATTTCACCGCCACAGAGAAGAACACCGGTCTGTTCTGGCGACAGAGCTACAAGCTCACCGTGAGTGACACTACATCAGAGGGTTGGATGGTGCTTTGTGATGTAGATGGCAAGACCCGTCTCGACATCGTTTCAAAGATTACTGGTCAAACCTATTTCGATGTCCTCAAGACTACCGGAATGCCAGAATTGAATCATCCTTATCGCATCCAGTATGCACCCAATAGCGGATATACTGACTCTCCATTCTATCTCTTTACAGCCGATGGCGCTACCCGTCTTTCAAAAAACAGTTTCATGTGGCAGAAAGACTATGCCTTCAAGTACGAGGTGGCGAAGCAGCAGGATCTGCATCCTCAAAGCATGGTATGCGACCAGAGCGGCATGATGAGAATGATTGTAAGTGATGGTTATGCCTACTCTGCTTCCAACATGGGAATCCAGGGACTCTTTGCTGCTGTCAACAAACAGCCGGTACTTGCCCCTGCCGTGGGAGCCAACATCGGAGCCGCCTCTTATGCATCCATCTATCTACTTTATGATAATGTAAACAAGTGCTTCATGTCCTGCTGTCCGTTCCTGCCAGGATTGTCGCTTTCAGACGCCTCTTATCACACCATGAAAGAGATGGAAGAGATTGCTACGGGCTATAAGGGTTCTGAGATGGTAACGGGAAATGCCTTTTCGGAATACCCTACCGGTATGGACTTCGTTTATATGGAGAATACTAAGTATGACCCGGGAAATGCATTGATGGGCGTCACCTATACCATACTCCGCAGCGGAAAGAAATATGAAGTGTATGGCATCCAGTTGGGCGATATGCTCTGTTATGCCGACTGCACATTCGCACTGGGCAAGGCTTACTATGGCGACCTGAGCGACTGTACCGACATCGCCAAGGCTACCTGCTTCGCCTTCAGTTCGCTGAAGAACTATATGTATTATGCCGTGGGCGGCACGGTTTATCGTGTGAATCTCTCAGAGAAGCCATTGAAGGCAGAGCGCCAGTTTAGCTTCAGCGGCGAGACCATCACGATGATGAAGTTCAACTTCTATCAGAATTCCGCATCAGCCAATGATTACGATCTTATCGTGGGCACAGAGAACAGTAAGGGTTCCGGCACACTCCGCATCTACAACGGCATGAGTTCAGAGGGTGACTTCTCTAAGGTAATCCCTACCAGCTATTCAGGCTTCGGCAAGATTGTGGATGCTACCTATCGCGAGCGTACCAACTAATTACACCTTATTATATATAAGATGCTTTCAACAGAAAGAAAATTTTAAAACAAAATGAAAATGAAGAATAAGATATTGTCATTGCTTGTGTTCCTGTTTGCAGCAGTGAACATGCATGCCGCTGATGGCATTACGGTGAAGTTTGATGTCAAGAATCCGGTATTGACCAATGTGGTATTGGTTTACCACATGAGTGTCAACGAGTTTGCGCTCACCGACGGCAAAGCCACAGTGCAGCTCGACGGCATGGATGCACTCTATGCCAATGTATATTATGGCGAGAAGTTCAAAGTAGTCTATCTCCAGAAGGGCGACGAAATGAACATTTCCTTCGATGCCCATGATTTCGACAACACCTTCGCTGTGAAAGGCGGCAACGAGAAGGCTGTTGATTACCTGAACAAGATTCAGTTGACGGCTCTTCCTAATGAGGCTTATGCCCAACCATGGAACGAGTTCAAGGCAGCTGTGGATAAGAAGATGGCTTCGATGAAGCGCCTGTTGAAGGCACGCAAGTTTGCAGCCGACGACAAGTTCCTGAAGATGGAGGAAGGCAGAATCACCTATTTCTATGCCAACATGATGCTGATGTATCCTGTAAGTCATACATACCTCACTCAGGACACTACAATGGTACTGGGCAAGGAGTATTACGATACCATCCGCCAGTATGTGAAGGAGGATGAAGATCTTGCCGACATCGATGAATACCGCAACTTTATGATTGAGACGGCTCATATCTTCGACGAGGCAGGCAAGGACATCCGCCAGTATTATCCAAAGGTATTGGCAGAGATGAGTTATATCGGCGAGAACATCCAGAGTGATAAGGTTCGCGAGTCACTGATTCACTTCCTGGCATTCACCTACGTAGAGGGAAATGGTGTGGAGAACATCACCGATCTTCAGAACCTCTATTATACCTACGTTACCTCACCTCGCCTCAATGCCATCTTCAAGCAGGCTTGTGCCAAGTGGGACAAAGCAGCCGTGGGTCGTCCTTCACCTATGTTCAAGGGTGTGGATGTGAACGGTAAGGAGATGACGCTCCGCGATTTCCGTGGCAAGTATGTATATATAGATATGTGGGCCACCTGGTGCGGTCCTTGCCAGAAGGAGTTGCCATTCCTCAAGAAGTTGGAGGAAAAGTACAAGGGCAGAAACATTGCGTTCGTAGGTCTTTCTATAGATCAGGACAAGGCAAAGTGGGCTGATCGCGTGAAGAGCGGTGCTCTGAGCGGCACCCAACTTTACATCGGCAAAGGCACAAAGTTCCAGAGTGACTATCGCATCAGCGGTATTCCTCGCTTCATCCTCCTCGATCCTAATGGAAGAATTGTCAATCCTGACATGACAAGACCATCCAGCGAGGATACAGAGAAGATTCTGAACAGTCAGCCAGGTTTGTAGTAAAAAAAAGAGTTTAATAATATTATATTCATTAATTTAAACCAACGATTATGAAAAAATTGATTTCAATGATGCTGATGCTTTGTGCCATCATCACATTCTCAGCCTGTTCGTCAGATGACGATGGTCCAAGCAACCCAGTGAGCAATCAGGTGGTTCCATCTTCTGCAAAGATTGGTTCCGAAGTAACTGTTCAGGGAAATGGTTTCGCTTCTGGTCAGACTATTTATCTCCAGCCTGAGCAAGGCGCAGAGGTAAATGCCAATGCCAAGATGACTTCTAATGGTGCAACATTCACCATCCCTTACACCATGACTCCTGGTAAGGTAAATGTAGTTTTGAAGGTGGCTAATGACAGCTTCACCTTGGGCAGCATGAATCTTCTTGCAGCTGACAATCCTATCTCTACCCTTTCTTTGCCTGCCGACATGGCCATTGGTCAGGAGGTAACTATCGCCGGTATCGGTTTTGCTCAGGGCGATAAGATTGTTGTTGGTGACAAGACCATCGATGCAACAATTGCAGCAGATGGCGTGAAGTTCTCTGTTCCTGCAGACTTGGCAGAAGGCGAGTATGCCGTATCCCTGGTTCGTGGCAATTCAACATGGGAATTGGGTAAGGTATATGCATACCAGCAGCGCCAGGTAGAGAGTATCACTATTACTGATAATGCGATGCTCACCATGTATGCTCCAATGTTGGGTCTTGAAGAAGGCAAACTGATTTTGAACTTTGCTTACAATGAAGACGGTTCTTTAAAGGCGATTACTTCTAATGGTGCCGTAGAGTGGGCTTTCGAATATAGTGGTAAGACTATCACAACTAAAAATTTGTATGATCAGCCAATCGCATATACTATTGATGATCAGGGTCGCATCATCAGCAGCACAGGTTACGATATGTATGGTGATGCAGTTGCTTATACCTGGAATTACGATGCAAACGGTTATCTTGTAAGTGTAAAGAAGAATGGTGCAGCAGATAATGATGATGCAAATCTTCTGAACACCTATACAGATGGCAACTTGTCTGCTTATACCATGAGCTTGGCCAACGGGTTGGCAACAGACAAGAGCATCCGTACTTGTCCTAACACCATTGAGCCTCTTTATCTGCTGAATGCTTTCGGCTGGATGCAGACACGTGAAGATTTGTTCCTGGGCTTCCTTCTCAACCGCAACGTGAAGGTATCTACCTATGTGCCAAGTCAGCTGATTGCAGCAGAGATGGATGAAAGTGGCGCAGAAACCTCAGTTACTGCAGGTATCGAGAGTTCTTTTACGAACAACACATTGACCATGCAGACCACAGGTAATGTTATTTCCAGCGCTCAGTCAATCTTCTCCAACAAGGTAGTTGTTACTTACAAGAAGAAGTAATTTCGTTGTTACATACGAAAACAAATAAAAAATTTAAGAGGGTGTGTCATGAATTTATGACGCACCCTTTTTCTATCTCTATTTTCCTACAAGAAGAGTTAAATTATACTCTTTTTCGATGACACTCTCATTCCCCCAAATACTCTTTAAATTATCCTTATCTGCTTGGGTAATTTTTTCTCCCTGCCCACGCAAGAATTTTTCCGTGGGCAGGGAAAAATAAAAGTGGGTCAGAAACGGAAAAAATGAAACCTAATTTGTTGAAAGTTTTAGACAGATAAAGAAGCGTTTCTTTGCAACTTAAAGAAGCGCTTTATTAACACTTAACGAAGCGCATCATGAGACCTTAATAAAGCGCATCATTAAACCCTAACGAAGCGCATCATGAGACCTTATAAATGCGCATCGTTAGATTTGATAAATATACTTTCTTTGAGGAAATGCTTTCTCATCGGTTAGTGTGTCAAGATTTATGACACCCCCTCATCCTCTTCTCCATGAAAGATGTTATTAGAAAAACTAACAAATATTTACTAAAAATCATATAAAACAATCTAATTTTCGAGAAATTAAGAGGAGTTTCGTATTATTTTCATTATATTTGCAACAAATTGAAATCAATGATGATTGTAATGACATTTGCAACAACAAAACATATATCAAATAAACTCCAAAGATGTAATGTTCCCCATTACATCCTTCATTGTAATCTTCGGAAATAATATCTATCTCATTTCAGATAACATATTATTAACGAATTAAAATTTACATGGGTTTAATTATTTTATATTTTTTAGGTGCTCTGTCACTATCCTTTTTATGCTCTGTCCTGGAAGCAGTGTTATTATCAACTCCAATGTCGTTTATCTCGATGAAGGAGAGTCAAGGCAACAAGACAGCCTCTTTGATGAAACAGTACAAGAACAACGTAGATCGCCCAGTGGGTGCCATTCTTTCGCTCAATACCATTGCCCACACCATCGGTTCCGCTGGTGTAGGTGCTGAATCTATCAAACTCTTTGGTGAAGAATACTTCGGTATCATTTCCGCTATTCTTACCCTGCTGATTCTGGTGCTTTCTGAAATCATCCCGAAAACCATTGGTGCATCCTATTGGCGCTCATTAGCCATGTCATCTACCAAGATTATCAGGGTGCTCATTTTCATCACCTATCCATTGGTACTGCTCTCAGAACTTATCACGAAGATATTTACTCCTAAGAACCACCAGGCCACCATGAGCCGCGAGGAAGTGTCAGCCATGGTGGATGTAGGAACCACAGAAGGTATCTTCCGTGAATCAGAAAGCAAGATCATCAAAAGCTGTATTCGCCTGGCTGGAGTAAAGGCCAAAGAGGTAATGACTCCATCCATTGTGGTAGAATCTGCCAATGTGAATCAAACCATCAAGGAGTTTTACGAGCAGAAGGAGTGGAAATTCTCTCGCATCCCTGTATATGATAATAACAAAGACTACATCGTGGGCTATATCCTGAAAGACATGGTGCTCAAGGAGGTTTCAGACGACAAGTTCCAGACCAGATTATCAGAGTTGGTGCGCCCGATTCTTTCTTTCAATGAAGATGAATCTCTATATCAGATATGGGAAAAGATGCTGGAAAAGCGCGAACACATCTCTATTATTGTGGATGAATACGGTTGTCTCCGTGGCGTAGTTTCTATGGAAGACGTGATAGAAACAATGACTGGCGTAGAAATTGTAGATGAAGACGATGTGGCAGTGGATATGCAGGTTCTGGCCAAAGAAAAGTCGCGATTGATGATGAAGAAAAAGGGCGCATAATAAAATCTGTCTTGGCGAAACCTTCTACTGCAAGTATCTGATAGCAGGCGCATTGGCTACTTGAAGATTATAGGCGCCAAGGCACGAGCGCACTTCGCCCGCCCCACTTATAATTATTATTACAGTTCGTTAATCCACTTGGTTATTGTCTCCAGCACTTCTGGAACAATAGTTTCTTCTATTTGCTGATATTCCACAACGCTGCCAGTTGAGCAATGTTGGAACAGATGGTTTACACCATCAATCTTCTTTATAGTGTGCTTGCAGTTGGAGAGTCCAGTTTCAAGTATAGTTGTATTGGCAGCGCAGTCCACTTGAGTGTCTTTTGTGCCGTTAAGTGCCAACACTGGGCATTTAATCTTGGACAACTGCTTGCCAGCATCTATAGTTATGAAATGGCGTATATATGGCGAGTTGGCTTGTTCTAATGATCTCTTTAGGATAGGCTTTAAGTTGTCTGGCACTCCGTCGATGGTTATCTCACTTGTCTTCTTGCCATTTGCAATCTCGTTGAGAATATTTGAAATGGTAGCGCAGTAGGAATCAACCATATCCTTAGGCAAATTTATGGCAGACATAGCTTGGCGGTTCTGCATCACGAGAGTTTCTTTACCTGATATAGCCATGCCAGCGAGCGACACAATGAAGTCGGCTTTGCCTTCAGCTGCAAGCATCATGGCTATTGTGCCGCCCTCGCTATGTCCTAATAGTCCAACCTTGTTGAAACGCTTGCGCAATAAAGGTAAGGCAGATGCGGCATCTTGGAGGAAATCGGCTGTTGTGAATTGACCGAAATCAATATTCTTATCATTCCAACCACGGTCGTCATAACGTAAGGAAGCAATGCCTTGACGGGCCAATGCATCTGCAATTACGGCAAAGGGTTTATGGTCAAATAGTTCTTCGTCACGGTTCTGCTGTCCGCTACCAGTAACCATCAGCACTACGGGAGTCTGCTTAGAATAGTTTTGTGGTAGGGTGAGGGTACCGTTGAAAGTGTATCCTGCATTTGTGAAGCTTATGTTCTCTTCCTTATATGGAAATGGAGCAACCGGAGTTTGCGGACGTTTAACTACAAGTTTACCGGGCTTTAGTGTAAGAGGGATGGGGAAACCATTTTGGGTGTATGTACCTTTAATTTCGCCATTCTCCATCTTTCCTTCAAATGTGGCTCCAATCATCGCAACCGAAACCTTTATTGTACCGTCGTCCTTAATAGTCTTCTCGGCTGGTATTCCTTTAGCACCTTGCGAAGGCGAATCCATGGTGCAGCCGTCGCCAGAGAAGTTGAATACTAAAGGCAACTTAGTTCCCATTATGTTTAGCTCGCCGTTCCATGCTCCTTCCTGTGCATTGACTGCAAGTGAGGCAAGCGCAATAAACACTGTTGTGACGATTCTTGTAGCTTTCATAATTGTATTTATTAATGGTATGTATTAATGGATTTTACACTCTCCTGCATTGATTTCAATTCTGTATCAGTCATTTGTACATAGATGGAAACACCATAGAGGGTTTCTCCATTGGATTCTCCCAATGGGTGAACCATGCAGAAAGAAGGTTGCTCACCCCTTGTCCAGCCAGTGATTTGAATGTATTTTTTATTGTCAAGCAATAGGACTGTGAGTGACGTTCCTTTGTATTTACGATTGAAAGTATATGCTACTTCACTCTTCTTTATAGCACTTCCAGACGTATTTGAACGATAGTAAATAGTTAATTTAGTGTTGCTATCAAAATAGTAATTATCTGGAGATACACCAATTATGTTGTGATAATATTCGAGAGGCAGTCTTTTGCCATACTTGTCTATTTCCCATGTGCCGTAGTGCTTCCAGCCATGACCAACAATCACTTTGTCAAAGTTTTCTTTGCTGATACCGCCACCATCACCAAAACATTTTCCATCGTCACTATAGTCGTAGTTGCAGCCATGATTATCCAATACCGAAGCCCATTGTTGCTCTAATGTTTCTTCGACATCATCATTGCAGGATACCACAAAGAAGGATGCAAACAGTACGAATGCCAATCCAACAAAAGATTTAATTGTCTTCATATTTATCACAATTTATTGTTCTTTTAAGTACAACGTTTCATCGGCTATTTTATTACGTCAGAAGAGCACTTTTTCCTCATTTTGATGAGACAAACATGCAAACAAATAGGCAAACAAACAAGAACACAATATGATTTTGTCCACTATTTTCCGCATGTCGTTGGGTGACAGGGGTGACAGGCACCTCCACAAAAACAGTGAAAACTCGTGTCACTGGTGTCACCCAACAAACTGGCTCCAATAAAGGGCTTGACAGAAAACGGTGACAGGTGACACTTTTATATACTCTTTTTTTTATGACTTACCGCGCGAAAATATATAAAAGATTGATAATCAGAGGGAGACATCCAAATTGGAGGGTAGTGTCTCCAATGCATAAAAATAAAGTTGAAAAGTAGGTGTCACCGTCACCTCCATTTTATTTTGTAATGTTTTATTCCTTTTGAGTAATCCTACTAAATCTTGAGAACATCAAAGCAGTTCTGTTAAAGTCCGCTAATGAATCTTAAAGAAATCGCGATATATCGCAGAACACATGGCTAAGTTGGTTTTTACTACCTTTGCAGCCAAAATAAATAAAACAGCGAAAAGATGAAAAGAGAAATGACTTGTTTGAAAAGAACAAATGACTTGTTTACGATAGGGAAACGACTTATTGAGAGGTAGGAAATGACTTATTTAGCACTCGTAAATGACTTGATTACCACCTGTAAATGACTTGTTTAGCAACCCTAAATGACTTGTTTACCGGTGCCGTTTTCGTAAATAGGAATCACAACTATTGTAGTAAGAATGATAACATTGAAAGGAGAGAAAAGCACTTATTAGGGACTTTCCGACAAATAAATTACATAAAATTTGCATATTTCACCAAAAAGTTGTTATTTTGCACCCATAAATCAAAGAATGTATTTATTAATTTAACAGAAAGAGATATGCACAAAAACATCATCCGTTCTTGGCATCTGCTATGCATAGTAGGATGCTTGATGATAACTTTGTCCAACCCAGTTGCTGTATTGGCACAAACGGGGGGAGATAAAATTATCTGTTTCCTTCAAGGAGAAAACTCTTTCGTCTATTTTGGACTACATCACCAAGAATAGCGATTATTCCATCAATTACACCAATGAGGTAAGGAACTATCCCGACAAGATGGTTGTCTCATTCGATGAAGCTACAGTAGAAAAAGCCGTTCAAGACTTGTTGAGCAAGACACCATTTACCTACAGCGTGAATGGTAAGTCTATCCGTGTGTTCCGCTTGGACACCGCCCAAAAAGGTTCATTTTTCATAAAGGGTGTAGTGAAGGATACCGAAGGTGAGTTCATCCCTAACGCAACCATAAGGATAAAAGGATTGCGAGAAGGTACCATCGCCGACACTGAGGGTAAGTTTACCTTATCTACCAATGTCTCTAACGGCGAGCTCATCGTGTCTGCCATCGGATACGCACCCATGACCGTGAAATATAACAACGGCCACCCAGTTAACGTCATCCTCAAGGAAGAGGGCAACCAACTTGGCGAGGTAGCAGTCATCGCATACGGTAGCCGTACTCGCCGTGATATGTTAGGCTCAGTCTCTTCCTTGAAGGGTGAAGCTCTCAAAGACGTACCAAGTTCCTCAATCGAAACCTTATTGCAAGGCAAGATGGCAGGTGTCGATGTTTCCAACCTCTCAGGTCAGCCTGGCGGAAACGGCTCCAAGATTGTCATTCGAGGCTTTAGTTCCCTGAATCAGCAAGGTGTCAACGACGGTTCTCCGTTGTTTGTCATTGACGGTGTCCCTGTCCAATCTTCTTCTACCTATACAGGAGGTATCAACCCACTTTCTTCTCTTGACCCTTCCAACATCGAGTCGGTCGAGGTTTTGAAGGATGCCACTTCCGCATCACTCTATGGCTCTCGTGCAGGTAATGGCGTCATCCTCATCACTACCAAGAAAGGTAAGAGTGGTAAGGTTGAATTTAGCGCCAACGTATCCCAGTCTTTCTCTTGGCTCCCTGCCACCCCTACCCAGTTGCGTGGTAATGGTGAGCGCTTGATGAACCTTCTCTTGGCGAAGAACCAACGTGTCGGCGAATATGACTGGACGACCGATAAGGTTATCTTCCCGAATAGTTACAAGGACACATGGGGATGGGATCCAAACAGTTATGGTGCATACGACTACCTTTGGAATAAGGGTAATATCACCACAGACGATTCCAACAAGATTCCTTCGTTAGCACAGGATTCCCTCAATACTTTCTATAATAACAGCACCAACTGGTGGAAGTATGCTTTTCGTGTCGGCCAGGTGACCAAGGCCGATCTTTCCATCTCCGGGGGCAACGACAATGTACGCTACATGGTAGCCGCAGGTATCTACAACGAGAAAGGTATCATGATCAACTCCAGTTTCTTGCGAGCCAACCTCATGTCCAATCTTGACTTCAAGATTACCCCAAAGGTAGATGCCTATACTCGCATCAACTTATCTTACACTGACCAAAAAGCAGCTACCACAGGCAAGGTACAAGGTCTCACTATTGATCCGAAGCTACAATCCACCCTCCTGCCAGGAAAAGGAAGCATCGCCGAAAAGACCGCTATGCAATCCTTGAGAGGAATCAATGGAGTGAACTCCAACTACAATATTCGATTGAGCGGTGGACTCAACTATAACATCATCAAGGGTTTGAAGCTCTCGCTCTCGGCAGCTATCGACCACTACAACACTCGTCTCAATACCTTTACGCCAGACTATCTGACCTACAAGAAATTATCCAAGTCAGAAGGACAGAACATCGGCATGACGATGATTCAGAGCGAGAACTATCTCACCTATAAGTTCGACCTCAAGGAAAAGCACTTCTTCGAGTTGATGGGCGGTTTCTCCTACAACCGTGACCAGCTCAACACTGTTGGCGGTTCTGCCTATGGCGGCCCTACCAACCAAATCCACTATGTAGGTGAGGAATGGCCATCATTACGCCAAGACGAATATGGCACCTATGAGGCATTGCAGACCTACCATAGCAATCAGGAAGTACAGGAGATGATGAGTCTCTTCGGTCGCTTGGCATACAACTACAAGCACAAGTACCTGGCAGAATTTTCCCTTCGTTCCGACGGCTCTTCTGTCTTCGGTAGCGACGTGAGATGGGGAACATTCCCTGCTGTGGGCTTGGGCTGGACATTCAGTGACGAACCATTCATGAAAAATCTCTGGTGGCTCAGCTTCGGTAAGTTCCGTGCATCTTGGGGACGCTCTGGTCAGAAGTTCAACGAGGCTTACCTTGCGTTGGGAACCATGAGTACCAGCAACACATTCTTAGGTAATTCAGGTTTGATACCAGGACTTCTCGCAAACAACCAGCTCACTTGGGAGAAAAACGACCAATATGACTTAGGTCTCGACCTTCAGCTCTTCAACTATCGCTTGCAAGTGAAGTTGGATTACTACTACAAATACTCCCATGCCTTGCTGATGCAGACCTCAACCCCAGGAAACTTCTTCTTGGCAGACAAGATGTGGAACAACTCTTCCGCCATATCCAACGAGGGTATTGAGTTTGAGATTTCCGCAGATATCATCAAGCGAAAGAACTGGCAGTGGACACTTGGATTCAACATCTCTCACGACCGCAACCTCTTCCGCAAGTCATACGGAGGTGAGGACTTGAGCGACAAGGTATTGGGTCGCCCAGTCTATGGCATCTACACCTATCACGACGAGGGCATCGTACAGGATGAGTCCCAGATACCATATTATTACAACGCATCAGGTAAGCTCGTACCATTGAGTTTCAATAACAGCGAGAACTATCAGTTGCGTGTGGGTGGTCGTAAAATCAAGGACTTCAATCAGGATGGAACCATCGACAACAACGACAAGTACTATGCAGGCAGTACCTTGCCAAGTGCATTCGGTGGTATCAGCAACCGTGTTTCGTACAAGAACTGGACACTCGACATGATGATGAGCTATACCATCCGTCGCAAAATGATGAACATGGTGAAGAACTCTGCATTCAACTTCACCAAGACCTTCGGCACCATCATGGCAGATCCAAGCAAGGTAACCTTCTGGCAGAAGCCTGGCGATGAGACCGACTATCCATCCTTGGAGTTCGCAGACCAAGGCTACATAGGACAGTTTGATGGCGACATCGACTCCAATATCGAGAATGTCAACTATCTGCGTCTCAAGTCCATTACCTTATCTTATGAGATGCCTGCCAAGTGGTTTAAAAACAAAATCAAGGGACTGAGCCTATATGTCACAGGTCAAAACCTCTTCTTGTGGACCAACTACTCAGGTACAGACCCTGAAGTCGTTGACCCTTACACAGGCAAGGATACGGGTCAGCAATACCCATTGAACCGTTCAGTAACATTTGGCTTTAACTTAAAATTTTAACAAGACATGAAGAAGAAACTATTTATAGCCGCCATCTGTGCGGCGGGATTGGTGTCATGCGACTTGGAGCAGATTCCAGAGAACCAAGTCACCTTCAACAATGCATTCAAATCAGAAAATGAGTTGAATGCCACTACATCCTCCATACTATTCTTCGAGAACGCCTTCTTAGGCAAAAACGATGCCTTCATCGCAGCAGGTGCCAAGGCTGACAATCTCGGTTGGAACAATGAACTACGTGATTGGAACCCACGCTATGCCAAAGACCAAGATGGTCAGTGGACTGGTCTCTACAACGTTATCTATGAGTCAAACTTACTCCTTGACAACATTGGCAAGACAGAAGGTTTGTCGGAAGAACGCTATAATTTCCACAAAGGACAAGCCTACTTTGCCATGGGACTTTCCTATTTTTTCTTGGCACAACGATACGGCGACTGCGTGATCACCAAGAATTCCACCGACATCGTGATGTATGGTCGTTCTCCGATGATAGACGTACTCAACAAAGCTATCAGCAGTGCAGAGGCAGCTTTCAGCATCTTGCCAACATACGACAAGCTAAGAGGTTTGAACAACACTTCCATCACGAGCCGTCAATATGCCTCCAAAGGCAACAGTGCCGCTCTTCTGGCTCAGATTTACGCTTGGAAAGGTAGTGTAGAAGAACTTTACGGTTTACAAGGCAACCCTAAGGAAGACTATCAGAAAGCCATCGACTACGCCACTCTCTTGATAGAAGGTAAAGTGGGCAACTATAGCTTATGCTCTTCTCCTGAAGAACTCTGCAGCAAGCTTTCCCATCCAGAAGAGACAAATCCAGAAGCTATCTTCACCTTGACATTCGACAAGGCACGATCTGAGGACAGTCAAACACCAAACGACGTGGCAACAGCCTACCTCAGCTGGCCAGTAAAAGAGACTGCACAGATGGGTAACATTCCATACGACAACTATCTGCAACTCTACCCTTCTACCGTCGAGGAAATGTACCCAGACCCATCCGACCAACGTAAGCAAGCCTTCTTCTACGACATCGACAACCCTGTGGAGGTAGATGGTATCCAATATGCCATCCCTTACAAGTTCCGGGAGTGCATCTACACCCAAAACGAGTTCTCAGAGACAGGCAAAGACTTTCGTTCACTGAATGCGGACTACGTGTATTGGCGACTTGCTGACATTATCCTGCTCCGTGCAGAATGTTACAACAAGTTAGGACAGACAGACCTTGCCATCGCAGACCTCAACACCATCCGTAATCGTGCCGGTGCGGAAGCTTATCCATCCATCTATGATGACGGCGACCTCAAGAAAGCCATCTTCAAGGAACGTGAAAAGGAGTTATTTGGCGAGAACGATGAGCGTTACTATGACATCATCCGCAACAACTACATTTTGGAGGAATTACACGGCAAGTTCCAGACCTTGACCGCTAACGACATCCAGAATGGTGCCCTCTTCCTTCCAATTCCAAGCAACGCTTATTCTGATCGTGACGGAAAGGTAACAAACACTATGATACGCCAGACCATCTACTGGATGCGCTACATGTAAATCATCTTAAAATAAAGAAAACAAGAAAATGAAAAAGATATTTCTCCTAATAGTAGTAGTGGTAGCAACCTTAGGGTTCACCACCTCCTGCACCAAGTATAACTTCGCCGACACTGGTACATCCGTCGGCTATCATGATTGCACCATGTGGGACTATTTCAAGCAAGATTCCTACAACTGGGACTCTCTCGTAATCATGGCAGAGCACGCTGGTCTCCAAGAGATATTTATGGGCACCAGTTCCTATGGCAAAAACTTGACAGTGTTTGGCATGACCAACCACAGCATTCGCCGTTATCTTTTGCAGAAAGGTTATGAACAGATAGCAGATGTACCCGTAGAGGACTGCCGTAACTTCATCCTTTCCTCCATCATCGAGGGCAATCAAGTTATCCAACTCGACGACTTTACACCTGGCATTGCCTCAACGGATCCGAGTACAGTCATCGGACAAGGTGGTAAGACATACACGATGCTCTCTGGAAAACAGCTTTGGATTTACACCTATCGTGAACCATACGGAGGTGTGCCACAGGCTGGTCCTAAGAAAATCTATCTTGCCTCCGAAGCTGCAGGAAAAACCAGCGAGGTTGCTTCCTGCAACATTATGACTCAGACAGGAGTCGTACACTCTTTAAGTTATGATTTCACTCCAACAGATTTTTAACAAAATGAAAAGATTATATAGTAAAATCAGTTTCGTGGCAATCACCCTCATCTCACTAATATCACTATCGAGTTGCCATAATATGCCTGTAGGCTATCTCAAGGCTGAAAACGCAGGATATGAACCAGATACCTTGGTTGTCTATCAGGAAGTAGATGAATATGCCCCTCAAGTAACCGACAATTCTCCTTGGACTTCGTATGCTATCCAAGGCGTAGCAGGTACAGTGCCTATCACCTACGAGTTTTACGACGTAGAAGCTACAGAGGGAGGTGATGCCGCTGCTTTCCGTCAAGCCATCCAGGAAGGAACCATCCGTCTTCAAGGCAGTTTGATTCAAGTATTCTATGCTGCCTCCAAGAACTTACCTGTAGGTAGATATAGCATCAGCTTGAAAGTGCAGAACGAGGATCACTCTGCCCTTCTTCCACACATCTTCACCGTCATCATCAAGAAGAACGAGTTCGGAGATTGGGACAATGGTTCCTATGGAGACGAAGACATCGACTATACATCATTAAGAACTAAATAGAAGAAAAGATATGATGAAAAATATTAGTATATTGCTCTTTGCAGCAATTCTCTCTCTCTTCAACCTTGAGCCTTGCATGGCTCAAGGCAAGAGTAAAGAAGATGTACCAACAGATGCCACCACACAAAGTGGCATTCGTTTTTTCCAAGGCTCTTTCCAGCAAGCCCTCAACGAGGCTAAGAAGCAGCATAAGCCTTTGTTTGTTGATTTCTATGCCCAATGGTGCGGGCCTTGCAAACGCATGGCAAAGACTATTTTCACTCAAGACTCCATCGGAAAGTACTTCAACGAGAAGTTCATCAGCATACAGATTGATGCCGAAAAGCCTGAGAATGTTGCCATTGCCAAACAATACAAGATTGAGGCATTTCCTACCTTGGCATTCATCGCCAATGACGGAAAGGCAATCTCCATATCTGTAGGTGCGATGGGAGCAAGGGAGTTGTTGGAAGCTGGCAAAACCGCCGCGGGCGATGTCATCGGATTTAAGGAACTCTACGAACAATACCGTGCCAACCCTTCCGACTTGGACATCCAACAGAAGGTACTACAACAAGCCCCTAAGTTTCTTATGGCACAAGAAGGCATGGATGCTGAGAAATGGGTAGTCAGAATCAGAAAGATGTTCAGTGCCTATATCCAAGCCAAGTTAGGGCCAAGTCTCATCAACCGTACAGACTATCTCATCATCACACAATTAGGTGGCGACGACACCGAACAGCAACAAAAGATAGCTGACTTCATCAACACCAATCTTCCAGCTTGGCAGAAAAATGTCGGCGATGCTGCTGCCTATTATGTCATTGAGTATAATGACAAGCGCATCGAGGACCTTGCCAAGGAAGGAAATCTAAGCTACAAGGACTATGTGGATAAGATTTCCGGGGAGTATAAGCCTTCCTATTCAGTTATTTCCTTCGTTGGTAATTTCGACCCAGCCAAGTCGTCTGCCAAATATGCCGATGCCATCTATGTCATCTACAAGGACAAGGACATCAAGAAGTACTTGGAGCTGATGGACGACTACTTCAAGTTGATGGGTGAGAACGCCACACCGGCCGACTATGGTAAGGCAGCACAAAATCTTTATTACGCAGCTGGCAAGAAACTCGCTCCTGCCGACCACGAGATTGCCATCAATTGGGTGGAAAAAGCATTGACAGGTGAAACATCCGTCGTTGACCGCATCAACTACCTCGTCATGATTGGCGACAGCTACACGGCGATAAAGAAGTATGAGGATGCCACCAAATACTATCGCCAAGGTTACGTGGAGTCGCTTCAACTCAACAACATGACACAAGTACAGGCTATGATTCAGGCTACTATTGCCCGCAAGTTGGCTACACTTGAACTCTTACAGAAATAAACGGTTTGAAAAGATAAACAGAATGAAAAGGTCTATCTATACTCTTGCATTACAGATGGTAATTACCATCTGTATGCTATTCGTACCGATTTGTAGTCAGGCACAAATCAACGGTTTAGTACAAGGTAAACTCCCTAACGGACTCACCTATTATATATTGCGTGACCCAAGCAACGCTGGAGAGGTCAACTTTTATTTGTACCAGAATGTGGGTGCTATCTTGGAGACAAACAAGCAATATGGTTTGGCACATTTCTTAGAACACATGGCGTTCAATGCCACCGAACACTTTCCTCATGGAGTCATGACTTACCTCCGTGACCACAGTTTGGTATTCAATGCCCAAACAGGCATTAACGAGACCCGATTTCAAGTCAACAATGTACCTGTAGCAGACAGTGAAGTGACGGCATCTATGATGTGGTTGCTCAAAGATTGGTGCAATGGCATCAAGATACTACCCAAGGATGTGGAAAAGGAAGCAAACATCATCTCGGAGGAATGGAGACAAAGTCGCAACGTAAACAAGCGCTTGACGGAAGCCATCGCTCCTTACATCTACAATCACAGTGATTATGCCACCCATAACGTCATCGGTTCAGAAAAACAGATTCATAGTTACACAGCCAAGGACATCAAGGCTTTCTACCAGCAGTGGTATCGCCCAGAGTTGCAGTATGTTGCCATTATCGGTGATATCGAGCCTACAGAATACGAGAAAGAAGTAAAACGTATCTTCGGGGCAATTCCCGCCTCCAAGAAACCTATAACGAGGGAGAATGCACTCATCCCAGAAAATGACACACCCCTCTACTACCGTTTCATTGACAAGGAGAACACTTCGAATTCCGTCGGTATTTACCAACGTAACCTTGCTATAACAGACCCTACAAAACGTGATGTAGTGGGCGACCAACTCAAGGCTCGCCTCTTCCAACGCTTAGCTTCCCAGGAATTGGCTATGCTGCGCAATGATGCAAAGGAAGAATTCATCACAGCCACCGTCAGTTACTCACCATTGGTGCGTCAATATGACCAGAACGCCTGGGACTTCGTACCATATGCTGGCAAGGAACAAGCAGCCCTCAAACAAATCCTCGCTATTCGTGAACGTATCTATCGCCAAGGATTCGATAGCGAAGAGTTTGAGCAAGCCAAGGAAGCCCTCTACAATGAGATGAAACCTCTGATGGAATCTGATAACCTGGGAACTCCCGACAACTGGATGGATGTTTTCAAGCAGAACTATCTGTATGGTATGCCGCTGGAATCCTTCCATCAACAGATCAGACGTTCCGTGGAGAGTTTAGTAGATATGGAGGTAGAAGATCTAAATGCTTGGGTTCGTTCCTGGATGAACGACAAAAACCTCAGTTTCATTACCTATTCAGCCAATCCATCCGACATGAACGTGCCATTAGCACAGTTCCAAAAGATTTTGGCTGAAGTAAAGGAAGACCCCGTATTGACTTTCGACAAACCTGCATCCATCAGTCAACTCATTGACTACAAAATTACACCAGGAAAGATTAACAAGAGTACACTCATTAAGGACATGAATGTAACCGAATGGACCCTTAGCAATGGTGCCAAAGTACTCTACAAATACCTGCCTGATGCAAGAAAGACAATATACTTTGTCGGTTCTGCGATGGGTGGTAACTCATTGGTTAACTCAAAGGATCTCCCCTCAGAGAAAGCAATGCAGTCGCTCATTATGCAATCTGGTCTATACAAGTACAGCCGTAATCAACTCTACGAATGGCTACAGAATAAAGATATTCAACTTTCACTCTCCATCAATGACTACACCGATGGTGTAGGTGGAAATACGACTGTGGCACATGCAGAAGACTTCTTCCAGTACCTCCACTTAGTGTTGACTAAACAGAATTTCAATCCAGCTGTTTTTAATAAGTTTGTGGAGAAAAGCAAGTACCTCTATTCAAATAGGAGCAAGACGGGCATGAGTGCCGTACAAGATTCCATCAACACCATCTTATACCCACCGTCAGAAGACAACCCACGTGAAGACTTGGCATTTTATAATCGTATGAGACTTCAAGATCTACCACGTCTCTTTAACGACCGTTTCGGCAATGCCGCCTATTTCACCTTCTGCTTGGTAGGTGCTTTGCCAGAACAAGAAGCACGCCAGATAATAGAGAAGTATGTGGCTTCCTTGCCTGGGACGCCAGGAGTAGCACCACGTCAGTACAAGTTAAAGAACATCTCTTCACCAAAACGTGAAATAACTTGTGAGTTGGAAGCAGATTTGGAAGGCGACTTAGGAGAAATAGAATTAGCTTTCACCAACGACAAACCACTTTCTGCCAAGGAACAAACCGCCCTCAATGTGGTGAAAGACCTGGTACAAGCTCGCCTCTTCGATGAACTTCGCGAGAAAGAAGGTGGAGTCTATTCCATTGCCGTAGATGCCGACTACCAACAGGTACCTCGTTTCATGGAAGAGTTGAAGATTCATTTCACAACTGAACGTGAGAAAGCTACCAGAATGAAACAACGTGCTTATGAAATCTTGGCTGAGATTCGTACAAATGCTTTCACGGAAGAAAACTTCAAGAAAGTGTATATACCATTAGTCATTGAGCAAGATGCACAACAGAAAGCTGAGAGAGACACAACGGAAAGCACAGAAGAGACTGATCCAATGCTTTGGATTGCCATGCTCAATGCTTACGTAGAGGGACATAAAAGCAACTCGAAAGACGCGCCAGAGGTAATTAACTTCAGAGATATAACGCGCAAAGACGTAGCAGATGTCCTTGACAAGCTTATGGAGGGAGCGAAGAAACGAGACATTACAGTGAAGTCAAAGCAAGAGCAATACTCCGATTTCTAAAGTCAAATTTATTCACTACCACTAACTGTATGAGAATTTAGGGGAATTTTTCCCCTAATTCTCTCCTCTGTTCGTACGAGAACGACAGTTTTGGGGGTGATGAATTAATTAAGTTTAATATAAACCGGAATAATAACGATAAAATTTATATATGATGAGAAAGATCGTTTTATTAGCTATGCTTGTATGTACAGGCACTTTTGCGATGGCTCAGAACGAAGCAGAACAAGCAAGAGATAGAGTCAAAGCATTAATAAAGAGTGGTGTAACAGATATTACCAAACTTCTTCCAAAACATGAGAGCGAAGATGAAGAAGATTTAGATGATGACGAAGAGGTTCCTACCACCGATCCATTAGCAGGAAAAGATGAGGACTTCGTAAGAGGGTATAATGACTCCAGACGTAAGGCTTACGAGGAGCAGAAAGCATCTTTTGCAGAAGCAGGTATAGATTTTCGTAAAACAGCTTTAGGAAAATTAAAACAAGATTCCGTAGGTATTTTTGCTAATATCGACAATAAGCTTGTGGCTATGAAACATATAGACTTCAAGGAAATTGAAAGAACTGGATATACCAATCCGTTTAAAGACAAGGAACTTATCACATTTGAAGGCAAGACTTCGCCATATGCATTTACTGGTGGCAAGGCTATTTTTCGCATATATTTTACGCATGACAGAAACAGTATTTCTGAGTATTATGATATGTTCTCCAGCGACTATACCATAGACGATTTCTTTGTGGCAAAATTCAAACTTATTGGGAAAGGAAGACAAATGACCAGTGCTGTGGTTCACTCCAATAAAATTATAGGTGCTAAAGAAGATAAATCTGTAAAATTAAACATAAAAAAAGTGTCCGACAACATTTATGATATGATAGTAGAAGGACAACCTGGAGAATATTGCCTTACCTACAACAATAAGAAAGGAGACACAAGCAATGGTATGAAGGACTCAGGCAGTAAGAAGGTCTTTGATTTCACTATAAAATAGCACCACTATAATTATTGAAGAAATTATCAAGTATAACGAACAGTTCGTAGCCAACAAAGGCTATGAGAAGTATTTAACAAGCAAGTATCCATACAAGACAAGAAACTTGCTATCTTGTCTTGTATGGATACCAGACTTACAGCACTCCTGCCAGCAGCACTCGGACTGAAAAATGGAGATGCTAAACTCACCTACCTTAACTGTTAGTCCAAGTGCAGGCAAAACGTGAGATGCAGTCTTAAATCCATTGCGACCATTTAGTTTTGCATCAAATTCATTTTTTCTGTTACTTACCCGTTGGCGGAATTAATTTAGCGCATACTTAACCCTGCCAACCGGTCTGTTGTTTACATAATTAATATATTGCAAGACTGTAAATGCGCTGATTTTCCCGATGATTCGGGTAAACAGTCCTAGTG
>NZ_SGVY01000051.1 GCF_004535825.1 Segatella hominis | reverse complement strand
GCATCGTGGGGTAAGGGGATGGTGGCTACATATTGATGTTGTGCTGTTGCTTTTTACTGAAAGCTGCTACTAACGACTCATAAATCTACCCTTAATCGTGTATTGGATGATAGTTGCGGATTTTAGGATATTGTCGAAATAGACATTATCCACCTGCACTCCATCATCGTTCATCGAACTCTTAAACACCTTGTAAGTAGTAGGATTCACCTGAACATACAGATGGTATCTGTTATCCCCATGCGAAACAATCGTATCACGCTTGATAAGCTGATTCTGATTGAGCGCTATTGGTTTCTCCTGCTGGAAAGACTTCAGGTAAGTTTTATCAGAAGTCTTGGTCAACTTGATCACATCACCACTTGGACTCTTGAACTCAAATAAGTGAGCCGCCTGTTTCAGGATAGGATATTTCACATCTCGGGCACCTTTCATGATCAAAGTATCGCCATAAATGCAGAAATATACGGGTTGGCTCGTCGAATCAGGATAATAAATCGTATCTCCCTTTACTCTGAAAGCCACGTCTTCATCGTCCTCATTCAACCAGATGCCCTGCAGCAACTTCTTAGCGCGAGTATCTTCTTTGGGTGTAGAATCCGGACTGGCCTTCTTGCCACAACTGGCGACAAAAGAGAGTCCACATAGCAATGCCATCATCAAAGAATGCCTTTTGATCAGATAGAGCACCCCTTGAATATCTGTAATTTTGCAATTCATATCATCACACATTAATTATTTAGGGACAAAGATAATACTTTTCTACGATATGACAAAACATTTTCAACTATTTATATCTTCAAGTATTTTTTTTCCTTAAAATTATTGGTCAGTTTCATTTTTTTCACTAACTTTGCAGTCGTGAATGAACTAGAAAGACATATCGAAATCCTACTTCTGAGCAACGATTGCGTGATTGTCCCTGATTTTGGGGGCTTCATGGCTCACCACGTAGATGCACGTTATGATGGCAGAGACAACATGTTTTTGCCACCATTGAGAACCGTTGGCTTCAATCCACAGTTGAAGATGAACGATTCCCTTTTGGCGCAATCTTACGTAGAAGCATACGACATCAGTTACCCAGAAGCTATCGACCGCCTTGCCAACGAGGTGGCCGAAATCCGTCAGCGCCTGGAAAATGAAGGCAAGTATGAAATCAACAATATCGGTACTATATATCTCAACGAAGACGGCAATTATACTTTTGAGCCTTGCGAGGCTGGCATTCTGACCCCTAACTATTATGGTTTGGGCGGATTCGACATGCTTCCTCTCAGCGCTCAGGAAAATGAGCCTACAGTTACGCTTGAGAAGACTAACAGCACCAATATTGCAGAAAATATAGAGATAAATCAAGAAGAAAAACAGGCTGAACCTGTTGTGGCATTACAGAATGCGACAGCAAATTCTGTATTTGACGTAAATGACGATGACGAAAAGCCATCTGCAGAGTTCATTCTTATCAAGAAGAGTTGGCTCCGCAATCTGGCTGCAGCCTGCATCGCCATCATAGCTTTCTTCGCCATCTCTACTCCATTGAGAACTCCTAATGTGCAGACCAGCAAGATTGATACAGGCATGCTTACCCGTATCATGCCAAAGGAGTTAGTTACACAAAATACCCACCAAACGGAACTTGCTTCCAAGACAGAAAACAGCGAGAAGGTATTGAAAATCAACTCAGAAACGAATAAGGACGCTAACGATGAGGCCAACGAGAAGAAAATCGACCAGGCTGAGCTCAAGAGCGCCAAACCATATTATGGAATCGTTTTGGCAAGCCGCGTAACCAAGCGTAATGCTGCCAACTATGTAGAGACGCTGCAAGCCAAGGGTTTCAAGGCTGCCAAGGTGGTTATTACCGCTACGAATGTGAAGGTAGTTTATGGCTCATACGAGACTGAAGGTCAGGCCTATAAGGCTCTCCATGATCTCCGTAATAATGAAGTTTTTGCGGATGGCTGGATTACCAAAGTTACCGAGTAACAGAGAATGAGCAAAAAACAAAAGTGAGTAAAAACAAAGAAAATATACATGAAAAGAGTTCGCTGTCCTAAGTGTGACAACTACATTACTTTTGATGAGAAGAAATACGAGGCTGGTCAGAGTCTCGTATTTGTGTGTCCTAACTGCAATAAGCAATTTGGCATTCGCATGGGTGTTTCCAAACTTCGCGAGACCCGCAAGGAGGAAGTTCTTGACGAGAATGCCAACGAAAAGGGATTCGGCTCCATCGTTGTCATAGAGAATGTATTTGCCTACAAGCAGGTGATTCCTCTCCAGATGGGCGATAACATCATCGGACGATATATGAAGAACAGCGGAATCAACTGCCCTATCGAGACGGTTGACCCAAGTGTTGACATGAACCATTGTGTCATCAATGTGAGTCGCGACAAGAAGGGACGCCTCAAGTATGTGCTCCGTGACGGTCCGAGCTACACAGGTACCTTTGTAGATAATGAAATCTTGGGAGACAAGGAACGTCGTGTTATCGAAGACGGTACATTATTTACTATTGGTGCAACTTCCATCATTCTTCGTACCGCAGATTCACAAGAAGACTAACTAAAAGAAAAAGGAAATTTGCCTGAAATCAATCCAAGCATGATTATAATTCGTATGAGATTGATTCACATGAAATAAATTCATCAGAAACGAATCCGTCAGAATTATTTCATTTAGAATTCTTTCGTATGAAATTTAAGCGCTTGAAATGAAAAAAGGGCGCTTAAAGATAATAAAGTCGAATAAATATACCTTTTTCGCTTACTATCTGAAAGAAATATAGCATATTTGGCAATCTTTTTGCTAATATTTTCTTTTGATTGAAAGAAAATATGTATCTTTGCATCTGTAAATTACAAAACGTATTAAAATAACATGAATTACGTTAGGTTATGGATGTAGCAATCGTAAAATATAATGCCGGAAATATCTATTCCGTAGTCAACGCCATGAAGCGTTTGGGCATCAATCCTATTCTTACAGATGATGCTGAAATGCTTCAGAAGGCAGACCGTGTTCTTTTCCCTGGACAAGGCCAGGCTAAAGAAGCCATGGAATACCTCAAGGCACACCACCTCGACCAAGTCATCAGAGATTTAAAGCAACCAGTTCTGGGCATTTGCGTAGGACAGCAATTGTTGTGTCGCCATTCTGAAGAGGGCGATGTAGATTGCATCGGCATCTTTGATGTAGATGTTAAAAGATTCCAGCCTCAAAGACATGAAGATAAAGTGCCTGCGATGGGATGGAACGAGATTTACGATCTGAAGACGGATCTTTATAAGGGATTCGGGAAATCATCAGAGGCTTTACTTCATCCCTACTCCTATTTCGTACACAGTTATTATGTTCCGCTCTGCGAGGATACAATTGCTACAGCCGATTATATCCTCCCCTATAGTGCATCCTTACACAAGGACAACTTCTATACTTGCCAGTTCCACCCTGAGAAGAGCGGCAAGGTTGGCGAACAGATTTTGAAGAACTTCTTAGAAATATAAAAGAAATATGATAGAATTAATTCCTGCCATCGACTTGATCAACGGGCAATGCGTACGTCTTACGAAAGGCGATTACGACCAGAAGAAGGTCTATAATGATAATCCTGCTGAAGTAGCCAAACACTTCGAGAGTCTGGGCTTCAATCGACTGCATGTGGTTGACCTTGATGGTGCCAAGTCTAAGCATATCGTTAATGATGCCGTACTCAAGGCTATTACGACGAGTACTTCCCTCGTGGTTGATTTCGGTGGTGGAATCAAGACCGAGGAGGATATTGAGAAGGCATTTGCAGCAGGTGCTTCGATGGTTACCGTGGGCAGCATCGCCGTAACCAATCCGGAGCTTTTCATGCAATGGATGGAGAAATATGGTGCTGAGAAGCTGATTCTGGGGGCAGACGTGAGAAACGGCAAGATTTCTATCAATGGTTGGAAGGAGGATTCCTCAGAAGACCTCCTGCCTTTCCTGAAACAATATATTGATAAGGGTGTAAAGAATGTGCTCTGCACAGAAATCAGTAAGGATGGAACGTTGCAGGGACCTGCCATAGAACTATATAAAGAGGTAATGGCAGCCTACCCTAACCTTCATCTGATTGCTTCGGGCGGCGTAAGTTGCAACGAAGATATCAAGGCTCTGGAAGCCGCAGGAATTCCTGCCGTCGTTTTCGGCAAGGCTTTCTATGAGGGCAAAATCAAAGTTGAAGAATTGGGACTATAGAATCCTGCGGGAAAAAGCTAAAAAGAAGAATATGGTAGAACAAAGAATAAATAAAGGTTTGGCAAAGCGAATCGTCCCTTGCCTCGACGTAAAAAACGGCGAGACCGTAAAGGGTACCAATTTCGTGAACCTCCGCAGCGCTGGCGACCCGGTAGAACTGGGCAAAGCCTATAGTGATGCAGGAGCCGACGAACTGGTATTCCTCGACATAACAGCAAGTTTCGAGGAGCGCAAAACCTTCACAGATATGGTGACTCGCGTAGCTGCCGAAATCAACATTCCATTTACCGTAGGTGGAGGAATCAACGAACTCAAAGACGTGGATCGCCTGCTTAATGCCGGTGCAGACAAGGTCAGCATCAATAGTGCTGCCATCCGCCGTCCGGAGCTCATCAACGAGATTACAAGTCACTATGGCTCACAGGTTTGCGTTTGCGCCATCGACGCCCGTCTCGATGAAGATGGTTGGCATTGCTATGTTAAAGGAGGCAGAGAACGTGTAGAATTGGGCTTGTTTGACTGGGCAAAGGAAGTTGCCGACAGAGGAGCAGGTGAAATTCTGTTTACGAGCATGGATCATGACGGAGTGAAACAGGGATTTGCCAATGAAGCGCTTGCCAGACTGGCTGATGAGGTAAGCATTCCTATCATCGCCTCGGGAGGTGCCGGCAATATGGAGCATTTCCGTGATGCCTTCACTTTGGGAAAAGCTGATGCCGCTCTCGCCGCAAGCGTATTCCACTTTGGCGAGATTGCCATTCCTGATCTCAAGAAATACCTCAGAGAAGAAGGAATTAATGTCAGAATCTAATAAGGAATTGAATCGAGAATATCCCTGAAACGCAAGAAGGACGAATCGAGGAAGTCTCTGAATCTAACTGACGATGCTTTTCCTCTCAAAGAGAATGAAAGCAACAATACAACCATAAAAGATAAAACAACTATAATACGATAAAAATATAAAGATTATATGGAAATAGATTTCGAAAAAATGGACGGACTTGTTCCTGCCATCATTCAAGACGCAATCACCAAGAACGTTTTGATGTTGGGATTCATGAACAAGGAAGCATACGATAAAACAATAGAAACCAAAAAGGTTACTTTCTGGAGCCGTTCACGCAACTGTCTTTGGACAAAGGGTGAAACATCAGGAAACTTCCTCAACCTTGTCAGCATTCAGAACGACTGCGACAACGATACCTTATTAATTAAGGTACACCCAGACGGACCTACCTGTCACAAGGGCACAGATACCTGCTGGGCTGAGGAGAACGAGCTGAACCCTATCCTCTTCCTCTCAGAACTTCAGGACTTCATCAACAAGCGCCACGAAGAAATGCCAGAAGGAAGTTACACGACGAGTCTCTTCAACAAAGGCGTCAATAAAATGGCACAAAAGGTTGGAGAAGAGGCAGTTGAAACCATCATCGAAGCTACAAACGGAAATGATGAGAAACTTGTATATGAATCTTCCGACCTGCTCTACCACCTCATCGTATTGCTCACCAGCAAGGGCTTACGCATAGAGGATGTAGCCAAGGAACTCCAGATGCGCCACGACCCAAACTGGGACAAGAAGCGCCGAGTAGCCAAGAGCAAGGGAGAAATGAAATAATTTCTGCCGGGGAATCATCAAACATTATGTAAATCAGAAATAGAAAAAGAGATGTTGATAGACTATCAGAAAGTGAGCATTTACCAGGCTGATAAGTGCGTGCTCAAGGAAATAAACTTCCATGTGGATGAAGGCGAGTTTACCTACCTCATCGGTAAAGTGGGTTCAGGAAAGAGTTCTCTCCTGAAAACCCTCTACTGCGAACTCGACCTCGTGGAAGGCGAAACAGAAAAGGCTGAGATTTTGGGCAGAGACCTCAAGACCATCAAGCGAAAGGAAATACCAGCCCTGCGCAAGGAACTGGGTATTATCTTCCAGGATTTCCAGTTGCTCCACGACCGTACCGTACGCAAGAACTTCGAGTTTGTACTGAAGGCTACCGGATGGAAAGACAAGAAGGCAAGAAACAAGCGAATCGAAGAAGTGCTCAACGAAGTGGGCATGATCGAGAAGATAGACAAGTTGCCACATGAACTTTCGGGTGGAGAACAGCAGCGTATCGCCATCGCAAGAGCCCTGCTCAACAATCCGAAGATCATCATCGCAGATGAGCCTACGGGTAATCTCGACCCAGAAACAGCCAGCAACATCGTGAGCCTGCTGAAGGAAATCACCCAGCAAGGAACGGCTGTAGTCATGACCACCCACAACATCCCGATGCTCGACAAATTCCCGGGAATCGTTTACCGCTGCAAGGATGGTGAACTGCGCGATGTGACAAAGGAATACAATCGCATCGACCTCACGGAAGACGGAGAGGAAAATTAAGTGAAGAACGAAAAATGAAGAGTGAAGTATTCTACACCCTCATTAAACTTTAAACAATAAAATAAAAATTTAAACATTCAAATAATTTACGACTATGAAGGTAATGAAATTCGGAGGTACTTCCGTAGGCTCACCAGAGCGCATGAAGGGAGTAGCTTCATTGGTTACAGAATCAGGTGAACCAACTTTCATCGTATTGTCTGCGATGAGTGGTACAACAAACTCTCTCGTTGAGATCTCTGACTATCTCTACAAGAAGAACCCAGAGGGCGCCAACGAGGTAATCAACAACTTGGAGAAGAAATACATGCAGCACGTGGAAGATCTCTACTCTACCGAAGAGATGAAGAAAACTACACGCGAATTCCTGCAGGGCGAGTTCAATTATCTCCGCTCTTTCACTAAGGATCTCTTTACTTCTTTCGAGGAGAAAAGCATCGTGGCTCAGGGTGAAATCATGAGCACAAACATGGTTGTAAACTACTTGAAGGAACAGGGCGTAAAGGCAGTATTGCTCAGCGCATTAGACTTTATGCGTACTGATAAGAATGCAGAGCCAGACCCACAGTACATCAAGGAGAAATTGGGTGCCATCATGGAGCAGAACGAGGGTTATCAGATTTACATCACCCAGGGCTTCATCTGCCGCAACGCTTACGGCGAGGTAGATAATCTCCAGCGTGGTGGTAGCGACTACACAGCTTCTCTCATAGGTGCAGCTCTCCCAGCTGACGAGATTCAGATTTGGACCGATATCGATGGTATGCACAACAACGACCCTCGTGTCGTAGAGCACACAGAGGCAGTACGCCAGTTGAACTTCGAGGAGGCAGCAGAGTTGGCTTACTTCGGAGCCAAGATTCTCCACCCTACCTGTGTTCAGCCAGCCAAGTATGCAGGTATTCCAGTTCGCCTGAAGAACACCATGGATCCTAAGGCAGACGGTACCATCATCGACAACGTCATCGTACGTGGCAAGATCAAGGCTGTGGCAGCAAAGGACAATATTACAGCCATCAAAATCAAGAGTAGCCGCATGTTGCTCGCTACAGGTTTCCTCCGCAAGGTATTCGAAATCTTCGAGAGCTACCAGACTCCAATCGACATGATTGCTACCTCAGAGGTAGGTGTGAGCATGAGTATTGACAACGACGCTCACCTCAACGACATCGTCAACGAGTTGAAGAAGTATGGTACTGTAACCGTAGATTCAGACATGTGCATCATCTGCGTGGTAGGCGACCTCGACTGGAGCAACGTAGGCTTCGAGACCCTCGCTACCGATGCGATGAAGAACATCCCTGTACGCATGATTTCTTACGGCGGCAGCAACTACAACATCTCATTCCTCATCAAGGAGAAGGATAAGAAGCAGGCTTTGCAGAACTTGAGTAATGTTCTGTTTGAGAAGTAATAAATGAAGAACGAAGAGTGAAGAGTGAAGAATTCTCATGTAATACTTCCTGTCCACTCTTCGTTGGATATTCTGATTTAACCATCAGTTGGATTTTCTAATTTGACTATAATAAGATATTAATTTAAGACTAAGCGAAATGAAAGGTACATTTCCGATAGATAAGTTTCAGGAGATACAGACTCCGTTCTACTATTACGACACAGACCTGTTGCGCCGTACCCTCAAGACCATCAACGAGGAGGCAGGCAAGCACCCAGGTTTCGAAGTACATTATGCTGTGAAAGCTAATGCCAACCCTAAGGTGCTCAACGTCATCTGCCAGGCTGGATTAGGTGCCGACTGTGTGAGCGGAGGAGAGATTCAGGCAGCCATCAACGCAGGTTTCCCAGCCAACAAGATTGTTTATGCTGGCGTAGGTAAGAGTGATTGGGAAATCAACCTCGGACTGGAGAAAGGAATTTTCTGCTTTAATGTAGAAAGCATTCCGGAACTTGAGGTAATCAACGAACTTGCCGGGAAGCAGAATAAGATTGCACAGGTTTGCTTCCGCATCAATCCTGACGTTGGCGCCCATACACATGCCAACATTACCACGGGCTTGGCTGAAAACAAATTTGGTATTGCCATGCGCGATATGGAAGGAGTCATCGAGGAGGCTTCCAAAATGAAGAACATCAAGTTCTTAGGATTGCATTTCCATATTGGTAGTCAGATACTTGACATGGGTGACTTCGAGGCTCTCTGCAACCGTATCAACGAATTGCAGAACCAGTTGGAAGCTCATCATATTGTAGTAAAGAACATCAATGTGGGTGGTGGTCTTGGTATAGACTACAATCATCCAAACCGCGTGCCAATCCCAGATTTCAAGGATTATTTCGATACTTATGCCAAGAAATTGAAGTTGCGTGATGGTCAGAAGGTTCACTTCGAGTTGGGCCGTGCCGTAGTTGGCCAAATGGGTTCACTCATCACCAAGACCCTCTACATCAAGCAGGGAACCGCCAAGCAGTTTGCCATCGTCGATGCAGGAATGACCGATCTCATCCGCCCTGCCCTCTACCAGGCATTCCACAAGATAGAAAATATCTCAAGCGATGAGTCAGTAGAAACTTACGATGTCGTAGGACCTATCTGCGAATCGAGCGATGTCTTCGCCAAGGCAATCGACCTGAACAAGACCCATCGTGGCGATTTGATAGCCCTTCGTTCCGCAGGAGCCTATGGTGAAATCATGGCAAGTCAGTACAACTGCCGCCAGTTGCCAAAGGGCTACATTACAGAAGATCTTTAAAAATAAAAAGGAATGATTTCCTTATTACGAGAAAAGAAATGATAACAATTAGTATAACTACTATCATAGCAGGCGCAGTAGTGGTTTTATTGGCTATCCTCGGATCGCTGGTAAATCCATTCCTGCGCTCGTTGCGCTTTCCAGAGACGGAAGGAAATGAGACGGAAGGAAATGTGACAGAAGGAAATGAGGAATCAGGAAATAAGGCAGAATTTTCTCAAAAAGAAAATGCTGAACCAGTTACAATTCTCATTACAGCTCATGACAACCTGTCGGAGCTGGAGCGAAATCTGCCGATGTTTCTCAACCAGCAGTATGCAGCCGACTACCAGGTTATCGTAGTAAGCCAAAGTACCGACGTAGATACCATCGACTTCCTGAAGCGTACGGCTGCGCAGAATCCTCACCTCTACTATACGTATATTCCTGAGAGTTCACGCTACATGAGCCGTAAGAAGTTGCAGATTACCTTGGGTGTGAAAGCAGCCAAATACGAGTGGATTATTCTGACAGAACCAACTTGCAGACCGGAAAGCAACCAATGGCTTGCCGCTATGGCCCAGCAATTCAGCACCTCCACCCATCTGGTTTTGGGCTATGTGGCTTTTGATGATGAAACCAAGCGCATCCGCCGTTTCGAGAGCATTCACAGGGCATTCTATCTGCTCCGCCGTGCCCAGCATTCCTATGCCTACCGCACCCACATGCCTAACGTGGCCTTCCGCAAGAGCGATTTTATGGAAGGACAGGGCTATCAGGGCAACCTGGAGTATATCAGGGGCGAATACGACTTCCTGGTCAACAAGTATGCTGAATGTGGCGATACGGCTGTAGAACTGGGCCGCCAAGCCTGGCTCATCCATGATGAACCTTCCAACAAGTCTTGGCACAACATCCACCTCTATCTACAGGCTTCACTCAAGTCGCTCAACAGAGTCAAGTCTATGCGCACCCTCCTCTTCTTCGACCACCTGCTGCCTCATCTGAGTCTTCTCGCATCTATAGCAGCTTTGGCATGGAGCATTTATGCTCAAGACTGGATACTTACAGGTTGCGCTGGATTCTCACTTATCCTCCTCTTCGTCATCCGTATGCTCATCGCCCACAAGGCCATCAAGCATTTTGATGAAGACTTGGCTATGATCAAGTTGCCATTCTACGAATATGGAATCATCTGGAGAAATTTTGCCAACAAAATCAGATACTGGCGAGCTGACAAAAACGATTTCACCAGCCATAAACTGTAAAGGCAGAAGGATTTGAAATTGAAAGGTTGGAAAGATTTGAAATCAGAAAGAATTTGAAATTGAAAAACTGGAAGATTTGGAATTTGGAAGACTGGAAGATTTGGAGCTGGAAGTTTAGAACAGGAAGTAAAAGACGGAAGGCTGGAAGTAGAGACCTGAAGACAAGACGAAATAATCGAAATACTTAAAATACAAATACTTATAGTTATAAAATTAAAGTAAACGATGAAAGTATATTTGTTCATTTCCAAAGAGAAGAAATTGCTGAAGATGTATGAGCCATACACAGAAGCAATGAGCCAGAAGCTCGACATCACAGACAAGTTGACTGATGCCGATGTAGTATTGATTTTAGGAGCATGGACAATGCAGGGTGCCCAACTGGCGAGGAAATCGCGCAAGATGGGCATTCCATACATCGTTTGTCCGCTGGGCGATGTTTCTGAGCGCAACTGCAAAAATCCTTGGTTGAAGCGCAGCCTGCAGACAGCATGCTATCAGAAAAGCATGTACAGCAAGGCCGACCTTCTCATCGCCACTACCCCATTAGAAAAAAACTACCTGGAAAAGTTGGCGTGGAACCAGCACGTTTCCCTCATCCGTTACTTCGGTTACAGTCATCTTACTTCTGTAGCTTCGATGATGGAAGACTGGGGCGAGGCCGACACGCTTACCTTTGACGAGTTTGAGCGCCGCAAGGCAGAGGCTATTGCCCAACTGACCCAGGATGCCATCATCTCGCAAGTGCTGCAGGTCAAGAGCCGAATGCCTCACAAGAACATTCCACAGAAGTATCTGGATGACCTTCACACGCTTTTGTATGCCGACGATTATGATGAGGATGCCATCAAGGAAGAACTGGGTAAGTTGAAACTCTCCAACTATGCCGCATCCGTATTTCAGGCGATGACCGAGAAAACAGGACTCACGGAAGGCTTCATGCCGATTCCTGCCAAGGAGGGAAGAAAGAGCCGGGAGATTCTGAAATATGTAAAGTAAAGGAATACTGAAATATAAAAAGGGAAATCTCGAAAAGAAAGGCTTAGAATTGCTTCGAAAAGAAAGGTTTAAATTAATCGAAAGCAAAGGTTTTAGGAGTCCTAATAAAATAAAAAAGTCCTTTAGCAGCAAGTTCTTACTTGTTTCGCTAAAGGACTTTTTCTATCTGTTCATTTTTCTATTATACAGGACATTCCATCATAATAAATATCATTTCATGTTTTATCTCCACGCTCCGAATCTTGCACGTGGCAAAGGAGCGGAGAAGTAATAGTTCATATCATTCTTGGTATCGAGGAAATTCACTTTCTTCAGACCGAAGAATGGCAAACCGTTAGGGAAAAGAGTAGAAAAGTCTGTTACACCACCTGAGAGTGCAGGACTATTATCCTGATATTCGAAATTCCAAGTCTTATCGAAAGCAAGAGGAGCTCCCTTTTCCTGAAGATCTATTTCACAATTGATGTTCATCTTTTCACTCTGAGTGAAGTTCTTGAAGAGAGGATTGAGCTGACCTGCCACGCTACTCTTGATATCTGTATCATACCAGATACTGAGGCTTGCACCCTTCGCCATCTGCTCTACTCCCTTGTCGGTAGAGGCAAAGTAGTAGTTTGGAGTCAGACGACTATGCTCCATATCTGCCCCATCCTGCTTTGGCTGCTTCAGTCCATAACGGGAATCGTAGATGAGATTGTTCACGAAGATAGGTTTGGCAGCCTTCTCTACCCATACAGAACCACCCTTCTTGTTTTTGGCACGACGCCATCCGCAATCCACTATAGTATTATTGTAAACGGTCATCTCTGTAAGCGGAATGGTCTCACTATTGCCTGCATTAGAGAGTTTGAAGGCGTTGGTGCAGGCGTTGTAGATGATGTTGTTGGCTACATCAAGCTTGCAACCAGCCTTCACGTTGATGGCTTCACCACCATCGGCTGCATTTCCGCTATCGGCAAAGATATTATTGATAATCACACCATTACCGCCAGTAAAGTAAGTCTGGTCGTTATAGTTGTCGTGGAAGAAACAGTTAGCCATCACAAACTTACCATTCACATTACAGAAATGGAAAGCAGGCACACCACCATCGATAGTAGTCTTGAAAAGCTTGTTCTGGAAAGAAGCAGAACTCTCGGTAGGAGTAGCGCCGGCATAGGCCACATCCACGTGGTTGAGTACCACCTCCTCAGAATTGTATCCGCAGATGATGCCACCCCAATCGGCAGGCTTCTTGGTATCAGAAGTAAAGGTGACTGGTTTTTCGGCAGTACCCATGCAATAGAGATTACCCAACACCACGATTTCCACAGGCACCTGAACCTCAGATTTGCAGGTAACGATTACACCCGGCTCGATATAGAGCGAAGTACCCACAGGAATCTCCACGCTCTCGCTGAGGGTAGTATCCTTGCTCCAAACCAGAGAACCTACAGGATATTCAGCCACCTTCGTTGTGACGACATCCTTAGAACCCAGGTTCTCATCGCTTCCACTTCCATTACCACCATTATTAGTATAATCGTATGGATTGATATTATCGTTCTCACAAGAAGTAGAGAACATAGCCGCTGCTGCCATCATCAGCATGCAAGCGAAAGTATTTATCTTTTTCATTTCTTTTTTTTTTACCTTTTTACTTTTTTACCTTTTTACCTTTAAAAGCCTTTTATAACTTGTATCTTACTCCCAGCAGGAAGGTTCTACCGTACTTATAAGTACCCACGATAGTCTTATCGCTCTTCTGCCCCTCATACTCTAAGTTGCTCTTGTTCACGGTCTTCAAGTATCTCTCGCGCTTGGCATCGAGCAAATTGTTAGCCTTTAAGAAGACGGAGAAGCCGTTCTTGAATTGCTTTTCTGCACTCAGGTCGAGACCGAACATCGCCTTATCCCATTGGTCAGCATCCTTGAAAGGAGAAACCAGGGCAAGCTTGGTACCTGTGAAGGAAGAGGCCAACTGCGCATTCCATCCGTGCTCCGTATCCTTATATAATAAGGAGATATTGGCGGTATGAGGAGCCTGATTGACCAGCGGACGGGTCTGGGTTACGCCTGTCTTATACTCGGCACTCCCCTCCTGATACTCACGCTTGGAAGTGGTAATTTCAGAATGGGTGTAGGTATAGTTCGCCTTCACTCCGAAGTGGCGGATGTACTTGATCACGTCAATCTCAAATCCCATATTCTTGGCATTACCAAGGTTATCCGGCGTATAGTAGGCATCGGTTCCGGCACCAATCTTTCCATCCGATGTTACGAACACCTGCTCGATAGGGTCCTTCAGATACTTATAGAACACGCCTGCCAAGATCTGCTCGGTCTTGCTTGGGAACCACTCCCAGCGCAGGTCGATATTGTCGATGCGGGCACGCTTCAGATTTGGATTACCCTTCTCCTGATACTCCTCGCCCATAATCTGATAAGGCACAATCTCGTAGAAGCCAGGGCGGTTGATGGAGCGATAGTAAGAGAGACGCACATTCATCTTCTTGGTAGGTGTCCACTTGATGGATGCAGATGGCAAATAATCCCAGTAACTCTGCTCGCCCGTCTGTCCCATGTTGCGGAAGTGCTGGAGCATGGTATAAATCTGATTGGTATGCTCGGCACGGAAACCGGCATTCAGTTCGCCCAGTTCACTCTTCAGGGTTACCATAGCGTAAGCGCCGCCGATGTGCTCCTTGGAATCATAGTTGAGCTGCGAAGCCTGAGAATAAGGAGTCTTGCAAACCCAATCGATGTTATCAAATTGGTCTAATCCGTTGCCGTCCAAAGTCTGCGAGATGTCGGCTGGATTGAAGATGTAGGAATAATATCTGTTGCTACGCTCTTTTCTGCGATACTGCGCACCCGCCTTCCAGAGCGCCTCCACATCGTTGGCGAAATGCGTATCGTATGAGAGGTTGATGTAACCCGCCCAGTCGGTATCCTTGTTGTGCTGGAATCGGCGCTCGGCACTCTTAGGCAGGGTCTTGGTAATGTTCTTGTTATCGTCCCAGATAGAACCCGCAACAGCATCGCCGCCATTCTCGGCAGTCCTGCTCACGGTATTCGTCAGAGAGACATAGGTCCTGTCCGGATCTTCTTCCTTTGCCTGAGAGAACACGCCCGACCAATCGAGGGTAAAATCCTTGGTAAGATGATGCGTACCCTTCAGGTTGGAGGCGAAAATGCTCTGAGTAGTTGAGAGAGAGCGGACTTCATCATCCTGCGTATAACTGTCGGCTCCGATGTATTCGGTATTGATGCCGCTATTGTATCTGATGCCCTTGGAATTGGTGCGCACATACATATTATACCATTCCAACTTATGTCCAGGCAGAGTCAAGTCGAACTTGGCATGAACACCCGTGGTAAGGTCGTGGATGCTGTAGAAGCGATGATGCAGATTGGAGATATACATCGCCTGCTCACCCGAAGCCATCTTCACGGAATTATAAGTACGCTCGGTACCACGGAAAGTATTCTGAACGCTTCCGGCAAGCATCACACCCAAGCGATCGCCCCAGAATCGGTTGCCGATGCTCAAACCTCCGATGAAGTTGGGAGCAGGAGCGGAATGGCGCTTCAACTGTACAGGACCATTTTTGAAATCGCTCATCTGTGCCTTATAGTCTTTTCCGAAAGCCTCGTAAGGCGCCTTCTTGGTATAGTCGGAACGGTTGCTGGTAAGATAATCTCTACCCTCTTTCCAGAAATAATTACTCGCTCCGATGGCAGCATTTGCCTGAATCTGGAAACGGGAAGGAGCATCCTTCATCACCATGTCCACCACGCCGCCGGCTGCATCGCCTTCCATATCGGCAGTCAGAGACTTGGATACCACGAGGCGGTCCATCAGGTCGCTTGGGAAGATATTTAATGGGATATAACGGTTCTTGTCGTCCGGACTTGGAATCTTCACGCCGTTGACCAGGGTGTAGTTGTATCGCTTATCCATACCACGGAGTATGGCGTAAGAAGCCTCTCCGGAAGCATCACGCTCCATGGTGACACCAGAAACACGCTGGAGCACGCTCGCCACATTGACGTCAGGAGAGAGTTGGATGCTCTGCTGGCTCATCACGTTGAGCACGTTGCCCGCATTTTTCACGGTCTCCACGGCACTACGGTCGCTTCTGTATTCACGATGACCGGTAACCACCACTTCGCCCAACTGCTTCAGGTCTTCATCCATGGCGATGGTCAGGTGTCCATCCTTTCCCTCTTTTCCATCCTTGGAGAAGTCTTTAGCCACATCTACCACCATTTCACGGGTCTTGTAGGCCATGTATGAAACGATGAGGGTCACCTTGCCCTTATCAGGCAGTTCATGCAGGGTGAAAGTACCATCAAGTCCGGTGGTGGTACTCACGTTGGGCAACTCCTTCACTCGGATTACGGTTCCGATGAGGGGTTCGCCCGTCTTGTTATCCTTGACAATACCATCCAGCGTATGTGCTTGAATGGCGGAAGTCGCAGCGGCAAGAAGCGCCGCACTCATTAAAAATCTTTTCATCTATATCGCTATTGATTCTTCATTCGTTTCTTTTCGCAAAAAAGTTCTTTTTACCTTTTTACTTTTTTACCTTTAAAACCGTGTGTATGATTTTTCCATCCTTGTCAATCATCGCCATTCTCAGCTGCTTCTTATCTGCTGTAAATACAGAGAAACCATCGGCAGGACTGCAGAACACGGTGCCATCGATAGGCTTCACAGGGCGAGCCAGAGAAGAAGAGGAATTGACTACGTAGTCGATATTATCGCCCTTCTTCTGGATGTGCTGGAAATTGTGGATGTGACCGCAGGCATAAATCGCCACATTATTATATTTATGGAGGATAGGAAGGAGGCGCTTCTGCATGTCGAGTCGCTCGCTCTCCTTCTTCGTGGTGTAGGCGTAGATAGGATGATGGCCTACCACGATGACCCAGTCTTCCTTGGCATTCTTCAGGGTTTCGTCGAGCCAGGAGAGCTGAGCCTCAGCATCCTGCTTGCAGGCATCAGGATAGATTTCCGCATTCTTGCGGTAAGAATCGATGAGAGGTGTGGTGTCGAGGAAGATGACGCGCACGGTGGTTCCTTTGTGGTCGAACACCTTGGTATAATATTTGGCTGACATCATCCAGCGTCGGCTCACCTTGCCGTAGTCCATGAAAGCCTGAGTATTACCACGATACTCATGGTTGCCACAAACCGGGAACCAGTTGAGCATCAGGTCGGGATGAGAATAAACCCATTCGTAATTGGTAAGCCACAGAGGGTCCTGGGTAGAAGCCACGCCATTGAAATGGTGGATGTCGCCCACGGCAAGTACGCATTCCGGATCTACCGTGCCCGCCATTTCGCCCATCAGTTCTGCGATAGGCTTCTGGTCATAGTAGCCGTTGCGACCCATATCATTGGTCATGTAGAGGGTGATTTCGCCCTTCAGTTTCTGCCATTCGGCAGCATTCGCCTTCCAGTTAGGATTCTGCGGAATTGCGGTTGCTGCACTCTGAGAACAAGTGGTTAATGCTGCGTTTTGCGCCTGAGCAGTCAAGCCACCGCCCAACAATAAAGCCGAAGCCAAAACTACAGTAGCCATTCTACCTTTCATCATAGCAAAGCCTTTGCTATTGCCATGCTTACCCGAAACTTTCTTTTCCATTTTTTCTTTATCTGACTATAATTATTAATATTCTAATAAACTTGAATATTCTAATCCGTATTTCCCCATATAGAGACAATACCATTCAGAATTCGGGTGCAAAGGTAGGGGTATTATGTGTCAAAAGGGTTACAAGGATTTTAATTAGCAGATAAAAGATACTACAATCTTATTACAGGGAATCTCCCCGATGCTTTTAGGGAAAATCATACATCAGATTATGGTTTTCCCTTTGTTGTTTTCAGCTATTCTCTCTATCTTTGCACCACATAAAAGAAAGGTTGCATCAGACATCTTGAAAACAAGCCTCATGATGAACGCTTGCACTTTCTTTGCACCATCAAAAAGTTGATAGCGGCACCAAGTAGCCTCTTCAATCAAGAGAACAAAAAGAAATGCAGTAATAACCCTTTAAAGAGAAGATCGTTATGAAAAGAATGATTATGACATTGGTTGCAGCATGGATGATGATTGCATCTATGAATGCTCAGAGACTGACAAATATTCAGGCTGAAGCCCGTTTTATCACAGATAAGATGGTGGTGGAACTGGGATTGAGCAACGCCCAGCGCAACAATCTCCTGAACATCAATTTCACCTACCTGGACGGCATTCGAAGCTATCGCGACATCGATGCCTACGGCTGGCATTATCGCAACAAGCAGCTCAAGCGCATGATGACCGCCAGACAATGGAAGAGATTCAAGAACTCATACTATTTCTATCGTCCTATCGGCTGGCAGAATCATGTGTATGTTCACCATATTTACACCAAGTATCCTAAGCATAACTGGGGACACGACAAGCGCCGCCCTCGCCCTGAGTGCAACTACGGAAGACCGGGATGGCCAGGCGGAACCCATGAAACTTATGGACCAGGAAAGCCGTGCAAGCATCACAAGCACGACAAGAAGTGGAAGCATGACAAGAAAAAGTGGAAGCACGACAAGAAAAAGTGGAAGCACGATAGAGATTGGGATGATGATGATGATGACGATGATGATGATGATTGAGATAATGACTGGGATGATGACAAACGTTCGATGATAAAAACAGAAGAAATCCAAGCTGGAGATGATTCTCTGGCTTGGATTTCTCGTTAAATAAAAACTAACTATGCCGACTAACTAATAACTAATCATTAATAACTAATCATTAATAACTAATCATTAATAATTAATTACTAATCATTAATTACTGACAAAACGTCTTCCACAATCTGCTCATCGAGCAGGCGATTATCCGAAAGCAACTTCTTCACATCGTATCTGTCATAGAGTCCCTTCCTGATGCCGCCCACCATCACCTTCATTTCTGAAGTGCCATAGTAAGAGGCGATGCGCTCGCCGAAGCCGCCATCCTTCGATCCATCCTCTAAGGTTACCACCAACTGATGGTTTGCCTTCAGGCTATCCAGCGTCTCGGCATCCACCTCATTCAGATAACGGGGATTGATGAGCGTAGCATCGATACCCTTATCAGCCAACAGGCGGACTACATTCTCGCCCTTCTGATAGAACGAACCGGCGGCGATGACTGCCACCTTCTCGCCCTGGTGCATCACCTTGTACTTTGCCTCATAACCATACTCAGCATCAACGGTTTCAGAAGTATGAACCACACCATTGCTTGGCACGCGGATGGCAATAGGTTTCTTATCCTGCAGAATGCTCCAGCGGAGCATGGCGAAATACTCCTCGCAGGTGGTTGGAGCCAGATAGATGAGCCCCGGAATGCTGCTGAGCATCGGAATATCGAAAAGGCAGATGTGGGTGATGTCGTTCATCGAGTTCACTCCGCCTCCTACCACGTTGATTACGGCTGGGTTGGAATTGATGCAGAGGTCTTGCGCTATCTGGTCGTAGGTACGCTGGATAAAGGTGCTGTAAACGGTCCATACCGGATGCAGTCCACCCTTCGCCATTCCCGAAATCATGGCTACTGCCTGCTCTTCGGCGATTCCCATATCGATGTGCTGCTTGCCAGCCAGTTGGCGCTTATCGGCAGTAAAGCCGCCTGCGGTAGGAGTACCGGCGGTTACGGCGATGAGGGTCTTATCCTGCTTCATCTCGCTGAGCATCCAGTCAGAGAATAATGTACCGTAATCCTCTGTTGGAGCAACCTCCGGAAGGGTTCCATCGGCATTCCTTCTTGGTCGCGAACCGTCTTCCAGGTTGAAAGGCAATCCCCAATGCCAAGCCTCCTTATTGGCTACGGCTGGCGCAAATCCATGACCTTTCTCTGTATGAATGTGAACCACGGTAGGCTTATCCGTATCCTTCACGCTCTCGAAAACCTGGATGAGTTTTTCGATGTCGTTACCCTCTTCCAGGTACTTGTATTCAAAGCCCCATGCCTTGAACCAGTTGTGCTCGCAGGTGCCGTTGCTCTGGCGCAGGGCACGCAGGTTCTTATAGATTCCGCCATGATTTTCGGCGATAGACATTTCGTTGTCGTTCACCACGATGATGATGCCCGTGCCGAGTTCCGAAGCCTCGTCCAGTCCCTCGAAAGCCTCGCCGCCCGAAAGGGATCCGTCGCCGATAATGGCGATGATGTTCTCATCGGTACCCTTGATGTCGCGCGCCTTCTGCAAACCGGTGGCAAGACTCACGGAAGTAGAAGTATGCCCCACCTCAAAGTTATCATACTCCGGACATTCGGCAGGAGAAGAATAACCCGAAATGGCATTCATGTCATCCACATCGCCAAGGAATCCCGCAGCTCGTCCGGTGAGCACCTTATGCGGATAACATTGGTGGCTTACGTCAAACACGAGCTTATCCTTTGGCGCATTAAAAATGTAGTGAAGCGCCACGGTAGCCTCCACGAATCCCAGGTTCGGCCCCACATGACCGCCATGCTTGCTCACACGGTTCAGCACAGCCTGTCTGGTTTCATCAGCCACCACCTGCAGCTCCTTCAAATCCAGCTTCTTCAAGTCGGCTGGCGACTTTATTTTCTCTATATACATATTTTTTATACTTATAGTTATGATTATATGACGATCATCATTTCCGAGTGCAAAGATACGAAGATTCCCGAAAACACGCATTACCAAAACTACAGAAAAAATGAATGATTTTCCGGAAAACTCATCTTGGAATATTCTTCAGGAAAACTCATCTTGGAAATCAGCCTACTGCCTTATCCCTATCCTTCAGAATCACAGCCATGTTATCCAGCGCCCATTCTATCAGATGATCCATAATAGGAATAAGGGTTTCAGCACGGGGTGTGAGAGAATACTCCACTCTTGGCGGAACTTCGGCATAAGCCTTGCGGGTAACGTAGCCATCAGCCTCCAACGATTTTAACGTGCTGGTAAGCATTTTCTGCGAAATATCCGGAATCAGCTTACGCAGGGCATTAAACCGGAGGGGACCATCCTGATGATTTTTCAGGGTGTAGATTACCAGTAGCGACCACTTGTCGCAAACGCGCGCCAGAACGTTACGGATGGGACAGTCCTGCACTACCATTTCTTTTATCATTCTTGCCATAATCAATTTTCTTATATTCTACTATAATATTCTGCAATAATCTATAATAATCTGCAATAGGCTACAAAAGTAACTAATATCCGGAAAGACACCAAACATACCAAGTTAATCTAAGTTAACGCTTCATTTTTCTTTCTCCCATTCCCACGTAATAGTTACCTCCCGGTAACCATCTTACCCCCAAGTGCCCTCTTGCAGGAACCAGTTTTTCGCAGTATCTTTGCAGCGCAATTCAGAAATGAAAGCTGAAAGCTGAAGTATTCACAAAAAGAAATAACTGAACTTTTGCATGTGGTTCAAGTACGGGCTTCTGCCCTTTTCGGGCGTGTGGGGCGAAACTTGCGAAAGTTCAGGAAATAACATAAAGTGAAAGAAAAAAGAGAAATAAAGAAAGAAAGAAAAAGAGAAATATAAACATTAAAAATAACAGACAAGATGAAAGAAACAAAGACTATTGCAAAGGCTGCTAACTTTACAGCCACAGATTTTGGTAAGATGAGTGAAATCAAGGACTACACTTTAGAGCTGGGTCCTGAGATTAAGATTCCCGGAAAGGTATTTGGAGGTCAGAGCGTGAACGCTACTGGTGGCGAGTTTTCATTCCAGAGCTTTGCTCCTGGCACAGAGACAGGCTTCCTCCATACTCACAAGAACCACGAGGAATTGTATTTCTTCCTCAGCGGCAAGGGCGAGTTCCAGGTGGATGGCAAGGTATTCCCTGTTCAGGAGGGAAGCGTGGTAAGAGTAGCACCAGCCGGCAAGCGCTCTGTTCGCAACAATGGTACAGAACCACTCGTGATGCTCTGCGTGCAGTATAAGGGCGCAACCTTTACTGCCGAAGATGCAACCGACGGCGTGATTCTGAATGATAAGGTGGAGTGGTAGAAACTACTCTACCACTTCCATGATTTCAGGATGCTCAAGCTTTTCCTGTTTCTTGAGCTTCTTCACCACTTCGGAATAGCTATGACGAATCAGGGACAGGATGAAATCATCTTCCAGCGTGCCATAAAGGTTTACCTGATTCCAGTATTTCTTATTCCAATGCCATGCGCCTTCTATTTCGGGATGCTCTTCCCGGAGTTCGAGGGCGTAATCGGCATTACATTTCATCGTAACCCATTCCGGGCGCTCCAGGTCAACACAGGCAAAGATCTTGCCCAAGATGCGAAACACCAAGGTCCGCTCATCAAAGGGGAAAGCCTCGGTTGCAAGAGGGAGTGAGAGGCAATACTCTCTAATTGATTCTATGTTCATAATATCTTCTGATTCATTCAGATTAAGATGATTCTATTTTTCAGATGCATTTTCTAAAGCATCATTTTCTGCAATTTCTTATGCTTAGATCATGCTTTTTCTTATGCTTAGATAATGCAAAGATAATAAATTCTGATGCAAAGATACAGTTTTCTCTTTAAAACACCCCTTTATGAGACACCAAAAAATAACCTTTTTGTAACTTTTTCAAGAAAATATTTGGTAGTTACATAATTTTATTGTAGATTTACTGCAGATTTTTAAAAGAAGGAGTAAGTATGAAGAAGGAAAAGAATGAAAATCTGATGAAAATGGATGGGAAGCCGATGGCAACAGATGAAAATCTGATGAAAACAGATGTAAAGCCGATGAAGCAAGGACTTCTATCCCAAATATTCCATCTCTATTATGATGGCTTCAGGACGATGACCCTGGGCAAGACGCTCTGGACCATCATCCTCATCAAGCTTGCCATCATCTTCCTGGTGCTCAAGCTCTTCTTCTTTCCGAATTATATTAACAGTAATGCAAAAAACGGAGACAAGGCTGGCTTCGTATCCAAGGAAATCCTGAACAGATAAGACTCTGAATTTCAATCCTATATTATCAGAAGAAATACAAAAACATGATATAATAACAATTTTAAAACCGTTCAACTATGATGACAAATCTATTATTAGACATTACATCAGCCACCATCGACTGGTCGAGGGCGCAATTCGCACTCACGGCCATCTACCATTGGCTGTTCGTGCCGCTCACCCTGGGACTGGCAGTAATCATGGGCATCGCCGAAACATGTTACTACCGCACCAACAAGCCGTTCTGGAAGCACGTAACCCGTTTCTGGCAAAAACTCTTTGGCGTGAACTTCGCCATGGGTGTTGCCACAGGCATCATCCTGGAATTTGAATTCGGCACCAACTGGAGCAACTACTCCTGGTTCGTGGGCGACGTGTTCGGCGCTCCCCTTGCCATCGAAGGCATCCTGGCATTCTTCATGGAGAGCACCTTCGTAGCCGTGATGTTCTTTGGCTGGGATAAGGTGAGCCGGGGCTTCCACCTTGCCTCCACCTGGCTCACGGGACTTGGAGCCACCATTTCTGCCTGGTGGATTCTCGTAGCCAACGCCTGGATGCAATATCCGGTGGGACAGGAATTCAATCCCGACACCATGCGCTTCGAGATGACCTCGTTCCTGGATGTGGCACTCTCGCCATTCGCCATCAACAAGTTCACCCATACCGTCACCTCATCCTGGATCATCGGAGCCACCTTCGTGGTAGCCGTAAGCTGCTGGTATCTCCTGAAAAAGAGAGAAACCCAACTTGCCAAGGCGAGCATCAAGATGGGTGCCGGAGTAGGACTCATCGCCACCCTGCTGGCTGCGATGACCGGCGATAATTCCGCCTATCGGGTGGCACAGGTGCAGCCGATGAAACTGGCTGCGATGGAAGCATTATATAATGGTGGAAAGGGTGAGAGCCTTACGGCGATAGCAGCCGTTCATCCCTTCCGGCAGCCCGATTACGAAAACGAGCAGGAGCCAGCCATGCGCATCGCCATCCCCAACATGCTCTCGTTCTTAGCCACCCGCACAGCCGACGGCTACGTGCCAGGCGTGAACGATATCCTCAAGGGGTACACCCACGAGGATGGCACCCGGGAACCATCCGTTAAGGAAAAGATAGCCCGGGGCAAGAAGGCGATTGTTGCCCTGAAAACCTATCGCGAAACCAAGGCGCAAGACCAGCTCCCTATCTTAAAGGAAAATATGAAATACTTCGGATATGGTTACATCAAGGACGCCAAGGAACTGGTGCCGAGCATCCCAATCTGCTTCTACGCCTTCCGCCTGATGGTGGGAGTAGGCTGCCTGCTCATCCTCTTCTTCGTCCTCAGCCTATTCTTGGTCTATAAGAAGGAAATCGCCCAATACCGATGGTTCCTCATTTCCGCCATCATCATGATTCCTCTGGCTTACATCGCCTCAGAATCGGGCTGGATAGTAGCAGAAATCGGTCGCCAACCTTGGACCATCCAAGACCTGCTGCCAGTAAGCGCCGCCATCTCCGACATCGAGGCAGGCAGCGTGGCCACCACCTTCTTCATCTTCCTGGCACTCTTCACCACCATGCTCGCCGTAGAAATCAGCATCCTGGTGAAGCAGATCAAGAAAGGACCGGAATATGAATAATCTCTCTGATAATCAATGTTTTACAGAAAGATTTCGAAAAGAATCATAGGATAGTTTTTCAGTAAACAACAAAACCCAAAAGTATTATGACATACGAATTTTTGCAATCATACTGGTGGTTCCTCGTATCATTATTAGGAGCCCTGCTGGTGTTTCTCATGTTTGTACAGGGAGCCAACACCTTGATTTTCTGTTTAGGAAAAACAGAAGAAGAGCGTCGCCTCATCATCAACTCTACGGGGCGAAAGTGGGAGTTCACCTTCACCACGCTCGTCACCTTCGGTGGAGCCTTCTTTGCCTCGTTCCCATTGTTCTACAGCACCAGTTTCGGCGGAGCCTACTGGCTGTGGATGATCATCCTGTTCTCGTTTGTGATTCAAGCCGTGAGCTATGAATTCCAGAACAAGATAGGTAATTTTCTTGGACCGAAAACCTTTCAAATCTGCCTCATCATCAACGGCATCGTAGGTCCTCTGCTTCTTGGCGGAGCCGTAGCCACCTTCTTCAACGGCAGCAATTTCCTGATAGACAAGGGCAATATTACCAACAGTCTGCAACCCGTTATCAGCCGCTGGGCAAACGCCAGTCATGGTCTTGATGCCCTGCTCGACCCATGGAATGTGGTGCTGGGACTTGCCGTACTGATGTTAGCCCGCATTCTTGGCATGCTCTACATCAAGAACAACATCGAGCACCAGCAGATTCAGGAGCGCTGCACCCGCCAGTTGCCATGGAATGCCCTGCTCTTCCTATTGTTCTTCCTGCCATTCCTCATCAGATTGATGATAAAGGATGGATTCAGCACTTCTTCCAGCATTACGATAGAGAGCATGAAGTATCTTCACAATCTCCTGGAGATGCCAATCCTATCAGCCCTATTATTAATAGGAATAGTGCTCGTACTCTTCGGCATTTACAAGTCATCGAGAAGCGTGCAGTATAGAAAGGGAATCTGGTTTACAGGCATCGGAACCGTGCTCACCGTGCTGGTTCTGCTGCTGATAGCCGGCTGGAACCACACCGCCTACTATCCGTCGAACATCGACCTTCAGAGTTCGCTCACCCTCGCCAACAGTTGCAGCAGCGAGTTCACGCTCCGCACCATGGCGATAGTTTCCCTCCTCATCCCGTTCGTGCTCGCCTACATCGTCTTCGCCTGGCGTGCCATCGACCGCAAGCGCATCACGCAGGAAGAAATAGAGCAGGGAGAAGCGTATTAAAAAAGGCAGAAAAAGTGAGTCTCTTCAACGCCATTATAGATTTCGGAGAGCGGGAAGTAACCGAGATTTTCCTACCGGATTCTGTTGAATAACCCCATTAATTCATTAATTCAAAAGTCCCACAGATTCCACAGATTTACACAGATTCATTCTTGCCATAATCGAAAGGAAAATTCCCCAAATATCCAAACAAAAAAACTGCGTCATCTGCGAAATCTGCGTGTTTTTTTCCAAAGACCGAACAAGTCCAGAATCTGTGTAAATCTGTGGGATAAACCCTCCCACAAAGAAAAATCTATAACTCGATTACCTCCAAGTCATCAGGCACCACAATCCTGCCCTTGAAAAACTCAGCAGCCTCCAGGGAATATTTCTCCTTGCGAGAGGCAAGCGTCTTCTCCTCCGTATGATAAAGAATAAGATTCTTCACGCCCAACTCAGCCGCCAACTTGCCCGCATCCAGTGCCGTACTATGACACTTCTCGTAAGGCTTGAACGTATCCCGGTCGGCATACAGACAGAAGGCCTCACACATCATCCAGTCTGCCCCCTCGATATAACTGCGGTTGAGCGGATTGTAAGGCTCATCACCCAGACAAGCCAATACCATAGGTTTGCTTTCCACCTCCCGAGAGCCATCAGAGCCCACACCTTCCACCGGCAATTCCGCCCGGAAACCAAACTGCTTTTCCTTGGTAGAATGAATGTCAAAGCAAGTCAACTTCATATCCCCCACTTCGAACGCATCGCCATCCTCAAGCAGATGAAACACCACACGTTCCTCCACCTTCTGCAACTGCTTCTTAGCCAATATCATGTCGATGATCGTGCGTATCACCCTCATCACCTTGTCATGACCATAGACGTGCAACTGTCCCTCATATCCCTTGCATTGGGCCACCATGCGAATCACCCAGATGACACCTAACACATGGTCGGTATGGGCATGAGTGACGAAGAGATGATGCACCTCGGAAATCGGAAAATCCACCTTCTTCAGTTGCGAGAGAATGCCATTTCCACCACCCGCATCCACCAGCAGACGGGTGGTATCAGTAGCCAGCACAAAACAGGTATTATAAATCTGGGTAACCGTAGCGTTGCCCGTTCCCAACATCGTAATCTTATTCATATTCCAGTTCTATTTTAAACCTGTTGGCGGAATTAAAAAACCGCCTGAAAATTAGTATATTTTTATGGAGAAAAAGTTGTGCATCTCGTTGATTTTTAGTAACTTTGTAGTGTCAAATTATAAAGTTATATATTTCACGCTATGCACAACTTGTATGCAAATTTCGTAAAAATTCTTGAGATATGCAAGGATTTCTCCAAAAATTTAGTTAATGAGCTAGGAAATATTCCTCGCCCAGGAGT
>NZ_SGVY01000004.1 GCF_004535825.1 Segatella hominis | reverse complement strand
ATTCTCATACATGTCAGCCAAGACTTTTAGTTTAAAGTCTAAACTGTAATTTGCACGTTCATTCTTTTTGCTTTCCATTTTACTTTTTTTAAGTTAAAATGGTGTACACTTTTTCTGTAGTAAGACATCTTTTTGTTTCATTAGAAGAAGAGGTTACGAATTAGAAAAATACAAGATGTAGTATCCTGCTGTAATTTGCATAACCAATTAAAGACAGCTGACGAGAATTTGAAACACTTGATACAGAAGTAAAAACCGCATTTATACCGAAAAAATCTCGCTAATATATAAATTACTATAAATATTTGTAGTAAACTGCATATTTTTCGAGATTTTTTCGTTACTTTGCAATAGAATTAAAAACAGATTAGATTATGCTTATCAGATTCGACTTTAGTAACATCTTTTCTTTTTTAGAAGAAACGGAGTTCAATATGTTGCCTGCAAAATCTTTGAAGAGTCATACAGACCATCTTCATAAGATTAACACCAACGTGAATGTTCTGAAAGGTTCAGTCATTTACGGTGCAAATGGTGCTGGCAAATCAAATATGATTAAAGCAGCAAATTTGCTGCTTGACATTGTTTTAAAAGGTAGAGTTCCTTCTGACATCAGATATATCAGAAATAAATTTTCTGATGAGGTTACTCCTGTCTCACAATCAGTAGAGTTCAGCTATAAGAATAAAATATATAACTATGGAGTTACTTATGTGTCAAAGCTCTGCTTGGAGGAATGGCTTTACGAAACAGGTGTAGAAAAAGATGAAATGGTCTTTGAACGTACCTACTCTAAAGAGACAAACAAACCTGTTGTCAAAATGGGCAGGAAATATGTCGATGGTGATGAAAAAAAGGCTCTATTGGTTAGTTTGCTGGAAGATAACATTTTGAAAAATGATGAATTACTTATCAAACATGAGGATATTATCAAGGAGCCAAGAATCAACAGAGTCAGGGAATGGTTCAAAGACAATCTGAAAATCTTCTTCCCTGAGACCAAGTCTGCGTCAATTTTTGATACTCAATACGAAAATCTGAAATTCAAGCATTTTTCAGAAAAGCTCTTAAGAAGTTTTGATGTAGGTATTCAAGACATAGAGTTGCATGAAGATGATTTGGATAAATTTATCTCGCAGACTGGTATGCCTTTGGACAAAATTTTCGAGGACATCAAGACTAATCTCAAAAAAGAAGAGTCTAGTGTGATTGAAACGCAGTATTTTACTATTGGCGTTACAAAAGAAGATGATGATAAATATATGATCCGAAGAATAACAACCAGTCATGTTGTAAACAACAAGGCTGTGAGTTTCGAGTTAAAAGAGGAATCGGATGGTACACAACGATTGTTTGATTTTGCGCCAGTTCTTTATGACCTGATGCAGTCTGACAAGACTATCATTGTCGATGAGATTGACAGGAGTATCCATGCCAATCTATTGAAGATGTTTGTAGAAAAAGTGATGGGAATGCCTATCCTTGGACAAATTATCTTCTCATCCCACGAATCATGCCTTCTTGATTGCTCTATCTTCAGGAATGATGAGATTTGGTTTGTTGAGAAAGACAGAAAGAACCAAAGCTCTCGTTTCTATACGCTTAATGATTTCAAACCACGAAATGATTTGGACATTCAAAAAGGCTACTTGAAAGGACGCTTTGGAGCTATTCCTTTCTTAGCTCATTTAGAGGATTTAAAATGGGAGGACTGACGTATGCCATATAAAAAACGCAGCTACTATAAACATGAGGAAGCCAAGGCAAGAGACTATAGTCTTTTTGTTATCGCATGTGAGGGTACAAAGACAGAACCAAGTTATTTTGCACCGTTCGATAATTTCGAACGTATCAAGGTTAGAATCTTGGAGCATAAGCAAACTGAATCTGCCCCTTCACATGTATTGGCATCAGCGAAAAAGTATATGACAGAAGAGGGGCTGAATGCTGAAGATGGTGACTCTCTCTGGTGTGTTATCGACGTAGACAAATGGCCTATTGACATGATAAAAGAATTGGGTAGTTTCTGCATAAACACCCCAGGATGTCATATAGCCATCAGTAATCCATGTTTTGAGGTATGGCTTCTATACCACAAGCTTACTGATTTGAAAGATATAGATTGCTCTAAGTCTCACAACGTAAAGGTTGCTTTGTCAAAACTCACCCCAGGTGGATTTTCTGCAACTGAATATGTAAAACTGATGGCTCAAGCTATCATTAACGCAAAAGCCAAGGACTCTCAACCTGGGGAGCAACATTACTTCCCAGCACTTAAAGAAACCAAAGTGTATGAACTGGGTGAGGCTTTAATGGAAAGGATTGGCAAAAATAGTTGGCAGGATTTTATAAACAAGAATATTTAAAATTAGAATCAATGATGAAATTTAATATAAGTAACGGTGTTCATTATAGTAATTATTGCGGAGTCAGACATTCTGCTCCCCGCAATAAAGGTGTCTTTGATGGTACTATAGATAATGATTCTTTGCTGCATATAGATCCTATGCTGCTAAAGAATTCATCTATACCTGAATTTAACAATGCATATACTATATCAACTATTTCAAACGATTTGTAACGCTATCAAAATTTTTAAAATCACCATCAGAGCAAGATTGCCATTTTAGAAAAATGGTAGAATATTTTACATTCTCAGAGATTCCGAATACAGGACTTGGCTTTTCTGAAAAAGGAAAGTCCGGCTCTGGCATCAGCGGAAAATTGTCCAAACAACTTGCTTTGTCTGCCTATACTATAATAAGTGAAGGACATACTGATTTAGAAATATTTTCTTTATTACATTTATTTGAAGATAACATTGGTGCAGATAGAATCAGTGACATGATTATCAGTATATTACGTAAGAACTTTTTATCTTACACCCAAAGGGTTTGCTCTGAATTGAGTATAAATAGTTTTGCGTATGAATTTGACAACGAGACATATAAAGTCCCTTTTTACAATAACAAACCAATCTATTTTATTCCAGAAAGTTTTTTAACTGAATTAAAGGTCGCCAAAGACTGGAGTGAGATTGATGATGTCTGTGATTATTACAAAAAAATAAGGAGAAAAGTCTGTAAGGCAATTCAAGGCGTTTGGGAAGATATGTCAAAAATGAACAAAAAGCAATTTAAGGATCTTATCATAAGCAACAAGACTGCATATAATACGGTTCTTGATTATGCCAAAAGCATAGAACCAAAAGGATATGATTTTATTCAAGATAATTGCAATGAATACTTTGACCTCAAGATTGAGGAACTTGTTGCGAGCCATCCTTTAAATATACCTTGTGTCTTTCAAAACTGTTATACTCCAGAACAAGTGTATTCTATAACAAAGGAAATTTGTACACAGTTCAAGCATCTTGTAGAAGATAACAGAATGTACAAAATTTTATTGAAAGATAATGGCAAATCTAAAAGAGAGTCTGTTTGGCAACTCTATTTATATTCTATTGCACAGACATATTTGCGGGCTGGGCATATAAATATAAGTGTTGACCGTGAGAGTGACAGTGGAGCTGGCGAATTAGATTTTAAATTTTCACAAGGTCAACAATGCCAAACCATTGTGGAAGTCAAATTATCTGATAATCAAAATTTGCTTCATGGGTATAAAACACAATTACCTCAATATGTGAAGGCAGAAAATGCGGATCATGCTCTGTTTATTGTAATTATTGTTGAAAATATAAATAAGAAACAATTTTATGAATTGTTGAATATTCACAAGAAGAAAGAAAAAGGGCAAACAGAAATGTTGTTTATTGATGCACGCCCTCAAAAAAGTGCAAGTAATTTATAATTGTTTGCCTCTCATTTATTTGAGAGACAAACAATTACATTTTCATCGCTTCATCCTCTCCAATTCATCATCCCGTCGCATCTTATCGTTCAACTTCTCCTGCATTCTGTCAAGGAAGTAAGTACGACTGTAGTTCTTACGTCTCCGGATATCGGTATAAAAACGGTAGCAGTCCTTAGCCTTGACACCAAAGAATTGGTACATGGCTTGAGCCAGTTCCTTGAATTTCACTTCGCCGTCATTCACACTTCCCATCACGCAGATGCCATATACCATCTCTACGAGGTCTACTGCGTTCCCCGTCCAGCATATAGGCAAAGCCTTACCCGTCTTCTCATGGGCAACAGCTACAGAAGCCCCCTTACCCGCACTTGCCTTTACCTTCAGCATCATCTTACGGATGAACGACAGGGCTTTCTTGATATACAGTCCAAGAACACATCCCGTATCTGGATGTAACAGAGGATGATATTGCAACTCTGTCCAGGTGAACTAATACTAGAGTCCCGCAAACAAAAACAGGTAGAAGCAAATAATGATCATTCGCTTCTACCTGTGCTATATTCTGGACTTCAGTTGAAATCTTTGCTATTGTTCATCATAACAATCATAGGATGTTCTGTCTTTTGCCATTCACGCTCCACCTTTTCTTTGTTGACAACTCTTTCCACCATCCATTTTCTAAAGATTTGAGCCCAAGAAGTGTCCAGCTGAAAAGCAATAGCCATCACCATTTCCATGCTATATACATCAGCTTTGTTCCCATTATCCAGCGTGATATATTTTGCTGCCTCAAATTCTTTCAAGACTCCCTGTTTGAAAATACATTTAATCGTATTTCTCACTGTTACACCCGAAACATAGAATAGCTCAGCTATTTCCCACGCAGTCATCCACACCTCACCATGATGAGGTGCGTAGATGACCATGTCCTCCTGTATTGTTATCACCTGTCTTTTCATACTTCGTCTTGTTTAGAAATTTGATTACTCTTGTCATTTTCAACACTCTGTTCTACATGTCCCATATACTTCTCGATATGATTCAGTTGCAAAGATAACTTATCCATGTCCTTATTCAACTTTTCCTTAGTTGTTTTTGCGTAAATTTGTGTTGTTTTAATATCCTTATGCACCAATATCGAACTCACCGTTTCTATTGGCACACCATTGGTGAGACTAATCTCCGTAGCCATCGTTTGGCGACTCATGTGCCAGGTCAGGTGCTTCGTAATGCCACATCTTTTCGCAACGCGAAGCAGAATGCCACGACAATCAGAATAGCATGGCACTAGAAAGATTCGTCCATCCGCACATAGTCCTCTGTATTTCTCCATGATGGATTTTGGATAATCCAACAATTTGATGGACGATCTCACACCCGTCTTTTGTCTATCGATCATTATCCATTCACTGTCATCAAAGAATGTCTGTATATGTTCCTCTTTCAGATTTTTCAAATCTGAAAACGACAATCCCGTAAAGCAACAGAACAGATACAGGTCTCTTATCAATTGCATGGTCTTTCTTTTCAACTCTGCATTCATCAGCAGATGAATCTCCTCTTTCGTCAGAAATCCACGAGTTGTCTCTACTTTCGGCACCTTATAGTCATGGAAAGAATCTCTCATTAACCATCCATTATCTATCGCTCTGAACACCATTGTTCGCAATGGCAGCATATACACGGACAGTGAATTTTCGCACAAATGTTTATCTGTGCGCAGAAAAGCTTCAAAATCCGTAATAAAAGCAGGAGTCAGTTCTTTAAGAGATATGTCGTACATGATAACGACTCTGCAAGAACTCCTGTAGATGACGGTACACGCATCTTGTCCAGCTTGCGGTTCACCTCCAATGCCAGCATACTTTTTCCTGTCATGCGTCCGCCCTTGGTGTCCCACAATTTTGGATTTGCCGTCACCTTACAACTGAACTGTGCCTGTGTTCCGTCCACTGTGATACGTCCCATAACTGGGACAGTACAGTCTTTCTTAACTACCTGTCTTATGAGGTAGAAGATAATTGAAAATGTACTCTTCATAACTTCATTATTTTTTTTGCGTACAAAATTAATATCTGAAGAGTCTTTTCTTGCCACGCAATTCACCGCAGAACGCCACAATTTTCGTTTATCAACAAAAAACTTACGTTTCTCATTAGCAACTCACTATATATCAGTACATTCCCTTACTATATATAACCTACATCATTCTCCAAAACTCGAATCGTACCATTCAAAAGTATAGGTTACGAGTTGGTAACGTTCCTCTGTCTCATCTTGTCATATTTCCGTCTTCGTTTGTCGTCATCTCTTTTAATCAAAATGAGGAAAGCAACTGATAATCAGAAACTTTCCTCATTCTTCTTTCAATCACTTTTTATAACTCGTTTTCTGGCCCTAAATGACTTGATTCGCTGTCCTAAATAACTTGATTACAGATGGTAAATGACTTATTTGGGAAAACAAATACAAAAGAGAAAAGCATCAAAAGGGATAAGTAAGCGCCGGAGAAACTGTAACTTTGCAGCGTCCTTCAGAACTTAAAGTGGCAGAATTTGGTATAACAAACAAAAAATGGAAAAATGGAAAAGCAAATAACACTTTCAGAAAGCAACAAAAAAGCCGAACTGACATTGACGTCAATCCGACTTTTGAATATTTTCAAAACAAGAATCCGTTTAGAACTTCTTGAATTTCAATCGCAAGGTCTTCGAACGAAGAATCATCTTGCTACCGCTGAGTGCTTCCTTAGCGAAACCTTCCGGAAGATTGTTGATTCCGTATTTGCGCAAATCTTCCATGTCATCAGCCGAGATAGGAGCATCGTCGTCACCCTCATGATAATTCTGGTTCTTGCGATAAGCCTTAGGAATCAACAAACTATCGCCAGTCTGATCGAATCTCATATAAAAGCCATCAAAAGGACCAACATTCAAATCTCTAATGAGAATCAATTTATGCTCTATTCCCCAGAACACCTTGCGAGCAGAGAAATCACAGGTCCCGCCATTCTCCAACGTGTCGATGCTTTCCAAATGCCAGTACCCATCCAAATCACCATTTTTGCTGGTTTCCATTTCGCAAGAAGAGAAAACCATCACAAATGTACCGACGAGAGCCACAAAAGCAATATGAAGGACTCTATATCTTTTCATAAACATATTCATTTAATTCAATTAAAGTTTGAAAATACCAGATTTACTGACAGTGAGTTGGAAACCTGCATTATGACCCAACATCTGGTTGCTTCCAAAATCCATACCATAAGCACCTTTTACCTTCCAATCATGGTTAAAGCGATAAGCACCCTCAACCAAGAAACTCACATTATGATGCATCTTGTTGAACGGCATATTATACGTTCCCCACCCTTTTTGGTAAGTGGCAAGCACTCGATAACCCAAACGCTCAGATGGTTGACCATCAAAACCCAGGTGATAAGCCACAAAGCGATTATTTTCTATGTATAACTGTCCATCCTCATTATACAGAGGAGAACGGTAAAGCGGATTACCAATCACCTGTCCCCAATGTTGCCACCCCGGATAAGTACCATGGTTATAATAATCATCAATACCTCCTAAATGGTCAGAAATCTCTGTGGTATGGTCGTGATAAATCGGACCACTCTGATATTTGGTATAAATGTACTCGAAGACGATGTTGCGCAACCAAGTGCCATACTTCAGGTTTAACTCTGCACCAAGCATGAAATCCTTGAGTTTATAACGATAGTACTTGTGTTTCTTTTCCACAAGCCATTCGTCACCTTCACCATAACCATCATAGTCGAGAAAGAACATCTGGCTATCATCTTCAAAGAAATGATCACCATAAACTCCAAGTTTCCATGAATCTGCATCATAATTGATTCGGAAGGTCCAACTTCCCAGTACATTACCAGCTATATTACCATAAGCACCATCCGTAGAATCGGAGCCTCCTGGTATAAAAGCATGCCACATACCTTTCAGACCACCCTCTGCAGGAATAGCTTTCATCTCCCCATCTACATAATTATATGGTGTTCCTCCAAACTCAGCTGCCATTTCCAGTCCCAACTCCACGCTCAGCGGGAAGAAAGAACCCTCATTACCTATCCTCAAATATCCCGCCTTGCTATGATAGAGCATACCATCAGCATACTTGGACTGGCGCTGGGTAAAATCGTGCTGCCAGTTCTCATCGGTCATCTTACCATAGGCAATATGTCCCTTGATGGCTAACCAATGATGGGCAAAAGGAAGGGTCCAGTACTCCGGCAATGCCAGGCGAATCTGAGGAACAGGACGAGCATTGATACCTAAAGTCTGGCTACCACTGCTTAAAGTCTGATTCTTCAGTTCCATAGGATACTCCTTGGCACCGATACTCAGCACACCATGCAACCAGCGAGCTTCCACAAAAGCCTGCTGAACTACTACATTACTCGTATAATGAATCGGTGCTGCCACATCTAAGCCATAACCGATGCCCCAACGACGGGCAGAATCAGTACCCAACGGACGGATGACACTACCACGGAGATAACCGTTGTTCTTCTCCAGCGAACTGAGTCCATGCTTATTGGCATTGAGCCAAAGCGGAGTCTTACCCTTGGAGAAAGCCCCCTGCATCTCCACTTTGTAATGAATGTCCTTGCCCAAATCCAGCTCACCCGGATCTACATCCTCCTGCCAAAGATACTGGGCAGAAACAGAGAGAGGTAAAAGCAGGATTGCACTAAAGACAAACGCTTTTTTCTTATTAGTCTGATAAAATTTCATCTATAATTACTTTCGAGAGTTTTAATAAAAACGGAATTTTTCACCTTTTATTATATATAAGGGACAAATTATTGCATTAAGAAATAGCATGAACCAAAAACAAAAGACAGAATTGAGCGAAATATAAAACTATCATGCCAGCTAAAGCCCCTCAAAACCAATAATGATCTTTAGGGAATTTCCCCCACCTCTTTAGGGAAAAACCTTTCCTTTGCCAGATATTTCGCCGTATCTTTGCAGCAGAAATAAAACAAGAAGTCAAACTTTATAAAGAGATATGATTATGAAGAAGTTTATATTAGCCCTTGTAGCAATGGTCACAATGACCTTCACTACTGCATCTGCAATGAGTTACGAGCAGGCTCGCCAGCAAGCTCTCTTCTTGACAGATAAAATGGCATACGAGTTGAACCTCACAGACGATCAGTATGAGGCTGCTTACGAAACCAACCTCGATTATCTGATGAGTGTCAATACAGTGGATGACCTCTACGGAATCTACTGGAGACAGCGCAATATGGACTTGAGCTATATCCTCCTGGACTGGCAATATCGCACATTCATCAATGCTACATACTTCTATCGCCCTCTCTACTGGGACGCTGGTTACTGGCATTTCGGCATCTATGCCAGATATCCTCACCGCGACTACTTCTACTTCGGTCGCCCTCACTTCTACGTTTCCTATTGTGGAGGACACAGCTGGAGAATGAATGGTGGTAGAAGCTGGTATCATGGACGCAGCTTCGGTGGTCCACGTCCTGGCGGTCATCCAAGAGTGGGTATGCGTGACGGATTCAACAGAGGAGATTTCGGTCGTGGACAGAGTTTCGGAAATATGAACCGAAATAATGGAAACTCAAACCGCAACAACGGGCAGAGTTTCGGAAATATGAGCCGTGGCAATGGACAGAGCTTCGGAAATATGAACCGTGGCAATGATAATCGCCCTCAGAGCGTGAACAGGCCACAGAATAATGGTGGTTTCAGCAACCAGAGCAGCAGTTTCGGCAACCAGAATCGTCAGTTTGGTAATCGCCAGAGCAGTACTCGTACTACTGTTACCCGCGAGAATCCATCAAACAACAGCAGACCTGGCGGATTCTTTGGAGGCAACCGTGGAGGCTTCGGTAGTGGTTCTTCTATGATGCGCAGCTTTGGCAGTGGCAATACTACCAGCCCATCCAAGAGTTTCACTCCTCGCTCTAATCCAGGAAACGGTGGTGCTTCTTTCGGAAACAGTTCTCGCTCCTTCGGTGGTGGCAACCGTTCTATAGGTGGACCTACAAGAAGCAATGGTGGCGGTTCTCACGGCAGTTTCGGAGGACGCAGATAACTTTGAAGACAGAAATTCATAAGATATAAGAAAAAATAAAAGAGTTATAAAAATCAAGGATAACAAATAAGAAAGTTATAAAACTCAAGTAAAAACAAAAGAGAGTTATACAATACGCTGATAATAAGTTAAAGAACAGACCATTTATATGCATAACATTTACCATGCTGAATAATTAAGTATAGTAAAAGATGAAAGTTCAATAGGTTCAACATAGGTAAAAGGACCAATAGAGAGTTATTTACAGAGGCTTCCCCTTTCTCCTGCAACGGAGAATACGGGAAGCCTCATTTTTTATATTAATCAAACGTTTCTTTCAAGATAATAAAAACACGTATGATGATTCGTTCAAGAAACTGTTCTTATATCAGATACAGAACTGAATAGAACAACTGGGCGGCGAATACATAGAGCACGATGAGAGGAGAAACCTTAGAAATACCATACGACATACAGCGGAAAATATCCTCCACTCCCTTCAAGTTATCACTGATAACACCGAAACTGCAGCAGACTACGGTTACAGCAAAAGCTGTATAAGGTATGATGCTCTGCGTAAAACTGCTTGGAAAGAGGCCGCCCATCACATTCAGAAGGATGGCATGAGGCAGCAGGGTAAGTGACAGCATGATAATCACAAATACCCCCAACTCGAAACTTGCCACGCCCATTGCAAAGCGCTGACGATACTCGTCTGGCTTATAATGGACAATACCACTTCTATAGAAAGCTCCATAGGCGATACCACCCAACACCAGCCACACTAATACGGGCGAAGCTAAATGATCCTGGAACTGACCGAAGAACCAGCGGATGCCCTCAGAACTCAAGAGCGAACGGTTATAGTTCTCCGGCATCGCAGCCGTCAACAGCCACGAAGTCAGCATCAGCAGGATTTGAGCCACGCCCAAACCTAAAGCCAAATACGAAAACACCTTCATTTTCTTCATCGTTCTCTCTATTCTTTTCCTGATTAAATCCTATTCTATATCTTTCTTGATGCCGCAACTTATTCTGGATCAGCCTCGAGATTGTCGATATCTAAGATGCGAAGTTCGCAGGCTCTTACCACCAGACGGGTAGCATTGATTCCCATACCATTGTTGCCATCAGGGAAGAGTTTCTGTACCAGTTCGTTCTGTCGCTTTTCCAAACTCTTCACACCGAAAGGCATACCTCGCAAATTGGTAATCTGCTCCTTGGTATAACCGAGGGCGAGATGGCGAAGGAAGCGCTCGTCATATTCGTCAATCTCATAATTGACCAAAGCCTCCTGGCGCATCAACTGACTATTGACACTTTTCTTGAAACGTTCTACGATCTTCTGCAGAATCGGCTGATTGAAAACCATCTTCTTACCACTCATGCAGGAAGCCACATCGCCACGGGTCAGGAGTTCCCCACTCTTCAGGATAATACCATCGCAACCTGCATCAAGAACATCCACCCAGAGCTTCTCATTCAGGATTTCTCCCGTGAAAATCAATACCTTTACGTTAGGATACTGTTCCTTGGTATAGCGGCAGATTTCGACACCCACCGTAGTGGAACCGCCCAAACCAAGATCGAGAAGCACGAGGTCAGGCAACTGCTGTTTGATGAGTTTCCAATAGCTCACCTCACTGTCAGCTGTTCCAATAATCTCAGCTTCAGGTATATCGTTTTTGAAAATTCCTTCCGTACCTTTCAGTTCCAAAGGTACATCCTCTACTATGATTACTTTAAAATTGTCCATCATCGTTTATTTGAGTCTATGTTGAATTTATGTTTTAACTATCTTTGATTCTATACTAACATCCCCGGCAACACCACCTCAATGACCAGGAATCCATCATCAGAAGGCTTTGCCTGGATACCGCAGCCACGAAGATTGGTCGTTTCTCCCATCTCCCTCACTATCTGGCGGCAAACTAAGAATCTCATATCCACGGTCAGCGGAGTGAAAAGGCGATGATGCAAGGAATCGTCGTATCTCAATTCTGAGAAGACAAACTGGCAGGTGGCATAAGCCGTATGCACAGTTTTGATTTCCTGTTTCACTTGCGTGATGGCAATACCATGCGCCTTGGCAAGATCCTTCACGGTTTCCTGTATCAGTCGGAAGAGATAATCCTTCAGCGCAGCATCACACTTCAGATTGGTTTCCACCTGTTCCATCGCCTGCGCACTCAGCATCAGATAGATGGATTTATAGTAATCTACCAATTCTTTCAGAGAAGCTACATCATCGGGGGATGCCTCTATCAACTGTCGGATGCGTGACGGATAATACATCGTCTCATGCTTCAACGTAGAGAGGCAATTATCTAATACAGAATTAGATACGTGCAAACGATCATTCTCAAATCGCACCCGTCTCAACTCATCTTCCAGCAGTTGATTATCTGCCTCCTTGCCATTCGATAAATCCAGTCCACGTTTCAGTTCTTCCTCTATCTCATGCACCACCTCATCCAAACGGAAATTGGCACGGGTATGCCGGGACTTCTTACTCCATATTTCCCTGATGCGCTTCAACTTCTCCGGTATAGACTGGTCGCTGAGCAACAGAAGATTGATATCACGGATGCGATCCACCGCAAAGCGATAGGTCACTACATGGCGATAATAGAGCAGATAGTAGGCTATCGGCAACTGCAACAACAGGAGAAAGAGCAGGATGACAGCTACCGTCTTGGAGTTTTCCGAACTCTGCATCGTGCGGACATACTCAGGCAGTGTATTATCAGTACTCCGTTCCCGGAAGAGTTTGGTATAAACCTTATTGTTTCTATCATACAAAGTCCATTGATGCAAGGCAAGCGCAGCCACCGCACTCTCATTTCTGATGTCGAGAATAATGCTGTAGTCGGTCGTCACACTATCAGCAAACCATTTCAGTTCGGCAGCTTGAGAGAGTTTTGGACTGCTCACCATCAGATTTTTACCCTGAGGATACTGGCGCAGATAATGCTGATTGAGATAGTAGATGGCAGAATCTGCAAATGCCAAGGTACGCTGGTATGTACCATTGATATTGCTAAAATAAGCACTGTCGGCAAAGGCATCAGCCAAAGTGAGTTCTCGGGAAACCTTTCCGGTAGCCAGGGTATGATGATGTATCTGGGATGCAAAAGACGACACGGATGATGCCAACAAAAGAATGACACCAACGATCATCCGTCCGATTCCCTTAGGCAGTCGGAAACGGAACACACTACCCTTTCCCACTTCACTCTCTGCCTCAATATGACATATATTGAAGATACTGCTCACCTTCTTATATTTCTCGATGATACCCTTGCAGTTGAGGAGTCCGAATCCATGACCGCCCGTATAGGTACGGTCGAAGACATGAGCCAATTGTTCCTCATCCATTCCCTTACCGGTATCAGCGATGACGATTTCTACGTATTTATCATGTTCCTCTGCAGAAACAGTAACCTTACCTCCAGCAGGAGTAAACTTGCGTGCATTGTCGGCTATAGTATTGATCATAAAGAGCGTCAGGGTGCGGTCTGCCTTCACCTTAGCTGCAGTTGGCTGCACATCGAGTTTTATCTTCTTCATCTGGAAACTCATCTTGCCCTTTGCCACAATATCGAAAAGCGGTTGGAGAGGGAAAGAGACGATACGGAGATTCAAAGTTCCCTGTCGCATCTGAATCCAGTTGGTCAGGATGATGTTATACTGGTTGATCTTATCCGTCAGTTCTGAGATATACTCATACCGCTCCTGTTTTACCTCAACCGGGGTACTTTCATCATCCTCTGCCAACTTATCCACCTCATGAATCATGCGGTCGATGAAAGGCGTGATACTGTTTACTAAAGAGACCTTGGCACGCTGCTCCAGATTACGTTTTTTATTGTCATCAAGATGCAAACGGGCTATAGATATCTCTTCATCCAATTCTTCTTTTCTTTCATTTATATCATTGATATACTGTGTATTACGCTGCTTCCACTGCTCTAAAGGTTCAAGCAGGGAAGACAGCGGTTTAGACTGTATCTTTCTTCTTCGCATACGGTCGAAGAGATACAAGAGGATGACCACGAGCAATATCATGACGAGTACCGCTGCTATCATGAGATTGAGCTGCAGAGCATTATCATCAAGCAAGGTGGCGCGAGCTTCCAACTGCCTGTCCTGACGGGTTCGCTCCTGCAAGTCAAGATAGATATTGCGGTTGTAGTCACTCTGCTGTTTATTATCGAGCGCAGAATATACCAAACAAAGTCGTTCACGGATAGAAGCCACCAGATCGGGAGCTGACTTGATATTCTTGCTCACTTGTAAGGCACGAAGCAGACAGTCGCCAGCAGAATTATAATCCTCTATAGCGAAGTAACATTCAGCCAGCGTACGGTAACCACCCGCTATCTGGTAGGTATCACCATAAGAGATGAAAAGGTTCAGCGCACGCTGAGCTAAATTACCAGCCAAGAGCGTATCTGGCATCTGTTCAACATTCAGATACTGGATAGCCGGCAGGTTATTTCGGATGAGGAAATCTCGCATCCTTCCATTCTGCAGATGTTCACTGATAGCCTGAAGGGCATTAGCCTGCCAGTAAGGATAACCGCCAGCCATCGTACCATCAGACATGACGACTCGTCCGGCCGAAGCCAACATATAGCATTGTATCAGATAGTCAAATTCCGTCTGTGCTATCTGTTCAGACGATCCATTGGTGATCGCACCACCCGAACCGATATTATATAGATAGTTGAGATACTGGGCAGTATCTGCTTCAAGTGCATCCGCATCGATATCATTCAAAGCCTTCTGCATCGGTTCTTCCAGACCGACATAATAACAATAGGTGGCATCAACGATATCAAATTCGCTATGAGCATAGGTGGCACGTCGCCGTTCACGGGGTGGCAGATTGGAAGCCTCCTCGCCCAAGCGGCGCAAGCGCACCATCGCTTTCTCGCGATAGGAATAAAAATCTTTGTTGTGAGATTCCCGCTGACAGATGCGCATCATCTGCACATCAGCAATGAGAAGCTCCAGTTGATTGTTGCTCTTTTCTTCCACAAGACCGAGCCATCGGCGAGCCTCCTTGTAGTTCATCTTTGCCATCTCTACGAATGCTAAGTTATTACAAGCCTCAGCATATCCGGCGCTATAGTCATCAGAAAGAGCTAAAGCTCTCTGTGCCAACATCTTAGTAGAATCAAGGTCACGGTAGTGATAGGCGTATGAAAGTGTATTCAACCGATCCACCTCCTGCTTATGAGAAGGACCACAAGCTGAATAGAAAAACAGCGCCAACATCATCACAATGAAGGCGCTGATCTTTTGCGTGATATTAATTTTGGCCATTAAGCCATTAAATTCTCAATTAACCACGAGCCTTGGCAATATAGCCAAGAGCCTCTTTACACTTAGCTGTAACTGCAGCCCAATCGCCAGCAGCAACAGTCTCCTTAGGGAAGAGCTTAGAACCCATACCTACACAGAGAACACCTGCCTTGATCCAAGGAGTCAAGTTCTCTTCAGTTGGCTCTACAGCACCAGTAACCATGATATTGCTCCAGCGCAAAGGTGCCATTACATTCTTAACGAATGAAGGACCACCTACGTTACCTGCAGGGAATACCTTAGTTACATCGCAACCTGCAGCCTGAGCATTGTTGATCTCAGTTACAGAACCACAACCTGGAGAATAAGGAACCAGGCGACGGTTGCATACAGGAGCAATCTCTGGGTTGAAGTTAGGACCTACGATAAAGTTTGCACCCAACTGGAGATAGAGAGAAGCTGTACCAGCGTCAACGACTGTACCAGCACCAAGGATCATCTCTGGGCACTCCTTGTCAGCCCACTTTACCAACTCACCGAAGATTTCGTGAGCGAAATCACCACGGTTAGTAAACTCGAATACACGTACGCCACCCTCATAACAAGCCTTGATGACGTTCTTGCAAATTTCAATATCCTTATTGAAAAATACAGGAACCATACCAGTCTCTTTCATGGCTGCCATGACCTGCATTTTGCTAAACTTTGCCATTTTTTATTTAAATGTTAAGTGTTAAATGTTAAATAGGAAGAGCGCAAATGAATTCTACACTCTTCACTTAAATTATCGCTGAACGCGACCATTAGCGTTACCACCAGCAAGACTCTCTACCTCGTCAACAGAAACCAGGTTGAAGTCGCCAGGGATAGTGTGCTTCAAAGCAGAAGCAGCTACTGCAAACTCCAAAGCCTCAGCCTGAGTATTCTTAGTCAAGAGACCGTGGATCAAACCGCCAGAGAAAGAGTCACCACCACCTACGCGGTCGATGATTGGGTTGATGTCATAATGCTTGCTCTGGTAGAACTCCTCACCATTGTAGATAAGAGCCTTCCAACCATTGTGTGTAGCAGAGAGAGACTCACGAAGTGTAGAAACTACATACTTGAAGCCAAACTCCTTCATCATACCCTGGAAGATACCATAGTATCCCTCAGCGTCAGTCTTACCACCCTCTACATCGGCATCTGGCTTGAAGCCCAAGCAGAGCTGGGCATCTTCCTCATTACCAATGCAGACATCTACATACTGCATCAATGGACGCATAACAGAGATCGCCTTCTCTGAAGTCCAGAGCTTCTTGCGGAAATTGAGGTCAACAGATACTGTTACACCGTGACGCTTAGCAGCCTCACAAGCCAACTTGGTCAACTCAGCAGCCTTGTCGCTGATAGCAGGAGTAATACCACTCCAGTGGAACCACTGAGCACCCTCCATAATCTTGTCGAAATCGAAATCAGATGGATCTGCCTCAGCGATAGAACTATGAGCACGGTCATAGATTACCTTAGAAGGACGCATAGAAGCACCTGTCTCTGCATAATAGAGACCAACACGGTCGCCACCACGAGCAATGAAATCGGTATTCACGCCATAACGACGGAGGGCGTTAACTGCAATCTGACCAATCTCATGCTTAGGCAACTTAGATACGAAATAAGCCTCATGACCATAGTTAGCTACACTGACTGCTACGTTAGCCTCACCACCACCAGGGATGATACGGAATGAATCACTCTGGATAAAACGATCATTACCTTCTGGAGACAAACGAAGCATGATCTCACCTAATGTTACAATTTTTGCCATTGCTTGAAATGTTTTTTAATTTGTTTCTTTATAGTTGTTCTTCGAATTCAGTATCAAATAATTTGCATTCTGTTCCGAATATCGTGGCAAAAATAATCATAATTTCTCAAATAACGAAACAAAATCGAGTTTTTTTTTAGTTTTTGTGCAAAAAAGTTGCTGTGCATTCGCACAATTCAATTTTTTATTGTAAATTTGTACCGAATATTCTATATGTGGACGTACACTCGAAAATTGGAAGTTCTCAGAATTGCCTTCTTCGCACAGTACACAAGAGAATCGACATATATTATATTAATGTACGCACGTGAAAGAAAGTGCATCATGGACGAAGTTTAATAATAAATGGGTTAAAAACCAGCAAACGCTTAAAACATGGCCGAAAAAATAAGAATCAAGGATATCGCCGAAAGGGCTGGCGTATCTGTAGGTACTGTCGATAGAGTTCTTCACGACCGCCCTAACGTCTCCAAACCTGCCCGCGAAAAAGTGGAACAGGCGCTCAAGGAGATGAACTATCAGCCTAACATGTATGCCAGTGCTCTGGCATACAACAAGTCATATACCTTCTACTTGCTACTTCCGAAGCATGAATCTGAGGCTTACTGGGAGGAGATTGAGGAAGGTGCACGCAAATGTGAGGAAAGCAAACGCGATTTTCACATCAACGTGAAGATCAACTTCTATGAGCGCTCCAGCGAGGAGTCTTTCATCGAACAGGGAAAGGCTATCATCGAAGAAAAGCCGGAGGGGGTCATCATCGTACCTTCATCTCTTGAAATAACCAGAGCGCTTACCGACCAGTTGCATGAGTTGAACATTCCGTTCATCTTGCTCGACTCCTACATGCCTGATCTCCGCCCACTTTCCTTCTTCGGACAGGATTCTTTCTGCAGTGGTTTTTTCGCTGCCAAGATGCTCATGATGCTTGCTTTTAAAGAAAAGGAGATTATGCTGATGAGACAGACAAAGAACGGAATCGTGGTCAGCAAGCAGCAGGACAATCGCGAGGTAGGGTTCCGTCACTATATGCACGACCATTTCCCAAGCGTCAAGATCAATGTGCTCGACCTGCCACTCGATGGTTCCCGCGCTGAGTTCATGAAGATGCTGGAGAAATATTTCGCTACATATCCTGATACACATCATTGCATCACCCTCACCTCGAAAGCTCATATCGTGGGGGACTTCCTGCTGAAGACCAACCGCCGTGATGTTCAAATTATGGGATATGATATGGTGGAGAAGAATGCAAAATGTCTGAGAGAAGGAAGCATCTCCTTCCTTATCGCACAGCATGCCTACATGCAGGGATATAACTGTGTGGAGACGCTCTTCCGGGCACTCGTTCTCAAGAAAAAGGTAACACCCGTGAACTATATGCCTATCGAGTTGTTGATGAAGGAGAACATCGACTTCTACCGCCGAACTCAATTATAGGAAGATAGTAGGAATTAATAGAATTTTATGTAATTATAAATATTAAAAAACATAACTACAGATGAAACAATCAAGCTTTATCAAAATTAACCCTGCCGACTCGGTAGTGGTTTGCTTGTGCCCTATGAAGAAGGGCGAGACCATCGAAGTAGATGGTAAGTCTATCACCCTCTTGCAGGATACTCCTGCCGGACACAAAGTGCTCATTAACGATGCACCTGAAGGAAAGGACATCATCAAGTACGGTTACCCTATCGGTCATGCTAAGAAAGATCTGAAACAGGGTGAGTGGGTCAACGAGAATAACCTCAAGACCAACCTTGCCGGCACTTTGGAATATACTTACAATCCTGTAGATGAGCAGTTGAACATCGAGAAGGAAGACCGCACCTTCCTGGGCTACGTGCGCAAGAATGGTGAGGTCGGTGTAAGAAACGAGATCTGGGTAGTTCCTACCGTAGGCTGCGTGAATGGCATAGCGGAAAAACTGGTAGAGCAACTCAAGGAGGAAACAAAATGCGAAGGCATTGATGCCATCCACGCTTGGCACCACAACTTCGGCTGTTCTCAGCTCTCTGGCGACCACGAGAATACCCGCAAGGTGCTTCGTGACATCTGTCTCCATCCAAATGCTGGTGCTGTGCTCGTTCTTTCACTCGGATGTGAGAACAATCAGCCTGACGAGTTCATGGAGATGCTCGGCGACTATGACAAGGATCGCATCAAGTTGCTCGTGACCCAGCAGGTGGAGGGCGACGAACTGGAAGCGGGTATGGATATGCTCTGGCAGCTCTACGACAAGGCTAAAACTGACAAGCGTCAGGAAGTTCCTGTCAGCAAGTTGCGCGTAGGTTTGAAGTGCGGTGGTTCTGACGGGTTCAGCGGTATTACTGCCAACCCATTGGTAGGTGAGTTCTCTGATTGGCTCGTTGCTCAGGGCGGTACTTCTATCCTTACTGAGGTACCAGAGATGTTCGGTGCAGAGACGATTCTCATGAACCGTTGTGAGAACAAGGAATTGTTCGATAAAACCGTTCACCTCATCAATGATTTCAAGGAATACTTCCTGAGTCATGGCGAACCTGTTGGCGAGAATCCTTCACCAGGCAACAAGGCGGGCGGTATCTCTACATTGGAAGATAAAGCTCTCGGTTGTACACAGAAGTGCGGTCGTGCACCAGTCAGCGGTGTATTGCAGTATGGTGACCGTCTGGAGAAAAATGGTTTGAACCTCCTTTCAGCACCAGGCAACGACCTTGTAGCAGCCACAGCCTTGGCATCAGCAGGATGTCAGTTGGTTCTCTTCACCACCGGTCGCGGTACCCCATTCGGCACCTTCGTACCAACCATGAAGATTTCTACCAACAGCACCTTGGCAAAGAACAAGCCAAACTGGATTGACTTCAATGCCGGCGAGCTCGTAGAGGGCACAGAGATGAAAGATCTCGTACGCAAGTTCATCGACAAGATCATCTCCATAGCCAGTGGAGAGGATGCTCGCAACGAGGAGAATGGTTATCGCGAGATTTCCATCTTCAAAAATGGAGTAACACTTTAAAGAAGTGAAGAACGAAGAGTGTAGAGAGAAGAACCCTACACTCTTACTAAATATAAGAAGAATGAGTAATAAGAAAGGATTGTTGGCTTTATCGCCACTGATTTTATTGATAGCATTGATAGCCCTCTTTACGGGATATTCCGCAGAGGAAAGTCATAAGGATACGAGCCTGTCGCTCACCGTGGCATTCATGATTTCAAGCATATATGCCGTAGCCATCTCGGGCGGTATGCCTATCAGAAAACGCATCGACACCTATAGTCGAGGGGCTGGAGCCAACAACCTCATGCTCATGCTATGGATATATGTGCTGGCTGGTGCATTCGCTGCATCGGCAAAGGCGATGGGAGCAGTAGATGCCACCGTCAACCTTGCCCTGAGCTTGTTGCCAGCCAGCATGATATTACCCGGTCTCTTCCTCGCTGCCTGCTTCATATCGCTCTCGATAGGCACCAGCGTGGGAACCATCGTAGCTCTCGTGCCCATCGCGGCAGGTCTCGCCCACTCTGTGGATGCTAACCTGGCACTGACCGTAGCCATCATCGTGGGTGGAGCCTACTTTGGCGACAACCTGTCTTTTATCTCTGATACAACGGTCGTAGCTACCCAGACACAAGGTTGCCAGATGAGTGACAAGTTTAGGGTAAATGCCCTCATCGTCATCCCTGCTGCCATCATCATCCTGATTATATATGGAATATTGGGCGCAGGAACCAAGGCACCGACCCATATCGATGCGGTACAATACATGAAGGTTCTACCTTATATAGTAGTACTCGTCACGGCTATTGCTGGCATGAATGTGATGGCAGTACTGACATTGGGTTCCATTCTCTGTGGCATCATCGGCATCATCGATGGCGGTTACGACATTTTCGGATGGTTTTCTGCCATGGGAAATGGCGTGATAGGAATGGGAGAACTCATCATCATCGCTATGATGGCAGGAGGTATGCTTGAGATCATCCGTGAAAACGGAGGCATCGACTTCATCATCTCCAAGATTACAGCTCATGTAAACAGCAAAAGAGGTGCCGAACTGTCTATCGCTGCCCTCGTCTCAATGGTGAATATCTGTACTGCCAACAATACGGTGGCGATTCTTACCGTGGGAAATATCTCTAAGAAGATAGGTGACAAGTTTGGGGTAGATAACCGCAAAGCAGCAAGCATACTTGATACCTTCTCCTGTACCATACAGGGATTGATACCATACGGCGTGCAGATGCTCTTGGCGGCAGGACTCTCAGGTCTCAGTCCGCTCGACATCATCCCTTACCTCTATTATCCAATGGCTATCGGCTTAGCAGCCCTATTTGCCATTCTCTTCAGATACCCAAGAAGATTCAGTTAAAGAATAAATAGGAAATTCAGTTTCTGGGAGAAGGAAGAATGAAAGAGAGGAAAATGAAAGGAAATAAGGATTTTTAAAATAAGAATCACGATGGACTTTTTACAGAGAAATCTTTTCACGAAATTGCGCTCGGAAAACTTCGGTACGCAGGAGGAACTGGAGGCGATGACCACCTTCAAGAAAAAGAAGATTGCGCAGATGATGAAAAACCTGAACAACGTGCCTTCAGGGGAAGTGCTCATGCACAACAGTTTTCTCAATAGACGTTTGACCAAGATTCAGAAAGAGGAACCGCACGTCATTGATACGTCCATGGAAACTGTCTATCTGCTCCGACTGATCGTGAGCAATGCCAATGCCATGCTTTCTGGCGGCATCAGCATCAGAGGCATCATCCAACTGGGACAGTATCTGCGCACCAGAGGAGACAAGGTGGATTTCGTAAAACTCGACAATTGGCTCACCAAACTGCATCTGCAGAGAATGGCTCAACTGGAAGGAAGCGTGCTCATCACCTTCTTCAACTTTGAACAGGATGAAATCCCGTTTGTCAAGTTGGTAGAGAGAGGAGCCTATAAATTGACCCTTCGCTCACTATACTACAACATCAAGGACATGGAAGACATCAAGTTCCAGCAATCACAGGTAGGATTCGTGCATACTACAGGCGGTTCCATGCGCAAGAACCTGCGCCGAAGTATGAGATTCTTCGGATATGCACCAATAGAATCTGCCAGCAACTTCTTCAACGGTTTCTTTAGATCACTCTCTGAAATCGAAGAATAAAATATAAAATTTATATAAAAAAAGCGCACGCCTGACTCATATATCAGACGTTTTTCGTAACTTTGCATTTATGAAGCGTATTTTTATAGTAATCATAGCAATAATCATGTCCCTCGGCATCCAGGCGCAAGTGCAATGCGAGGATACCTGTCAGCATGTACATGGCATCGACCTGAGCCACTATCAGGGCAATGTGTTCTGGGAAACTGTAGGTGATAACTCCAAAATGGCTTACGTATATCTCAAAGCCACGGAAGGAGCAACCAACGTGGACAGTAAATATAAACAAAACATAGATCTGGCTCATAGATATGGACTGAAAGTGGGTTCATATCATTTCTATCGTGCCCGTATTCCACAACAGACTCAGTTGGAAAACTTCATGGCACAATGCCGACCTGGCGATCAGGATCTGCTGCCGATGATAGACGTGGAAACCAAGAGTAACCTGCCTACAAAGGAATTCTGTGACTCGCTCTTCAAGTTCCTGCATCTCGTGGAGAAAGCCTACAAGCAGAAACCGCTCGTCTATACAGGTGCCAACTTCTACGACAACTACCTGCTCGGCAAGCTCAACAGTTACAAGATCATGATAGCCCAATACAGCAAGCGAGAGCCTGTGCTACGTGATGGCAGGGATATTGAGATGTGGCAATATACCGGAAAAGGACGACTCAATGGCGTAAACGGATATGTAGATAAAAGCCGGTTTATGGGAAAACATAAGTTGAGAGAAATCAGATTCCGACACCGATAAAGGGGAATCAGGATCTGATAACGAGAAAGCAAGAATTATTTAGTAATATATAATATTTTGAAATAACATGGCAATTATAAAATGTCCAGAGTGCGGACATCAAATCAGTGACAAAGCACCCGTTTGCCCAAGTTGCGGCGTAGAAATAGCAGGCAAGGTTATCAAATGCCCTAACTGCGGAGAGGTTTACTTCAAGGTTCAGGAGATGTGTCCTAACTGTCATCGACCTACTTATCAGGCTCAGGTGCCACCCGTTACAGACCCAAAGCCTGTAACTCCACCTGTACCTCCTGTACCACCGACAACTCCTGCGGCACCAGCTTCACCGGTTTCTCCTACTCCATCAGCAACTCCAACTGCTCCGGCAACACCTCGCCCTACAGCACAGGGATCCAAGCAAGATGCAGAGGGAAAGGAACAGCCAAAACAGAAGAAGCCAGGTCTGGTCTTCATCATATCAGCCATTTTCTCTATTCTGGTATGCGGCATTTTCTATTATTTCTACGACAGTGCCAACAAGAACAAGGAACAGGAGGCTTACGAATATGCAATGCAGAGCTCTGACCCGATGGTACTCAAAAGTTACCTGGATACATACAAGGATGCAGATGAGGCTCACCGCGATTCTATCACTGCACATCTCAACATGCTGCAACAGGTAGATCAGGACTGGACCAATGCCCTCGTCAGTGATTCCAAAGAAGCTCTGGAAGCATACCTGCAGAAATATCCAAACACACCGCATAAGAACGAGATTTGGAATAAGATAGACTCCATTGACTGGCAGTTAGCCCAGAGAGACAACTCGGTGGATGCTTATCAGGCATACCTGGATGCACATGCCGACGGTGCTCATATCGAAGAGGCTGAGATTGCCATGAAGAAAATCAAGAGCAGTGTGGTACAGCCAGAAGAGAAGCAGATGGTAAGCGGTCTCTTCCGACAGTTCTTCCAGAGCATCAACTCACGCAATGAGGATGGTCTGACGGCAACTTGCGAGGATATCCTCTCTTCGCTGCTCGGCAAGGCTTCTGCCACCAAGTCAGATGTGGCTACTTTCATGCACAAACTCTACAAGGAAGATGTAAGCAATATGAACTGGCACCTCAACAACGACTACCAGATCAAGAAACGCGAGGTAGGCGATCAGGAATATGAATTCCAGGTACAGTTCTCTGCTCGTCAGGACATCGACAAGACAGATGGCAGCAAGGTAGAGAACAAATTCAAGATCAACGCTACCGTTTCGCCAGACGGAAAGGTTTCTGCTTTCAACATGGCGAAGGTTACCGCAGAATAATTTTCAGGTATGAAAGGTAAGAAGATAACAGGTTAAACTCAAAAACAAAAAAACTCCGATGTGATTGATATCCATCGGAGTTTTACTTTTTAACAACAAAATGTTATATTGCAACCTATTACCTTATTTTGCTTCTTTCATTTCTTTCAGCAATTCCTTCTGACGCTCGGTGAGTCCCGTAGGAAGTTTCACATTATAGGTGATAATCAGGTCACCGAATGTGCCGTCGCCTCGGTCATAACCCTTGCCACGAACACGAACCTTCGTACCATTCTGCGTCTCTGGTTTGATCTTCAGTTTGATCTTTGAGCCATTGCTCAATTTCACAATACCTTCACCTCCCAACAAGGCAGTGTACATATCGATATTCACATTCATGTTCATCTCACCAGTACTATGACGGGCATTACCACCACATCCGCCGTTGCAACCACCAGCACCGAAATCAGCCCCAGCGTTTCCGCCAAAACCACCGAAACCGCCAAAGCCTCCAGCACCACCAGCGCTACGGCCACGACCACCGAAGAGATTTTCGAAGAAGCTACTGAAACCGCTGCCTCCCGAACCGAAATTACTGAAATCGAAGCCCTCAAACGGATTGCCGCCACCAGCACCACCGCCGCCGAAGCCTCCAAATCCACCACCAGCCTGTTCATAAGCCTGCGCATTCTTCCACTGTTCGCCATACTGATCATATTTGGCGCGCTTATCTGGATCGGAGATGACATCATAGGCTTCATTCAAAGCCTGGAATTTTGCCTTCGCCTTCGGATCGTTAGGATGCAAGTCGGGATGGAACTGCTTTGCGCGTTTACGATAAGCAGCTCTGACATCCTTCTGAGGGATATTCTTATCCACACCGAGAATCTTATAATAATCTACAAATGCCATAATTACAATTCCTCCATTTTTAAAGTTTTTAGCAATTATCCTACAAAAAGTATGCCGTATTCATTTCTTTTTTGTAATTTTGCATCCAAATGGGAAATTTTCATGTGGACTGACAGAAATAATGACCCATCTGTCAGAAACAGTGACATACCCATTCACTGATACTTGATTTACAGAAATTAATAAATTCTTTCAGTTATGAAACAATTAATGGCCGCGCTACTGATGGCGCTAACTCTTAATCCAAATGCAATCATGGCTAAACAAAGAACTGTCAAGCTAAGAGTAATAGAAACCAGTGACGTACACGGTTCCTTCTTCCCTTACGATTTCATCAACCGCAAGCCGAAGGCTGGTTCGCTCGCTCGTGTTTCTTCATACGTGGATTCTCTCCGCCAAACCTACAAGGATAATCTCATCCTGCTGGAAAACGGAGATATCCTGCAGGGACAACCTACCTGCTACTATTATAATTATATCGCCACGAAGGAAAGAAACGTGGCAGCGGATGTGGTAAACTACTTGAAGTATGACGCACAAACCTTTGGTAATCACGATGTTGAAACCGGTCATGCGGTTTACGACAAATGGATCAAGGAGCTCAACTGTCCTGTGATCGGTGCCAATATCATCGACACCAAGACACAGGCTCCTTACGTGAAACCTTATATCATCCTCAACCGCGAGGGTGTAAAGATTGCCGTCCTGGGCATGATTACTCCTGCCATCCCTAACTGGTTGGCAGAAAACCTCTGGAGCGGTCTCCGCTTTGAGAACATGGTGACTTCTGCCAAGTACTGGATGAAGCAGTTGCAGGAGAAGGAAGACCCGGATGTTGTGATCGGTCTCTTCCATAGCGGTTGGGACGGCGGCATCAAGACCGAGGAATACGAGGAAGATGCAGCACAGAAGGTGGCACAGGAGGTTCCGGGATTCGACCTGGTACTCTTCGGTCACGACCATACCCGCCATTGCAAGACCATCACCAATAATGAGGGCAAGCAGGTGGTTTGTCTCGACCCTGCCAACAATGCCATCAGCGTGGCAGATGCAGAAATCACCATCACCATCGATGAGCATACCATCAACAACAAGACGGCGCATATCCTGCAGAACAAGCAGGTGCATGGCAAGATAGCAGACGTGACAGACTGTCCTATCGATGAGAAATTCATGGCAGCCTTCAAGCCTCAGATGGAAGCGGTAGATAAGTATGTCAACAAGGAAATCGGAACTTTCAAGAACGCCATCTACAGTCGTGAGGCATTCTTCGGCGATTGCGCTTTCAATGATTTCATCCTCAACCTGATGCTCCAGATTACCAAGGCCGACATCGCTTTCAATGCTCCGCTGCAGATGAATGCTGTCATTGAGGAGGGACCTATCCGTGTCAGCGATATGTTCAATCTCTATAAATATGAGAACGGACTCTATACCATGCGCCTCACCGGTGAAGAGATACGCAAGCATCTGGAAATGAGCTACGACCTCTGGGTCAACACCATGAAGAGTCCTGACGACCATCTCCTGCTGCTGGATGAAAAGACTTTCGGCGACCAGCAACGACTCGGTTTCAAGAACTTCTCTTTCAATTTCGACAGTGCTGCGGGCATCGACTACGAGGTGGATGTCACCAAGCCAGACGGAGAGAAGGTGAAGATCCTGCGCATGAGCAACGGACAACCTTTCGATGAGAAGAAATTCTACAATGTGGCAGTGAACAGTTATCGCGGCAATGGCGGTGGTGAACTCCTGACCAAGGGTGCCGGTATTCCAAAGGAAGAACTGGAGAAGCGCATCGTATATCGCAGTGAGAAAGACCAGCGTTTCTATCTCATGGAGGAGATTTCACGCATGGGCGAAATTGAGGCAAAGGCTAACGGCAACTGGAAATTTGTGCCAGAGAATTGGGTGAAGCCTGCCGCAGAAAGAGACTATCAACTTTTATTCGGTAAGAAAAAATGAAATATTGGTTTATATTCTGCAAGACGGATATCGTCTTGGAAAAGAGAGAAGACGGAACCTACACGATTCCATGCAGTGAGGAGTGCCCGATAGAGACGAAGCCCTGGACACATATCCTCAACATTACTCCGATGGAGGATGGTACGGAGGTGAAAACGTTCACTATTCCTGAACCTATCACAGACAATCCGAAATACGAGATGTGCGGCCTCCGTCCCAGTTTCTACAAGCTCTCTCCGGCACTCTACCAGAAGGCTGGCAAGTGTCAGGAATTGAACTACTGGGACCAGAATACCCACTTCTGCGGTGTCTGCGGTGCGCCTATGGAAATGGCGACAGATATCAGTAAGAAATGTACCAACTGCGGCAAACAGGTTTGGCCTTCCCTCGCCACAGCCATCATCGTACTCATCCACAAGGGCGATGAGGTGCTTCTTGTTCATGCCCGCAACTTCAAGGGTAATTTCGACAGTCTCGTAGCGGGATTCGTAGAGACTGGTGAGAGCCTGGAGGAAGCCGTTCACCGTGAGGTGATGGAGGAAACCGGACTCACCATTACCAATATCAAATACTTCGGTTCCCAGCCGTGGCCTTATCCGAGCGGACTGATGATTGGTTTTACAGCCGACTACGTAGATGGGGAGATTCATCTTCAGAAAGAAGAACTCTCCCGCGGAAGATGGTTTAGGAAGGACAATCTCCCTATCCTCCCCGAGAAACTTTCCATCGCCAGAAAGCTTATTGATGCCTGGTTGGAAGAAAAATAATTCATTAACGGTAAAACATATAGGTGTATGTCAACGAATAAAGAGAAACTCTGGAATGCAAACTATGTGAAGGTGATGACAACCAATTTCCTGTTGTACTTTGCCTTCTACCTTCTTACTCCCCTGCTCCCACTCTATCTGAGCGAGACTTTCGGAGCAACGAAGGATACCATTGGAATCGTACTGAGCGGCTATACCGTGGCAGCTCTCATCATCCGACCATTCAGTGGATATGTAGTCGATAGTTTCTCCCGAAAGAAGGTACTCATGTTCTGTTTGTCGGGCTTTGCCATCTTCTTTGCCGGTTATATCGCCGCTGGCACCATCCTCATGTTTGCCATTTGCCGTACCCTTCATGGCGGTCCTTTCGGTGCAGTCACAGTAGCCAACAGTACCTGTGCCATCGATGTACTCCCTTCGAGCCGCCGCAATGAAGGTATCGGTCTCTATGGATTGAGCAATAACTTCGCCATGGCTATTGCTCCATCCATAGGAATTTATCTCCACGATTTCGTGGGGAGCTACATGGTTCTTTTCTGGATAGCCTTTTTGGTGGCTTTAGCCTCTGTAGTTATCGCAGGAACCATCCGCTTACCAGAGAAGGAAATCATCAAGAACAAGGAGAAAATCTCTTTCGACCGTTTCTTCCTGACCCGTGCCTGGTTGCTCGCCATCAATATCGCCATGTTTGGTTTCTGTTGGGGAGTCCTCAGCAATTACCTTGCCATCTACAGCAAGGAGGAATTGGGCATTACGGGAGGAACCGGCACCTATTTTGCCATTCTTTCCATCGGTCTCTTCACCTCCCGTCTGCAAGGTCGTAAGGCATTGAGCCAAGGTAAGTTAACTCAGAATGCAGCCGAAGGTATGTGCATTTCTCTGGTGGGATTCCTTCTCTTCGTAGGCGTTCATCATCCGATAGCTTATTATCTCTCTGCTGCCCTCATCGGACTGGGCAATGGACACCTCTACCCTGCTTTCCTCAACATGTTTATCAATGTAGCCCGCCACGACCAACGAGGTACTGCCAACAGTAGTATTCTTACCGGTTGGGATTTAGGTTTCGGTATCGGTTGTCTTTTAGGAGGCGTCGTGGCAGAACATTTCAGTTACAATACAACTTTCTGGATGGTAGCGATAGAAAATGCTGCCAGTGTAGCCCTCTTTTTCCTCGCTTCCAAGAAATTCTTTGAGAAAAGAAGAAGAATGGAATAGAAAACCGAAATTTTAGAAAAAATATAAATATAATTCTAAAATAATATTAATGTAACGGGATTGTAACAATTACAAAGTATAGAAATTCGAAAATTATTCATATCTTTGTACCCAAAAAGGGGCTTTCAGACGAATGTCCCATCTGAATAGAATCAACAAATAAGATAATTAAAGTTTACAGCTATAGTCTAATAGAGACATCAATACTCTATGCATGTAAAAGTAAGTATATATAAAAGTTTTAGTGGATAAAAAAATGATTGATTTACTGAGAAAATCGTATGATGGGGGGGCAAATGGTCTTCTCACCATCACATGTATTATGTTATTCGGGTTATTTTTGGGTGGAGCTAATTCACATGTTAAAGCTTCAGACTCAAAAACATTAACTGCACATCAAAAAACTACAAAAAATGCAACAACTCTGGGTACTTCTACTCAGAGCAATAAAGCACAACTTGATGTGAGTAAATTGGTGGGGGCAGATCCTGAGAATCTTGCAACACTAAACGACGCATGTCGAGAAACTCCCAATAATCCAAAGTATGCTGATTCAACATTCCTTCTTCTGAATGTTAGAACAGAAAAGTTCTTTAACATCGGTGGCGCATACGGTCGACATGCCAGTTTAAGTAATACGGGTATGTATCTTTGGATTTGGAAAAATTCAACAACTCAAGACACTTACAATATCCGTACACTTCAGAATTATGTAAAAAAGACTGAAACCGTAGATAATCAATACAATTATGTCCAGTATTATATAGATAGTAAGCATGATGGTGTTTATTTAGATTGTCTTCCATCAAACGCCTCGTATAAATACGGTTGGAAATTCGAACAAGCTGACGGATATGATGCACAAACCAACAAAATTTATAAGATTTCTACATACGGAGACAAAGATGGAAACTGCAGATATTTAACGGCAACACCAGATGATCCAGAAGGTAATTTCTGTAACGCAATAAGCGAAACACCACAAAACAGTGAGTATCAACTTTGGAAGTTAATCACATTAAAGGAATATTACGAGCTTTTTAATGCTTCTCCATCAGATCTTTCCTCTCCAATTGATGCCACATTCTTGATTCAGAATCCTGGCTTTAATTACAATAGATCAAATTCTGAAAAGTGGTTGGTTCCCCAAAACCCAGACAATGTCCGTTTTGGTGTCGAAGGGTTTTATAAGAAAAAAACAGAAAATTACTACAAAGGAGAAGCTTCCAATAACGATGAGTATCTTTATAAAAACGGAAAATATTTCTGCGGAGATATAAAAGAAAGGCATAATACAGAAATACATCAATTGGTGACTGTAGATAAAGCAGGCTGGTATATTGTCCGCTGTAATGGCTTCAGCAACACAAATGGTTTGGCAAAGTTATTTGTTAATTCATTTTATGTAGGAAAAACGGCATCAACTACCCTCAATCCTTTAGAAGCCAATGGTCCTAAAGATTTATTAGAAGCAGGTAAAGAATTCTACAATGACAAGTACGAGAATGAGGTCATGATTCATTTAACTACCGAAGATTTAGCAAACATGGGTGGATTTCTTATCATCGGCATCAAGGTAGAGAACGCTAACACCCCTGCCACTGGCGAATGGACAGCCTTCGACAATTTCCGCTTGCTCTATGCTGGCGAATCTACTAATGCACCAGACCTTGTGCTTGATGAGAACAACCCAGACTTGAGATATCTGACAGAGACCATAGAGGAGTATAAAAACTGTATTCTCCACTTGAACCGCTCTTTTGAACTCAACAAATGGAATACACTCATCCTGCCAGTTAATCTGACATACGGACAGATGAGATACACCTTCGGCGATGAGGTAAAATTGGCAAAGTTATATAAACTCACACCAAACAGCGTACGCTTCAAGACCGTGGAATGCGATAGTGATAATGACGTTATGCTCGAAGCATTTACACCCTATATCATCAAGCCTACCAAAGCAGCAGGAGAGAATCCTGCTTACATGACACCTCGTCTCAAGAATGCAGAACACGGGTACTGGCTCGACGAGAATGAAAGTATCTCTTACGCAGAAGAAGGCATTGGACGATACACAGGTGGTAAGGTCAGCATCAAAGCTAACCATTACGATATTCAAGGCGTAACATTGGACAGGACCTTGCTAAATGATAATCTCGACAAGCATTGGGTTTCAAAATATACTACAAGTACAACTGCCACAGATGCAGACAACAACAAGATGGTATGCAAGGGAACCATGGCAAAGACCTTCTATATAAAGGATGGTAAGGGATACTTCTATGAGGATGAAGGAGTAAAGCGTGACGATCTGCATGGAGATTACTTCATGAACAAGGGAACCATGTATAAAGTTCCTGCTAATAAACAGTATGGTCTGAAGGCTTTCCGCTGCTGGTTTGAGTTGACAAACACAACAGATAAAGGCACCAACATCACTTCTCCTGCCAAGGATGTAAAACTGTTTATCAATGAAATTGAGGATGAAACAACAGGTATCGGCGACATCATCACCGACCCAGCATTCTCTCACGTTGCCTATCAGTATGATGGTGTCTATAACCTCCAGGGACAACTCGTTCGACAGGGCACCTCACTCGAAGGATTGCCACAGGGAATCTACATTGTTAAAGGTAAAAAAGTAAAAAGGTAAAAAAGTAAAAGAAGAAAACTTATATGAGAAAAGAATATATATCGCCAGAAATCAAGCTGTTAGTGATTGATGAATTATGCACTATGAAATATGGGTCAATAGTAAGCGGCGAGTCAGACGTTGTTATTGACGGCTTCGACGTTTCAGAAGATACTCCAGATAAAGGGGATGAAAATTGGTGGGATAATACAGACAATTGGGGTGGTTGTTAATACCATCCCAATGACCCTCACAACGAGTCTCCCAATTCACATTCTATGATTCTTAAAAATTCCACTTTATTACTATAGAAAAATCCCTGCCCAGCCTGGGTATATTTTTCTCCCTGCCCACGCAAAAATTTTTGCGTGGGCAGGGAGAAAAAAAAGTGGGTACAGAGATAAAAAATCGCTTCTTTCGAATCTTTTCGAAAGAAGCGATTTTGTGTTATCATTTAAACGATTTTCTATCCTTTAGATGTGGCATCATTTAGAATGGAAGATCGTCTGCACTACCACCAGCATTGGCATCAGCAGCAGGAGCTACATTCTGAGCTGGAGGGAATGGAGCAGTTGCACCACCAGCAGGAGCAGCAGGAGCACCCATTGGAGGGAATGGAGCTGCACCAGGCTGAACACCACCCATCATGCCAACAGCATTAGGATCTACCTTCACTACATTCCAGGCACGTACATTGTTAAACCAACGACCATTATATTCGTGAGCATCAATGTCGAATGAAACATTAATCTCCTCACCACTCTGTATGTTGAACTGAGCCAGACGGTCAGCGCCAAATACGTCAAACACTAATTTCTTAGGATATTGCTCGTGAGTCTCGATGACAAACGACTGCGACTTCCACTCGCCTCTTGCAGAGACACCGCTTCTTTCAGGCAAAACGGCAATGACCTTTCCTTGTAATTCCATATATTTCTCGATTAATATTTTGTTTTAAAAACGAAGAAAGTTACCTTTCAGTTTGCGAAATTACTAAAAATAGTTCAAAAACTAAAACATTTCTCTGTTTTTTTTGCCTATAACCGATATTTTTTGTATTTTTGTGCTCATATTACAGCTTTTAGGAAACAACAAGTTGCCTACTGGCTCGTCATATAACAGAAACAATAGATTAATAACAACAATATCAGTAACAGATAATATTTAAAATACAAAATACTCATGAGATTTACATTATCCAGTACTGCGTTGAGCAATAAGCTCAACATGCTTGCCAAGGTCATCGGTGGAAAGAACTCTCTGCCTATCCTTGACTGTTTCTTATTCCAAGTAGCCGGAGGCGAGATGACCATCACAGCCAGCGACAGTGACAATATTCTCAAGACTACCATCGAACTCACAGAGTGCGACGGTGAAGGAGAATTCTGTATCCCTAACAAGGTTATCCTCGAATCTCTCAAGGAACTCCCTGAGCAGCCACTCGATTTCGATATCGATACTGAGGGCACCTTGGCTATCAAGATCTTATACCAGAATGGTCTCTATAACTTTACAGCGCAAAGTGCTGATGAATATCCTCGCACACAGAGCGTTAACGATGCTGCACATACAGTAGCCATCGACGCAGATGTGCTCATCGACAATATCACCCGTACCCTCTTTGCTACTGCCAACGACCAGTTGCGCCCTGTGATGAATGGTATCTACTTCGATTTGACACCAGAATCACTCAACATTGTAGCCAGTGACGGACATAAGTTGGTACGCAACAAGAACTTCACTATCAAGAGCGATACTCCTGCTGCTTTCGATCTTCCTAAGAAGCCAGCTACACTCCTGAAGAACATCCTCTCACGCGAAGAAGGTGACGTAACCATCAAGTTTGATGAGAAGAGTGCAGAGATTCTCTTTACAGACGGTAGTTTGAGATGTATTCTCTACGAGGGAAAATACCCAAGCTACAACTCTGTGATTCCAAACAACCCTAACGAGGTGACTGTAGATCGCCGTGCCCTGATCAGTGCCTTGCGCCGTGTCATGCCATTCGCCAGCGAAAGCAGCCAGTTGGTTCGCCTCAAGATAGACAACAACCACATGGAGGTTTCATCAGAGGATGTAGATTTCGCTACATCAGCCAAGGAACAGCTCGTATGCGAGTCAAACAATACCAACATGAGCATCGGTTTCAAGGGCAGCAGCTTGCAGGAGATTCTCAACAACCTCAGCAGCGAGCAGGTGATTATCCAACTTGCAGACCCAAGTCGTGCCGGTATTATCGTTCCAGCCGAACAGCCTGAAAACGAAGATGTCCTCATGCTGCTCATGCCTATGTTGCTCAACGACTAATCACGCAGAAAAAGGAAAAGAAAGAAAATGAAACTGAATCTTAAGAAACCATTGATCATCTTTGATTTGGAGACTACGGGTCTCGACTTCATCAAAGACCGCATCATACAGATGTCATATATTAAGGTCAGTCCAGACGGCACGGAGGTTCGAAAGAACCTCTTTGTCAATCCGGGAAGACCAATTCCACAAGAGGTGGTAGAACTGACTGGTATCAGCGATGAGGACGTGAAAGACGCGCCTACCTTCAAGCAGTTGGCTGCCACACTCGAACAGGAATTTACCGGTTGCGACTTTGCCGGTTACAACTCCAACCATTTCGATGTACCTATGCTCGCAGAGGAGTTCCTCCGTGCAGGCATCGACTTCGACTTCAACAAGTGCCGCCTCATCGACGCACAGACTATCTTCATGAAGATGGAGCGACGCAACTTAGCTGCAGCCTATAAGTTCTATTGCGGCAGAAAGATGGAGGAAGACTTCGAGGCTCACCGTGCCGATCAGGATACAGAGGCTACCTACCGTGTACTCATGGGTGAATTGGACAGATATGCTCCAGGCGTACAGGAAGAACCGGACCGTGTACTCAACAATGATATGGATGAGCTTGCAGCATTCTCTAAGCAGAAGGACAACGTGGATTTCGCCGGACGCATCATCTGGAAAGAAGTAGTGGATGCCAACGGAAAAGCAGTGCTCGACGAGAAAGGTGAACCACTCAAGCACGAGGTGTTCAACTTCGGTAAGTACAAAGGTTGGGATGTGGCAGAAATCCTTTCCAAAGACCCAGGCTATTACACCTGGATATTAGGAAGCGAATTTACCAACAACACCAAGCAGGTACTCACCCGCATCCGTCTCCGTGAGTACAATAAACGAATGGGAAAGTAATTTCTTCTAATCACAGATTATGTTAAAAGGAAAGAAAATCGTATTGGGCATCACAGGCTCGATTGCAGCCTATAAAGCCTGCCTGATTATACGAGGATTCATCAAGCGGGGCGCTAAGGTTCAGGTGGTCATCACTCCTGCCGGAAAGGAGTTTATTACCCCTATCACCCTCTCTGCCCTCACTCATAAACCCGTGGTAAGCGAGTTCTTCTCTCAGCGCGACGGCACCTGGAACTCTCATGTAGATCTCGGTCTCTGGGCAGACGCAATGGTCATCGCTCCTTGTACGGCTTCTACCATGGGAAAGATGGCAAACGGTATCGCTGACAATATGCTGATTACCACCTATCTCTCCATGAAGGCTCCTGTCTTCCTGGCTCCAGCCATGGATCTCGATATGTATAAGCATCCTTCTACGCAAGCCAACATGGCAAGACTGAAGGAATACGGCAATATCATCATCGAATCGGCTTCAGGATTCCTTGCCAGCGGATTGGAGGGTAAAGGACGTATGGAAGAACCTGAGGTCATCGTGGATTACATCGACCAGTATTTCGACCTGCTGGACGGAATGAAGGATGGAAACAAGGAAGGCATGAAGGACTGTATCAAGGGAAAGGATCTGATGGGGAAACGTATCCTTATCACAGCCGGACCTACCTATGAGAAGATAGATCCTGTGCGCTTTATCGGCAACTATTCTTCTGGCAAAATGGGATTTGCCGTGGCTGAGGAATGCCGACAGAGAGGGGCTGACGTAACCCTCGTTGCCGGACCAGTATCACTCTCCTGTCATGAGGATATCCACCGCATCGACGTGGAGAGCTGTGAGGAGATGTATCAGGCTGCCACGAAGGCTTTTGAAGGAAAGACCGATGGAAACTCAACGGGCAGCAAGATGGATGCAGCTATTCTTTGTGCCGCAGTGGCTGATTTCAAACCTACAGAGGTGGCAGACAGGAAGATCAAGCGCGAAAAGGACGACTTAATCCTTCGCCTGGAACCCACCCACGACATCGCTGCCGCATTGGGACAGATGAAACAGGAAGACCAGCACATCGTAGCCTTCGCACTGGAAACCAATGATGAGGAAACGAATGCAGAGAAGAAGCGTATCAAGAAAAACGCAGACTTCATCGTGCTCAATTCCACCCGCAACCCAGGCACCACCTTCCGGACAGACGAAAATCAAATCACGATTATTTCTGAAAAGGGTAAGATAGAATATGAGAAAAAGCCAAAGACAGAAGTGGCTGCCGACATCATCGATGAATTGGCTAAGCTCTTCTAATATGAAAGGCTTCTGCCTTCAGATACTGATGATAGGATGCACCCTGCTTGTTAGTGGTGCATCCTATATTCATGCGCAGGAACTGCAAGCGAAGATTACCATCAACCATGCCCAGATTTCGGGCACGGACAACGCTGTTTTCGACAACCTGCAGCAGACGTTAGAGAGATTCGTCAACGAGCGACAATGGACGCATCTGCAATTTCAGAAGAACGAGCGCATCAACTGCAACTTCAATCTGACGGTGAGCAAGTATGACAAGAGCCAAGGTCTCTTCACCTGCAAGGCACTCATACAGGCCAACCGCCCCGTCTATAACTCCGCCTACACCACTACTATATATAATAATGTGGACGAGAACTTTATCTTCAAGTTTGCTGAGTTCGACCAGATTGAATTCAATGAGGAAACACTCGACAACCAGTTGACTGCCCTCTTCGCCTACTACGCTTATCTCATCATCGGTCTGGATCTCGACACCTTCTCCCCGATGGGAGGAGAAGACGTCCTGCAGCGCTGCATGAACCTCACCAACAATGCCCAGAACCTCGACTTCCCGGGATGGAAAGCTTTCGACAACAACCGAAACCGCTATGCCATCATCGCCGACTATCTGGACGGAGGTATGAAACCATTCCGCCAACTCCAATACGATTATTACAGAAAGGGACTTGACGAGATGGCAAACAATGCAGAACGAGGACGTACAGAAATCACGACCACTCTGGAGGAGAACCTGAAGAAGGCAAGGGAAAACAAGCCGCTCAGTCTCCTGCCACAGATATGGACGGACTACAAGAAAGACGAGCTCTCCAATATCTACAAGGGAAAGGGAACTCAGAAAGAGAAGGAAAGTATCTATGACCTCCTCTTCTCCATCAATCCTACACAGAACAATTCGTGGGACAAAATCAAGCAATAATTATGCTCAAACAATTATATATCAAGAATTTCACGCTCATCGACGAACTCAACATCCAGATGCACCCAGGCTTCTCTGTCATCACGGGTGAAACGGGTGCAGGAAAGAGTATCATCCTCGGAGCCATCGGTCTGTTGTTAGGCAACCGTGCTGACAGCAAGTCTATCAAGGCTGGCAGAGATCGTTGCGTCATCGAGGCACACTTCGATCTGTCTAAATATGATATGCAACAGTTCTTCACCGACAATGACATCGATGAAGATTTGTCGGATACCATTATCCGCCGTGAGTTGACGGCAGCAGGGAAAAGCCGTGCTTTCATCAATGATACACCGGTATCGCTGACCAAGATGAGGGAACTGGGGGAACAACTCGTCGATATACATTCGCAGCACCAGAATCTCCTGTTGCAGAAGGAAGACTTCCAGCTCAATGTGGTGGATATTATTGCACAGGACGAGAAACAGCGGAAGAATTATGAGGCTGCGTACAATCAATATAAACAAGCCAACCAGAAACTGAACGCTCTGAAGGCTGAAATCGAAAAGAACAGGGAGAACGAGGACTTCCTCCGATTCCAGTTTAAGGAACTCGATGAGGCACAACTGCAGAATGGAGAACAGGAAGAACTGGAACAGGAATATGAGATGCTCAGTCATTCCGAAGATATCAAGACGGCACTCTATCAGGCAGACAACCATCTGTCGGGAGATGACGGCAATATCATCGAAAGACTGAAACAGACATCAGAGCAACTCGCTAACATCAAGGATGTTTATCCCGAAGTAACCGAACTGTTGGAGCGCATCGATTCCAGTTATATCGAACTGAAAGATATTGCCCAGGAAGTAAACGGACTGACCGATCATGTAGAATTTGACCCTGCCCGTCTGGAGACCATCAATGAGCGACTGGACAAACTCAACTCACTGCAGCAGAAATTCCACGTCAGAGACTTGGGAGAACTGATAGAAACCTACCATCAGCTCAAGGAACAGCTTTCACACATCGACCATAGCGACGAGGATGTGGAAGCCTTGGAACAGGAAGTGACCCAATTGTTAGAGAAAGCACAGAAACAGGCAAAGGAATTGACCGCTATCCGTACGAAGGCTGCCAAAAAAGTAGAGGAGGAAATGAAGCAGCGCCTCATCCCGCTGGGCATTCCAAACGTAAGATTCAGCATCAGTCTGACAGAGAAACCGCTCAGCCACGATGGTGGAGATAAGGTAAGTTTCCTCTTCAGTGCCAACAAGAGCACCCCCCTCCAACCTGTTACCCAGGTAGCATCAGGAGGAGAGATTGCCCGTGTAATGCTCTCGCTGAAGGCAATGATCAGCGGAGCCGTGAAACTACCAACCATCATCTTTGACGAGATAGATACTGGAGTAAGCGGCAAGATAGCAGAGAAGATGGCACAGATCATGGCAGAGATGGGCAACCACGAACGACAGGTTCTTTCCATTACCCACCTGCCACAGATAGCAGCCATGGGCAGTCACCACTACAAGGTGAGCAAGGAAGAAACCGACAATGGAACTATCAGTCGCATGACGGAACTATCACAGCAGGAGCGTGTACAGGAAATCGCCCAGATGCTCAGTGGAAGTGATGTCAGTGAGGCGGCACTCGCTAATGCCAAGGAATTATTAAGAATATGAAAAGAATATATATAACTATGATAGGATGGATGGTCGGAGCATCATCTCTCCTTGCACAGCCAGGTTCTGTGCAGAAGGTAGCCAAGAGTGTCTTCTCACTCACCACCTTCAACAAAGATGGAGGCATCATCGCTTCTACCCAGGGCGTCTTCATCGACAACAAGGGCACTGCCATCAGTACCTTCAAGCCATTTATCGGCGCTACCAAGGCAACCGTAGTAGATGCCAATGGCAAATCGATGGAAGTAGATGCCATCATGGGTGCAGACGAGTTGTATGATATGGCTAAATTCAGAGTCATCGGCAATACCAATGCTGCACCGATTGCAAGCAAGGCTTCAGAAGCTGGCAACAAGGTATGGCTGGTTCCCTACTCCATCAAAAAGCCACAATACCAGCAAGAGGATATCAGTAGCGTAGAGCAGTTTAACACCTCCTACAACTACTATATTTTCAGCAATACCGCACCAGAGAATGCCATAGGTTGCCCATTTGTCAATAAAGACGGACAAGTAATCGGACTTATGCACTCCAATGGTACCGTTACGGCCATCGATGCCAACTATGGCAAACAACTGCATGTAACCGGTCTCTCCACCCTGGACGCAGCCCTTCGAGAAAGCGGCATCCGCACCGCCTTGCCAGACAAGGAGGAAGATGCCATCACGATGATGACGCTGAGCAAGGGACAGAAATCGGCTGATGACAACATGAAATATGCAGACGAGTTTATCGGAAAGTTCCCTACATCCTCATTCGGTTATAAGGAAAAGGCAGCCTTGTTGGTCAACAAACAGCAATTTGAGGAGGCAGAGAAAGTAATGCAGGAAAGCATCAAGAAATGCAGCAAGAAGAATGAGGCTCACGGCGATTTTGCTGACCTCATCTATCAGAAGGTAGCATACGTAGGCGATTCCATCTACCCTGCTTGGAATGCAGACAAGGCTTTGCAGGAAGCACAGAAAGCCTATAGTATCAAGGCTGAGCCGCTTTACAAGCACCAGGAGGGTAAAATCAACTACCTGAAAAAGGACTATCAGAAGGCATACGACCTGTTTATGGAACTGACCAAGACACCGATGAACAGTGGCGAGATATGGTATGAGGCAGCCCAAGCTAAGAGTCAGCTGAAAGCACCATACGATGAGTTGAAAGTACTTTTGGACAGTGCCGTATCAGTAGGAGTACGCACCAAGATGGCAGCCCCTTATTATCTGGCACGTGCCAATTTCCTTGATGCCCAGGGCAAGACCAGAGAAGCATTGGCAGACTATAATATGTATGACAGCATAGCTCGTCCGATAGCCCCTACCTTCTTCTATGCCCGATACAAATGCGAGATGAAGTTGCACCAATGGCAGCAAGCATTGTTGGACATCGCCCGCACCTGTTATCTCAATCCGAACGAACCAACCTATTTTGCAGAATGGGCAAGTCTCGATCTCCGCGTGAAGAGATATGATGAGGGAATCAGCGCTGCAGAAGCCTGTATCAGACTGGCACCGGAATACGCTGATGGTTATCTTCTCCTCGGTATTCTGCAAGCAGAGAAAGGCAAGAAAGAGGAAGCCAAAGGTAATCTGCTGAAAGCTAAGGAGCTGGGTGATACCAGAGTGGATGAATATCTGAAGAAATACAAATTGAATTAAAGTTTAGGTTTCATTTATAGTAGGCGTACTGTTCTCGTGATGGGAACATACGCCTTTTATTTTATTCCCCAAATGCCTTTGCACTCAGATTTGCGTAAGTATGGGCAAAATAATACATAATTAATAAAAAAAACAAAGGAAATGTCAGGGGAAGAACCTAAAGGAAAATTCTATGGATAAAGATATAAATTCTATTAACAATTAAAACGAAAGGAGTAAAATGATAGCACTTGCTGACTGCAATAATTTCTACTGCTCATGCGAGCGGGTTTTCCGCCCTGACCTGGTGGGCAAGCCGGTGGTTGTACTGAGTAACAACGACGGCTGCATCATCGCCCGTTCGGAAGAAGCCAAGGCTCTTGGCTACAAGATGGGCGATCCTTTCTACCAGATGAAGGAAAAGTTGGAGGCTGAGGGCGTAGCGATATTTTCGAGCAACTACACTCTCTATGGTTCACTGTCCAACAGAGTGATGTCAATGCTCTCTCATTACTCTCCCCAACTCGACCAATACTCCATCGACGAGAGTTTCTTCGAAGTGGACAAATCCATTGCCGCTGCCTTCTTTCAGGAAAATCAATCCTCCGAAAAAACGGATTCCCTGCTCCACCGTTACGGCGCAAGAATCTCATCCGACCTACTCCGGGCAGTGGGCATTCCCATCTCCATCGGCATCGCTGAAACCAAGACGCTGGCCAAAATCGCTTCAAAATTCGCCAAGAAATACAAGGGCTATCAGGGCTGCTGCCTCATCGATACCGAGGAGCGCAGACACAAGGCACTGTCGCTTTTCCCTATAGAAGACGTATGGGGAATCGGCCGACAAATAGCCCGCAAACTCGACTATATGGGAATCAGAACCGCAGCTCAACTGGCCGAACAGAAAGAGAGTTGGGTGCGCAGTCATTTCAATATCACCACCGTGAGAACCTGGAAGGAACTCAACGGCGAAAACTGCATCAGCATCGAGGAACTACCCCAGAAGAAAAGTATCTGCACGAGCAGGAGCTTTGCCAACGAGGGCATTAGCGACAAGAATGTAATAGAGGAGGCCATGGCCAATTTTGCCGTACGTTGCACAGAGAAGTTACGCAGACAAGGCAGTGTATGTCAGGGTGTTACCGTATTTGCTTGGACCTCTCGTTTCAACAATCATGTGCCGGAATATACCATCCACGACTCGCTCGTACTGCCCATCGCCACTGATGCTCAAGACGAGATAGTAGGAGCAGCGCTCACCATCCTACGCGCCCGCTATCCAAAATCTGTGTCCGACCGTCCCGACCTGTCGTTCCGCTTCAAGAAGGCAGGCGTGATACTCTGGCAGATATCCCCCTCCACGCCACGTGAGCAGGACCTCTTCGACCCCATCAACCGTGAGCGCCAGAAGGCACTGATGGCGGCCATCGATGCCATCAACCACAAGAACGGATACGGAACTATCCGACAAGCCATCCAGGGCACAGACTGCCGTTTCGACCTGAAGCGTGAATACATGTCGAAACGTTTCACCACAGATATTAGCGACATACTGGAAGTGAAATGTTGAGAATATTATCCATAAAAAAGGTTGAGAGAAAGGTTGAGAAAAAAGGTAGAAAGACTCCTTTAAAAACAACTTTTTTTGAAAAAAGAATAAGCAAAAGAAGAAAGGAAAACAAAACAGATATTAATAATAAAGAATAGAAGAAACAGAATGAAAGAAAAAATAAAACTAACTATACACCCCGCAGAAATCGGGGAAAAGATGGCCATTCCGATGGCTGAACAGAGTGTAAAGGCAGGATTTCCTTCGCCTGCACAAGACTATATGGAGGGAGAAATAGACCTCAATGATGTGCTCGTGAAACACAGGGAAGCTACATTCTACGTGAGAATTTCGGGCGATAGTATGAGGGATGCTGGCATCCTGGACGGAGATCTGGCCGTGGTGGACAGACTGATAGAACCCGGTAATGGCAACTTCGTGATTGCATTCGTGGACGGTGAATTCACCATCAAGCAGTTCAAGATGGACGAAAGCGGAAACTTCGGCTGGCTCGTGCCGTGGAATAACGACTACTCACCCATTAGAGTGGACGAAAACAACCGCTTTATGATATGGGGCGTCGTCACTTATGTGATTCACAGATTCTGTAAGGAATAAAATTTCCAAAGAGGAGGAATTTTCCCTTCCCATATCTCATGAAGGCTATCGGACAACCGAAGCCTTCAGGATAATAATATCTTCAAGAGGGCGGTCGTTATTACCCTTGTCTGTGGCCACATTCTGGATTTTATCCACCACATCCATACCCTCAAGTACTTCCCCGAAAACGGTATAGCCGCCATCGAGATGAGGCACACCGCCGTATTTCACATACCCGTCAATCACCTGCTTATTAGGCAGCACATAGGTCTTCTCCTCTCTGGCCTCCTTCTCTATCAAATATTCTATTTGTCGGCGCGAGAAATTCCTACCCCAAGTAATATAGAAATCGCAGGGAGCTGAAGCAAACTTTGGATTCTCCTCATCTCCCTCGCGTGCAGCACAGAGCTGACCTCGCTTATGGTAATATTTCGGATAGCGGATTTCTGCAGGAACGGCATAAGCTGTATCAAAAACCTCCTTTTTCAGAGGATCCACCTTTCGGGTAGCCGGATCACCAGCTTGCACCATAAAATTCTTGATGACACGATGGAAGATACAGCCATTATAATAGCCACACTTCACCCACTTCAGAAAATTGTCGCGATGCAGAGGCGTATCATTATAGAGCGCAATGCGGATATTGCCCATCGTAGTTTCCAACAAGACTTCCGGACAGGTAGGGTCCTGATGCACTCCAGCCGTATCAACACCCTCCACGGCAATGCCCTTTAAGACTGTCACTTCCTTGGCATTCATATAATCCTGAGCATAGCTTTGCTGCCCGAAAAGAGCAAGTGCTATGCTCGCCATCACCATTTTCATATTCATATTTAATGTCATATTTTCTTCCTAATTATAACAAGATTGATTTTTCAAATTTTCAAAGATTAAGACCTACTTCACAGTAATATGAAAACAGCCCTGATTCACCTCATATTTCACAAGACAGCGACCACGCTCACGGAAGTCGCGCAGCACCTCGCTGAGCACCCATTTCAGAGAGTCGTTTCTCACCTCCCGACGAGGATTTTTAGCCGTCTGCACAGTCTTATAGCGATTATAGCAAACATCAAAAGTTGTGCCGTATAGATGGCAGGAATTCTCAGTTGCATTTCCGTTTCTTGTGCGGAGTTTCGCCACATCATCCTTGGTACGGAGGATGCTCGTCACAATGATTTTGTGCAGCGGAATGCCCTTGATCTGGAGCGAGTCGAAATAGGCCCTTCCGATATCCTGTAAAAGCACCGAAGCACGGGGTACGAGATAAGGAATACTATTGTTGAGTTTATCAACATAAAAAAACGGATTACTACCCACATAGACCAGCGCTCCCTTGCTGTGTTCAGCCTCATCACGATTCTGCACCGGCTTTACCCCATAATGGTTGGCTGCCTGTATCTGCACATCCTGCTGATCGGGAAACGTATTTCCAAAATGCGGAACAGAAAAGATGCGGTGTTTCACCTCCTTGCCGTCCTTATCAAAGAAAATCGAACTCCCCTTTGCAGCAGAGTCCAAAGCAATTCCAGGCACAGCATCCACTATATTCCCAGCAGAAGCACCATTTAATTGAGATTCATTAGACCGAGAAGCTTCCGCCTCCAGCGCAGCATCATCCTCTGCCAACAGAGCAGCAGAATCATTTTTCAAAGAATCAACAGCCTCAGTCTTTGTTAAACAGGATTCCGCCACGCTCGGTTTCGCTACTCTTATCAGGGCGAGAATCAGGACTATCACAACAAATCCGAGCAGAAAACGATTTTTGCTCGACATGGCACAAAGAATTCTGATGATATTTCGTACGATTTCTTTCAATTTCATGATTTGAGTATTTTCAATTTTATTTTGATCAAGCTCCAGTTTCGGAAGATTACTTTCCGCATATAGGGAAAGAATCCCTAAGCAAGGTTCCAAGGGAAATAAGCCTTAGCCTTATTCCGATGAGAGAAAGAATCCCAGAGCAGAAGCCAAGCTTTTAGACCTGCCTAATCAAAAATGTAGTGCAAAAGTACGGTAAAAAAACGAAAATGCAAAACTTTTTAAAGTCTTTTTAAACAAAACATATCAGAAATTTTGCTCATTTCAAGGAAAAATAGTAATTTTGCAGCGTATTAATATCATATAAGTTTAAACTATATTATTTTTAGAGTTTTGATAGAGAAACATATTGTACTCGAAGACGTTGACCCAGTGATGTTCTACGGAGTGAACAACAGTCACCTGCAGATGATTAAATCACTGTACCCGAAGTTGCGTATCGTTGCACGCGACAATGTACTTCGTGTGCTCGGCGACGAGGAGGAAATGGCGAAAGCGGAAGAAGAAATAGAGCAGATGCGCAAGCATTTGGCGAAATACAACATGCTCAACGAAGAGGATATCCTTGACATTGTGAAAGGCAAGCAGACCAAGGCCGATTCAGCTAAGGATGTACTGGTATATAGCATCAGCGGAAAGCCTATCAAGAGCCGGAGCACCAACCAACAAAAGCTTATTGATGCATACGAGAAAAACGACATGGTGTTTGCCGTAGGTCCTGCAGGAACAGGTAAGACCTACCTCAGCATCGCACTTGCAGTAAAAGCTCTCAAGGAAAAAACAGCCAAGAAAATCATCCTCTCGCGCCCTGCCGTAGAAGCAGGCGAAAAACTCGGATTCCTACCGGGCGACATGAAAGACAAAATAGACCCTTATCTGCAACCGCTCTATGACGCCTTAGAAGACATGATACCTGCCGTAAAACTGCAGGACATGATGGAAAAGCATATCATACAGATAGCTCCACTTGCCTTCATGCGCGGACGCACACTGAGCGACGCTGTAGTCATCCTCGATGAAGCTCAGAACACCACCTCCCAGCAAATCAGAATGTTCCTAACACGTATGGGTATGAACACCAAAATGGTAATCACGGGAGACCTCACGCAGATAGACCTGCCAAGAGAACAGCGAAGCGGACTGAAAGAGGCTCTCAAGATACTCGAAGGTGTGGAAGGTATCGGAGTGGTCAACCTCGGACAGAAAGATATCGTAAGACATAAGCTCGTAACCCGCATCGTAAATGCATACGACAAATACGACAAGGAAAGAGCAGAAGCCCGGGAAGCTATGAAAGCAGAAAAGACAGAAAATTCAAAATAATTTAGAATAAGGAACTGAAGGAAGCAACCCCTCTACAAAGAGATAAGGAAAGGCGACGGAAAGTTCGAAGTTCAAAATTCAAAGTTCAAAATAAAAATGAAAGCATTAACAAAGACAGATTTCCATTTCAATGGACAGAAGAGTGTTTACCACGGTAAAGTACGTGATGTGTATGACATTAACGACGACATCCTCGTGATGGTCGCTACCGACAGAATCTCAGCGTTCGACGTTGTGCTGCCAAAAGGCATCCCATTCAAGGGACAGGTACTCAACCAGATAGCTGCGAAGTTCCTGGATACGACGACAGACATCTGTCCTAACTGGAAGTTGGCTACACCAGACCCAATGGTCACCGTTGGTCTGAAGTGCGAAGGTTTCCGTGTAGAGATGATCATCCGTTCTATCCTCACAGGTAGCGCATGGAGAGAATACCAGAAGGGTTGCCGCGAAATCTGTGGCGTGAAACTCCCTGAGGGTATGCGCGAGAACCAGCGTTTCCCAGAACCAATCATCACTCCTACCACAAAGGCTGACGAAGGTCACGACATGAACATCTCTAAGGAAGAAATCATCGCCCAGGGCATTGTTAGTGCTGAAGACTATGCAGTGATGGAAGACTACACCCGTCGCATCTTCGCTCGCGGACAGGAGATTGCTGCCAAGCAGGGACTCATCCTCGTAGATACAAAATATGAATTCGGCAAGCGCGATGGCAAGGTTTACCTCATCGACGAAATCCACACTCCAGACTCAAGCCGCTACTTCTATGCTGATGGCTACGAGGAGAAGTTCGAAAAGGGCGAACCACAGCGCCAGCTCTCTAAGGAGTTCGTACGCCAGTGGCTCATCGAGCACAACTTCATGAACGAGCCAGGACAGACCATGCCTGAGATTACCGATGAGTATGCAGAGAGCGTATCAGACCGCTACATCGAACTCTACGAGCACATTACAGGCGAGAAGTTTGACAAGGCAACCGAGGAAGGCGATATCGCTGCCCGCATCGAGAAGAACGTAAGCAAATGGCTTGCAGCAAGAAAGTAATCATTCCTGGGAAATAATTATTCCGCAGAGGAGTTAGTTTTTCCCTGAAAAGAGTACTATATATATTAATGTACAAGCAAGAACAAATTAAGCCCTATGAAGGCGAAGGAGACAAGGGCAAGCTGGTGGAAGAAATGTTCGATAACATCGCTCCTACCTACGACACCCTCAATCATCACCTCTCATGGGATATCGACAAGGGGTGGCGTCGCAAAGCCATCGGACTGCTGCAGCGCCACCACCCTGAAAAGATGCTCGACATCGCCACCGGTACGGGCGACTTCGCTATCCTGGCGGCAAAAACACTGCATCCCCAACAGCTCATCGGAGCAGACATATCCGAGGGCATGATGGAAATCGGAAGAAAGAAAGTAGAAAAGGAAAATCTGCAAGACATCATCAGTTTCAAGAAAGAAGACTGTCTGCACCTCTCCTTCCCTGATGAAACCTTCGATGCAGTGACGGCAGCATTCGGCATACGAAACTTCCAGAACCTCGACCAGGGTCTCAAGGAAATGTGCCGAGTATTGAAGAAGGGCGGACATCTGAGTATCGTAGAACTCACACATCCCGTGAAATTCCCGATGAAGCAGCTATTCCGCATCTACTCCCACACGGTATTGCCGATATACGGTAAGCTGATTTCTAAAGACCAGAGTGCCTACAGCTATCTGACGGCCACCATCGAAGCCTTCCCACAGGGAGAAACGATGATGGAGGTGCTAAAGAAAGCAGGATTTGAGAAAGCTGAATTCAAGCGACTCACCTTCGGCATCTGTACGATGTATTTCGCAACAAAATAAAAACAAAAAAATAATCAGTATGGACAAGTATGGACTCATAGGTTACCCTCTGGGGCATTCATTCTCAAAGAATTACTTCAACGAGAAATTCGAGAACGAGGGTATCGACGCTACCTACATCAACTTCGAGATACCTACCATCGAAGACCTGGCAGAAGTGCTCGACTCCAATCCTGAATTAAAAGGATTCAATGTGACCATCCCTTACAAGGAAAAGGTTATCAGCTATCTGGACTACGTAAGTCCCGAGGCAAATGCTATCGGTGCTGTAAACGTGGTAAGAGTTACCCACAAAGGCGACGAAATGGTGCTCAGAGGCTACAACAGTGATGTGATAGGCTTCACCCAGAGCATAGAACCGTTTATCGAGTCTTTCCACAAGAAAGCCCTTATTCTCGGTACGGGTGGTGCATCCAAGGCCATCTGCTATGGACTGAAGTCGCTCGGACTGGAAACCGTCTTCGTGAGCCGATACGAGCGTCCTGGCACTCTGCAGTATGACAAGATTACACCTGAAATCATCAAAGAATACAACGTGATTGTCAACTGTACTCCTGTGGGAATGTACCCTCACGTAGATGAGTGTCCACCACTGCCATACGAGGCCATGGACAGCCATACCTTATTATATGATTTGATCTACAACCCCGATGAAACCCTCTTCATGAAGAAGGGCAAAGAGCAGGGAGCCACCGTAAAGAACGGACTGGAAATGTTACTCCTGCAAGCCTTCGCATCTTGGGATTTCTGGGAAGGGAAAGAGCAACTGTAAAAAAGATTTTTCTGAAGAAAGATTCTCTAACAGATGAGAAGACTTTCAGAAGAATATTTTTTCAGAAGAAAGAAAACATCAAAGGAAAAGAATTTCAGATGAAGGATTATTCTGAAGAAGGAAATCATCAGATGAAAAGACTTTCCGATGAAAACTTTTCAGATTATATAATATATAATAATGTAAAGGAGAAAAGACTTTAAGTTAAAACGATAAAAAATAGAAAAATGAGCAACAATCGCTATATGATGCGCGGAGTGAGCGCAGCTAAAGAAGACGTACACAACGCCATTAAGAACATCGACAAGGGTATTTTCCCACAGGCTTTCTGCAAGATTATACCTGATATTCTGGGCGGCGACCCTGAGTACTGCAACATCATGCATGCCGACGGTGCTGGAACAAAATCAAGCTTGGCATACATGTACTGGAAAGAAACGGGTGACCTCTCCGTATGGAAAGGTATCGCACAGGATGCAGTCGTAATGAATACAGACGACTTGCTTTGCGTAGGTGCTGTAGATAACATCCTCGTTTCATCTACCATCGGTAGAAACAAGATGCTCGTTCCTGGAGACGTCATCTCTGCCATCATCAATGGTACTGATGAACTCCTCCACGAAATGAGAGAAATGGGTATCGGCATCTACCCTACAGGTGGCGAAACTGCTGACGTAGGCGACCTCGTACGTACCATCATCGTAGATTCTACCGTAACCTGCCGAATGAAACGCAGCGATGTCATCAACAATGCCAACATCCGTCCGGGCGACGTTATCGTAGGTCTTTCCTCTACAGGTCAGGCTACATACGAGAAAAAGTACAACGGCGGTATGGGCAGCAACGGACTCACCTCTGCTCGCCACGATGTTTTCGCCAAGTATCTCGCTGAGAAATACCCAGAAAGTTTCGATCATGCAGTACCAAGCGAATTGGTTTATAGCGGCAAATACAAATTAACCGACGAGGTGGAAGGCGCAACTATCAATGCAGGCGAACTTGTGCTCTCACCAACCCGCACCTACGCACCAGTCATCAAGAAATTGCTCGACGAACTGCGCCCAGAAATCCACGGTATGGTACACTGTACAGGTGGTGCACAGACCAAGGTGCTCCACTTCGTAGGAGAAGACTGCAAGGTAGTGAAGGACAACATGTTCCCAGTACCACCACTCTTCAAGGCTATCCACGACTGTTCTGGCACCGACTGGAAGGAGATGTACCAGGTATTCAACATGGGTCATCGCATGGAAATCTATGTACGCCCAGAGATTGCAGAAAAGGTCATCGCCATCAGCAAGAGCTCCAATATCGATGCACAGATCGTAGGTCACATCGAGGAAGGCAAGCGCAGCCTCACCATCAAGAGCGAATTTGGAACATTCGAATATTAATCAATAGAACATTCGAATAATAATCATCATAAAATGGATAATAACAATATATTACAGAAACTGGAAGGCTTAGAGAGCCGATACGAGGAAGTTAGCACCCTCATCACCGACCCGGATGTCATCGCAGACCAGAGCAGATACGTAAAGTTGACCAAGGAATGGAAAGACCTCGGCGACATCATGGACGCTCGTAAGCGATACATCAACTGCCTCAACTCCATCAAAGAAGCCAAGGACATTCTCGCCAACGAGAGTGACCCGGAAATGAAAGAAATGGCACGAGAGGAGTTGAACGAAAATGAAGCTCTGCAGCCAAAACTCGAAGAGGAAATCAAGATAGCACTTGTACCAAAGGATCCAGAAGATGCCAAGAACGTGCAGATGGAAATCCGTGGTGGTGCAGGTGGCGACGAGGCTGCTCTCTTCGCAGGAGACCTCTTCAGTATGTACAAGAAATACTGCGAGTCTAAGGGATGGACCGTGAGTGTAACTTCAGTCTCTGAGGGCGCCGTTGGTGGATATAAGGAAATCGACTTTGCCGTAAGCGGAACAGATGTTTACGGTACGCTGAAATATGAATCTGGCGTTCACCGCGTTCAGCGCGTGCCTGCTACCGAGACTCAAGGACGTATGCACACATCAGCAGCCACAGTAGCCGTTCTGCCAGAAGCAGACAAATTTGAGGTAAACATCAACGAGGGCGACATCAAGTGGGATACTTTCCGAAGCTCAGGTGCGGGCGGTCAGAACGTCAACAAGGTGGAATCTGGTGTCCGCCTCCGCTATCCTTGGAAGAACCCAAATACAGGCGAAGTGGAGGAAATCCTCATCGAATGTACAGAGACCCGCGACCAGCCTAAGAACAAGGAGCGCGCTTTGAGCCGACTATACACATTCATCCACGACCGCGAGCATCAGAAGTATGTAGATGATATCGCAAGCCGCCGTAAGAGCCTCGTCTCTACAGGTGACCGCAGTGCGAAAATCCGTACATACAACTTCCCTCAGGGACGCGTAACCGACCACCGTATCGGATACACTACTCACGACTTGAATGGTTTCCTCGGAGGAAACATCCAGGACATGATCGATGCGCTGACCGTGGCTGAAAACGCAGAAAAATTGAAAGAAACCGAACTATAAAAATCACAAAGAATATGAATAGAAAAGAACTAGTAGAGCAGATCTTCGCAAAGAAAACTTTTCTTTGCGTAGGTCTTGACACAGATATCGACAAATTGCCAGTATGCATTACTGAAAGTGAAGAGATTCAGGGTGCAGAAGCTAGTATGATTTTCAAATTCAACAAGGCTATCATCGATGCAACAGCTCCTTACTGCGTAGCCTACAAGCCAAACCTCGCTTTCTATGAGAGCTGTGGTGTATATGGCATGATTGCCTTCGAGAACACCGTGAAGTATCTCAAGAAGTACTACCCTAACCACTTCATCATCGCAGATGCTAAGCGTGGCGATATCGGTAATACATCCAAGATGTATGCACAGACTTTCTTCAAGGAGTATGATCTTGACTCTCTCACCGTGGCTCCTTACATGGGCGAGGATTCAGTGAAACCATTCTTAGAGTATGAGGGCAAATGGGTAATTCTGTTGGCTCTTACTAGCAACAAGGGAAGCCACGACTTCCAGCTCACAGAGGATAAGGAAGGCGAAAGACTTTTCGAGAAAGTACTGAAAAAGAGTCAGGAATGGGGCAACGAAGAAAACATGATGTATGTAGTAGGTGCTACTCAAGGCAGCATGTTTGAGGACATCCGCAAGGTAGCTCCTAACCACTTCCTTCTCGTACCAGGTGTAGGTGCACAGGGTGGAAGCCTGCAGGAAGTTTGCAAATATGGCATGATTAAGGACTGCGGTCTGCTCGTCAACTCTTCTCGCGGTATCATCTATGCCAGCAATGGTGAGGACTTCGCCGAAGTAGCTGGTCAGAAGGCGAAGGAACTCCAGGAGCAAATGGCTGCAGAATTGGCTAAAATCTAAAGTAGAATTGGCTAAACTCTAAAAGAGTAACGGTCAGACTCTATAAAAAGATAAAAAGTATCTTTTAGGCGCATTGTTTCATCAAGAATGAGGCTTTGCGCCTAAAAAATAGAGGTTTGTTTGGGAAAAAAGCGAAATATTACAAGATAATTACAAGAATTCGAAACTTTTTTACTATATTTGCACCAAATAATAAAGCAAAGCAAACCAGCCGGCAGGTTAAAGCTGGCTTAAAATCAAAAGAATAGATAAATATGGAATTTACCGCTCAACAGATTGCCCAGTTTGTTCAGGGCAAGGTAGAAGGTGATGAGAACGCAACCGTGAACACCTTCGCTAAAATTGAAGAAGGTAAGGAAGGTGCTATCTCGTTCCTTTCTAACCCGAAATATACTCACTACGTGTACGACACTAAGTCAAGCATCGTCCTCATTGACGAAAGCGTGGAACTGGAAAAGCCTGTCAGCGCTACGCTGATCCGCGTAAAGAATGCATACGAATGCGTAGCAAAACTGCTCCAGATGTATGATTCTATGAAGCCTAAGAAAACTGGCATTGATCCATTAGCTTTCGTTTCTCCAAAGGCTAAAGTGGCTGACGACGTTTACGTAGGTGCTTTCGCATACATCAGTGATGGCGCAGAAGTGGGTGAAGGAAGCCAAATTTATCCTAACGCATATATCGGTGAGGGTGTGAAAGTGGGCAAAAATGCGCTCATCTACCCTAACGTAACCGTATATCACGGATGCAAATTGGGCGATAATGTAACACTTCATGCTGGTAGTGTAGTTGGCTCTGATGGTTTCGGTTTCGCTCCGGGTCCTGAAGGCTACGACAAAATTCCACAAATCGGTATCGTTACCATCGAGGACAATGTAGAAATCGGCGCCAATACCTGTATCGACCGTTCTACAATGGGTTCTACCTACGTTCGTAAGGGGGTGAAGCTCGACAATCTCGTACAGATAGCCCACAATACCGATATCGGTGCAAATACCGTGATGTCCTCACAGGTAGGTATTGCAGGCAGTACCAAGGTTGGTCAGTGGTGTATGTTTGGCGGTCAGGTAGGTATTGCAGGTCATATCACCATCGGCGACAAGGTTTTCCTCGGAGCTCAGAGCGGTGTGCCTGGCAGTCTCAAGAGCGGTCAGCAACTCATCGGTACTCCTCCTATGGAGCAGCGTGCTTACTTCAAGTCTCAGGCCATCTTCCGTCGCTTGCCGGAAATGTATAAGGAACTGAACGACCTGAAGAAGCAGATTGAAGAACTAAAGAAAAAGTAATTTTTCAAAGTTAAATGTAAAGTGTTAAATGAGCGAATGCCACCAACAAGTTAACACTTAACATTTAACACTTAACACTTAACATTAAAATACATCGTTATGTCAAAACAGAAAACACTTAAAGGTAGTTTCTCGCTCTGCGGAAAAGGACTTCATACTGGCTTGAGCCTCACTGTTACCTTCAATCCTGCACCGGAGAACACTGGTTATAAGATACAGCGCATAGACCTCGAAGGTCAACCTATTATTCAAGCTGTGGCAGAGAACGTGGTTGAAACTCAGCGTGGTACAGTACTTGGCAAAGGCGATATCCGTGTGAGTACAATAGAACACGGAATGTCTGCACTTTATGCACTCGGCATTGACAACTGTCTAATTCAGGTCAACGGACCAGAGTTTCCTATCCTCGATGGCTCTGCAGCACCCTACGTAGAGAAAATTCAGAGTGTAGGAATTCAGGAACAGAATGCAGAGAAAGATTTCTATATCATCCGTCACAAGATAGAAGTGAAAGACGACAATGGTTCCGTCATCACCATCCTCCCAGATGAAGAATTCAGCATCACTGCCATGTGCTCTTTCGAAAGCAAGTTCATCAACAGCCAGTTTGCTACACTCGACAGAATGGAGAAATACGTTGAAGAGATTTCATCTGCACGTACTTTTGTTTTCGTACGTGACATCATGCCTTTGCTCCAAGCCAACCTCATCAAGGGTGGCGACCTCGACAATGCCATCGTTATCTACGAGCGTCAGGTAGAACAGGAACAGCTCGATCAGCTTGCTGACCATCTCAAGGTGGCTCGCATGGATGCTACAAAACTCGGCTATATCCAGCACAAACCATTGCAGTGGGAAAACGAATGTACACGCCATAAACTGCTCGATATCATCGGTGATATGGCACTCATTGGCAAACCTATCAAGGGTCGCATTATCGCTACCAGACCAGGACATACCGTCAATAATAAGTTTGCGCGACTGATGCGCAAGGAAATCCGCAAACATGAAATCCAGGCTCCTATCTACGATCCTAACGAGGAACCAATCATGGACAACATCCGTATCCGCCAGCTCTTGCCTCACCGCTACCCTATGCAGCTCGTAGATAAGGTAATCGCTATGGGTCCTACCAGCATCGTAGGTGTAAAAAACGTAACTGCTAACGAACCATTCTTCACAGGTCACTTCCCTGAAGAACCAGTAATGCCGGGTGTACTCCAGGTAGAAGCAATGGCACAGTGTGGAGGCTTGCTTGTACTCAACCAGTTGGAAGAACCAGAACGTTGGAGCACTTACTTTATGAAACTTGACGATGTGAAGTTCCGAAAAAAGGTAGTTCCTGGCGACACATTGCTTTTCCGTGTTGAGTTGTTGGCTCCAGTACGTCATGGCATTAGCAGCATGAAAGGTTACATGTTCGTAGGCGATCAGGTAGTAGCAGAAGCAACATTCACCGCTCAGATAGTAAAAAATAAATAATAACGAGAATAAAATATGAATCAAATAAGTCCTTTAGCATTTGTTCATCCAGAGGCAAAACTCGGTGACAACAATATCATCGGTCCTTTTTGTTATATCGACAAAAATACCGTGCTAGGAGATAATAATGTACTTCAAAATAGTGTAACAATACATGTAGGTGCTCGCATCGGCAATGGAAATGAAATTTTCCCAGGTGCAAGCATCTCTACCAAGCCACAGGATCTCAAGTTCCGTGGCGAGGAAACCATCTGTGAAGTGGGCAACAACAACAGTATCCGTGAGAACGTAACCATCTCTCGAGGTACAGCCTCTAAGGGTAAGACCGTAGTGGGCAGCAACAACCTTCTGATGGAATGTGTGCACGTGGCTCACGACTGTGAGTTAGGCAGCGGCTGCATCATCGGTAATTCAACCAAATTTGCAGGCGAAGTAGTAGTTGATGACAATGCTATTGTTAGTGCCAACGTACTCGTTCACCAGTTCTGCCACATCGCAGGCTATGTGATGATCCAGGGTGGATGCCGCTTCTCTCAGGATATTCCTCCTTATATTATTGCAGGTAAGGAACCGACAAAATACTGCGGTTTGAATCTCGTAGGTCTTCGTCGTCGCGGTTTCAGCAATGAGCTCATTCAGAATATCCATGAGGCTTATCGCCTTCTCTACTCTAAGGGTGTGCTGAAAGAAGGTATTCAGGAAATCAAGAACAACCTTGATGTTACTCCTGAAATTCAATACATCATCGACTTCGTAGAGACATCAAAACGAGGAATTATCAGATAATTTTCTGAAAGGAAAGAGAAAATCATCTAAAAGGAAAAGAATTATTTCCCATGAAGAAAAGAGAAGACTTTCTAAAATAAAAGAAATATTTATCATGAAGATAAGTATTTCTAAATAGAGAGAAAGTTTCTCAAGAAAAATTTTCTGAAAAGAAAGTAATTCTGAATCTAAAATATAAAAAAGAGGGAGTGTTTTCTGTTTAAAATTCTAGCGACAAAAAGACAGAAACTCAAATGAACAAGATGATGTCAAAATCAGAAGGTTCAAATGAATCTGATAATATCAAAGAATTTAAAGTCTCAAAGAAGCTGAAAGCACTCCCTTTCCCAAAAGGGAATGATCATCTTAAACTTTAAAAGCAATAAAATGAAGACCCTCATTGTTGTTCTCGGTCCAACTGGTGTAGGAAAAACAGAGCTCTGCCTATCCATAGCAGAACATTTGCAGACACCTATCATCAATGCTGATTCCCGTCAGATTTTTAAAGAACTTCCAATAGGAACTGCAGCTCCAACTAAAGAACAGCAAAAGCGAATACCCCATTACTTTGTAGGAAATCACAATATAGAAGATTATTACAGCGCAGCCATGTATGAAGCAGATGTAATGAATCTCCTACAGAACGACCTATTCAAAAGTCACGATACTGCACTTCTCACGGGCGGTAGCATGATGTATATTGATGCCGTTTGCAAGGGAATTGATGACATTCCTACTATAAGAGATGATATCCGCCAATGGATGAAGGAAAGACTGGAAAAAGAAGGTTTGGAAAAACTGGTGGAAGAACTGCAAAAGATGGATCCAGCACACTACAACATCGTAGATAAGAAAAACCCACGCAGAGTAGTTCATGCACTCGAAATCTGTCATCAAACTGGTAAGACATACACCTCCTTCCGTACTGCAGAAAAGAAAGAAAGACCATTCCGCATCATCAAAATAGGACTCAACCGAGATAGAGCAGAACTCTATGAGCGAATCAACCAGAGAGTACTCCTGATGATGGAAGAAGGACTTGAAAAAGAAGCAAGAAACGTATATTCTCAAAAAGGACTGACAGCTCTCAGAACTGTAGGATATAAAGAAATGTTTGCTTACTTTGATGGGGAAATAGACCTACAGGAAGCCATCCGACAAATCCAGTCGCATAGTAGAGAATACATGAGAAAGCAGTTGACATGGTTTAAAAGAGATGAAGAAATCACCTGGTTTCACCCCGACAACAGTAAAGAAATCATAAATTATATTGATACCTGCTTGCAAAAGAAATAATTTTGCTATTTTTGCACGTAAAAACGGTTAGAAAAGGAATTGAAAGATTCAAAAAGCTTTCTAAAGACTTCAGAATAGACTGATCTAAATCGATTTAAAAGTCTCTCAAGATTTCTGAAAAGACACGACCAAGTCGATTCTAAGGTCAATAAGGCATCAGAAAGTCAGAAAGCTTCGAAAATCTCTTCCTTCAATAGCCCTCAACAATAAAAAATATGAAAAAACTCAAGACATTTTTTGCCTGGTTATGGCACAAGTTCAGTGGCTTCTGGCCTTGGTATAGAAATCTATATCGAGGCAAAGCATGGTACACCAAAACCGCCATTGGACTGGTGAGTTGCATCGTCGCCTTCATTCTATATCTTGGCGCAGTAGATATCAACTTTCTGTGGCTCTTTGGAAAATCACCGGGCTATTTTTCAGGTATCCTGAATCCTCAGACAAGCGAGGCATCTGAAATCTATAGTGCTGATGGTAAACTGATCGGTAAATATTTTAATGAGAATCGTACACCAGTGACTTACGAAGAAGTCAACCCTGATTTCTTCAAAGCCCTTGTAGATACTGAGGACGAACGCTTTTACAAACACTTAGGTATCGACCCCATCGGCTTGTTCGGTGCTGCAAAAGATGCGCTCTTACACCATGACGCACGTGGTGCTTCTACCATCACACAACAGTTGGCAAAGAACATGTTCCGAGTTCGCTCACAATACTCTACAGGATTGTTGGGCAAGATTCCTGTTCTCCGTATTCTCATCATCAAAAGCAAGGAATGGATCATCGCAGCTAAACTCGAAACCGTATATAGCAAGAAGGAAATCATCACTATGTATGCTAATACTGTGGATTTCGGCTCCAACTCATACGGTATCAAGACAGCTGCCAAGACCTATTTCAATACCACTCCGTTGGATATGACTACAGACCAGGCTGCAGTGTTAGTGGGCATGCTGAAAGCCACAACCTACTACAACCCTCGTTCTAATCCAGAAAACAGTCTCGCCCGCAGAAATGTCGTATTATATAATATGGTAAGACACGGTGATCTGTCAAAGGAAAAATATAACGAACTGAAGGAATTGCCTATCAAACTGGACTTTAAGGTAGAAGAAAACTACGACGGACAGGCTAAATACTTCCGTGAAGCCGTTGCTAACTACCTCAAAGGTTGGTGCGAAGAAGAAGGATACGACCTCTATTCCAGCGGTCTGAAAATCTACACTACCATCGATACACGAATGCAGAAATATGCAGAAGAAGCTGCCATAAAACAGATGAAGCAGGTTCAGAAGAATTTCAACAGTCACTGGAGTATCAACCGAGGCAAGGCTGGCGAGGGGAAATGGTTGGGACAAAATCCTTGGCAGGACGAAAACCATAAGGAGATACCAAACTTCATCCAGGGCATCGCAGAGCGTCAGACCTTCTATAAGAATCTGATGGCAAAATTCCCTAATAATCCAGATTCAGTCAACTACTATTATAAGGAATGGGTTCACCCTGTTAAGGTATTTGACTATGAAAAGGGAACTGTCACCAAGATGATGACTTCAGAAGATTCCATCAAGTACATGACTACATTCATGCACTGTGCTTTTGTGGCAATGGAACCACAGACCGGTGCAGTGAAAGCATGGGTAGGAGACATCGATTTCGATGCATGGAAATACGATAAGGTAACAGCAGAACGCCAACCGGGTTCTACCTTCAAACTCTTCGTTTATACAGAGGCGATGAACCAGGGATTGACACCATGCGACAAGCGTCGTGACGAATACATCTCCATGGATGTTTACGACAAGAAGAAACATGAAATGGTAAAATGGACTCCATCCAATGCAAACGGTTCTTTCTCGGGTGATTCCATCCCATTGAAGAGTGCGTTTGCCAAGAGTATCAACTCAGTAGCCGTAAGACTCGGACAGGAAATGGGCATCAAGCGCATCATTGAAACAGCTCAAAAGATGGGTATCAACAGTCCTTTGGAGGACGAACCATCATTGGCGCTTGGTTCAAGCGACGTCAATTTGCTGGAATTGGCATGTGCCTATAGCACCATCTCAAATAATGGCATGCATCACGATCCGGTACTAGTTACACGTATCGTTGACAAAGACGGAAAGGAAGTATATACGGGTCCTTCTACTGCCGAACAGGTGATTCCATATAAGAGCGCCTTCCTGATGCAGCAGCTTCTCAGAGGAGGTATGCTGGAACCAGGCGGTACTTCACAAAGTTTGTGGGGCTATGTAGGCGACTATAAGGATACTGAATTTGGTGGAAAGACTGGTACTTCTAATAACCATTCAGATGCATGGTTTATGTGTGTAAGTCCAAAGTTAGTCTGCGGTGCCTGGGTAGGCGGCGAATACCGTTGCATCCACTTCCGCACCGGAGCTTTAGGACAAGGTTCACGCACGGCATTACCTATCTGCGGTTACTTCCTGCAATCCGTACTCAAAGATCCAGCCTTCAAGGAATATAGGGCTAAATTTGACAAACCGAAGGATGGCGACATCACCAAGGATATGTACATGTGCGCAAGTTATGTACCGAAAGCCAAAGTGGATACTACAAGGATAGACAGTGCTGCCATGAACGAGGAAATCATTCTCGATGAAAACGGCAACCCGATTATCCGAGAGATTCCAAGCTCTGAGGAGAAAGCAAATGCTGAAAAGAAGCAGGAAGAGAATGGCGAAAAGAAAGAAAAGAAAAAAGCCAAACCTGCAGAACAGGTCATCAATTTCGACGATTTATAAAGCTTGAAAAAGATAAGCTTGAAAAACAAGTAATTAAGCTTACAAGAGAAAAGCTTTTAAAGATAATAAACAATAGGACAATCGGTGGTTTCCGTCATATTACTGAAACCGCCGATTCTCTTTTTTAAGAATAACCGATATGGCTGAGAATATAGATTTACAGAACGAAGAATTGCAAAATGCTTTGCAGATCATACAATATACACACCGCTCCCTTTTCCTTACCGGAAAGGCGGGAACGGGTAAATCTACATTCCTACGCTATATCGCAGCAAACACTAAGAAAAAGCACGTGGTGCTAGCACCTACAGGTATTGCAGCCATTAATGCAGGAGGCTCTACTTTACATAGCTTTTTCAAACTCCCCTTCTATCCCCTCCTGCCTAACGACAGCAAATATAGTGTACGCAACCTGAGAAATACCATGAAATACAACTCAGAGAAAATCAAACTTCTCAGAGAAGTAGAACTCATCATCATCGATGAAATCAGTATGGTAAGAGCAGACATTATAGACTTCATTGACAAGATTCTAAGGGTTTACAACCGCAATATGCGTGAACCATTCGGAGGAAAACAGTTGCTTTTGGTGGGAGATATATACCAGTTGGAACCAGTAGTTAGGGAAGACGACAAGAAACTGCTCAGCCCTTTTTATTCCAGCAACTTTTTCTTTGATGCCAAAGTTTTCTATCAGTTCCAGTTGGTCAGCATCGAACTGAAAAAGGTGTACCGGCAGAGCGATCCTGTATTCATCAACATACTCGATCATATCCGAACCAGTCAGGTGGCAAACAGCGACCTCATAAAACTCAATGAGCGTGTGGGAGCCACTCTGGATGAAGGGGACTCACGACTGGCAATCACCTTATCTACCCGACGAGACACGGTAGATTTCATCAATGAAAACAAGTTGAAAGAGCTCCCAGGAGCCCCTACGCTCTTCAGGGGAACCATCGAAGGCGAATTTCCAGAAAGCAGTCTTCCTACCCCTATAGAACTCTATCTGAAAACAGGTGCCCAGGTGATTTTCATCAAAAATGACATCGACCACCAATGGGTTAACGGAACGTTAGGAACCGTCATCGGATTTGACGACGACGAAAACAGTCGAATCTATGTAAGAACAGAAAACGGGGAAGATGTGATGGTGGAACCGGCTGCCTGGAGCAATATGCGCTACCATTTCAATGAAACAGAGAAAAAAATAGAAGAAGAGGAAATCGGAAGATATACCCAATATCCACTCAGATTGGCGTGGGCCATCACCGTTCACAAAAGTCAGGGCCTCACTTTCAAACAGGTAAAGATAGACTTCACTGGAGGCGTATTTGCAGGTGGACAGACTTACGTAGCACTTTCCAGATGTACCAGCCTGGAAGGAATCAGCCTTCAGGAACCTATCCGCCACAATGAAGTATTCGTAAGAAATGAAGTAAAACAGTTTGCACGTCAATACAATGACCACAACATCATCAACAATGCCTTACAGCAAAGCAAGGCCGACAAGCAATATCACGATGCTGCTGCAGCCTTCGACAAGGGAGATATGCAGGGAGCACTAGATAATTTCTATCTTGCCATTCACAGTCGCTATGATATAGAAAAGCCGCTTGCAAAAAGGTTCATCCGGAGAAAACTGGATATTGTGAACCGTTTGAAAGATGAAAATGCCCAACTAAAAGAAGTCGTCAGACAAAAAGACGAAGAACGAAACAAGTTGGAAGATTACCTCAAGAAACTGGCTACAGAATTTGTGATTCTTGGAAAAGAATGTGAGAAAGAGAATATGAAGGGGGCAGCCATTAATAATTATAAAAAAGCCCTCGAACTCTATCCGACACATCCTGAAGCCATGAGAAGATTGAAAAAAATAAATAAAAATGATTCTAAAGAATAAACCTTGAAAAATGAAAAGAAGAAGAAGACTGAAGACAAAAAGAATAGCAGCACTCCTGCTCATCCTACTCACCATCATCGCTTTCTGCCTGAGAGGATGCATCAGCAAGTGTTCAAGTACAGATACAGAGAAGAAAGATTCTGTAACAAGCGTACATCTGAATGAGGTATTAAACAATAAGATGTCAGACGGGAAGGAATACAAGGAGTTTGACTCTCTTGTGGCACGTTATCTGAAAAGATGGGAAATCAATGGAGCGCAGCTCGTCATTTCCCGCAACGATTCCCTCCTCTATGCACGAGGATTTGGCTATGCTGATAAAGAAAAAGGAATCCAGATGCAGCCCAATATGGTGATGAGATTCGCATCTGTTTCCAAACTCATCACAGCCGTAGGTGTCATGAGATTGGTGGAGATGAAGAAAGTCAGGATGAGCGACAAAGTCTTTGGTCCGAAAGGAATTCTCAACGATACGACCTACAACAACAGCATCAAGGACAACAGATACTACGATATAACCGTAGAACAGTTGCTCAGACACAATGCAGGTTTTACCAACGGAGCAGGAGACCCGATGTTCTCTACAAGATACATTATCATGCAAAATCACCTCACTACTCCACCCGACCATAAGACACTGCTGAAAATCCTACTGAAAAGGCGACTCGGATATACGCCAGGTGAAGGAAGATGCTACTCCAATTTGGGCTATATGCTCCTATCAGAGATCATCGCAAAAAAATCAGGAATGAAATATGCCGATTTCATGCAGAAATATGTATTGCATCCGGCTGGCTGCTATGATATGCACATTGCAGGCACCTACTACGAAGATCGCCGACCTAACGAGGTGAAATATTACATGCATCAGGGTTCTGAAAATGTATATGAATACAACAATAGTGGCAGAATGGTACCTCGCTGTTATGGAGAGAACGATGTTCCAAGACTGGAAGGTGCCGGTGCCTGGTGCGGTTCGGCAGCAGAATTGTCAAGACTCATCGCTTGTATCGACGGAATGCCACACGTCAAGGACATTCTCAGTAAGAAGAGCGTAGAATTCATGACACGCGAACAGCCAGACCATAATTTCTCTATCGGTTGGAATTTCACTGCCAAGGGAAGACCTTGGATCAGAACAGGTTCTCTATCAGGAACATCTGCTCTCATCCTGAAATATCCTGATGGACAATGCTGGATTCTGATCACCAACACCTCCACTTGGAAGGGACATGGTTTCTCCAATGACTCCATGGCATTCTTCGAAAAACTGAGAAAGAAATACATGGCAGATATGCCAAAGAAAGACCTGTTTACGCATTTGAAGAAATAAGAAAATAAAAAAGTCATTTGTAAGCCCTACATAAGAGGACTTGACAAATGACTTTTCTTTTTGCCGTACTATGAATAATATCAAACAATTATTCTTTTCTTTTCCAGATATTCCCTACCTTTCTGCGAATCGCCACGATATTGAGCAGCGAAACAATCAGAAACAATACCGATCCCAATCCGAAGGCAGGCAGCATACTGCCATCCTCCATATCAGGATACAAGGCCTCTATGAAATCCATATAATAGTTGCGGATAAAGAAAAGAGCTACCCAGGCTATTATCAGCACAGCCACATTCAGACCCATGGTCAATATCTGATAAGGTTTTGAAACCTGCGCAGGACTATAGCCGATAAGCAGCAGATTTTCCAACTTAGATGAGTTTTTCTGAACCAGCAGATAGATACTCAGCATAAGAATATAAAAACTCAAAGCTGAAATCACCAAACCGATGACCATCACCATCATCACGATCATACGGAGGAAATAGGTAGTCTTCTCAGCATCCAACTTATCCGTTTCCACCTCATAACCATGATTATCGAGATATTGACTGATATTCTCATCCGCAGGATTTCCCACCTCCACAATCAAACGAGTAGGATCACTATGATTATCGGGAGCAAATTCCTGATTACTCCAGTCCATAAACGCCTGAGGAACGAGGATTGTATTCAGACGGGAAGAGAAACCGATCACCTTACCCTTAAACTGTTCCTTCTTACCTCCTGCTTGAATGAAAATCTGAAAATCAATCATGCCCATCAGTCCATCACTGATTTTAGGGAGAGAATGACTCTGGGCAAAACCGAAATTATACATATTAATATAGGTACGAGGCAGAATAATCGGAACCTCATGTGCCCCAGGCTCATATTTCCAGTCTTTCAGAGGAACATCCACAAAACCATCTGGAACACTCTCGAAGAACAGTTCTGAGTTGAGTACATTCACACCGTTCACGCCCATAGAAGCATCCACTTTGTATTCAGTAGAAGTAAATTTACCTATTTTCTTCACAAACTTCTGCGATGAAATCTCATCAATCTCACTACCCGCAAAACTGTTGGTTCTACCACTGATCGTATTCCCCATACCGATTTTCTTACTCATGATAAGATAATCAGCCTTCATAAAACTATCTTGCTGGGTGAACACAGGCAAGACATCCTGATAAAACTGAAAGCCGAAAAGAACAATCAGCATACCAAATAGATTGGCAAAAGCAAAACCAGCAAACTGCGAGATACTGATATGTTGCCTAAGTAATTTCCAAACTAAATTCATAACACCAAAACTAAACTATAATCTTACAATCTTTTCGTAGGCAAGATCCATGTGCTTACCGATACTGGTCACGATGACACCAGCCCCCTGTCTGCCCGCTTCTTCCATCATGATATTTCCCATGATGCGAGAATTGGTATCATCCAGGTGACTGATAGGCTCATCAGCCAAGATAAAATCGAAAGGCTGACACAGTGCACGAATCATAGCCACACGCTGCTGCTGACCAAAGGACATACGCCCTATCTTGGCATCCACCTTATCAGCAATGCCCAATCTTTCAAACCATTGTAGGATGGTATCTTTCTGCTGAAATCCTGTGATTTTATTCTTGATTTCAACATTCTCCATCGCCGTGAGTTCTGGGAAAAGACGAAGTTCCTGAAAGAGATGACTGATATGTCGCTTTCTTACCTCTACCCAATCTTTCACCTGATAATGAGCGGTCACATCCTTGTCAAACAACACACTTCCGCTATAGTCGTGACGATACCCCAAAACATAACTGCAGAAAGTACTCTTACCCTTTCCGCTGTCTGCTTCAACAAGATAAAGATGCCCTTTCTCAAAAGAGACATCCTGCTGCCATATCTCCGAATCAAGATCATTGCGCTGCGCAAAGACCTGAGGGAGAACAGATTGAAACTGAATTGTTTCCACTTTGATATATATTTAAAAAACTTAGTTATTTATATTTTAAAAACTTAGTTTACCATTACTTCAATGTATATACAACGGAATTGAGATTTCCGAAAATCGGACTCAGCAGAGAAGTAACTGCCGCCATGGCATCACCGCTGTTACCAGTTTTGTTGAGATTGATAACCATCGCCAACTTCTGCCCTTTGATTTCTTTTCTGATATCCGCAGAAACCGGATGATTAGAACGCTTGATGGCATAGGAAGCAAGCAGCTCGTCACTTCCGCTAAAGAACTGTTTGTCATCGCTAACACCGAAATAGAAAGACGTTTTCCCATCCGTGTAATAATAGGCATTCTTCCCCCAGTCGGCAATAGAAGCCCCCTTAGGACATGACTCTTTCCAGTAATCTACATCTGCCAACCACTGATAATGAGCCAATTGCGCAGCCATCGTCATCTTCAGATTAGCATCAGAGAAAGAAGGTAGTACGATAGCCATATCACCATTCACACTCCTGATGATATTATCCATATCAATAGCCGCATTGATGCCAAGTAAAAGCTGTTGGATACCCTTATTGGTCTGCATCATCGGCAGAAATTTCTTACCATCCACATTCATGAAGATACCAGCAGTAGCATCATCAGGCATCGATTCCAGATACTTGCCCTGTATAGGACGGTAAGAAGCAACCGCAGACTGGAGAGCCTGATTGATATCAGGATTGAAAGAGAAAGTCTCGCCTTTGATTCTGAGCATACACTTCTGTAGATTCATTTCGGCAGCAATGACGATTTGAGAAGCATCCGCATTCTTAGGAGCGCCCAAGGTGAAAGGAGCCACAAACTTCTCTGGCAAAGCCTGAGCCTGAGCCACTAATGCCATCGGAGAAGAGATTGAATCGAGACGTTCAAACATCGGAGAAGACTGGATGCCATGTTCTTCGTCAGCCTTCAGATACTTGATCATCATGCGTTGCAGTTCAGCTTGAGCATCAGCAACAACAGGTCCCATGATGAGGAGCGCCTGATCTGAGAAACCTACCAACCAGGAATTCTTGAGCACAGAAAAATGAAAGCCTTTCTTTTCAGTTACATTTTCGCAAAGTTTCTGTTCCTTCGATAATTGGTTTAACCAATCTTCCAAATCGGCAGCATCAGAAACCTTTGCACAAAGTCCCAAGTTCCCATCAACAGTCTCAAAGAGATACATTTTTTCAGAAACATCAATGCCACAATCAGTCACATCCTCCACATGAAGCAAAGACTTCAATACACCAGTCTTACTGGCTTGCGGATTACTCTCAGCCATTTTCTGCATATCAATGGAGATGAGTGCAGAACTGTTGGCAGGAATAGCGTTGATATAATCAGACCCAGAACAGGAACAGAAAAATACCATTCCCGTAATCAGCCAGGCAAGTGCCATGCTGATATTCATTTTTTTCATCAGTTCCATTATATAAATTAAATTAAATGCGTCGAGCCAAATTAGCCATAGCCACAGCCATCAGACCAGCGGTCTCCGTACGTAATCGGCTGGTACCAAGACTCACCGATACATATCCATGTTGCAAGGCCAACTGCACCTCTTCGATAGAGAAATCCCCCTCCGGACCCACGAGAATCGTCACATCCCCCTCATCATCGAAAGGCTTCTGGAGTTCAGCAAACAAGTCCACCTTGTCTATCTCCTCATAGCAGTGGCAGATATATTTTTTCCCCGTGCGAGGCTGGGCTATAAACTCCTTAAAAGGAATCATTTCATTCACCACAGGTTTCCAAGCCTTATGACTCTGCTTGACGGCAGAAACCACAATTTTATCCATGCGGTCCACACGAATAGTCTTGCGCTCAGAAAATTTGGCAGAGAGGAAAGAGAGTTCATCAAAACCGATTTCCGTAGCCTTTTCAGCCATCCATTCGATACGGTCCATCATCTTCGTAGGCGCAATAGCCAGATGCACCTTCCCCTTCCAGGCAGGCTGTTGAGGGAAGGTCTCCAATATCTGATAGAGACAGTGCTTGCTGGAGGCGAGGCTAACTTCAGCACGATAGAAGTTCCCCTCGCCGTCCATCAGATTTATCTCATCACCCGAGGTGAGGCGCAACACTTTCAGTGCATGCTTAGCCTCCTCCTGAGGCAATTCAGTCACTTTGCCTGCATCAGGCACAAAAAAATATCTTATCTCTTTCATTCGTGCTTATCTTTATGTCTTTTATTGAGTTCATCCCGCAAATTGGAAGCCATCTCATAGTTTTCAGTCTCAATCGCCATCTGGAGAGAATTCTTGAGCAACTTTTCAGAGAGTACGGATAAAGGAAGTCCAACCTTCGTAGCACCCGTTACGTAAGGAATTGAATGAAGGCGCATCACCTCTGCCGAAGCATAAATATGAAGCTTGCAGGCAACAGACATAAAAATTCCATCACTACATCTGATAGGGAAAGACTTCTGTGTCAACCGATCATAAATTTCAGTTTGATAAACACCATCTTTGACACCATTGATCCTGACCTCCAGCGAACTCTTATCCCGCGTAGCTAAGATATCATTCACCACACTGGGGAAAAGCATCTGGGTCTCAGGCCTATCCGTCATATACTTCATGATCAGATCACGCATCTCCAGCTCACAAGAAACGACAATCTGTCTTGTCTCTGTAGCATTAACCAAAGACACCAGAGCCACATCCTTGATTCCCAAAATCTCGGAAACACTTTTAATTAATAATAAAGAGTCCATAAATAATCATCTCCTATAAAAAATCACACATTAGTTCAGCTTCTTGGGTTTAAACAAGAAAGCAAAGAGTACGGCTACAACAAGCGCATAACCGGCAAAAATCAACCAGCAACTTCTCCAGTCGCCCATCAGATAACCCTGTTCGTTGAACTGGCAATAATGATTGATCACCTGTCCAGCCAACAGCGTACCGATCGTAGCACCCAGACCATTCGTCATCAGCATAAACAGTCCCTGAGCAGATGCCCTAATCTTCGGGTCGCATTTCTGATCAACAAACAAGCCGCCCGAAACATTGAAGAAGTCGAAAGCCACACCATATACGACGCAGGAAGCCACAAAGAGGATAACACCAGGGAAAGCAGGATTACCCAATCCGAAGAATCCAAATCGGAGCACCCAGGCAAACATGGCTATCAACATCACCACCTTGATACCAAAACGCTTCAGGAAGAACGGAATCAGCAGGATACACAGTGCCTCAGCCACCTGAGATATAGAAACCAACAGAGTAGCATTATTGGCAGCAAACGTATCTATCATGGCAGGATCTCCCTTGAAACTGGTAATAAAAGGAGTAGCATAACCATTGGTCACCTGCAGAGACATGCCCAATAGGCAGGAGAAAATAAAGAACAGCGCCATCTGCTTAGACTTAAACAGTTTGAAGGCATCCAGTCCCCACATCTCCGCAATACTCTGGTTTTCCTTCCTGACTATCTTACACTGAGGCAAGGAATAGCAATAGAGGAAAAGCACAAAGCTCATCAATCCCGACATGAGGAACTGCAGATGCGTATATTGGAACTTATTTGCATTTTCTATAAGGAGGAAAGAGAAAGAACCGTCTTCCCATGTCGCACAATTCACCACCCACATCATGAGGATGAAGCCGACAGTACCGAACACACGGATAGGTGGGAAGTCCTTCACCGTATCCAGTCCATGATCCTTGAGAATGGTGAAAGCAGCCGTGTTTGACAGTGCGAGTGTAGGCATATAGAAAGCCACACTGAAGGTATAGACAGACATAAAGAGCACCTCGTCCGGTTGAGCCGCAGCCTGTCCCATAGCAAAGAGCGCACACATCCCAAAACCTGCTAAGAGATGGCAATATCCGAGGAGGCGTTGAGGCTGAATCCATTTATCAGCAACAATACCCATCAAGGTAGGCATAAAGATAGACACTATTCCCTGAATAGCGTAAAACCAGGCAATTTCGGCACCCATGCCAGCTTTGCCAAGATAATTACCCATAGAAGTAAGATAAGCTCCCCAGACAGCAAACTCTAAGAAGTTCATCACTGCCAAACGTACTTTTAAATTCATGCTATTATATTTTTTTAAGTTTAATTCAAAATGCGTTTTTATAAAATGCAAAGATAATGAATATTCTTGAAATAAAACAAGAAAATAAAAAAATCTCATGAAGTTATGGTCAATATTTAACAAATTATGTGTAATTTTGCAGCCAAATTAAAACAGAAAGACAGATGTTATTGAATTTTTTTGCGACGTGCAACAAGATTGGGGCTTTCACCTTGGGAGGAGGCTATGCCATGATCCCCATCATGGAGAGAGAGTTTGTGGATAAAAACAAGTGGATGGACAAACAGGAGTTCATGGACATCATGGTAGTAGCGCAGACCACTCCGGGAATATTTGCCATCGACATGGCCAGTCATATCGGATATAAATTAAAAGGAGTATGGGGAGGCATCGTGGGCGCCATCGGTATAGCCTTGCCATCAATCATCGCCATCCTCATCATCGCTATGTTCTTCCAGCATTTCAAGGACAATTACTGGGTGGCTAAGTTTTTTGCAGGTGTAAGACCAGCTGTAGTAGCCCTGATAGCAGCACCTTGTTTCAAGATGGCAAAGACAGCCAATATCAATAAGTACAATTTTTGGATACCGATTGTATGCTGTGCGCTCATCGCATTGCCGATATTCGCCGTATCCCCTATTTATATCATCATCGCTGCCGGTGTACTCGGTTGGCTTTATGGCAGAATCATCAAAAAGGACAAATAAAAAAGCAAATATGATTTTTCTGGATTTATTTCTCACGTTCACAAAGATAGGAACATTCAATTTTGGCGGAGGCTATGCCATGCTTTCGCTCATCCACAATGAGACAGTAGTAAAAAATCACTGGCTCACGAATGCCGAGTTCACGGACATCGTAGCTATCAGCCAGTCCACACCTGGACCAATCGGTATCAACTGTGCCACTTATGTAGGTTACACCTCCGTACTTCATGCAGGCTATTCCCATTGGGTAGCCTGTATAGGTTCATTCATAGCCTCCCTTTCAATCATGTGGTTACCCTTTATCATCATGATTTTAATCAGTCGGTATTTAATGAGCCACAAGGATTCCAAGGATGTGCAGAACATTTTCAGCGGTCTCCGTCCAGCCATTATAGGTCTGATAGCCGCAGCAGCAGTATTATTGATGAACAAGGAGAATTTCGGTTCGCCAGAGGAGAGTCCATACCAGTTTACCATCAGCATACTCCTCTTTGCCTTCGCCTTTTATTTCACAAAAGTAAGGAAGACGAATCCTATTTTAGTCATGCTGTTTTGTGGACTCATCGGAATATTCATATTATAGAAAAGCATGATAAACAAACCGATGAGAAATATTTAAGAAATATGAAGCTTAACAAAATCCATCATGTAGCCGTGATTTGTTCCGACTATGCGAAATCCAAGCATTTCTACACAGATGTGCTCGGAATGAAGATTATGAGTGAAAACTATCGTAAGGAACGTGACTCCTGGAAAGCTGACTGCTGGCTTGATGACAACTATATCATCGAGTTATTCTCCTTTCCTAACCCACCAGCACGTCCTTCCTATCCGGAAGCAGCCGGTCTGCGCCATCTTGCTTTTGAGGTAGATAACCTTTTGGAGACAATTGATGAACTATACAGTAAAGGCATCGTGCATGAACCCATTCGCACGGATGAATATACAGGCAAGCGTTTTGTATTCTTCAATGACCCAGATGGTTTACCGATAGAACTGTATGAAAAATAAAGATTCCGTTTAATCGTATTTGAAAAAATGCAGCAAATAAACATCCAATATTACAACTCGCCCTGCGGAGAGTTAATTCTGGCATCAGTGGGTGATGATTTGTGTCTTTGTGATTGGAATAAAATGCCATGTTCAGAGCACAATAAAAATAGACTTACAAGGTATATGAATGCAGATTTCAAGATTGAAACATCCCTTGTTCTGGAACAGACCAAGCTGCAACTGGATGAATATTTTTTGGGCACCCGCAGGTCATTCGAAATTCCATTGTATCCTGTAGGAACAGATTTCCAGAAAAAAGTATGGAGTGCATTGCTCGAAATACCATACGGTGAAACTAGAAGCTATAAGGACATAGCTCAAAATATAGGCAATCCTAAGGGAAGCAGAGCCGTAGCAGGAGCTATCGGAGTCAATGGCATCAGTATTCTTATTCCTTGCCATCGCGTTATCGGCAGCAACCGTTCCCTGACAGGTTTTGCCGGAGGACTGGAAGCTAAGAGAATTTTGCTGGAGCTGGAGACAGAATAATCATAAAAGCATTCCATCATTTGTAAATTCAATAAGATTTGTAAAAAACAAAATGAATATCAAGTCAATAGGTAATAAAATCAAGGGTAATCCCAAGATGATAGAGGGCACGGTATATTCCATGCTCATCATCTGCAGTGTTTCCCATTTTCTGAACGATATGATTCAGTCGATCATTCCTTCCATCTACCCGATCGTGAAGGATAAGTTCGACTTCTCGTTTGCACAGATAGGTATCATCACACTGGTCTTCCAGATGACATCTTCCATCTTGCAACCTTTCACAGGACTTTATGCCGATAAGCATCCCCGTCCCTATGCCCTCTCCATCGGCATGTGCTTCACATTGGTGGGCCTGCTCCTGCTGGCTTTCGCCGAGAATTATTTCCTGATTCTCCTGGCAGTGAGCGTTGTCGGCCTGGGGTCGTCCGTGTTTCATCCCACAGCATCGAGAGTGGCCCAGATGGCATCGGGAGGTAAGAAGAGTCTGGCACAATCCATCTTCCAGGTGGGCGGCAATGGCGGATCGGCAATAGGACCACTGTTAGCAGCCATCATCATCCTGCCTTTCGGCCAGCATGCCATCTCCTTGTTTGCCCTTGCAGCCCTGCTTGCCGCAATCATCATGGTAAGATTGGGAGTCTGGTATAAAGCACGATTGGCTTACGTGGTAAAACATCCGCAGAAACAGCCCCTTCTTAATAACCATATCTCTAAAAGGGTGAAGTATTGGGCACTATTTATCCTCATCATGCTCGTGTTCTCCAAGTATTTCTATACGGCGTGCATTACGAGTTACTTCACCTTCTTCCTGATGGATAAGTTCGGGGTATCAGTACAGACCTCTCAGTTGTGCCTCTTCGTATTCCTTGCCGCCTTTGCCATAGGTACGGTGGCAGGAGGAATGCTGGGTGACAAGTTTGGCAGGAAGTATGTCATCTGGTTCTCCATTCTGGGAGCAGCACCCTTTGCCATCGCCATGCCTTTTGTGAACTTCACATGGACCATCATCTGCACCTTCATGTCAGGACTGATCATCGCATCGGCATTCTCTTCCATCGTGGTATATGCCACCGACCTAATGCCGGATAAAGTGGGATTGATAGCAGGCATTTTCTTCGGACTGATGTTCGGACTGGGAGGTTTGGGTTCAGCCTTCTTCGGCTGGTTAGCCGACAAGACCAGTATTGAGTTTATCTTCCAGGTGAGTGCCTTCCTGCCATTGCTCGGCATCATAGCAGGATTCTTGCCGAATACCCAGAAGAGAAGCGTTAAAGAAACTGATGAAAACGCAAAGTAAATGAAAGACTTTGATTTTAAATAATTGTATAAGAGAGTATTAAAAATGGAACAAGAAGAAAAGAAACAGAAATCTCAAGCTGCAGAGAATCAGGCATCCTGCCCACCGCAGCAGCCAGCTAGTCCACATCCTTTCATTTCTGTCATACCACTGGCAGTACTTATCGCCCTCATCGTCCTGGTTGTCAAACTCTTCCCTGACGATGCCCTGGCCGGTGCCTCCCAGGTGGCCCTTATGATAGCCACTGCCGTATGTGTGGCACTCGGCATGGGCATCTATAGGATGAAATGGAATATCTTTGAAGAGATGATCAAAAAGACGGTGGGCGATGCCGGAGTATCTATCCTGATCCTGCTGCTCATCGGAATGATGTCAGCAACCTGGATGATCAGTGGCATAGTACCTACATTGATATATTATGGCGTACAGATTATGTCACCAATCTTTTTCCTTCCCTGCGCATGCATCATCTCCAGCATTATTTCTGTGATGACGGGAACCTCATGGACCACCATTGCCACCATCGGTATTGCCCTGATGGGAATCGGTGATGCCCTGGGAATACCAGCCCCATATACCGCTGGAGCCATCATTTCGGGAGCCTATTTTGGTGATAAGCTCTCACCTATGAGCGATACCACGGTCCTGGCTTCAAGCATAGCCGGTGCCGATCTTTTCTCGCATATTCGCTACATGCTCTATACCACCATACCAAGCATCTTGCTCTCGCTGGTACTCTATCTCATCATCGGACTCTGCTATGATTCCAAGCCTGTGGATATTAGCCAGTATCTTACCGGTCTGAGTCATGGTTTCAATATCTCCCTACTTACGATGCTCGTTCCAGCTTTTACAGGATGGCTCATCTACCGCAAGACCCCCTCTCTCATCACACTTCTTCTTTCAGCCCTTTCAGCATGCATCTGTGCCCTCGCCCTCCAACCGGAAGTACTGGTAAAGATTGCTGACGAAGACAGCATCACTGCCAAGAGTCTCTTTGAGGGAATCATGACCACCTGCTACACCCATACCCAGGTAGATTGCGGTATGGCGAACATCAATAATCTTGTTGCCACCCGAGGCATGGCTGGCATGCTCAATACCATCTGGCTCATCCTCTGTGCCATGTGTTTCGGGTCATGTATGGTAGCCAGCGGCATGCTTCACGCTATCACCCACATGCTTCTGAAAAGCATACACAGCACAATATCACTTGTATGCAGTACTGTGGCATCGGGTGTGTTGCTCAATCTCGTTATGGGCGACCAGTTCCTGAGTATCATCATGAATGCATCTATCTACAAGGATGAGTATGCAGAACGAGGTTACCGACCTGAACTCTTAAGCCGAAGTACAGAGGATAGTGCTACCGTGACGAGCGTACTGGTTCCATGGACTGCCTGCGGTATGACGCAAAGTACGGTTCTTGGAATCCCAACTCTGATCTATCTCCCCTTCTGTTTCTTCAATATCATCAGTCCTTTGATGAGTTGTCTGGTTGCCATTCTAGGTTTCGTACCCAAACCACAACCCAAGGAAAGCAAAGCATCTGTAGCGGAAGAGTCTGATATCCATTAAATATATAGGAGATTCATAGATATAGGAGACTCATAAAACTGAAAAATGATTCAAAAGGAAACCAAACAAAAGAAGCAAGACCACCTTCATACCAAGTCCGTATCCTCTCCGTACCAAGACTTAGCCTTTGCAGAGTGGGGAAGTCTCCACTACCACTATTTTATGATACAAATCTGCAGAAGGGGCGTTTTTCTTTGTTCTAAATGTCCATGACTCCTTTCCATTCCATCCCTCAATATTTGTTGTTGGGTCTATACATATCCTCCTGAGTGAAGCCCCAGCTTTGTCCAAAAAGCAAGGCTATCACAATTCTAACGGCAGCCATTGACTTATATTAAACAGAAAAGAGGCTCACCAGGAACTCCTGACAAACCTCTTTCTCCATGATTTTTGTGATTCCGTTGGGGTTCGAACCCAAGACCCACAGCTTAGAAGGCTGTTGCTCTAATCCAACTGAGCTACGGAACCATCAATTAATCATTTGCAATTTCTAAACTTGCGGGTGCAAAGGTACAACTTTTTATTGAAACAGCCAAATATTTTTGCAAATATTTGGCTGTTTATGCTTATTTAGAAGCAAATAACCCCGTCTGAAAGGAAAACAGCGGGATATTTACTGCCAATCTGCCCCTGATAACCAGCACGCAAGATTTACTTGCCGAGCAACTCGTCGAGCAATGTATAGAATGCAGGATCCTCACCTACGATGGTCTTCACAATCTTACCCTCTGGCGAAAGAACAATCTTGGTAGGGAAACCCTGAATGGCATACTTGTCACAAATATTCTCGGCACCATTACGTGGATTGTAAACATGCTTCCATGGCAACTCGTGCTTCTTCACAGCATCCTTCCACTTCTGCTCGGTATCATTGCAATCGATACCTACTATCTCAAACTTGCCAGCATACTTGGTATAGTACTCCTTCATCTGAGGCATACCCTTGATGCACCAACCGCACCATGAACCCCAGAAATCGAGAACTACATACTTGCCACGCAAACTGGAAAGGGTGAAGTCGTTGCCCTCAATATCCTTCAAGGTGAAATCAGGAGCCTCAACACCGGCGGCCTGTACTTTCTTTGCCTTCTCCTCTGCCTCCATCTGAGCCTTTGCCTGATCCAACATTGGCTGATAGAATGCCTTCATACGACCATTGCGAACTGACTCTGAAAGCATATTGACAACCTTCTGCATGACGTCATACTCCTGGAACTGAGGAACGAGTGCTGCAGTAGCCTCCTCGTTGGCATGCTGGGAAATGTAATTCATTACCTTCTCATTGCGTGTCTTCTCGAGTTCCATAGCCTTCTCCTGATATTCCTTGCGGAGAGCATTCTGATCGCCACCGTTCTTCATGCGGTCCTCGATAGACTTGCGCAACTCTGTGAAAGGCTTCTCTGCCTCTTCCAACATCAGATCCAATGAATGATACTGCTTGTAGAAATTGCTACCAGAGATATCGTAACGGGTGAGAACATCACCTACGAGCTCTGCTTTCTCACCTGGTACTGCTACGATGCGAGCCATCTTGTACTCTGTGTTGCGGAATGTACCTGGAGTTGCGAAAATGATAGACATTGGCTTATCCAAAGTGGTGGTATAAGTGAACTTATCCTTCTTTACCAAGACGGTATCGTTCTTCACACCTCTGTTCTTAAAGACTATCACGGTGTCACCAAAGTTCTTCAAGTTGGCCTTCAATGTGAAAGTGCCACTCTGTGCCATCGCTGCAGTTGCAGAAAGCAAAAGAGCTGCACTCAAAATCAAATTCTTTTTCATTTTGTTGTTATTTTGTCATTTACTAATTTTAATCTTATACACGTCATTCTCAGGCTTCATATACGGTTGTATCCTCGATACCTGCCTCGGCAAGCGCTTCCTTGCGTTCTACGCATGTGCCGCATTTACCGCAATGAATTTCGCCGCCCTTGTAGCAGCTCCAGGTTTCAGCATAGTCGATTCCCAACTTCTTGCCGATACGAGCAATATCAGCCTTGGTGATATTGGTATAAGGAGCACTCACCTGCACATCTACGAAAGTACCTGCCTGCGCCGCCTTGTCGATGGCATCAATGAACTCAGGACGACAGTCGGGATAAATCGTATGATCTCCTCCATGATTGGCTATAAGCACCTTCTTCAGCTGATTGCTCTCTGCAATGCCGATGGCGATGCTCAGCATGATGCCATTACGGAAAGGAACCACCGTGGATTTCATATTGTCATCAGCATAATGCCCTTCTGGGATAGCATCGGCTCCTTCAAGGAGACTGCTCTTGAAATACTGGTGCATAAAGCCCAAATCGATAGTAATATGCTTGATGCCAAGACGCTCGCAATGCATTTTGGCAAAGGGAATCTCACGCTCATTATGATTGGAACCATAATTGAAACTAATGCCCAAAGCGATTTCGTCCTTCTTGTCGTAGAGCAGCGTGATACTGTCCATACCACCACTCACAATAATCACTGAATCTTTCATTTCCTCTATATATTTTTACTTTCTTAACTTTTTACTTTTTTACCTTTTTACCTTTCAAAAAGCCTCTATCCAAACAGGCATCTCAGCGCCTCTTCCACCTTTCTGACCGGGTGAATCTCTATCTTGTATTTCGAATGATCAAATCCCGAATAATTGTATTTAGGGATAATGATGTGCTGAAAACCGAGCTTCTCAGCCTCAGCTATTCGCTGTTCGATACGGCTTACGGGGCGCACTTCTCCGCTCAGACCTACCTCGCCACACATACACCAGCCAGCCTCTATGGCTGTATCCACATTACTGCTCAAGACAGCGGCTATCACGCTCAAATCCATCGCCAAGTCAGTGACTCTCAGTCCTCCTGCTATATTCAGGAACACGTCCTTCTGCATTAACTTGAATCCCACGCGCTTTTCCAATACGGCCAAAAGCATGTTAAGTCGGCGCTGGTCGAAACCCGTAGCTGAGCGCTGGGGAGTTCCATAGGCGGCAGTGGAAACCAAGGCTTGAGTCTCGACCAGGAATGGGCGCACACCCTCGATGGCACTGCTAATGGCCACTCCCGAAAGTCCGTCGTGATCCTCAGTCAAGAGGAGTTCTGACGGATTACTGACCTGGCGGAGTCCTCCCTGCTGCATCTCATAGATTCCCAATTCCGAAGTACTTCCAAATCGGTTTTTGATACTACGGAGGATGCGATACATATAATGCTGGTCGCCCTCAAACTGGATGACGGTATCCACGATATGTTCCAGTATCTTAGGTCCTGCAAGCGTTCCCTCTTTATTAATATGTCCTATCAGGATAACAGGAATGCCACTGGTTTTGGCAAATCGCAACAAAGCTGCAGCACACTCTCTGACCTGCGAGACACTGCCCGGACTGCTATCCACATCCTCTGTTGCGATGGTCTGGATGGAGTCGATGACTACGATTTCCGGAGCCACCTGCTGGATATGGGAGAAGATCTTCTCTAAGGAAGTTTCACAAAGGATAGAGATATGGTCGAGATTCACATCCGTTCCATCGGGTGTGATCGAAGAAGCCAACCTGTCGGCTCTCAACTTGATCTGATGCGCACTCTCCTCTCCGCTCACATAGAGCACTTTCTTTTCAGGGATATTGAGAATGGTCTGCAGTGTGAGCGTACTCTTACCGATACCCGGTTCACCACCCAACAAAGTGATACTGCCCTGCACCATTCCCCCACCGAGCACACGGTTCAGTTCCTCATCATGCATATCAATACGGGGTTCATCGTGGGCAGAGATATCACGAAGCTTCATGGGTTGGGCTGCGCCATCCGAAGCACGCACGCCACCAAACATAGTAGCTGCGCCACCATGTCTCATCGTCATGCCCGCATTTCGGGCAGCCTGGGTTCCCGTTTCTCCAGCGATTCGGATTTCCTTAAAAGTATTCCATTGTCCACAACTCGGACATTTGCCAATCCACTTGGCTGATTCCTGTCCGCAATTGCTGCAAACGTATGCTATCTTGTCTTTTGCCATAATCTGTATGCTATCTAAACCTTAGATGACGTACAAAAGTACGCTAAATCAATGAAACGAGATCAACAATTAAGAAACATTAAAAAACATTTTGTTATTTAAAATATTTATCGTACCTTTGCAAGCGATATTTTTGGATAACAAAAAATACAATATAATTTTTTAATAAGGTAATGAAAGCAATAGCAATCAAGTCAAGCTTGTTTTCTTGTCTGAAGACATACAACAAGAAAACATTCATGTCTGACCTCATGGCAGGAATCATCGTGGGAATCGTAGCCCTGCCTCTGGCCATCGCATTCGGTATTGCCTCAGGCGTGACCCCAGAGAAGGGAATTATCACCGCCATAGTGGCAGGTCTTATCATCTCCGTCTTTGGCGGTAGTAAAGTGCAGATTGGTGGTCCTACGGGAGCCTTCATCGTCATCATCTATGGCATCATCCAGAAGTATGGCATGGAGGGACTGACCATCGCCACATTGATGGCGGGTCTCTTCCTGGTACTCTTCGGACTGCTCCGACTCGGCACCATCATCAAGTACATTCCTTACCCGATCGTAGTGGGATTTACCAGTGGTATCGCTGTTACCATCTTCACCACACAGATCAAGGATCTCTTTGGCTTGACCTTAACCAGCAATCCTTCTGACTTTATCGAGAAATGGGGCGTTTATTTCCAGAGTTTCGATACCATCGACCCTTGGTGTGCCCTCATCGGTGTGGTGAGCGTGATTGTCATTGCCATCACTCCTCGTTTCAGCAAGAAGATTCCGGGTTCGCTCATCGCCATTATCCTGATGACGATAGTAGCGCTCATCCTGAAACAATATGCCGGTGTGACAAGCATCGAGACCATCGGAGACCGTTTTTCTATCAGCAATGAACTGCCTGCGGCACAGGTGCCTGAAATCAACTGGGAAACCATCAAGAACCTGGTGTCTCCTGCCATCACCATCGCTATTCTCGGTGCCATCGAGAGTCTGCTTTCTGCTACCGTAGCAGATGGTGTGATCAGCGACCACCACGATTCCAACACAGAGTTGGTGGCACAGGGATTGGCCAATATTGCCTCTCCTCTCTTCGGCGGTATTCCAGCTACAGGTGCCATCGCCCGTACGATGACCAATATTAATAATGGTGGTAAGACTCCTGTGGCTGGTATCATCCATGCCATCGTCTTACTGTTCATCTTCCTCTTCCTGATGCCATTAGCTAAGTTTATCCCTATGGCTTGTCTGGCTGGTGTATTGGTAGTTGTTTCTTATGGTATGTCTGGCTGGCGTTCATTCTTAGCACTGATGAAGAATCCTAAGAGCGATGTTACTGTGCTCCTGATTACTTTCTTCCTCACCATCATCTTCGACCTTACCGTAGCTATCGAAGTGGGACTGATTATCGCCTGTCTGCTCTTCATGAAACGTATGTCTGAGACGACCGACGTAAAGGCTATTACCGACGATGAGATTGACCTCAACAAAGAGTTTGACTTCCTTTCTACCAACCTGGAGCACTATACCATTCCTAAGGGTGTGGAGGTATATGAGATCAATGGTCCTTTCTTCTTCGGAGCCGGCAATAAATTTGAGGAAGTGATGGCTGCCTTCGGTGATCGCCCGCTGGTACGCGTCATCCGTATGCGCAAGGTTCCTTTCGTAGATTCTACAGGTATTCACAACCTCACCAACCTCTGCGAAATGAGTCAGAAGGAAAACATCCAGATCGTTCTCTCCGGTGTTTGCGAGAAAGTAAACTTCCAATTGGAGCACGCTGGTTTCTACAATATGCTCGGTAAGGAGAATATCACCGACCATATTAGCAAGGCGCTCAAACGAGCTGAGGAAATCATCGCACAGAATAAGTTGGAGCAAGCCAACTAAATATTGGATCAAGCCAACTAAAAAAATAAGAACAGCCGCTTCTCGAACACATGAGAAAGCGGCTGTTCAGCTTTTATAAAGCCATACCTAAATTATTTCTTATCGTCTTAAAGACTCGAAAGTTCAGTTATCTCCTAAAAAATTCTATTAAAAGAAACGTCCTGGAGGAGGACCCATTGGACGACCACTTCCATTAAATGGGCGACCACGGAAATCAGGACGTCCACCTGGACCTTCCCCACGATTTTCCTTGCGTGCATCCTTGCCTCCGAAGAGATTCATGCGATATACTACGTGAAGCATCGCATAAGAGTTGATGGCATTGTATTCCGTATCCGTACGCGAAACGGATGAAATCGCTCTCGAGAAGGTACTCTGCTGGTGCAACAGATCGTAGAACTGAAGCATCACGGTGAGAGGCTTACCCTTCAGGAATCCCTGTGAAAGTTGAGCATTCCACACAAACTCATCGGTATTCATCGATGCATCGGAATAGCCGCGACGACTGCTGCAGGAGAGACTGGTATTCAAACTTGTGCCCCAAGGAGCGGTCAATGTCATCGAAGGTCCATAAGAGAACTGCCAGGTATCCAGGTTGCTGTTAGGCTGCAACTTGTTCTTGGCATGATTGTAAGCCAATGTTCCATCGAGTGACAATTCCAACCAATCATTGCGATAACTCAGAGAGAGACGCTCATTCCACGTGGTATTCTGGGTGGTATTCTTTTGGGAATCCTGCGACTTGTCGAGACTCAGATAACTCACATAGTGATTATAACCCAAATTGGTATCGGTATTGATATTCCATACACCAGCACTGTCGATAGAACAGTTGAACATAAAGGCTCCCATCACATTCCAGTTGCCATTGATATTCTCAGGTCGGGTGATTCTTCCACCAGTCGTCTCATCGTAGGTCACCTTATTGCTGATGCTATTGCTGGTCGTAGAGAAATTGATATAGGTCATCACACCCTTGTTGTGATTCTGAACGAAATTGTTGTAGAACAATCGGAAGTTCTGAGTGAACGATGGCTTCAAGCCAGGGTTACCCTTCGAGATGTTCAGCGGATCGCTGTTATCTGTGATATCAAGCAACTGAGAGATGCTTGGCTGTGAAGTCGTTCCTCGATAGTTGACACGCAGATTGCTCATCTTGGAGAATCGGTAACGGAAATCAAGGGTCGGACTGACGTTGGTCACCGTGCGCACCGTATCTACATATTTGCCCTGATAATCCTGTATGAACTTGGAACGCTGAGGCTGGATCATCACACCGAAGTTCAGATTATACTTCTGACGGATGAAGCGCATCATCACCTGAATATCATGGGTATAGTTTCTATACTCTGAATAGCGGCTCAGTTTGTCATCTCGATAGTCACCCAGTTCGCCATCCAGACGGCCAAGATAATTGCCCCACGCTCCGTATTCTGGATTGATTCCATCAAAACTATATTTACTGAAATCGTAGGTGCTGCGGTCACCCTTGGAGTAGCTGTAGGTGAACTTATAGCTGAACTGGAGGAAGGTGGCCTTCCAGAGCGGTTCGCTATAGGTGGCCTGAGCACTGTAACTGTAATCCTTGGAAGGAGTCAGATTATAGCGGTTGGTCTGATATGTGGAATCCAAGCCAGCTTCATTCTGTACCAGATAAAGATGAGCATTCTGCAGGGAGATGCTCTTACTGTCCTTATCGGTATATTTGGCATCCATACGGAGGGTTACGTTACGTCCTTTATTGTTGAGTTTACGATTCAACTGGAGCATGCCGCGGATGTTGTTGTTCTTGGAATTACTCAAGCTTACAGAATTCTGTCTGTTGATCACAGCATCCACTTCATCCATCTTTTCTATGCCCTCATCAGAAAGAGGGTCTTCGGTATATTGGTACGGATCCTGATTGAACGATGCAGAAAGCCCCGTGCTGCGGCTATCATTAGTAGTCCATGAGATAGAAGGACGGAAGAGAATGTTGGTCATTGTATCCGGCATCCACTCCAGACGGATATTACCATTCCAACTGTCACTGCGAGAGAAATTCTGGTTCAGACTGTTGGAGAAAGAGGAACTGCTTCCCATGAAGTTCTCACTGGAACGACGACTCCATACATCACCATCACTGTGATTCCAGCGAAGAGATGTATTAAATTTGAATTTATTCTTCTCCTCATAATTATAGTTGGCTGCCAGCATCTTGCTTGCATTCAATCCATTGCCACCACCAAAGCCACGTCTTGGCCCACCGCCACTGAAGCCACGGTCACTGGTATTATTGGCATTACCGAAAAGCATAAAGCGGTTATTACTGTTGAAATATCCACCCATACCTCTGGCACTATACCTATTTTTATTACCTATACCGAGGTCGATATTAGACATCAAACCCTTGTTCATACCCTTCTTCACATTGAAGTCGAGCACGGTCTGTTCCTCACCATCATCAATACCCGTCACCTTCGAGAGATCACTTTTCTCATCGTAAGCCTTGATTTTATCGATGATGCTGGTAGGCAGGTTCTTGAGGGCAGTCTTGGTATCTCCCGTCATGAACTCCTTGCCGTCAACGAGGATTTTCTTCACCTCCTTACCATTGATTTTGATGGTACCGTCATCGCTCACCTCAGCACCCGGCAGACGCTTCACGAGTTCTTCCACCACCGAACCTTCCGGCGTACGGTAGGCTGCTGAGTTATATACGAAGGTATCCTCCTTGAGCGTTACTTTCTGAGCCATAGCGGTAACCACAGCTCCTTTCAGCATGATGGCATCAGCACCGACAACGACATTACCCAACGCCAGATTCTTGTCCTGTTCGATGACCACGCGCTTCACGGTAGGCTTATATCCTACACTCGTAATCTTCAGAAGATACTTGCCATTTTCAGGCGCATTCAGATGGAAAAGACCTTTCTCGTTGCTGATGGCACCCGTCACATAGGTACTATCAGTTTTGAGCAACTGGACGGTCACCTGCTCTACAGGATCCTTGGTATCCCGGTCGATAATCGCTCCGCTTACCAAGCGTTCCTGAGCAAACGATGCTATTGAGACCAAAAGCAACAGCATCATCAAAATTGATTTTTTCATTGCAATAAGTTATTTTTGATTTGCCTTTTTGACGTACATAATTATACAAGGTTTAAACAAAAATACTATTTTTATGCCAAATATAGAGTAAACAATCAAAAAAAATAGGATTTTTTGCCGTATAAGTCAGTTTTTTAACGTACCTTTGCAACATTATTAAACGTTTTTGTTATGAATCAGAGAATTATCATATCTACTCATCTGGAGAGTGAGATTGCCAATGCACTCACTGAATGCGAGCACGACAAGATTTTTATCCTTGTCGATGAGGTGACGAAGGAAAAATGCCTTCCGGTCATCCAGGGATTCTTTACGCTGAAAAATGCACAGGTCATCACGATAGGTGCTACAGACACCCATAAGGACCTGGAAACAATAGCACATGTATGGAAATCACTCGGCGATGGTGGCGGTTCACGACACTCTTGTCTCATCAATCTCGGTGGCGGCATGGTAACTGACCTCGGCGGTTTTGCTGCTTCCACCTTCAAACGCGGCATCAACTTCATCAATATCCCTACTACCCTGCTTGCCATGGTGGATGCATCGGTTGGCGGTAAGACGGGTATCAACTTCAACGGACTGAAGAATGAGATAGGTGTATTCAACGATTCTAAGTTTGTCATCCTCGACACGGAATTTCTGCGCAGTCTGGATGCCGAGAACATCTGTTCTGGCTATGCAGAGATGTTGAAGCACGGACTCATCTCAACGGAGGATATGTGGAAGGAACTGATTACCTTCGATTTGGCAAATCCTGATTTAAAGCATCTGCAGCAAATGGTGGCTGACAGCGTGAAGGTAAAGGAACGCATCGTAGAAGAAGATCCTCATGAGCATGGTATCCGCAAGGCACTGAACTTAGGACACACCTTCGGTCATGCCTTTGAGAGTTGGGCCTTGAAGCGCAAGCCTATCCTGCATGGTCATGCGGTTGCTTTCGGTATGATCTGCGAACTATATCTCAGTGCCACACATACAGGTTTCCCTACCGAAAAGATGAGACAGACCGTAAGTTTCATCAAGGAATACTACGGCACATTGCCTATCACCTGTGATGACTACGATGAACTGATAGAGTTGATGCACCACGATAAGAAAAACCAGAACGGCATCATCAACTTCACCCTCTTGGGAGGCATCGGTGACATCCGCATCAACCAGACGGCTACCATGGACGAAATCAAGGAAGCACTGGATTTCTTCAGAGAAGGATAATCTTATGAAATGTTGGAGAGAATGTGTATCAGCAGAAGGAAGAATGAAGATACACAAACTCTTCAACATTTATATTTTAGACCTTTTCTATATTCAAATATGAGACCTTTTCATCATCATGTTAAACCTATATTTATATAATGTATATGAGAAAAATATTATTCTACCTATTTCTATTGACCGTTACGAGCATACAGGCAAATCCTGTAGATGACATCCTGGAACGCATTGACAAAGGCGCTTCACGCAAGTTTCAGACCATACTGGTAAAATCAGACAAAGATTTTTTTGAGATTGACCAGAAGTCTCATCCTTCCTCCAACAGCAGGAAAACTTCATCTCCTATCATCATCCGGGGCAACTCTTGGGTGAATATTGCCGTGGGTGTCAACTGGTATCTCAAACACTATGCCGGCATCCATATCTCCTGGAACAATATGACGGCTAAAATACCTGCCGTATTGCCACGAGTTGAGAAAAAGGAGCGCCATGAGACAGATCTCAAATTGCGCTATGATTTCAACTACTGCACCTTCTCCTACTCGATGGCTTTCTGGGACTGGAACCGTTGGCAGAAAGAAATCGACTGGATGGCTCTGCATGGCATCAACATGCCGCTTGCCATCGTAGGCGAAGAATGTGTATGGAGAAACATGCTCCTCAAGTTAGGCTATACAGAGGAAGAAGTCGGCAAATTCATTGCCGGTCCTGCTTTCCTGGCTTGGTGGGAAATGAACAACCTCGAGGGATGGGGCGGTCCGCTGCCACTCAACTGGTACAAGCAACAGGAAGTATTGCAGAAGAAGATATTGGCAAGAATGAAAGAGCTTGGTATGAAACCTGTCTTGCCGGGCTATTGCGGTATGATGCCTCATGACGCCAAAGAAAAGTTAGGACTCAACGTGACTGATGGTGGTCGCTGGAATGGTTATCAGCGCCCTGCCAACCTATCGCCTACGGATGCCCGATTTGCAGAAATCGCAGACCTATATTATAAGGAGCTCACCCATCTCTTCGGTAAGGCTTCCTATTACTCCATGGATCCTTTCCACGAAAGCAATGATGATGCTGCCGTTGATTACGGAAAAGCAGGAAAGGTGCTGATGGATGCCATGAAGCGTGCCAATTCTGAGGCAGTGTGGGTGGTTCAGGGATGGACCGAGAATCCACGTCCACAGATGATAGAAAATCTGAAGGTTGGCGACCTCCTCATACTCGACCTCTTCTCTGAATGCCGCCCGATGTTCGGAAGTCCGAGTATCTGGAAACGGGAAGGTGGATACGGCAAGCATCAATGGCTTTTCTGTCTTCTGGAGAACTTTGGCGGAAACGTGGGTCTTCATGGAAGAATGGATCAGCTTCTCAACAACTTTTATCTCGGAACGGGGAAAACGGACACCCAAAAGCAAGAGAATTCTTCACTCATCACTAACTCTTCACTGAAGGGCTGGGGCTTTACGATGGAAGGTTCAGAAAACAACCCGGTGATGTTCGAACTGATGAGCGAACTGCCTTGGAGAGCGGAGAAGATGACCAAGGAAGAATGGATCCAGGAATACTGCTTTGCCAGATATGGCGTCCACGATGATACAATCGTGAAAGCCTGGACTTTGCTTGCAAAAAGCATCTACAACTGTCCGCTCGGCAACAACCAGCAAGGTCCCCATGAGAGCATCTTCTGCGGACGCCCATCATTAAACAATTTCCAGGTTTCCAGCTGGTCGAAAATGCACAACTACTATGATCCGGAAGACACCCGACAGGCTGCCATCCTCTTCGCACAAGTAGCTGATAAATACAAAGGAAACAACAACTACGAATATGATCTCGTGGATATCTGCCGACAGGCTCTCGCAGATCAGGGCAGAAAACAGTACCTGCAGACGATTGCCGACTACAATGCCTTTGCCCGTAAAGACTTTGACAAGAATGCAGACCGATTCCTGAAGATGATTCTCCTGCAGGACAAACTCTTAGGCACCCGTTCTGAATTCCGTCTGGGACATTGGACAGAACAGGCACGCAAAATCGGCAAGACTACGGCAGAGAAAGACCAATATGAATGGAATGCTCGTGTACAGATTACCACATGGGGAAACCGCACCTGTGCTGATAAGGGAGGGCTCCGAGACTATGCACACAAGGAATGGCAAGGTTTACTGAAAGACTTCTACTACAAGAGATGGAGTACCTATATGAAGGCATTAAAAGACCAGATGAAAGCCAGCACCCAAGTGGATTACGAAGCGTTAGGCGGTGGCAAGAATGCTAACAAGACTGCTGCCGAACTCTTTCAAATGGCATTGCCTGGCGGTCCGGTAATTGACTGGTATGCTATAGAGGAACCATGGACTCTGCAGCACAATACCTACAGTGATCAACCTGAAGGAGACTGTGTGGAAGTGGCGAAGGAAGTTATCAATTTTATCAGATAAGAAATATTAAGAACAAGATAAAACACCCAGAAAACTATGATCAGACTCAAATCTCTGGATATCATGCGAGGGCTCACAGTAGCCCTCATGATATTGGTCAATAATGGCGGTGAACAGAACTATCATATTCTGACGCATAGCAAGTGGAACGGCTTGACTCCCTGCGACCTGGTCTTTCCTTTCTTCCTCTTCATGATGGGTATGTCCACCTATCTGTCTTTGAGAAAGACGGAGTTTAAGCCCTCGCTAATTATCTACAGAAAAATCGCAAAACGCACCATCTTGCTTTTCCTTATCGGACTCAGTATCAACTGGTTTGATATGATTTGTTCGGGTAATGGATTAGACTTTGCGCATCTGCGTATATGGGCAGTCTTACAGCGCATAGCCCTCTGTTATGGCATTGTATCCCTGTTGGCCATCCATATCAACCAACGGTATTTTGTCCATATCATCCTCGGCATCATCATAGTCTATATGGGCATCTTAGCTTTCGGCAACGGTTATGCCTACGATGCATCAGTCAACATCATCGCCCAGGCAGATCTCCATTTTTTCGGCTACGATCACCTCTATCATAAGAGTCCGGTAGATCCCGAAGGACTGCTGAGCACATTGCCAGCCATCGCCCATACGATGATAGGTTTCCTCTGTTGCAAATACATCAGCATTGCAGGCCAGAACGTTCATTCCAAAATTAAGTTTTTGAAAATCAGTGGTCTTGTCATGCTCATTCTTGGTTTCTTCCTTTCCTTGATTGGTTTCGGCATCAATAAGAGAATATGGAGTCCAAGCTATGTATTTGTGACCTGTGGTTTTGCTGCCTGGATTTTGAGTCTGCTCATCCAATGGATTGACAGGGGTGAAATCAGTGCAGAAGGAAAGAATGAAGCAAATGCGGAAGGAAAGAATGAAGCAAATACAGAAGGAAAGAATGAAGCAAATACAGAAGGAAAGAATGAAGCAAATACAGAAGGAAAGACGATAAAAACAAAGGAGAATCCGATAACAGTTCTGTTTCTGTCATTCGGAATGAATCCACTTTTTCTTTATGTCCTGAGCGAGTTCCTTGCCATCGTTTTCGGAACATACGGCATCAAGGACGACCTGTTAGGCCTCATCAGGAATGTCATTTCAGACGAGTATCTGGTTTCCCTCACCTATGCCCTGTTTTTTGTTGCCATTCATGCAGCGATGGGCATCTGGATGTACCAAAAGAAGATTTTCATTAAGCTATAATGCAAATGTTTGCACAACTATTTCCGACTTATTATATTAAAAAGCATAAAAATAAAGTGGAGTTCAGAAAATTATTTGTATTTTTGCAGACAGAATAACAAAATTAGATATATCTAAATAGAATATGAACATTTTAGAGTTAAGCGAACAGGAAATCGTTCGCAGACAAAGTCTTCAAACATTGCGCGAGATGGGCATTGATCCATACCCAGCTGCAGAGTTTCCAACCAATGCATTCAGCACTGATATCAAAGCTGAATTCAAAGACGAGGAAGAGCCACGCCAGGTAGTCATCGCAGGTCGTATGATGGGCCGACGCGTAATGGGTAAAGCCAGCTTCGCAGAGTTGCAGGACTCAAAGGGAAGAATCCAGGTCTATATCGCACGCGACGAGATTTGTCCAGACGAGAACAAAGACCTTTATAATACTGTTTTCAAGAAACTTCTCGACATCGGTGACTTCATCGGTGTAAAGGGTTTTGTTTTCCGCACACAGACTGGCGAGATTTCAGTTCACGCCAAGGAACTGTGCCTGCTCTCTAAGAGTTTGAAACCACTCCCTATCGTAAAATATAAGGATGGTGTTGCTTACGACAAGTTCGACGACCCTGAGTTGCGCTATCGTCAGCGCTATGTTGACCTCATCGTCAACGATGGCGTAAAGGATACTTTCTTGCAGCGTGCTACTGTTCTCCGTACACTCCGCAGCGTTCTCGACAACGCTGGTTATACAGAGGTGGAGACTCCTACTCTCCAGAGCATCGCTGGTGGTGCTTCTGCCCGCCCATTCATCACTCACTTCAATGCGCTCGATCAGGATATGTATATGCGTATCGCTACTGAGCTTTATCTGAAGCGCCTTATCGTAGGTGGTTTCGAGGGTGTTTATGAGATTGGCAAGAACTTCCGTAACGAGGGTATGGACCGTAACCACAACCCAGAGTTCACCTGTATGGAACTTTATGTTCAGTACAAGGACTACAACTGGATGATGTCATTCACTGAGAAATTGCTCGAGACTATCTGTATCGCAGTCAATGGAAAGCCAGAACGCGAGATAGATGGTAACATCATTAGCTTCAAGGCTCCATATCGCCGTCTTCCTATCCTCGATGCCATCAAGGAAAAGACTGGTTTCGATTGCAACGGCAAGACAGAGGAAGAAATCCGCGCATTCTGTAAGGAGAAGGGCATGGATGTAGATGAGACCATGGGTAAGGGTAAGTTGATCGACGAGCTCTTCGGTGAGTTCTGCGAGGGTACTTTCCTCCAGCCTACTTTCATCACCGACTATCCTGTAGAGATGTCTCCATTGACCAAGATGCACCGTTCTAAGCCAGGCTTGACCGAGCGTTTCGAGTTGATGGTTAACGGTAAGGAGCTTGCCAATGCATACTCTGAGCTCAACGACCCAATCGACCAGGAAGAGCGTTTCATCGACCAGATGAAGTTGGCTGACAAGGGAGATGATGAGGCGATGATCATCGATCAGGACTTCCTCCGTGCCCTCCAGTATGGTATGCCTCCTACATCAGGTATCGGTATCGGTATCGACCGTCTCGTCATGTTGATGACAGGCAAGACCTTCATCCAGGAGGTTTTGTTCTTCCCTCAGATGAAGCCAGAGAAGAAGATGCCACAGAGTACTATCAAGGAATGGGCTGAGATTGGCGTGCCAGAGGATTGGGCATACGTGCTCCGCAAGGCAGGGTTCAACCTGATTTCTGACATCCGTGAAGAGAAGGCTCAGGGTCTTCAGCAGAAGATCGGTGAAATCAACAAGAAATACAAACTCGGCTATGAGAAGCCTTCTGTTGATGATATCCAGGGCTGGATTGACGCAGCAAATAAGTAATATATATTAATGTATAATTGGGGTAGCATACTCCAATTATACATTATTAGTTATACATTAAACATAAAACGAAGTGTTCAACTGCGGAAAAATTGCAATTATTGGCGGCGGTAGCTGGGCTACGGCAATAGCCAAGATTGTGGTGGGGCATACTCATCACATAGGTTGGTATATGCGACGCGACGACCGCATCGAGGACTTCAAGCGCTTGGGGCATAATCCTGCCTATCTGATGTCGGCAAGATTCAATGTGGATGAGATTTTCTTCTCTTCAGACATCAATAAGATTGTGCAGAACTACGACACACTCGTATTCGTCACCCCATCGCCTTACCTTAAGAATCATCTCAAGAAACTCAAGACTCGCATCAGCGACAAGTTTATCATCACAGCCATCAAGGGTATCGTACCTGACGAAAACCTCGTTTGTTCGGAATATTTCCATCAGGTATATGACGTGCCTTATGAAAACCTGGCTTGTATCGGTGGCCCTTCTCATGCAGAAGAAGTTGCGCTGGAGCGTCTGAGTTATCTCACCGTGGGCTGTAGCGACACAGATAAGGCTCGCGCCTTTGCCAACGACTGTCTGGCAAGCGAGTACATCAAGACCAAGACTTCAAGCGATGTCATCGGTATCGAATACTCATCGGTCTTGAAGAATGTATATGCTATTGCTGCAGGCATCTGTGGCGGTCTGAAATATGGCGACAACTTCCAGGCGGTACTCATGTCGAATGCCGTTCAGGAGATGCACCGTTTCCTCACTGCCGTCCACCCTATCGACCGCAGCATGTACGATTCAGTATATCTCGGTGACCTGCTCGTAACAGGTTACAGTAATTTCTCACGCAACCGCACCTTCGGTACCATGATAGGTAAAGGCTATAGCGTGAAAAGTGCACAGATAGAGATGGAGATGATTGCCGAGGGATTTTTCGGTACAAAGTGTATGAAGGAAATCAATCGCCACATGCACGTCAACATGCCGATTCTCGATGCTGTATATAATATACTGTACGAGCGCATCAGTCCGCAAATCGAAATCAAACTCTTGACTGATTCGTTCAGATAAAGGAGAAAAATTAACACATTCATTTAGATATTTAAATAAGAAAATGAAAAGTATCAGCTTAAACATTACTAAGGCTGCATCATTCCTCGCAGAAGGTGCAGTAAAGGCTTACGAGCCTAAGGTAAAAGCCGCTCAGGAAGCTCTTGAGAACGGCACTTGTGAAGGTAACGATTTCTTGGGATGGTTGCATTTGCCATCTTCTATCACTCCTGAGTTCTTGAATGAGATTCAGGCAGTTGCCAACACATTGCGTGAAAAGTGTGAGGTTGTTGTTGTTGCTGGTATCGGTGGTAGCTACCTTGGTGCTCGCGCCGTTATCGAAGGTCTCAGCAATTCTTTCGCTTGGCTCGTAAATGATAAGAAGAATCCAACAATCCTTTTCGCAGGTAACAACATCGGTGAGGATTACCTCTACGAGTTGACTTCTTTCTTGAAGGACAAGAAGTTCGGTGTTATCAATATCTCTAAGTCTGGTACCACAACTGAGACTGCTCTCGCTTTCCGTCTTTTGAAGAAGCAGTGCGAGGATCAGCGTGGTAAGGAAGAGGCTAAGGATGTGATTGTAGCCGTTACCGATGCCAAGAAGGGTGCTGCCCGTACTTGCGCCGACAAAGAGGGTTATAAGAGTTTCATCATTCCTGACAATGTAGGTGGGCGTTTCTCTGTTCTTACTCCAGTAGGTTTGTTGCCTATCGCAGTTGCTGGTTTCGACGTAAAACAGCTCGTTGCTGGTGCTGCTGACATGGAAAAGGCTTGTGGTAAGGACGTTGCTTTCGATGAGAACCCTGCTGCTATCTATGCAGCTACTCGTCAGGCACTCTATACTCAGGCTGGCAAGAAGATTGAGATCGTTTGCAACTTCCAGCCAAAACTTCACTACTTCGCTGAGTGGTGGAAGCAGCTCTATGGTGAGAGCGAGGGTAAAGACCAGAAGGGTATCTTCCCTGCAGCTTGCGACTTCACTACCGACCTTCACTCTATGGGTCAGTGGATTCAGGAAGGTGAGCGTTCTATCTTCGAAACTGTTATCAGCGTAGAGACTCCTAACGAGAAGTTGCTCTTCCCTCACGATAATGAAAACCTTGATGGTTTGAACTTCTTGGAGGGCAAGCGTGTTGACGAGGTGAACAAGATGGCAGAGCTCGGTACCCGCTTGGCTCATGTTGACGGTGGTGTTCCTAATATCTTGGTTAACGTACCAGAGTTGAACGCTTACTACCTCGGTCAGTTAATCTACTTCTTCGAGAAGGCTTGCGGTATCAGCGGTCTCTTGGAAGAGGTAAACCCATTCAACCAGCCTGGTGTTGAGGCATACAAGAAGAATATGTTCGCATTGCTCAACAAGCCTGGTTATGAGGCTGAAAGCAAGGCTATCCAGGAGCGTTTGGCTAACGAGAAATAATCGATATTAAGAAATCATTTCATTATTGATGAAAGAAATTATTTCAAAATACTTAAAAGACCACGGCTTTGGGGAATTCAACCCTAAAGCCGTTCTTTTTGATATGGATGGCGTGCTATACAACAGTATGCCTAATCATGCCGTGGCCTGGCAGGAATCTATGAAGCAGTTTGACATCCACATGACTGCAGCTGATGCTTATGCCACAGAGGGAGCACGAGGTATCGATACCATCAAGATGATGGTGAAAAAACAGAAAGGTATCGACATATCTCTGGAAGAAGCTCAGAAAATGTATGATGTAAAGACGGATATCTTCCACGCTATGCCAACGGCAGAAATCTTCCCTGGTGTTAAGGAAATCATGCAGAAGATTAAGGATGCTGGTATGCAAGTGGGTGTGGTTACCGGTAGCGGACAGCGCCCTCTCATCATGCGCCTACTCAATGACTTCGGCGATTTTCTGGATGAAGAGCATATTGTAACTGCGTATGACGTGAAACGTGGAAAACCAAACCCTGACCCATACCTGATGGGATTGCAGAAAACGGGCAATCTTCAACCATGGGAAGGTATCGTTGTAGAGAATGCTCCATTAGGAGTCAGAGCGGGTGTTGCTGCTAACATCTTCACGGTAGCTATCAATTCCGGTCCATTACCAGCTAATGAGTTATCAGATAAAGGCAGTAATCTTCTTTACCATCAGATGACCGAATTCTGCAATGACTTCGAGAGTTTAATAGAAATGGCACATCAGCAGAGCCAGATATTCAAAACAACAAAAACGTGTAAGTAAACATCATTACTTACACGTTTTTATTAACTTTTTATATAATGTACTATTCCTTCAACCAACGACCTATCAAATTAATAATTTCCTGACGAGTAGGCTCTGGAAAGGAAAGAATACGGGTCTTATGAGAACCTCCCGGACACATATAAACATGCAAGTTTTGCTTGTTCTTTGTAAATGGAAGTCCATAAATACCAGAAGCACTCCATGGGTCGATAGAACCATAGATATAAACCATCTTAGGATCATTCTTACTCAGGAAATCTACTGTGTGCTTATATAATACAGGAGAAAATTTCACTTCCTCCGCATCCTTCGGCAACATCAACCGATGCAAATATCCCTTTGCCGTCTTAATACTCAGATATCTCTTGAATGGTTTTGTATAATAGCCATAGTAACCTAATTCTTTAGCCGCCTGCACATCAAACGAGAAATAGGGATTCTGATTGGAGAAATAATCGGGTTCACAATGACTCATCCAATACTTGAATACAGCTAAATCATCAGCCTCTCTTGTAGGAATCTTTTGGATATCAGAACCCCACTGCCAGAAAGCAAACGCATACTCAAAGACTGAGAAGTCATATATTTCAGCCAAAGGGGCATTGAATGTATAATGCTTGTCATTGCAATATTTCTCAAGCATAGGAAGAAGAGCTGCCTTGCGCTTAAAGAGCAGAAGCTGGAAGTCGAGCACTTTCTGTCTGTTTTCAGGAGTCGAAACCTCATATTGGAGAAATTTCTCATGTCTGCCATCCTCAACACTTCTGTTGAGTGGAGCTACGTATGGAACAGAAATATCAACATCGTTTGGAAAGTAGGAACGGTAGAACATGGTTGTCTGACCGCCCTTACTGATGCCCGTAGCCATCCACTTACCCTTATATAAAGCATGTAATGCTTCATTCACATGATGCAAATCATAAAGAGAATTCTCCACTGTCAGATAATCCCAGTTGCAAGGGCTTGGCATGGACTTATCAAAATAACGGTACTCCACGGTAATGATGTTGGTATCGAAAAGCTTGGACAGTTCCTCTATATATCCCTCATGCAACGCATAATTGGCATCATAGCCTTCTGTAACAAGTACTGTTGGACGGTCAAAACCGCGATGACAGAGCACTACTCGCTGCTCAAACTGACCAGCCTGCGGGTTCTTAGCATCTAATTGCTGCTTGATAAAGAACACGTATTTTTCTGGGAAACAAGTACTCTGCAGCGGTTCCACTTTACTCACACCAGGAAGAGCCGCTAACCGTTTACCAGCTTCACCCAATTCTGCTGCCAACATCTGCAAAGGCAGGATGAGCAACATCAACATCAACAAACAAGCTGACTTTAATGATTTTGTTTTCTTAAAAAATTTCATTGCTTTCAAAGATATTATACTTTTGAAGATATTATATTTTGTAATACAAAGGTACTGCAAAAACCAGAGAAAAAAGAAAATAAAATGAGAAAAAGTATGATTTGATGAATCTTCCCCACAAAAACGTAGCAGATTGCTTTGCTATTCCATCAAAAAAACTTATCTTTGTGCCGGAATTTCAGTACAATTCAAATACAGAACAGCATATTGTACTTGTGAATAAAAAGAATTAAAAGGATAAATACGATAAAGGACAAATATTAAAAAGAAAGATATGAAAAAGATTATTTTTCCAATCATGTTGATTACAATGTTGGCTTCATGCTCAGAAAGCATTGAAGACAGAGCTGTAAGAGAGGCTAGGGAATATACAGAGAAAGTATGCCCTACTCCTTTCGTGAATGATGGGCGCACAGACAGTACGGTATTCGACAAGAATACCCATACCTATATTTATTATATGACTTTGAGAAACAAAGCAGATAATGCCATACTCATCAAACAGAACCACAAGAAACTCTATGATGCACAAAAGCAGTCATTAGACAATAATCCAGGACTTCAGAAATACAAAGAAGCCCATTTTGCTTTCAGATTCATCTATCATTCTGCTAAAAATCCAAAGGAAGTTCTATTGGACGAAACCTTTAAATATTAAGACAGAAAAGACAAAGATTAAAAGCAGAAAAGACAAAGATTAAAAGCAGAAAAAAACAAAGATTAAAAGCAGAAAAAAACAAAGATTAAAAGCAGAAAAAACAAAGATTAAAAGCAGAAAAAGTCCCGAAGAAAGATTTAATTCTTCGGGACTTTTATATTGTTTCTACTGGAAACCGACCAGTAATGCTGTATTTTACATTTAGTACCCCATTTCCTGAAGTGCAGTTGCCAACTGGTCTGGACAGCTTGTTGGTTTGTTGCCGCAGGTAATACCCTTCAATCGGGCAATCACTTCCTGCGCCTTCATACCTCTTATCAAGGAACAAACGCCCTTGGTATTGCCATCACAACCGCCGATAAACTGCGCATCCTGTACGACTCCATTCTCATCTACACTGATGCAGATGTACTTGGAGCAGGTACCATGAGTCTGATAAGTCACCTTGGTAAGATGCTTTACATTCTCGTTGTTGATCATAGAAAACTTATTCAGCTTCAGCAGGAATTTCTGGCTTCATGTTGGTATAGACAGTCTGAACATCGTCAAACTCCTCCAACTTCTCAACCATCTTGTCGATAGTCTCACGCTCCTCAGCAGTTACATCCTTCAAATCATTAGGAATGTAAGTGAACTCAGCACCAGTTACCTCGAAGCCCTCAGCCTCCAAGTGCTTCTGGATTTCACCGAAGCTTGTAGGAGCACCATAGATAGTGATTTCATTGTTCTCCTCATCCTCATCGAACTCGTCTTCTACACCATAGTCGATCAGGTCGAGAATCAACTCGTCCATATCCAGACCATCTTTCTTCTTGAATGTGAACACAGCCTTGTGATCGAAGAGGAAAGAAAGGGAACCTGTAGTACCCAAGTTGCCGCTGAACTTATTGAAAATAGAACGAACATCAGCTACAGTACGAGTAGTATTGTCTGTCAATGTGTCAACAAATACAGCAACACCGTGAGGACCATATCCCTCGTATGTTACCTCCTTGTAATCGCTGGTATCCTTGCCACAAGCGTTCTTGATGGCACGAGCGATGTTATCCTTAGGCATGTTCTCACGCTTACAGTTAGCGATGATAGCACGCAAAGTAGGATTGTTCTCTGGCTCAGGACCGCCAGCCTTTACTGCAATTGCAATCTGCTTACCTAACTTAGTAAATGTCTTGGCCATGTGGCCCCATCTTTTCAGCTTTGTAGCTTTACGATATTCAAATGCTCTTCCCATTGGAATAAATTTTAAAAATATTTATCGTTTTGTTTAAAATATTATCTTAACTCTGCATTGAGCTTGCCTGTCAGGTTGGCAATCAACTTCTTCATGATTGCATCTATCTGCTTGTCATTCAAAGTCTTTTCTTCATCCTGAAGAATGAAGTTGACAGCATAACTCTTCTTGCCAGCTGGCAAGTTCTTACCTTCATAGACATCAAAGAGAACGACACTCTTCAGAAGTTTCTTCTCTGTCTGACGAGCGATTTGCTCAATCTGCTCAAACTGTACACTCTTATCTACCAAGAGAGCCAGGTCGCGGCTTACTGAAGGATACTTGCTGATATCAGTATAGGTGAGGTTCACCTTCTTAATGGCCTTCATCAGGTTGTCCCAATGCACATCAGCATAGAATACATCCTGCTCAATATCAAAAGCCTTCTTCAACTTGAGACTCAAGATACCCAACTCTACCAATACCTTACCTGCACGTGTCTCATACTGTACACCCTTAGAGAAGATATTGTTGTCGCTATGTTTAATCACAATGTTATTGGCAGGCATGCCAACACGACGAAGGATATTCTCTACCACAGCCTTCAACTCGTAAATGCTACTCTGCTCATCAGCATGAGCCCAGTTGCCCTCTACACGCTTACCGGTAATGAGAAGAGAAATATGACCCTCCTGAGTATAACCCTTGATAGGATTCTCAGCATCCCACTTCTCCTTATTATATATATAGGTGTTACCAACCTCGAAGAACTTCAGATTCTGACTCTTGTGATTGATGTTGCGAGAAACACTCTCCAAACCGCCAAAGAGCATAGTCTGACGCATCACACCGAGATCAGTACTCAATGGATTCATGATCTTAACAGTATGCTCATCAGGATAAGCATTGAGTTCCAAATCAGTATAATAGCTTGCCTTGGTAAGAGAGTTGTTCAGAATTTCCATGAAACCTTCACCCACCAACTGCTCTGCTACGATATTCTGAGTATGATAATGCTTATCTTCCTCTCCCTGAACTGTCAAAGAACTCTTCAACTGGGTAGGAATTTCCACATTATTATAACCATAGATACGGAGAATGTCCTCTACTACATCACAAGGACGCTGAACATCTACACGGAATGGAGGAACAAGGAGATCGATGCCTTCAGCATCCTCCTTCACAATCTTCATCTCCAGGGATGTAGCAATGTTCTTGATAGTCTCCACACCGATTTCCTTACCGATGAGACGATGAGCGTACTCATAGTTCAAGCGAACAGGGAAATCCTGAATAGGCTCTGGATAAACATCCTTGATTTGCATGGAAATCTTACCACCTGCAAGTTGCTTGCAGAGAATAGCAGCCTGCTGCAAAGCATAAATCTGTCCGTTTGGATCAACACCACGCTCAAAACGATAGCTGGCATCTGTACTCAAACCATGACGACGTGCACTCTTGCGAATCCAGGTTGGATGGAAATAAGCACTCTCCAGAACTACATTCTTGGTGGTCTCGTATGTACCAGAACCCTTACCGCCAAAGATACCAGCGATACACATTGGCTCTTCTGCATTGCAGATGCTCAAATCGTGCTCACCAAGTGTATGTTCCTCACCATCGAGGGTAACAAACTTAGTTCCTTCTGGCTGGGTACGAACTACAATCTTATGACCGGTTACCATGTCAGCATCAAAACAGTGCAATGGCTGACCATATGCCATCATGATATAGTTGGTAATATCCACAATATTGTTGATTGGGCGCAAGCCGATGATATTCAACTTATCCTGCAACCACTTTGGACTTTCCTTTACTTCACAATCTGTGATACTTACACATGCATAACGCTTGCAAGCATCAGTATTCTGAATCTCTACGTCAATAGGCAGGTCCTCGTTATCTACGACAAACTCATCGCAAGAAGGACGATAAAGACTGGTCTGATAACCATTCTGCTTCAACCAAGCATAGAGGTCGCGGGCTACGCCCCAGTGACCCAGTGCATCTGCACGATTGGCAGTGATATCAATCTCAATCAACCAATCGCTCTCAAGATGATAATACTCAGCAGCAGGCTGCCCTACTGGAGCATCCTCTGGGAGAACAATAATACCAGCGTGGTCTGTACCCACACCAATCTCATCCTCGGCACAAATCATACCAAGGCTCTCCACTCCACGGAGCTTGCTTCTCTTGATAGTAAAACTCTGGTCACCATCGTAAAGTACACAGCCTAAGTCTGCTACGATAACCTTCTGACCAGCGGCAACATTTGGCGCACCACAGACAATCTGCTGAGGCTCACCCTTGCCCAGGTCAACAGTTGTTACATGAAGATGATCGCTGTTAGGATGCATCTCGCATGTCAACACTTTACCCACGTAAAGACCTTTCAGTCCACCTTTGATAGACTGAACTTCTTCCAAAGCGTCAACTTCCAGACCACAAGAAGTCAGCGCGTCCGCAACTTCCTGAGGAGTCAAGTCGAAATCGACGTATTCTTTAAGCCATTTGTAAGAAACGTTCATTATAATGATTTTATTTGTATTCTCAAAATTCACATCGAAGCACCTCACGCACTTCGACTTTTTATGATTTTCTCTAAAACTTTGCAAAAATACAAAAAAAAACAGACTTAGACGAAAAAATATTCGTATATTTGCACTTATTAAAAGTTTAATGCGATTTTTCCAGCGAAAACAGAAACTTTTTCATTTGGAAGATAGATTTCAAAACAAAATAACATGCGAAAAAAAGAGTCCCCACAGATAACACCCCTGATGCACATCAGCATCTTCCTAACCTTTGGAATTCTCATCGCAAAGATGGGATACGGCTATATTGACACCATCTTTTGGCTGGTGGCTACACTGCTTTCATGGGGCATTTCATTCTATCTTCTCAAACGCTCTTCATCGACAATAAACGCCCAATGCCTTTCCCTGATTTTCTGCATATTCTGTATGGGAGGAACTCTGACTTCTCACCAATTGGATAAGAAACAGGATAAGCCGCAAATCATCACTGAAGAAAACCTTTCATCATTTGACAAAACCATGTTAGTCACTCAAGAATGCAGAAACACAATCCAAAAACAATTGCGAAGCCTCAACATCCAGGAACAGGACTTCGCCATCGTCTCTGCCATGACCCTCGGAGACAAGACCTCATTGACTAAAGAAACCAAAGATATCTATTCGATATCAGGAGCCAGTCATATACTGGCTGTCAGCGGATTACATATAGGAATTATTTTCCAACTATTCATTCTATTGTTAGGAGGACGAAGACGCAGTATCCCTACCATCATACTTTCCATCACTGCCATTTGGGCTTATGTCATCTTCATCGGAATGCCTGCCAGTGCTATACGTTCTGCTACCATGATCAGCATCTGTTGTTTTGCCATGCTTTCCCATCGAAAAGCACTGTCCATCAACAACCTCGCGTTTGCCTATGTTATCATGCTCATTTACAATCCACTCTACTTATTCGACATCAGTTTTCAAATGTCATTTATGGCAGTTTATTCGATACTATTATTCTACCAGCCTCTTGAAGGCCTTTGCAGTACCAGTCATTTTTATACCCGATGGCCCTGGAGTATGCTCTGCATTTCCATAGCCGCTCAAATCGGCACCATGCCACTCATCATCTATTATTTTGGTCGCATCTCATGCTATGCTCTTTTCACAGGTTTCATAGCCATCCCTGCAGCCACAGTAATCCTTTGGTTATCTGCCGCTATTCTCCTACTTACACTTCTTACCCATATACCCCTGATGAGTTTACTGTCAGAACCGCTTCTGCACTTTGCAACAAGTGGACTCATCAGTATCACTCAAGCAACGAATACGGCCCTGAAACTCACAACCATGCTGCCAGGAGCAAGCATTGATGGGATAAAAATAAATATCCCACAATTATGCCTCATCTACTTCTGCATAATCGTGGGATACATATTTATCAGGAAGACAAGGTATTATTCAAAAACCTCATCTATTCCATTTTCAGTAAAATCATCCTCTTCAGCCTTCTGACCACAAGGATTATAATCTTCCGGAAGATCAAACTTTGCCATAGGATCTATACCTAATGACCTGTCAGCATACACCTTCTTCATGAAGATAGCCCATATAGGAAGCGCCATCGTAGCACCTTGTCCCATCTGTCCTCTGTCAAAATGGATGTCACGGTCTTCACCGCCCACCCAACAGCCGCTAACCAACTGTGGAGTGAAACCGATAAACCAACCATCACTATTATTGTTGGTCGTACCAGTCTTGGCGCCAATCTGTCCCTGGAAATTATAACGATAGCGCAAACGTCCAGCAGTACCATTATCTACTACACCCATCAGCATCGTAAGCATCTTCATTGCATTGGCAGCACCAATCACCTCATTCATTCGAGGCTGGAATGTAGCAATGGTATTTCCTTCATTGTCCTCTATTCGACTCACAAACATAGGAGCTGTACGGATACCATGATTGGCAAATACCGTATAGGCACTCACCATCTCGCTCACACTCACTTCACAAGGACCCAGACAGAGACTCAAGGATGGATGAATATCAGGATTATGAATACCGAAGTCATGGAGAATCTGAACAAACTGGTTTGGATTCAACTTGCTCATCAGATAAGCACTGATCCAGTTGTTACTCTGCGCCAGTCCCCACTTCAATGGTACCATCTGTCCATAACGGGCATGACTCACGTTACGAGGAGTCCAAGGCCTTCCGGCAACCATGTATGTCTGCTGACGGTTAGGAGCATAATCACAAGGTGTGAATCCGTTCTCCATAGCTAAACTATAGAGGAATGGTTTGATAGTAGAACCCACCTGTCTCCTACCTAAGCTTACCATATCATACATGAAGTGAGGATAATCCAAACCGCCCACATAAGCCTTGACAGCTCCAGTCTTCGGATCCATACTCATGAAACCACTACGCAGGAAACCTTTGTAATATCTGATGGAATCGAGCGGACTCATCAAGGTATCAATATCTCCATGATAAGTGAACACCGTCATTTCAATTTTCTTGCGGAAAGCCTCTTTGATTTCCTCTGGTGTGCATCCCGCAGCCTTCATCGTACGCCAGCGCTCACTCTGGGTAATAGAACGGTTCAGAATATTACGAATCTGCTGAGGAGTCAACTTATCTGAATAAGGAGAACTTGGCTTTGGCTTATTTTCCTTATCAAAAGCTGGCTGAAGATAACGGGCAACATGCTGATAAACAGCCTCTTCAGCATATTTCTGCATACGACTATCGATGGTAGTAAACACCTTCAGTCCATCAGAATAAACATTATATGGCGAACCGTCTTTCTTGAAGTTTTTATTGCACCAGCCATAGAGAGGATCCGTATCCCAGGCTATTGAATCGGCAACAAACTGCACATTGTTCCACGAAGGATAATCTGTACGAACAGGGCGTTTTGCCATCATGTACTGGCGCAAGAATTCCCTTAAATAAGTAGCCGTACCATCCTTATGATCAGTACGATGGAAGTTCAGCGTCAAAGGTTCACTTGAATAGTTCTGATACTCAGCACGGTCCATATAACCAGCCTTCACCATCTGCGAGAGAACAACATTACGACGTTCCTTGGCACGTTCTGGATAACGTACCGGATTGAAGAACGATGGGTTCTTACAAAGGCCTATCAAAGTAGCAGCTTCGCACACCGTCAGATTCTTCGGTTCCTTATTAAAATAGGTATTAGCTGCCGTCTTGATACCGACAGCATTGTGCAAGAAATCAAAATAGTTGAGATAGAGAGCAATAATCTCCTCTTTGGTATAATAACGTTCCAACTTGATGGCAATGACCCACTCTATTGGCTTCTGGAACATTCGCTGAGCAGCACTTTGCGCAGTACTACTATACAACTGCTTAGCCAACTGCTGAGTAATGGTGGAACCACCTCCAGCATTAGTCTGCCCCAAAATACCACGCTTAATGATAGCACGACCCAGCGCTCTGAAGTCAATACCAGAGTGCTCATAAAATCGTTCATCTTCAGTAGCCACCAAAGCCTGAACCAGATAAGGTGACATTTTCTTATAAGGTATCACAATTCTGTTTTCCTTATTCAGATTCCATGTACCGATAACCTTACCGTCAGAAGAATATACCTGAGTCGCAAAGCGGTTGATCGGATTCTGCAAATCTTCAATATCCGGCATATAGCCAATCCAGCCAAACCAAATGGCAAAGAATCCAACTATTGCAGAAACAAAACCTCCAGCAAGAAGCGCCCACAAAATATGTATGAAACGTTTTCTCATCACTAATTAAATTATATTTCAAATATCATTTCTTGATAATTTGTGCAAAATTACACAAAAAAAGTTGTTACGCAAAAGAAATCAAGGAAATTTTGCATATTCCAAATAATAATGTTAACTTTGTCGGCAGAAAAAAGACTTAGATGCTTATGGCAAGAAAACTATATCCTTTAGGAATACAGACATTTGAGAGAATCCGCAAGGAAGACAAACTCTATATAGACAAGACGGAATATATCTACCACATGACTCATACCAGTGGTACATATTTCTTCCTGGCTCGCCCTCGCCGTTTTGGAAAATCACTACTTGTCTCAACGCTCCAAAGCTACTTTGAAGGCAAGAAAGATTTGTTTGAAGGACTTGCCATCGAAAAGTTTGAGAAAGAATGGACAGAATATCCTGTACTGCATTTTGACATGAGCGGTGGAAAGCACATGGACAAGGAGCAGCTGGAAGAGTATCTGGGATATCGCCTCCAAGATGAGGAAAAGAAATGGGGAATTTCTAACCCTGCAAAAGGTAACAACAATCGTTTGATAGACCTTATCAACACTGCGTATCAAAAAAGCGGCAAACAAGTGGTCGTTCTCATTGATGAGTATGATGCGCCATTGTTAGACGTTGCTCATGACAATGACAGACTGATAGCTCTTCGTGATGTTATGCGCAATTTCTACAGCCCTTTGAAATACAGAGAACCTGTTCTCCGTTTTGTTTTTCTCACAGGCATCACCAAGTTCTCGCAAGTCAGCATTTTCAGTGAACTAAACAACATCACTCTTCTCTCCATGAATGATGACTATGCTGGCATTTGTGGTATCACAAAAGAAGAACTGCTTACCCAAATGTCGGAGGACATAGGAGAATTGGCTGAGAAAATAGGCATTACCAAGGAGCAAGCCATCGAAAAGCTCAAAGAGCATTACGATGGTTATCACTTCTCTGGCGAATCACCAGACATTTTCAATCCTTACAGTTTGCTGAATTGCTTCAATGAGAAGAAATTCGGTTCATATTGGTTTGCCTCTGGCACTCCTACATACCTCATCAATATGATGCGAAAATTCGACGTTATACCATCGGACATCACAAGAGTAGAAGCTGATGCAAGCGAATTTGATGCACCAACGGAGAACATGACGACCATCATGCCATTACTCTACCAAAGTGGTTACATCACCATCAAAGATTACAACCAGGAGTATAATTATTATACCCTCGACATTCCAAACAAAGAGGTAAAAGTGGGACTGACCAAATCTTTGATTCCTTCATACGTCACCTCAAACACACTTGCTGCCACCAATACGGCTCGTCGTATAGCCCAGGCTCTCGACAAGCAGGATATGAATGGAGCATTGGGACTGCTCCAGATTTTCCTCGGCACTGTACCTTACTGCAGCAACACCAATTACGAGGGGCATTACCAACAGATGTTATACATCATTTTTACTTTGCTCACAGACTACTTAGTAGATGTGGAGGTTCATACCCCAAAAGGCAGAGTTGACATTGTTCTCCTGACCAAGACCAATCTCTACCTCATAGAATTGAAACTTAATCAGGATGCCCAGACTGCAATGCAGCAGATCAACCTCAAGAACTACCGCCAGCGTTTCGCTTTAAGCGAGAAACCAATTACCAAGGTAGGCGTCAACTTTGACGGCAAGACAAGGAACATCACAGACTGGGTAATAGAATGAGAAAACGAACAGATGTGACTCCATCAATAGATACCTATTATCTGTTTCGCCGCCGCATCTGCGAATATCAGGAAAGAACTGGCATTGACCTGTATGCAGATGGTGCCTATCAAAGTCCAGACAATCGAAAGTTTGCAAAGAACCACAATGCCATGCAGCTCAAGACTGGCAAGATGCAAAGTGGGCTCAGTTATTTTCATTCAAATCTAATCATCTTAGCTAATTGCAAAAAATAGTCATTCGACCAAATATCCAACTCTTTTGGATTTCTCACAAAAGGCAAGACATCAGCCTTTACTTGATTAATGTCTGCTGTAGCAAGCCGTTCGTTCAACTTTTGCAGGAAAGTTTCCTTGTCAAGCTCTTCCTGATTGGTTTGTACTCATTTTCTTAAATATTTAATTAGAGTTTCTATGGATTTAGACTTCTTGCCAACCTGAGCGTATCGCTCAAATATGCTTATGTCCATATTCTTAAAATCATCCTTTTCCATTCGGATGTCCTCTTCCAAATAGACCTCAACATCTTTCAGATAGCGTAAATTAACCTTGGGAGAATTAGCAATCAAATCGCAAAGTGCTTTTTCGGGGGTTGCCATCAGAAAGGCGTAACTCTGCCTATTGATGCTTGTGATTCCTATGGGAAAAGCTTCTCTTGACATGTTCTTATACTCAAAGCGTCCTACTGGAGTATCAAAACAACGAGAATGCTTTAGTGTCATCGACTGGGTAGTATATACAGCTTCTGGGATTAAGCCATAATAACGCAAAGCCGTCTGCATTGATACGTATGAAGGAGCATAAAGATGATTGGCAACAAGTTCTGTGGATAGAGCAACACGAGACACATTTGGAGAGACCACATAAAGCCCCTTCTTGAGGCGGATAATCTTATGAGCCGCCTCAAGATTGCGCACTTTCTGATTTCCTGCTTCTATATTTGTAAACAACGAAGCTATTACCGAAGTACTGACTGGTATGTTACCTATATGTTCTAAATCCAATATCATAGTGCAAAAATAATGCAAGTGCGAGAGCTATGAAACTTGTTTCAATTGCCGAGCCGCAACTTTTTTCTGCAAAAATAGTAAAATTTTGAACAGGAAACTAACTTTTCCTTGTTTTTCTGTTCTATTTTTAGCTATTTTAATAAATAAATTAGTTAGATAGATGCCTGCTCATGCAATTTATATTCCACCATACGAGCAGTAGAATTTCTTTGGGTGTTCACGACTATAGATTTTCCTCAACGCCACCATCTTGTCAGAAAACCACAAGTGTCTGATTACCAATACCTTTCCTATTTTCTTCATATTTACGATATTCTCAAAGAAATAATAAGCGTCTGAAAAAACGAGAATCTCAGGCAAGCTAATGTAAAGAAGATTCATTCTTAACAAAGCCACATCACTACATCTTCGGGTAATTCTTGCAAATCACCTACTTCATTTTCCACCCATCAATGGTTCCCGTCTTCGATGAGAAGTTGCAGCCTATCTGATAAATCTTTCTACCATCTGCTGCATATTCCCTGGCATAGCCCATATCCTCTATCTGCTTCAGGGCTTCTTCAGCCGAACCATCTCGCTTGAATTCGAAGATGTAGATATAGTTCTGGGTTTCAACCACACAATCTACCCTACCTTCGCTTTGCTGTTTTTCGATGAAGACCGTGAAACAGCTGATCATTCTCAATACGAGATAGAAGGTGTATTGAAAATAACGTTCCTTCTCGCGCTCATCGCCCTTGCGACGCTGGCTATAAGGAATGCTGGCAAAGAAGGAAGTCATCAGATTCTCCAACTGATGGCAATCGCCCTTCGACATCACATCTATTACCTGAATAACCCAGGCATCCGTTGACTTCGATGGCTTCAGATAACTGGAAGCTACCAGCGTCAGGAAACCGCTCCTCACTTCATCATTCGGGAAATCCAGGAGATAGGAATCGGTATCCATATTCCAATCTTTGATGGTAAGATAACCGCTCTGATAAATCATTGGCAACGGTGCTTCCACATCTGCCTTGTAGTCGATAAAACTACTCGTAGGATAAAACCTGTTCACCATCTCGTTGATGTTCTCATCAAAATGAGACAACAAGCGAACAAGATAGGTTGGCGAACCGGTGCGGAACCAATAATCTGCCAGAATCTTCTTGCTCAAAGCATTCAAGATACTGAAAGGATTATAGATATCAAGCATATTGGGACTGAAGTGATAACCGTCAAACTTCCTCTTCAGTTTGTATTTCATTCCTTCCTCTGTGGTTTTATATCTCACAGCCATCGCCTTGATCTGTTCCTCGAAAGTGGAATACAATTCCTCTTCCGTAATACCACAAAGTGCCTCGTAATGCTCGTCCATACTGATGTCGTTAGGCTGATTGAAACCACTGAACACGCTTACCTGCGAGAACTTGGTAACACCCGTGAGCAAAACAAACTGCAGGTCATCATCAGCTTCCTTGAACACAGAATATACGCCTTTGAGCAGATTGCGATTATAATCCTCCAAAGTCATCTTTCCATATTCATTCTGCACAGAAATATCCATATCCATCACATCAAGCAAAGGCTTGTCATACTCATCAATGAGTACGACAGCTCTCATTCCTGTCTTCTGATGAGCTTTCCCCAACACTGCCTTAAAGCGACTACCTAAAGTCTCGGCCAACTCCTCACGCCCATAGATACGTTCTGCCATGGCAACAAACTCCTCCAACACTTTGTCTAACGCATAAGGCTCTACAAAGTTTTGACCACCAAAAGAGAGATGGAACACAGGATATTGCTTCCATTCCTTCTCCAGCTTGTCGATGGCAAGCCCCTTGAACAGTTCCTTCTTACCCTCGAAATAGCATTTCAAGGTAGATACGAGCAACGACTTTCCAAATCGTCGTGGACGACTCAGAAAGTATATTTTACCATTAGTCACTAAGTCATAGACCAATGCCGTCTTATCGAGATAAACATAATCATCTTCTATGATTTGTTCGAAACTCTGTATTCCGATAGGATATTTCATATTGCTACCATTTTAATTTCTTTCGGCAAAGTTACAAAAAATAATGATACAAGCAAAGGAATAACCAGAAAAAAGTGAGATAGTAGAAAAGTAATGTTCTGATAGTTTTCACTACCGTCACAAGAGCTTTCGAGAATAACCAAAAGAGTTTTTGACAGCCGTCAAAAACTCTTCTTACCTACGTACTAAAGGTTTGGAGCATAAGTTTCATCCCATAAGTATTGGTAATTACTCTTAAGCAATATACCTTTTTACTCTACAATCGCATGATTTCACTCCCCTATTACACGATACAAATAAGTGGCACCCACCTTCTCGCGAACCATCTTCGGAAAATCTCCTTCACAATAACCATCAAGCACTTGGCGAGCATGATAGTCTGCTACGCCCAACAAAAGACGGAAGTTCTTGACCGTTATAAAACCATGTTCCTTGCAATAATTGGTGATAACCTGCCATTCTTGCTCCGGATCTTGCGCAAAAGCTTTTGTTTTCCAAGGACTACGGCTGCATTTACTATCATACTCTATGAAAAAGTCCTTGTCAAACTCCTTGGTGGTTCGCACCTCAAAACCGGAACATACCACCTCACTGGCAGGTATGCGCTCACCTTCATGATAAACCTTGTGATAATAATTACCATTTTCATCCTTGTGTTCCCGTAACTTTAGCTTTGGACGAATGACAAGCATATTTCCTATCTTCACTTCCATACCTTGGGAGAGAGCCAGCATCGTCTCGTCCTTAATGGATTCGATGGCTGCCACAAATTGGGCTGGCGTCATCTGGTGATGATGCCGCATTCCCTTTGTCATATCCTTAAAATCATAAATATCGCTATAAACGAACTGAGGATGAATCAAATATTCGCCGGTCTCGTCTTTCATCGGCGAACGGTGTTCTATATAATGTATCGAACCTGTTGCTTTTGGCATAGTTATCTTGTACTTTATGATGTTAATATCTACCGAATATTTCCTATCTCTTATATATATAAATAGGTAAACATATTCACCATCTTCATGATGCTATGTTTTTATTCGTCATGTGAGTGCAAAGATAGACAAAAAGTTTGAGATTGGAAAAGGAATTAGAGAAAAACATGACAACAATGAAAGACGATGTGCAAAATAACCTAAAACTTTCAGAGGAAATGAATGAAAAACCAAAAAATATATGTAACTTTGGAGGCGATTTCAGAACAATTCAATCAAATTTACAATGGAAAAACATAATTTTGTGACGATTGCAGACCTTTCCAAGGAGAAACTCATGTATCTCTTGGAAATGGCACAAGAGTTTGAAAAGCATCCTAACAGGGAGCTGTTGAAGGGAAAGGTTATAGCAACCCTTTTCTTCGAACCATCCACTCGTACCCAACTCAGTTTCCAGACAGCAGCCAACCGCCTTGGCGCCCGTGTCATTGGTTTCTCTGATGCCAAGACATCCAGCACTACAAAGGGTGAGACTCTCAAGGATACCATCCTGATGGTAAGCAACTATGCTGACGTCATCACTATGCGCCACTTCATCGAAGGTGCTGCCATATATGCAAGCGAAGTTGCTCCTGTGCCAATCGTCAATGCCGGCGACGGTGCCCACGAGCACCCATCACAATGCTTGCTCGACCTCTACTCTATCTACAAAACACAAGGTACTTTGGAAAACCTCAATATTTATCTGGTGGGCGACCTGAAGTACGGACGTACAGTTCACTCTCTCATCACGGCCATGCGCCATTTCAATCCTACATTCCACTTTATCGCTCCTAAGGAACTCGCTATGCCACAGGAATATAAGTTGTACTGCCAGCAGCACAACATTAAGTATGTGGAGCACGAAGATTTCAACGAGGATGTCATCGCTGGTGCCGACATTCTCTATATGACCCGTGTACAGAAGGAGCGTTTCAGTGATCTGATGGAATACGAAAGAGTAAAGAACGTATATATCCTCAAACGCGAAATGCTCAGCAAGGCTAAGGAAAACATGAAGATCATGCACCCACTGCCTCGCGTGAATGAAATTGCATACGATGTGGATGACGACCCACATGCATACTACATCCAGCAGGCTCAAAATGGTCTCTATGCACGAGAAGCCATCTTCTGTCACTGCCTCGGCATCACACTCGATGACGTCAAGAATGACAAGACCGTGATTGAGTAATGTTTAATGTTTAGTGATTAATGTAATTATGGGAAACAATAAGAATCAACTCGTAGTTGCGGCTATCGAAAACGGTACCGTAATCGACCACATACCAGCCGAGAAGACCTATCAGGTTGTCAACCTGCTCCAGTTGGAAAAGATGGACACTCCTGTCACTATCGGCTACAACTTGCCTTCCAAGAAAATCGGCAAAAAGGGAATCATCAAGGTTGCCAACAAGTATTTCACTGATGAGGAAATCAACCGCCTCTCTGTAGTTGCTCCAAACATTGGTCTGAGTATCATCAAGGACTATGAAATCGTGGAGAAAAAGACCGTGAAGACTCCTGATACACTCAAAGGCATCGTAAAATGCAACAATCCTAAGTGTATCACCAACAATGAGCCTATGGCAACTATCTTCCACACAGTAGATGCTGCACTCGGAATTATCCGCTGCCACTATTGCGATAAAGAGCAACAATTAGGCAAGGTAGAACTTTGTAAGTAACAATTTGAAAGCATTTTTCTTCTTTTTCTTCCATATTATTTGGAGTATTGAAGAAAAATGCTTATTTTTGCATCCGCAATTCATAAATAAAGAACTTAACAATAAAAGAGCCAATGGAAAAAGATCAAGAGATTTTCGACCTGATTGAGAGAGAGCATCAGCGTCAGTTGAAAGGTATGGAGCTGATTGCTTCAGAGAATTTCGTAAGTGAAGAAGTGATGAAAGCTATGGGTTCATACTTGACCAACAAGTATGCAGAAGGTCTCCCTGGCAAACGTTACTATGGCGGTTGCCAAGTTGTTGATATCGTAGAGAACCTTGCCATCGAGCGTGTCAAGAAAGTCTTCGGTGCTGAGTATGCCAATGTTCAGCCTCACTCTGGAGCACAGGCTAATGCAGCCGTTTTGCTCGCAGTTCTCAAACCTGGCGATACTTTCATGGGATTGAATCTCGACCACGGTGGCCACCTTTCTCATGGTAGCCACGTCAATACTTCTGGTATTCTCTACAACCCTATCGGTTACAACCTCAACAAAGAGACAGGCCGAGTTGATTACGACGAAATGGAGAAATTGGCTCTTGAACATAAACCTAAGTTGATCATCGGTGGCGGTAGTGCCTATAGCCGTGAGTGGGATTATGCCCGCATGCGCAAAATTGCTGATGAGGTAGGCGCCTTGCTGATGATTGATATGGCTCACCCTGCTGGTTTGATTGCTGCTGGTTTGTTGGATAATCCATTGAAGTATGCCCACATCGTTACTTCTACTACCCACAAGACTCTCCGTGGTCCTCGTGGTGGTATCATCCTGATGGGTAAAGACTTTGATAATCCTTGGGGTCTGACAACCAAGAAGGGCGAGGTGAAGAAGATGAGTATGTTGCTCAACTCTGCCGTATTCCCAGGACAGCAAGGTGGACCTTTGGAGCATGTCATCGCTGCCAAGGCAGTTGCATTCAATGAGAACCTGCAACCATCTTGGAAAGATTATGCACTTCAGGTTAAGAAGAACGCTGCCGTACTTGCAGAAGACCTCATCGGTCGTGGATTCGGTATTGTCAGCGGTGGTACAGACAACCACTCTATGCTTGTCGATCTGCGCTCTAAGTATCCTGACTTGACAGGTAAAGTTGCTGAAAATGCACTTGTTGCAGCAGATATCACTGTCAATAAGAACATGGTTCCATTCGACTCTCGTTCTGCATTCCAGACATCAGGTATCCGTCTCGGAACAGCTGCCATGACTACTCGTGGTGCAAAGGAAGACATGATGCACCTGATTGCTGAACTTATCGAGGAAGTTTTGAATGCTCCAGAGGACGAGAAGGTCATCGCTCGAGTTCGCGAGAAAGTAAATGAGACTATGAAGGACTATCCTCTGTTCGCTTACTAATTCTTCTGATAAACGGAAAGTAAAGGTCCGGAAAAGTTCCTGATTTTTACATTATTATATAATAGGCTTGTTTTTTAAGTAAAGCAAGCCTATTTTTTGTTGTTTTATATTAAAGCCTGATAGAAATACAAGAAAAAATTGTAAGTTTGCAGAATAAAACAAGTACGGAATATGAAGAAATATATCGTAACTCTGATATCACTCTTTGGTTTCTGCATTGCTCAAGCACAGGCACAAACCTTAACTTTCGGCCCACTACACAGCGCAGATAGTCCGAGAGCAGACTGGTTATTGCCTGGTGACACCATCATGCAAACCGGTCAAAAGATGATTTATCAGGGAAAGCCAATGAAGAACGTGAAATATACAGTCAGTTCACCTTCTTGGAATGAAGAACAGAAATCTTTCTCTGAAGAAAAATCCAACTTATCTCCTCTAAGCAGTTTAGATGATAACAAGGGATTGGAGTATGGCTATGGACTGCACAAAGGACTGAATGTTTCCTTAGGTGCTTCAGCATTTGCAACTTTCGGAAAAGGCCTGCCTCATAAAGGCGGATTCTCGCAGAATATCAATGCCACTTATCTGGCTCCTCTCTCTAAAGATGGAAAACTCTGGATTGCAGGAGGAGGATATTTCAACAATACTTTCTGGGGAAGCGACAGCTATCGTGACGTTGGACTTTATGCCATCATGGGCTATAAATTCAATGAGCATTGGGAAGCTTATGTATATGGACAACTCAGCATCAGCAACAACTATGATAACTTCTACAGTCGCTATGCTGGATATGGCCCCTATGGTTATGGAAGATATGGCGGCTACGGATTAGGCTATTATCCCGGTTTATGGGGAATGGGAGGAACCATGCCTTTCGGATATGGTATGGGAATGCCAGGAGCCAATGTCTTAGGTGCAGGCGTGAAGTACAATGTCAACAAGAATTTCTCCATCGGAATCAATGTGGAGGGTGTATGGTATAATAATAAGGGAATGGATTATTTTGATAGATACAATTATCCGAACCCGAATGAAAACCGTTCCAAACAGTAATATAAAATTCATTATAAAAACAAAAAAATAAGAGTGTGATGGAAAACTTCATCACACTCTTATTTTTTTGTTCATATTGGTTTGAAAATCAATGATGTAAAACCTACATAACTTATCGCTATACTTAATCACAAAGGATCTGAAGGATACGTTCTGCAGAACGACCATCCCAACGGTCAGGAATACCAGCCTTCTTCCATTCGCCCTTGAAGATTTTCTGCAACATGGCAGCAAGTATCTCTGCATCTTCTCCTACCAGTTCATTGGTTCCCACTTTTACCGTCTCAATATGCTCTGTATAATTATTGAGCGTAATACACGGAACACCATTAAACGTAGCCTCTTCTGCCACATTACCAGAATCACTGATGACACCCTGAGCATGAGCTGTGAGATAACAGAAATCAAGATAAGCCTGTGGAGAAACAATCTCTATTCCCGTATGATGATCATGCAATGCCTGATGGGTTTGGAAAGACAGTACGGCCTCCAAAGCTTTACCTCTCAAAGGAGCTATCACCTTGACACCAGCCTTTCGCGCCTCCGCATCAATCACAAAGAGTAAGGCATTCAACTTATCTCTATCGGCAAGCAAAACTTTTCGGTTGATGGTCAGAACAAGGTACTTCCCATCTTCCAATCCATGCTCATCCATCAGTGATGGGCGAGACATCTTGTTCTTCAGGAAACGGATGTTATCGATAAGGATATTTCCTACCATATATACCTTGGAAAGTTCAGCACCTTCCTTATTGGCAATACTGTTGTTTGAAATACCTGCAGTAAAGAGGATGTCAGAGAGACCATCAATGACAAGACGATTGATTTCCTTAGGCATCGATATATCGAAACTGCGGGTACCCGCTGCAATATGGGCTAATTGAATGCCCTGTTTCTTAGTTACGATGGCTACTGCCATAGTAGAAGCCAAGTCATCCACCACTACAACCACATCCGCAGGATTTTCCTGGAGATATTTTTCAAATTTAGCCATGACATGACCTGTAAGTTCATTCAAATTCTCACAGTCCACAGCCAGATAAACATCCGGCTTCGCTATCTCCAGGTCTTCAAATAGAGAATTTTCCAACGTAGGATCATCCTCCATTCCTGTATAGACCAGTTGATAGCCGATATCATGACCACTGTTTTTTGCTGATACGATAGCTCTGATAAGTGGAGCTACCTTGATAAAATTTGGTCTTGCTCCTGCTACAATACAAATCTTTTTCATAAAGTTTACTTGATATAAAGTATAAAATTATAAGTTATCTGAGGAAAGGGGTTTCATCAGGTTCGGCTTTATCCCTTAAAGAGGTCTTTGATTCCACCAATTGAACCCAACAGGTTTGTGGCCTCGTATGGCAAATAAACCACCTTATTGTTCTTACCTTCTGCTACCTCCTGCATCATCTGAATATATTTCTGTGCCAAGAGATAGTTGGCTGGATTGGTACACTGCCCTACTGCCTCAGTTATTTTCTGGATAGCAATCGCCTCGGCTTCTGCCTTGCGAATACGTGCAGTAGCTTCACCTTCAGCATTCAGGATAGCCTGCTGTTTTGCAGCTTCAGCCTTGTTGACAATAGCAGCCTTCTCACCTTCAGAAAGCAAACGCTGTTTCTCCTTTTCACCTTCAGAAGTCAGAATGGTAGCACGCTTGTTTCGTTCTGCCTGCATCTGCTTTTCCATGGCAACGAGCACACTCTCTGGAGGAGTAATATCCTGCAGCTCAACACGATTTACCTTGATACCCCACTTGTTGGTAGCATCATCCAATACAGAACGTAATTTGGTATTGATGGTATCTCGGGAAGTCAAAGTCTGGTCAAGTTCCATCTCACCTATAATATTACGGAGTGTAGTCTGTGTCAACTTCTCGATAGCATTTGGCAAATTATTGATTTCATACACACTCTTGAATGGATCTACAATTTGGAAATACAAGAGGGCATTAATCTGCATCTGAATATTATCCTTCGTGATTACATTCTGACGGGCGAAATCATAAACCTGCTCACGCAAATCGATGCTATTACTATAGGAATAACGTCCGTTGCGCTGGGAAACGATATCCTTCGCATGATCGATAAAAGGTATGATGATATTGATACCTGGTTTCAAAGTCGCATAATAACGACCGAGACGCTCTATAATCTTGGTCTCACTCTGAGGAATGATGACAATGGTCTTCTTGACGATGATAAGTGCAAGAACCACAATAACAATTAACACGTAGATACCGATGCTCATAATTGTATGTTTTGATTAGTTAATAATAAATGAAAATTGACTAAAAAATGCTTTTTACAGCTTTTCAACTTTCAGAATAATAGACTCTCTTCCGACTATCTTTACCTTTGTTCCCACTTCGATGTTCACAGATGAAGATGGCGCCTCTGCTTTCCAGTCGTCACCATCCAATTTCACTCTTCCGTAATCACCGGCAACAATGGTTTGCGTCACTTCACCCACCTGCCCCAAGAGGGCATCAGCATTGCTTTTCCTGTCATCAGCTCCTTGATGGATGGCATGAACCAGATGAGGGCGTATGAGCCAAATACTCAATACCGAACAGACTGCCCAGGCAATAACCTGCACCCAGAAAGGCAAACCTGCCACTGCCAGGCAGATACTTACCAGAGCACCAAGGGCGAAACAAGTAACATAGAAATCACCTGATGAGAGTTCCATGATGAGACACACTACTGTAATAATGGTCCAGAAAAGCCAAAGATTTTGAGAAATATAGTCTATCATGATTCTATGATTTTGAATGGTTAGTATTTTTATATTGTCTAACGTCTTCTCGTTGTAGTCTTCTTCGCTGCAGTCTTTCTATTGTTTGTCAATTGCGAAGCTCTGACAGTCTTAACAGAAGTAACGGCAGGAGTTGCAGCCTTATAATATTGCAAAGCTGTAGGCATTTCTTTTTGCAAAGCAGCAATACGCTTAGCATCAGAAGGGTGATCACTGAAGATATCACTCTTGTTTGAGCTTGAACCGCTGGACATGCGCTTCCAGAAAGGAATAGCCTGCTGAGGATCATAACCAGCCATCGCTGCAAAGATCAGACCCATATAATCAGCCTCTGTCTCATTGTCACGGGAATACTTTAAGTTACGGAATGAGAAATACTGACCGGCAACAGCACTGGCCACATCACCTACACCACTTCCCACAGCCTGATTCAGAACACTGCCTAAAATATTAGTACCAATCTGCTGATTCTGCTGCTTACTCAACTGCTCGGCACTATGTTTAGCTACAGCATGTGCAATTTCATGACCAAGAACAATGGCAAGACAGGTCTCGTTCTGGGTATATGGGAGCAATCCTTCATAAACTACAATTTTACCACCAGGCATACAGAAAGCATTGGCACTATTGTCTTGCACCAGATTAAATTCCCAGGAATAATTCTTCAAGTCATTAGCAAAACCATTCTGCTTCAAATATGTTTCTACGGCAGTTGCCAGTCTCTGACCTACTCTTCTGACCATAGCTGTCTGAGTAGCATTCTTGGATTTTTTAGCCGAAGCCATATACTTTGTATATTCCTGATTAGAGAGGCTCAACACCTGCTCATCAGAAACTGAAATACGATGAGTACGACCTGTCAGTGGTACTTGCTGGGTGGTTCCACAGGAAGCCAACACCAATGATGTCATTGCCACAAGGGCAAGATTCTTTAAACTTTTCATCTTCTCTTTGATTTTAAAACTCCTAAATTGACTGAATTATATGACATAACTCTACTCTTATGCAAAAATAACGTTTTTCTAAATAACTTCCAAACAATTGATAAACTTTTTGAAAGGAAATCGCTATTTTATAACTTTCTTTTCAATGTGATGACAGTCATTTCAGGCCATGCTCCCAAACGGAAAGGGAAAGAGCCACCGATACCTGCGGATACATAAAGCATCTGGGCACCCCGCCTATAAATACCTCCCCACTCCTTGAAAGCCAGACGGGCTGGTGTCAATTTACCTATGAGAATCTGTCCAGCATGAGTATGACCGGAAAGGGTAAGATGTATGCCAGCCTTCAGAGCCTCCTTGCGCCAATGATGTGGGTCGTGGGTCAAGAGTATTTTGAAAGCTTTCTTATCTACGATTCCTTTCATTGCCTTTTTCAAGTTGGCACGATTAGAGAAAGGTGGATTTCCTGCATTCTCTACTCCTATTATCTCAATACTTGCCAGTCCATGCGATAAGGTAACATGCTCATTCATCAACTGAGTCCAGCCCAACTCCTTCTGAAATCCGAAAAGCATTTTGCGGTTTCGCTTCAAAGCTCCAATGGAATGATTGTTATCATACTCACAATAATCATGATTTCCCCATACCGAATAGATTCCGTCGGGAGCATGAAGTTGTTTTAATGTTTCCAGATATGGAGCGACTTCTGTAGCAGAGTTATTGACTAAATCTCCTGTAAAAGCCATCAGTTCTACATCTTCATTATTGGCACATTCCACCACTTTTTCTACGAAATCCGTATCTTTGGGAAAAGTACCCAAATGAAAATCCGTGAAATGCAGTATCTTATAACCATCAAAATAGGGAGGTAAATCCGGTGACGAATAGGTGATCTGTTTCACTTCCAACTTTCTCCATCCCTTCGTGAAACCAAATATGAATCCCCCTATCATAAACAAGGCAGGAAGAATGGCAACCCACCAAGGCAAAAATAGAGACAAAAGGATATAAACTATCTTTGGCATCACAGAAAAAAGAATCATCGTAAAAAGGACTCTTACTGAAAGTCTATGATATACGCCAAATTGCAGTCCTGTTTCTGCCAGAAGAAGCAAAGCTGATGGTATCCACCATGCTATTGCCAAAGCTAAAGGCCAAGTAGAAACAGCATCAAACCACAGCCAGAGGTCGGGAAGTAATGCCAACCCCAGCATCATGATAATATATAGTAATGATCTAAAAATCTTTTTCATGGTGCAAAAATACAAAAAAAGGATGAGACTCTATCATGGAGCCCCATCCTTTTTTATATTAAATCTGTATTTTCTTCTTGATAAGAATTCTATACCTTAATGATGTTATGCATTAGCTGCTACAGAAATCCAATCGAATACACATGAACAGATACCGAATGCAACGATACCTACTGTGCAAATGGCAAGCGCCAACTTTGTTGAGCAAGCGCTCTGGAAAGTAGGCAGCGGATTATCGCTGTGCTTGATAAACATGGCCTTCACGATAAGCAAGTAGTAGTACAAGCTCAATACGGTGTTAACCAAAGCGATGAATACTACGCCATAAGCCCATGCTCCAAGAGTGGTGTGAATATCTGCACCCTGAACGGCTGCCATAAACACAAAGAACTTTGAGAACATACCTGCAAATGGAGGAATACCACCCAATGAGAACAATGCCAATGTCATCAGGAATGCCAAACGTGGATTGGTCTTGTACAAACCGTTGTAGCTGTCCATCATAACTGTACCATTGTTGTGCTCCTCAACAGATGAGATAATGGTAAACACGCTCAAGTTGGCAACTACATAAATCAATACATAGTATGTCAGAGCGGTCACGCTCATTGCTGAGTTACCAACCACAGCCAACATGATGTAACCTGCCTGAGAGATAGAAGAGAATGCCATGAAACGCTTCAAGTCACTCTGACGGATAGCAAAGAGGTTGGCGATAGTGATAGAAAGTACAATGACAATGTAAAGCAATACTGTCCAGTACTCTACCATTGGAGCAAATACCTTCATGAGGATAGCACAGAGAGTAAATGCAGCAGCACCCTTAGAAACTACAGAGAGATAACCTGTAACTGTAGTTGGAGCACCCTGATATGAATCAGCTGTCCAGAAGTGGAAAGGAACCAAAGAAATCTTGAAGCCCAAACCACTGAAGAAGAATACCATACCAGCAATGGTCAATGGAGATGCAGAGATAACCTTTGCAACGTCATCGAAATACAAAGTACCACAAGCAGCATAAAGCAAAGAGATACCATAAATCATCACACCACTTGAGAATGTAGCAGTAAGGATGAACTTAGCACCAGCTTCAGCTGAATTGTGACGATACTTATCGAATGCTACCAAGCAAGCCATTGGCACAGATGCCATCTCAAGACCGAGGAAGAACAGGAGGAAGTGGTTGGCACTTACCATCATATTCATACCGAGCAAGGTAGAGATAATCAACATATAGAACTCACCCTCCTTGAAGGCTGTGTCCTTACGGCTCAACCACTCCTTGGCCTGTACCAACACGATGAGGGTACCGAGAGCAAGGATAGTCTTCAAGACACCGACAGCAGGACCTGTTGTGTACATGCCGCCAAATGCCTCTGTGGCTTCTGTTGGGAAGATATTGATGACAATGTGAGCCACCATCAAGAGACATACCAGAGGATTGAACCACTTACGGTCTGCGCTCTTGGAACTGCAGAAGTCAGCAAAGAAAGTGATCAGCAGAACTACCATCAGGGTAGCTTCTGGAATCATATTTAAAAATTGACTGTAATTCATTTCTTCTGATATTTATTACATAATTACACTAAAGATAGGACCTACTGCGTCCATGATAATCTCCTCTGCCCAGAGTGGGAACATACCGAGACCTGCTACACAGGCAATCAGACCTGCTACTGCAATACGCTCATCCCATGTTGCATCGTGGAGTTTCTCCAACTTTGGATTAGGAACCTTCTGATAAAGGATCTTACCTACACAACGCAAGATGTAAACCGCTGTTACTACGATAGAAGTACATGCGATGATGGTACATACACGGTGGAACATATCGGCATTCTGGAATGAACCTACGAAGATAGTCATCTCAGCTACGAAACCAGAGAAACCTGGCAAACCGAGGTTAGCCAAACCTGCTACAGCATAACCTACTGAGAGGAATGGGATAATCTTCATCAAACCACCCAAGTAGCGAACGTCACGTGTACCAGCCTGATGATAAATCATACCGATAACGGCGAAGAAGAGGGCGGTCATCAAACCATGAGACAACATCTGGAGAATAGCACCAGTTGCAGCTGTCTCGGTCATCATACAGAGTGCGAAGAGCACCATACCACAGTGAGATACAGAAGAGTAAGCGTTGATGTACTTCAAGTCAGTCTGTACACAAGCTGACAAAGCACCATAAACGATTGAGATGGTTGTCAATACCAAGAACACCTTAATCCAGAAACCATGAGTAGCTGCTGGCAAAAGGAACATAGCGATACGGAAGCAACCATAACCACCCAACTTCATCAATACACCGGCATGCAACATAGATACGGCTGTTGGCGCACTTGCGTGACCATCAGGAGACCATGTATGGAATGGGAACAAAGCTCCAAGAATACCGAAACCGATGAAGAGCAATGGGAAGAATACATTCTGAACGCTCTCAGGAATAGCGTGAGCACCATTGGTATGGTGAGCGATATCCAGAATTTCGAATGTCTGAGCACCACTGTAGAAGTAGATACCCAAGATACCGATAATCAAAAGAGCAGAACCACCCATCAACATCAAAGTCAACTTCATAGCAGAATACTCCTTTGCACCGCTACCCCATACACCGATGAGGAGATACATAGGAATCAGCGCAACCTCATAGAACATGAACATGGTGAACATGTCGACAGAGATGAAGAAACCATATACACCGATGCTCAAGAGAGTGAACCAGAGGAAGTACTCCTTCTTCATTGGCTCCATCTGCCAAGAAGCAAATGTACCGGTGAACACAATGATGGAAGTCAAGAGAAGCATCACTACAGAAATACCATCCACACCGAGTGAATAGTTGATGTGCAATGGCTCAAACCAAGGCACACTGTAAGTGAAGAGCATAGGAACCTGGTCTGCTGGCATTGTCTCACGAGCCTCGAGAAATGCAAACACCAAATAGATGGAGAGGCCAAGCAACACGCTGGCACCTGCTACCATCACACCACGAACCTGCTTGTCGTTGCGAGCCAACCAAAGGCCGAGCAACATCAGGAGTGGTACTATGACGAATATACTTAAATTCATTTCTTTTCTATTTACTTAATTGTGAGACTTTAATTAAAGAAGAGCGAGCAGACACAAAGTCAACGCTACAGTACCTGTAAGGAACCAGATAGCATAGCTGCGTACATCGCCACTCTGCCATGGACGGATAGTCTCGCCTGCCTCCTGTGCACCCCAAGCCATGAAATTGAAGGTACCATCGATGACACGACGGTCGAACCATGCAATAGGCTTTGAGAACAAACCAAAGACAATCTTATGTGTAAAGAACTGCCAAGCATCATCAATATAGAAACGATTCAAGGCTGCCTTGTGCAACTTAGGCATCTTCTTAGCCAAACCGTCTGCCAATGGAGTCTTCTTTGGTGCATACATATAAGTAGCAAGAGCAATACCGATAATAGCAACAACGATAGAGGTGCAAGCCACCTGAGTATCGATGTGAATATCATAGCTCTGACCTGTAGCAGAAACGAAGTGACCGAAAGGAATCATACCGCAAACACAAGAGATTGCTGCGAGGAATACCAATGGACCCCACATTACAAAAGGAACTTCCTGTGGTTTACGACGGTTCTCTGGGTCCAACTCATAATAGCTCTGTCCCCAGAAGATAACATAGTAAAGACGGAACATATAGAATGCTGTCATACCAGCTACTACTGTCATAAACCAGCCCATGAATGGAGAGAACTGGAAGCAAGCAGTAATGATTTCATCCTTAGAGAAGAAACCTGCGAATGGAGGAATACCTGCAATCGCCAAGCAACCGATGAGGAAGCAGATGTTGGTAATAGGCATATACTTGTGCAAACCACCCATGTACTCCTTGAAGTTGCTGCCGATGATGACGATGATGGCACCAGAGCAGAGGAACAACAAGGCCTTGAACATAGCATGAGTAAACAAGTGGAAGATACCAGCCATGTAACCCAAACCACCATGATGGTTATCTACAGCAAAGCAAACACCCAGTGCAACGAGCATGTAAGCAATCTGAGAAATAGTAGAGAAAGCCAAACCACGCTTGATATCGCGCTGGCAGCAAGCTACTGCTGCTGCATAGAATGCTGTGAAAGCTGCAATATAAGCTACGTAGTGAAGTGTGTTAGGAGCATACTCTACCCAGATTGGGAAGAGGCTGGCTACCTGATAAACACCAGCTACAACCATGGTAGCAGCGTGAATCAACGCAGAAACAGGAGTTGGACCCTCCATTGCATCTGGCAACCAGATGTGCAATGGGAACATCGCACTCTTACCTGCACCACCGATGAACATAAGGAACAATGCTGCTGGCATTACCCATGCCGCACCTGCCAAAGAACTCTGAAGTTCAGGCTGAGCATTCAAGTCATAGTTGAATGTACCTACATAGAAGCTGTAGAACAAGATACCAATGAGGAAGAAGAGGTCAGCGAAACGAGTTACGATGAACGCCTTCTTGCTGGCATGTACTGCTGCATGCTTTGGATAATAGAAACCAATAAGCAAGTATGAGCAGACACCCACCAACTCCCAGAAAAGATACATCTGGAAGATATTGGTAGCTGCTACCAGACCCAACATAGACATGGTGAAGAGGCTGAGGTAAGCGTAGAAACGCTGCATACCCTTTTCATAACCCTCAACCTTGTAATTCTCATCACGCTCAGCCATATAACCGAAACTGTAGATGTGAACCATGAAGCTGACGGTGGTAATCACGATGAGCATCAATACAGAGATTGGTGTCAGACGGAAACCAATGTTGAAAGTCAGCAACTCAGTAAACTTCAACCAAGTAAAATTGAATGAGTCAACAGTTGGATACAAACCTGTTGAAGCATCACGGCCGATAGCAAAGAAATATTCGTATGCTGTATAAATAGACAGACCGAATACACAACCCATCAGGATGGTACCGATGATGGCTGCTACCTGCTTTTTCATCTTCATACCCGCAAGTCCCAGAACCAGGAAGCTCAGGAATGGGAGAAGAAGTATCAAAAATGCATAACTGTAATTCATTGTCTTAATTAGAATTTCATGTTTTCAATACTGTTCACCTGGTCACTGTGATAGTTGCGGTAAACGTTAATAATTATTGCGAGCGCTACGGCTGTCTCGGCTGCTGCTACTCCGATAGAGAACAATGTGAAGAAGAAACCTTCCAACTGTCCAGGGAAGAGAATGCGGTTGAACACAGCGAAGTTCAGATCGGCTGCATTCAATACAAGCTCGATGGAGATAAGCATGGCAACGAGGTTACGACGTGTACAGAAGCCATATACTCCGATGAAGAACAAGAGTGCTGAAAGCACGAAGAAATACTGTACTGGAATCATTTCTTATCCTCCTTTCTTGCGATTAAGATACCACCGATGATACATGCCAACAGGAATACAGAGATAAACTCGAATGGCAATACATAGCCATACTTGTCTGCACCTACCAGGGCAGAACCTACCTGCTCCATTGGCACCTCAGTGTCGGCTACTGTTGCAGCCAAATCGATAAAGTGATTCTTCAACACGATGACTGCCAAGGTTACGAAACCTACAAGGCAAACGAGTGCACGGCCAATGACCTTGCTACCCTTCACGTGCTCCAAAAGACCCTGAAGGGTACGCTTGGAAACCAACTGAATGGCGAAGACATAAAGAATAGTAATACCACCTGCATATACAGCAATCTGAGCTGCACCCAGATAGGTATAGTCGAGCAGGAAGAATACACCAGCTACACCGAAGAGCACGAACAACAGATAAGTTGCCGCACGCATGATACGCTTGGTAGCTACGCACATGATGGCTGAGCCAAGGATGACTACTGCCAAGATGACGAACATAAATAAATTAGCTGTTATCATTGTCTAAAGTCCTCCTTACTTAGTCTTGGTGTTAAACTTACCGATTTCGAGTGGAGCGCCACCATCAATGAGGTTAGGAAGGCTTCCGCCCTTGTAAACCTCCTTGTCGAGGTGCATCACCAACTTGTTGCGGTCGAAGACTGCATTCTCGAAATCGTTGACAAACTTAATTGCACCGAAGTTACATGCGTTCACACAGAGTTCACAGAACATGCAGTCACCCAAGTCGTACTGGTAATCTACCAGTTTGCGCTTCTTCTTGCCTGTCTCTGGGTCCTCCACCATCTCGGTCTGAATCTTGATGGTATCGTTAGGGCATGACTTCTCACACAATGTACAACCCACACACTTGTAAGCCTCATTCTCGTCACGGACGAAAACCAGACGACCACGGAAACGTGGAGAGATGTGGAGTGTAGTCTTGCGGTTCTCAGGATACTGCTCAGTGCTCTTAGGTGTGAAGTACTCCTTCATGGTGACCTTCATACCAGTAGCGAGGGTCTTCAAACCCGCAGCAATACCGCCGAAATATGAATTGTTAGACATACTTTCTTATTATTATAATAATGTGTATTAAAGATTATCCGTGGATTCCGAATGCTACGCACACGGTCATCATGATCAGAATGATGAGTGACAAAGGCATCAGATACTTCCACTCCAACTTCAGGATCTGGTCGATACGGAGACGTGGGAAAGTCCAACGTACCCACATCAGGAGCCATACCACAACGAAGGTCTTACCGAAGAACCAGATGAAACCAGGAATCAAGTTCATCAGATTGTCGAAGCCCTCGATACCGATGTTCAATGGCGCCCAACCACCGAGGAATACGGTAGAAGCAATACCAGAAATCACGAAGAGGTTGAGGTACTCAGCCAAGTAGTAGAAACCGAAGCCCATACCAGAATACTCTGTATGATAACCTGCAGTCAACTCACTCTCAGCCTCAGCCAAGTCGAAAGGACCACGGTTAGCCTCAGCATTACCTGCTACAAGGAATACGAGGAAAGCAAGGATAGCTGGTACATGACCCTTGATAATCAACCAGTTCCAAGCACCAGTCTGAGCCTCAACGATACCGCTCACCTGCATAGTACCAGTAAGAACTACTGCAGAAATCAGGCAGAGACCGAGAGACATCTCATAAGAAATCATCTGTACGGCACCACGCATGGCAGATACCACAGAGTACTTATTGTTAGATGCCCAACCAGCGAGGAACACACCCAAAACGCCGATAGAACTTACGGCAGTGATGAGGAATACACCTACGTTGAAGTCAAGAATATGAGCTCCCTTGTTCCATGGAAGGAATGAGAAAGTACCCACAGAGGCAATGATCACGAGGAATGGTGCGATGTAGTAGAGCAGCTTGTCGGCTCTATCTACAGCAAAGATCTCCTTGATCAACATCTTGAGCACATCAGCGAATACCTGGAAGATACCCCAAGGACCTACACGCATAGGGCCGAGACGGCACTGGAAGTAGGCACACACCTTACGCTCCATAAAGATAAGTACGATGGCTATCAGCGCGTATGCTGTCAAAATGCAGATACCCACGAGCACGCACTCTATCAGAATCGACAGGAAGTCGCCCAAACCCAAAGTCTGGCGAAGCAAATTGTCGATGAATGTTGTTACTATACTAAAATCAAACATAATTATCTATCAATATCAGGGATTACGAAGTCGATTGCTGCACCTGTTGTAATCAAGTCAGCGATTTTCTGTCCACGAAGCATTGGATCGAGCGCACCTGTCAAAGACAAGCCCATTGGGCGCATCTTCATACGGTATGGACTCTTGTCACCCTTTGAGTCGAGATATACACCAAACTCACCGCTGGCACCCTCTACTGAGAAATACCACTGTCCCTCTGGAACCTTGATGATTGGCTTCTGCTTGATGTAGTACTCACCCTCTGGAATGTTGTCGATCAACTGCTCGATGATATCCAAACTCTGATACAACTCCTGGATGTGAACGTAGTAACGATCCATAGAATCGCAACCGGTCAAAGTGATTTCCTTCCACTCTACCTTGTCGTACATATCGTATGGATGACGCTTACGAGTATCGTTCTTCCAACCAGATGCACGACCTGCAGGACCTGTAACGGCATAGTTGATACAATCCTCATAATTCATAGGACCTACACCTTCGAGACGGTTGTGAGTAATCACGTTGTCACCGAATACGTCGAGGTATTCCTGAATCATCGGACGGAGATACTTGCAGAGAGTCTTCACGTTCTGAACGAAGTTAGGATCGATATCAGCCTGAAGACCACCGATACGGTAATAATTCTGGATCAAGCGACCACCAGTTGTCTCCTCCATCACATTCAACACGTGCTCACGGTCACGCATACAGTAGAGGAATGCAGTCAAAGCACCCAAGTCCTGTGCGGTACAGCCGAGGTACAACAAGTGAGAGTCAATACGCTGCAACTCATCCATGATAGTACGGATGTAGTGGATACGATCAGAAAGTTCGATACCCATAGCCTCCTCGATAACGCCTACCAAAGCGTGGCGGTGCATCATGGCAGAGAGGTAGTTCAGACGGTCGGTCAAAGCCAAAGTCTGAGGATAAGTCATATTCTCCCACATCTTCTCGATACCACGGTGGATATATCCGAGGTGAGGATAGATACGCTTCACGGTCTCACCGTCGATAACGGTCTGAAGACGGAGCACACCATGGGTAGATGGGTGGTTAGGACCGATGTTGACAACATACTCATCCTCATCGAAGCGACGCTTTTCAGTAGCTACCAGATGACCATCAGCACTAAGACTGTATTCTACAGTGAAATCATCCTCAGGCTCATCAGTACAAGGGAACTTGTTGGCCTCTGGACTCATATCGAAATCCTTGCGCAAAGGATAGCCCTGGAAATCAGTACGGAGGAAAAGACGACGCATATCTGGGTGACCCAAGAACTTGATGCCGACGAAATCAAACACCTCACGCTCCAGCAGATCAGCAACCTTCCAGAGATTGATGACTGTAGGAATCACATCAGAACCATCCACCTTCTTGGCGATAGTCTTGACAGAGCAACGTTCGTTAGTCTGAGTATTTTCAAGAATATAGATACATCCGAGACCTTCCTCACCGAAGTCTTCACCGATGATGGTAACAAGGTAGTCGAAATGCTTCTCGTTCTTCAACTTCGCCATTTCAGAAGCGAAATTATCAAAACTCAATTCAATATTATTCAGTTTCATATTCTTATACCTTATTATATTAATCAGTTAGACCTTTCTGAGGGTCGAAATCCTCAGGTACTTCTGTTACGATGATTGGTTCCTTATGTCCGAGCAGATTAGCATCAGAAAGGTTTTCGTTGCTCAAGCCACGAAGACCACCCTTGCTCATAGACAGTTCCTTCTCCTCGCTGTTCATCTTGTGGTTAGCACCACCGAAGAATTTCTCAACCTTTACCTTACGCTGCAATTGCATCATACCGTAAAGGATTGCCTCTGGGCGTGGAGGGCAACCTGGGATATAGACATCCACAGGAACTAACTCGCTGATACCACGAACTACATTGTAGCTCTTCTTGAATGGTCCACCAGAGATGGTGCATCCACCTACAGCTACCACATACTTTGGCTCAGCCATTTCATCATACAAACGTTTAAAAACAGGTGCCATTTTATTGGTAATAGTACCGGCACACATAATCAAGTCGGCTTGACGTGGAGAGTTACGTGTTACCTCGAAACCGAAACGGGAGAAGTCATAACGAGCACAACCTACAGCCATAAACTCGATACCACAGCAAGAGGTACCGAATGTCAATGACCAGAGTGAATTACTGCGTCCCCAGTTGATGGCGGCATCGAGAGAACCAACTACCACATTAGCACCACCCTCATTCAGCTCTTGTGCGATTTTCTCGAGGGTGTCATTGTCCTTAAACTCGTCGTAAGGAATACTCTTGATAGAGGCTCTTTTGTTTACTTCCATTCCAATGCTCCTTTCCGCCAAGCATAAGCCAGGCCTAATACTAATACCAACAGGAAGAACCCGATGCTCACGAGAGCCATAGATCCAAACTGCTTAACTACGACTGCCCATGGGTAAAGCATTACAGTCTCAATATCAAACATCAGGAAAAGGATGGCGAAGAGATAGTAGCCGATGTGTGATGGCAACCAGGAGCTGCCACGTGTCGGAATACCACACTCAAAAGGTTCACCCTTTACCGGATTGTATGAACGAGGACCGATCAACTTTGCGATGACATAAGCAGCCACCACCAAGGTTACAGCCGTCAGCAAAACGGTGATAAATAGTGTAAAGTTCATAAATTTGTTATAACGTTATTTTGTTTAAATGCTTCTAAGCGGTTGCAAAGTTAACAATTATTTCTGAAACAAGACATAACTTTTAAAAAAAATTGTTTCAAAAACACGAAAAAAGGGAGAATGATTACCATTCCCCCCTTTACACGTTCTGAATTTTAGAAAGATAACTTCAGAAACGTAGTTTTTTTAATGATGTTCTGGTACGATAGCTAAATAGACCAGATCATGGTCTGTGAGATTCTCCATGTAATGAGCATGATTCATCGGACAGTAATGCACCTGTCCCTGGCGAACCTCCTCTACGGTATCGTCATAATGGAATGTAGCTGTGCCGCTTACCACATAGATAATCTCGCAGTTGCCCTCATGGGTATGAAGACCAGTTGATGCACCCGGACGCAAGGTAGAATACATAATCTTCACCTTATCGTCCACATAATTACGGGTATCGAGTTTACCCTTTCCACCCTTGAAGCCCTCCAAATGAGCCTCAGCAATCTTTTCAAAATCTATGACCATTTTTTCTGAAATTATAATGTAAATTGATGTTATCTTGTTTTTAATTTGCAAAAGTAAGAAAAAAACACCAGTTTTCACCATAAAATGCGAAAAAACGGACGATATCCTTGACTTTACATGAAAAAGTTACAAGACCTCTATAAAAATGCAATCCACATATTACATTTTGTAACATCAGTTTTCAAATTTCAAAATAGGAACGTTTGTAATGGACTTCTCACTCATTTTTCTACACTTCATTCTTTGCTACCTCATAAAAATATTGTACCTTTGCAATCGAATTTTCAGAGATAACGAGGCTATATGCCTTATGAAAATAGTTTTCAGCAAATATATGTATTTAGTAATTATAAAAATATAGCAGCAGTTATGAGTATTAATATCAAGAGAAATCAGTTGAAGAGAGTTGTGATTGTAGGTGGTGGACTCGGTGGTCTTCGCTTGGCAGAAGACCTCAGCAAGGCAAACCTTCAGGTAGTGTTGATCGACAAGAACAACTTCCATCAGTTCCCTCCGCTTATCTATCAGATTGCCTCGGCAGGTATCGACCCAAGTTCCATCTCATTCCCATTCCGTCAGATTTTCCGCAAGCGCAAGAACTTCTACTTCCGCATGGCAGAAGCGAGAGCCGTATTCCCAGACAAGAAGATTCTGCAGACATCTATCGGTAAAATCGAGTACGATTATCTGGTGTTCGCAGCCGGTACCACTACCAATTTTTATGGTAATGCCAATATCGAGAAATGGGCTATTCCGATGAAGACCGTTTCAGAGGCGATGGGATTGCGCAACGCCGTGCTGAGTAATCTGGAACGTGCTTTGACCTGTGCTACAGAAGAGGAACGACAGGAACTTCTGAACGTAGTGATTGTGGGCGGTGGTGCCACTGGTGTGGAAATTGCCGGAGCTCTCTCTGAAATGAAGCGCTACGTGATTCCTTACGATTATCCTGATATGGACTCATCTCTGATGCATATCTATCTTCTGGAAGCCGGCGACAGACTGCTCGCAGGAATGTCGCAGGATTCGTCCAAGAAAGCATACGATTTCCTTACCAGCATGGGTGTAGATGTACAATTCGGTAAGATGGTAACCGACTATAAGGACCATAAAGTTCTGATGAAGGATGGTCAAGAGATTCCTACCCGTACCTTCCTCTGGGTTTCCGGTGTAAAGGCACAGCCTATCACAGGTATAGAAGGTGACCATCTGGGTCGTGGTTTCCGAATCGTAGTAGATGAATTCAACCGCATCCCTGGCATGGACGGTCTCTTTGCCATCGGCGACCAGTGTATCCAGACCACAGACCCAGCTTATCCTGGCGGTCATCCACAGTTGGCTCAGGTAGCCATTCAGCAGGCTGCGCTTCTGGCCAAGAATATCCAGAAGATAGCAGAGGGAGCAGACGATACCCAACTCAAGCCTTTCCGCTACAAGAACCTGGGGTCAATGGCAACCATAGGCAGACACAAGGCTGTGGTAGAGCTTGGCAAGTTTCACAGCCAGGGCTTCTTTGCCTGGGTATTGTGGCTGGTAGTCCATCTTCGCTCTATTCTTGGCGTAAAGAACAAGGTAATGGTATTACTCAACTGGCTCTGGAAGTACGTAAGCTATAACGATTCTATCCGAATGATTACCTACGCCACCAAGCCTAAGGAAGTGCGCGACCGTCTGAAGCGCGAGCAGACCACTCACCTCGGCACCGACTTGCTGGAGAATGAAGAAGATTAAATAATACTTAGAGATATAATATAAAAAAGCGGGTGTGTCATTCAAATACAATGACATACCCGCTTTTTATGTAGATTCTTCAATGTCGTTTATCTTTTTATGCAGTTCTTGGGAACCGATTTCTTTATGTAGATTCTCTTATTATGGTTTCGCCTCTCAATGCCATTTCCTCAGTATTCCTATTACCATCGGCAATATGCCCTAATAGTAGTCGGCAACATTCCTGTGCCATTTTCTCAATAGGCTGCTCAACAGCCGTCAGTTGCGGATGAACCAAGGTGGACAGGGCTGTGCCCGACATGCAGCAGAGCGCCACATCCTCCGGAATACGCAAGCCACGCTTTTGGATGGCACTCTTAGCTCCCAACACGGCAGTCTCGGTAAAACCAAAAACTGCATCAAAGGGCACATTCTTATTCAAGAACTGCTCCATCACCCAACTACCTTCCTCCGCAGATAAAGCTGGCGACAACACATCTTGCGACTGAAACTCTATATGAAACTTCTCCAGCGCATCCCGATAGCCCCTCAACCGCTCATAACTATTTCGGATATAGGCAGGTCCCGGAATATGAATAATATGTTTATATCCCTTGCGCAACAAAGCCTCCACCATGAAAAACGACATGATATAATCATCCATATGCACAAGAGAAGCCTTTACCCCCTCCACGGTTCTATCGAAAAACACGATGGGAATGCCTCTTTCTATCACCTTATTATATAAATTCACATTATGCTCCTTATCGCAGGCACTCATCAGAATACCATCCACACGCAGCTGCTCCATCATCATGATGTTCTCCCGTTCCTGTTCTGGATTCTCGTTAGAAATGGCAATCATCACCTTATATCCCTGCTTGCGTAGGATAGCTTGAGCATCATTGATGAAGGTCATATAGAATGTAGTAACGATTTCAGGAATGATAATACCGATATTATGAGTACTCTGCTGGCGAAAGTTCACTGCCAGTTCATTGCGATGATAGCCCATCCTCTCGGCTGTTTCCAATATCCTCTGCAAGGTTTCTGCCTTCACATTACCTGTATCTCCCGAAAGAGCACGCGAAACAGTGGACTTAGAAATACCCAACTCCCTTGCTATATCTATGATCGTTACATACTTTGCCATATCTCTTTTTATTTTTTGTTGAATATGATTGCAAAGATAATTATTTTCTAAGAAAGGTACAACAAAAAACTAAGAAATCTTTTTGGGAACGGTTGCGAAAAATGGGAACGGTTGCGGGAACGGTTGCGAAAAAACAATCGTTTTTTTTCTTGTTTTTCCAGCAAAATAGCTCTATCTTTGCAATGGAAACAAGAAAAAAACGAATTCACAAATCGCTTTTTATCTTCATAAGAAATATAAATAAATAATAACAAACATAACAATCAAACCTAAAAAAAATGGAACAGGATTCAAAATCTCAAGCGACCAACTCGCAGGAGAACCATTCACAGGGAAAGGTTCCCTTCATCAGCAAGCTCGCCTATGGAATGGGCGATGTAGGCTGCAACTTCAGTTGGATGTTCGTGGGCAACTTCCTCATGATTTTCTACACCGATGTGTTCGGAATCAGCATGAGTGCCGTAGCAACCCTGATGCTTGTGTCCCGATTCTGGGACGCCATCAACGACCCCATCATCGGCACACTTACCGATAAGACCCACACCCGATGGGGACGATTCCGCCCATGGCTGCTCTTCGGAGCTCCTATCACGGCACTGGTACTGATACTCACCTTCTGGGCTCATCCGGAATGGAGCCAGACCGCCAAGATTATCTATATGGCAGTAACCTACTGCATCCTGGTGTTGGGATATACCTGCGTGAACCTGCCTTACGGCACACTCTGCGGAGCCATGACACAAGACATCGATGAGAGAGCCAAGCTCAATACCAGCCGTTCGGTGAGCGCCATGATGGCCATCGGAGTAATCAACATCGTAACCGTTCCGCTCATCAGCTGGTTTGGCGCAGGCGATACCAAATATGGTTATCTGGCTGTGGCTGTACTCTACGGCATCATCTTCGCCGCCTGCCATCTGTTCTGCTTCCACAAGACCAAGGAAGTGGTAGAAGTTCCTGTGGGACAGAAGCTCCCTCTAAAGGTGCAGCTTCGCTCCGTGATGAAGAACAAGCCCTATCTGCTTGCCCTCTTAGGACAGTTGCTCTTCGGTTTCATTCACTACGGACGCAACGCCGACATGCTCTACTATTTCACTTATGTAGAAGGTTCGGCAACGCTCTTCTCCTACTATTCCATGGCCATCATCGTACCAAGCATCATAGGTGCAGCCTGCTTCCCTCTGGTATTCAGAAAAACGGGCAACAAGGGTTTCACGGCAGCCATCTTCGCTTTCCTCACCGGTATTACGATGATAGGTCTGTACTTCTTCAGCCCTAACGGTAGCGCCATCATGTTCTATCTGTTCTCGGCATTGTCGTGGTTCTTTTTCTCAGGCTTCAATACAGCCATCTATGCCATCATCCCCGACTGTGTGGAGTATGGCGAGTGGAAGACGGGCATCAGAAACGACGGATTCCAATACGCCTTCATCTCGCTGGGCAACAAGATAGGAATGGCACTCGGCACATCGCTTCTCGCCATTGCCCTGGGCAGCGCAGGATATGTAAGCAATGCCATGCAGAATCCAGAAGTACTGAGCATCATGCACCACGCCTTCAGCACCATTCCGGGAGTCTTGTGGATTATCACCGCAGGATGCCTTTGCTTCTACAAGCTCAACAAGAAGCAATACAAGCAGATTATGACCGATCTGGAAAATAAGAAGAAATAAATTAAACCGGGATCTTTTATCCCACCGACATAACAATAACATTTTTAAAACATTATAATTATGAGACAGGCAATATTGGTAGAACCAAAGCATATCGAATTCAAGGAAGTAGCAGAACCAAAGGCAGCAGACTTAACTGCTCATCAGGTTCTCGTCAACATCAAGCGCATCGGCATCTGCGGTAGCGAGATTCACTCTTACCACGGTCTTCACCCAGCCACCTTCTACCCAGTGGTTCAGGGACATGAGTACTCAGGAGTGGTTATGGCTGTAGGCAGCGAAGTTACCGTCTGCAAACCTGGCGACCATATCACCGCTCGCCCACAGTTGGTTTGCGGCAAGTGCAACCCTTGCAAGCGCGGACAGTATAATGTTTGTGAGCACCTGCGTGTTCAGGCTTTCCAGGCAGATGGTGCAGCACAGGATTTCTTTGTAGTAGATGACGACCGCGTGGCAAAGTTACCGGAAGGCATGAGCCTCGACTATGGTGCCATGATTGAGCCTTCAGCCGTTGGTGCTCATGCCAGCAACCGCACCGACGTAAAGGGTAAAAATGTAGTAGTGAGCGGTGCAGGAACCATCGGCAACCTCATAGCCCAGTTCTGTATTGCCCGTGGCGCCAAAAATGTGTTGATTACCGACGTAAGCGACCTCCGCCTGGCTAAGGCTCGTGAGTGCGGCATCAAGCATACCCTCAACATCACCAAGAAGACCTTGAAGGAGGCAGCCCAGGAACTCTTCGGTGAGGAAGGCTATCAGGTAGGTTTCGAGGTAGCAGGTGTAGAAGTTTCCATCCGTTCACTGATGGAGACCATTGAGAAAGGTAGCGACATCGTGGTTGTGGCAGTCTTTGCCAAGGACCCAGCCCTCAGCATGTTCTATCTTGGCGAGCATGAGTTGAGACTCATCGGTTCAATGATGTATCGCCACGAAGATTATCTCACAGCCATCGATTACGTAAGCAAGGGCATCGTCAACCTCAAGCCACTCGTAAGCAACCGTTTCGCCTTCGAAGAATACGATGACGCCTACAAGTTTATCGACGCTCATCGCGAAACCAGCATGAAGGTTCTTATCGATTTCGAACAGAAACCTGAAGAGAAGAAGTAAAGGATAGAAGAGCAGAAACATACTGCAAACGATTGCAGAAATTGAAAACGATTGCGGGAACGTTTGCAGAAAGTTTAGATGATTTTTCTTTGTGAAGGTAGCTGAAAAATGCTACCTTTGCAACAGAAATCAAGTAACATCTCTAACATTCTTAAAGTAAAAATGACAATGGAAAAGAAACAATCAGTGATAGGTATCGGCGAGGCACTCTTCGATGTGCTTCCAGAAGGAAAGAAGTTAGGTGGCGCTCCAGCCAACTTTGCTTACCACGTTTCGCAGTTCGGACTCGAGAGCTGTGCAGTCAGCGCAATGGGCGATGATGAGCTGGGCAAGGAACTGGAGAAGGAACTCAACGATCACCATCTCAACTATCAGATAGATAAGGTAGCCTACCCTACGGGCACCGTCCAGGTTTCACTCGACGCTAACGGTATTCCTTGCTACGACATCAAGGAAGGAGCAGCTTGGGACAACATCCCTTACACCCCAGCCCTGGAGAAGTTGGCAAAGAATTGCACCGCAGTCTGCTTCGGTTCGCTGGCTCAGCGCAACGAGGTTTCCCGTAACACCATCTACCGCTTCCTCGATAACATGCCGAAGGAAGAAGGAATCCTCAAAATCTTCGATATCAATCTCCGTCAGGGATTCTATACCAAGGAAATTATCACCGAGAGCATCAAGCGATGCAACATCCTCAAGATCAACGATGAAGAACTGATCACCGTAAGCCGCATCTTCGGCTATCCGGGCATCGACTTGGAGAATAAATGCTGGCTCCTCTTGGGCAAGTACAATCTGAAGATGCTCATCCTTACCTGCGGCGTAAACGGCAGCTATGTGTTCACCCCTGGCGAAGTTTCGTTTATAGAGACACCAAAGGTGGAAGTGGCAGACACAGTGGGTGCCGGTGATTCTTTCACAGGCGCATTCGTGGCAAGCATCTTGAAGGGTAAGAGCGTAAAGGAAGCTCATGAATTGGCAGTAAAGGTTTCGGCATTCGTCTGTACACAGAATGGAGCCATGCCTGTATTACCGAAGGAATTTTGTTGTTAAACCATGAAAAGAATTGTAGTTATTGTTTTGATGATGGCTGCTTGCCTGGGAAATGCCCAGGCACAGCTCCATCTGAAAGCCAACGTGCAGAACAACCATCTGTGGCGTGGCATGGAAGTTTCCGACGGCATCGTCCTCCTCACTGACCTGAGCTATACGATGGCCAACGACCACGTTACCATAGGACTTTGGGGTGGCTGCAACTCGGAAGGCTCCTACAAGGAGTTTAACCATTATCTGAATCTGAAGGATGGCGGTTGGGGATTCGCCCTGTGGGACACCTACAACTTCTCCCCTGGCGCCAACTATAATAATAAGGAATACTGGAACTACTCTGCCCATACCACGGGCCGATTCCTCGATGCAACATTGAGCTACCGGTTTCAGGACGAGAAATTTCCACTGCTCCTGAGCTGGTCAACGGTAGTCTTCGGACGCGACCGCAACAGCGACAATACCGAGCAGAAATATTCCACCTTCGCCTATGCGGAATACTCAATCTACCAGAAGGATGGCTGGAAGGTAGATGCAGGAGTAGGTGGAGCCTTCGCCCTGAACAGAGCTGGCGAGGATGCCCACTTCTTCGGAACCACGGCAGGCATCGTTCACGTATCACTGCAAGCCACCCACGATCTCAAGCTCGGCAACTACACCGTTCCGGTTTACGCCAAGGGCATGTGGAATCCGCAGAGCAACGAGAGCTATTTCCAGATTGGAGCAGAAATCATCCGCTTCTAAATCTTCAAAGAACACAGAAAATTTTATCATAACAATCATCTAAACACAAATTCATTATGAAGATCAAAGAATTTACAACAGGCGTGCAGCACATCGGCATTCCTACCAACGACATCAACAAGACCATTGAGTTTTATCATGCCCTGGGCTTCGAGACAGCCCTCCGCACAGTGAACGGCACCGAGGAAGTAGCCTTCCTCCAGCTCCACAATCTCATCATCGAGACCTATCAGAACCATCAGGCAAAGATGGAATATGGAGCCATCGACCACATTGCTATTGATGTAAAGAACATAGAGGATCTTTTCCAGGTAGTAAAGGAAGCCGGAACCTTCAAGATGCTGGATCAGCAGGTAAATGGTCTTCCTTTCTGGGAGAACGGGGTTAAGTTCTTCACTATTGAGGGTCCTAACAAGGAGAAAATCGAATTCTGCGAGAAACTCTAATCAGCAGCATATTCTTTTAGATAAAAACAGATGACTATAACAATATAAGAGAGAGAGAAGAATGACGAAAGTCCAGCTTGGAGCCTTTTTATAAGAGAGGCATCCGAGTTGGACTTTCTATTTTTTCATTTTCCTCAGGAGGAACATGATGTGTTTTTCCCTGATATTCCAGAGATATTAATGATGCTCAGGCACAATGGCGAGATACACCAGATCATGGTCGGTAAGATTCTCCATATAATGAGCGTGGTTCCGGGCAGTAATGCACCTGTATCTTAGATTCTTAGCCCCTAATTTTAGAAGGTTTGACTCATTCTTAGCCCCTAATTTTAGAAGATTTAACCCATTCTTAGCCCCTAATTTTAGAAAAATCCGTATCTTTGCACCAGATTATCAACGTGTTACGAATTATGAAAAAATATCTAAAAAGACATATAGACAAAGAACTTGAGATTTGGGCAAAATCTCAAGAGAGAAAACCATTGCTTTTACGTGGAGCAAGACAAGTAGGAAAGACATCAGCAGTAAGACATCTTGCAGAAGAGTTTGAATATTTTGCAGAAGTAGATTTCAATGAACGCCCAGATATACATTATATGTTCAACGGCACTTACTCACCACAGGAAATCTGTCAATTGCTATCCATCCAGCTACACACTCCTATCATCGCAGGCAAGACCTTGTTGTTCTTCGATGAAATACAAGCATGCCCACAAGCCATTAATCGCCTACGATATTTTTATGAGAAATATCCTGAGCTACATCTCATTGCAGCAGGTTCATTGCTAGAGTTTGCTTTGGAATCATTACCATCTTATGGAGTAGGAAGAATACGTAGTATTTTTATGTACCCATTCAGTTTTGAAGAATTCCTGTGGGCAACAAATGACGAGATGCTGGCCGATATGATTTCCAAATCCACACCTCAGACACCTTTGCCTGAACCAATACACGAGCAAGCAGCCAGACAACTACGTAAGTTTCTTGTTCTCGGAGGCATGCCAGCCGTCATAGCTAGATTTTGTAAAGACGGAGACCTGCTGGAATGCCAGCGCATATTGAAAGAATTGATACAATCCTACAGAGATGACTTTGCAAAATATCGTCAAAGGGTACCATCTATGCGAATCGATGCAGTATTCCGTTCTGTAGCAGAACAAGGACTAGGAAAGTTTGTATATAATAAGGTGGACTGCGATGGTAATAGTGGGCAAATCAAGACAGCACTGGAAACACTGATTTTAGCAGGTCTTGTATATCCAGTCACCCATACCTCTGCCAACGGAATTCCTTTAGGCGCAGAAATCAATGAGAAATACCGCCGCATGATATTTCTAGATACAGGCTTACTACAAAGCGTTTTAGGACTGAACATTGCCGATTTTATCGCTACCACTGATATGCAAGTAATTAATCGAGGAGCCATTGCAGAAACCTTTGTAGGTAATGAGATTATAAAATCATCGCCATGCTACGAACCGCGATCATTATACTGCTGGCACAGAGAAAAAAGCGGTAGCAACGCAGAGGTGGATTATGTGGTTCAGCTAGGCGATAAAATACGACCTATTGAAGTAAAGTCGGGCATAAAAGGATCAATGCAAAGCATGCGTATTTTCCTTCAACAGAAAGGCATCGACTACGGAATCCGCACATCACTCGAAAACTTTTCGTGTTATGAAGACATCAGGGTATATCCGCTTTATGCTATCAAAAATATATTCAAATAAAGAAATAAGATATCATAATAGAATAGCTGGCGAAAGATGGCGGCATTACTTGCCGCCAAATCGCCACCCCAATCCCAGCATCAGATTATTGGGAGTTTTGAAATCCACAAGACTGTAGCCGATGTGCAGCATGGCACGTTTGGTGATATGAATCTTCAGGGCAAGCACTTCATACACACCTCTGAAATCGTTGCGATTGCCAAGCAGATAGGTTCCGACACCGAAGTTGATGCTGAAATAAGGCATGGCAAATTCACCACGAGCCGAAAGACCCAAACCAGCCTGAGTACTAAACTTATGATTCACATCCTCGCCCCAGGAATCATTCTCCCTGCCTGCCGAACGATCGTACACGCCATCAAGCGACGCTCCTAAACTGAGCCACGGATTCAGCCGATACATCGGATTGACATTGAAGCCCATCACGCCATATTTTCCAGGCAACAGATAATGATCATAACCATCATACCCTACGCCCTGCTTCCAGGCACCATACAGAATCACATCTGTATAAAAACCACGGCTGTCTGGCAACTTTTCTCGCTCCACCTTCGGCACAGTCAATGGTTGTCGGTTGATGTAATAAGCCAATCCCAACCGGATACCACCCGTATTCAGCCCCATATTAGGATAGGTGGTGTTTCCATTAGAGAAATGACTCAACGAGATACCGGCATTCAAGTCAAAGGCCTTGGAGAGCATCCATTTGACGTAAAGGTCAGCATCAATATAAGCCGTAACTTTCGATCCGATAACCTTGTTCTCCGGATTGTTCAGTTCATCATATCCATTCCATCCAAACGCCATACCCAAGTTCCATTCATAATTGAGCGAAACCCTACGGGAGAAATTCACGATAGGCGCACCTTGAAACAGATAAACGGAGATAGGATTTGCCAGCCATCGGTTGAACTCATGCCTTGCCAAGCCCACACCCTGATACACTCCCTGATGAATAGCCCCCGGTCGTACCTCATCTCTATTCATAAAAGCATATTTAAGCGTAAAGGTCATATCGTGGTTCATCGTCCTGATCTCCTCATTTCCACCACGCAGAAACTCGTTGGTATGAAAGATGGTAGCAGGAACGGCATCTACAGCAATGCGATGAACGGTCTTGATGCTATCTTCCTGAGAGAAGACAGGCAATGCAATCAACGCAACTATTGATATAACCGACAAACGTAAATCCATATGACAAAAACAACGTTTAGTTTGCGAAATACTTCCATAGTGGAGCAGCCATCAAAGCCTGCCAAATCTCCCCTTTCTGTAGCATATCTAATACTTCCTCACGGGAGAACATACGAGGTTCCAAGTCTTCACCTTGATCAAGATGCTGTTCACCTAAAGGTTCAACATCCGTGGCTAAATAGCAGTGAGTCAGATTGGTATGTGTACTTGGATTAGCAGAGATTATCATCCACTTCTGCCAGTTACCACCACCAAATCCAGTTTCTTCCATCAGTTCTCGCTTGGCAGCATCCATCGGGTCTTCCCCCTTCTCCACCACTCCAGCGCAAAGTTCGTTCACCGTCTTTCCTAATGCATAACGATACTGTCGAACAAACACAAACTTTCCGTCCTTCGTAATGGCAATGGTATTCACCCAATCAGGATATTCCAACACATAATATTCGTCAATGATAACCCCAGTTGGCAACTGCACCTTATCAACACGCGCCGTGAGCCAAGGCTTCTCTATCAGATATTTCTGCGAGAGCGTCTTCCATTTCATATCTTTATCTGCCATATATTCCATTCTTTAAATAATGACACTTCTATACAACTACATACAAGCCCAACCAAACTTTCTGACTATTTCAGTAAACAGACCTTTATCCTTAACTGGGATATTAACAACAATGCTTTCCTTACCTGAAGTTTCCAGATAATAACCTTCATCTGGCAAACGATCTTCAGGTATTGTTGTATTGATTTTCAAATCCAGCACAAGGTTATTATCAGCCCCTCTCACATTAAAGTACTCCTTATCTCCTTCAGGAGACAAGAACAAGGAGCGCAAGTCTTTCTTTCCCATGCAGAAATTCTGCAATCTCTTACTGGAAATACGAATTGCCGTATATTTGCATTCGGGAGTATCTTCATACAGCAAACACAAATACAACGTATCAAAACAATCCCTTGCGGTTAGCAATTGAGGATTGTCGTAATACTCCAGTATGCTATCTACTTTTAGCTTGGATTGTTTCATATTCATAATTCTATTGTTTTTGCCTTTTTAATATCAAACGCTTTGCTTCTCCACCAAGAATAATGAGAGTTTTTGAATGTCTTCTTAATTTTTCCATCCATAGGCCGAAGGCTTACCTCCGCTATATTGGCATGCTTGAACTTTTTGGGAGTTTCAATAGTCTTTTTGCATCCTCCAATAAGGAAAAGACAGATACTGCTCTCACTATACAATCATCAATACCTTCTCCTTTAAAAACTTTATTTGGTGCCAATCGTTTTTGAGAGAAAAAGTCCTCTGATTCCGCAGGATTTCCATAGGATACACGGAAATAAGTACCATCGCATTCAACAGAGTCAAATGGCGGACAACTCGGTGGCAATTCTTCAAACCATTGATATTCCATAATCATATTTTTAAAAAACACATGGCAAAGATAACATTTTAATTCGATATTCACAAATTTTAGGACGAAAAATTTAGTGAAGTCAGGCTATGAGTTGATCATTATGAAGCCTGCCCCTTAGTTTTTTGCACTTCTATTGAGAACTTGCCAGCTTACCATCTACTTTCATAGCGGATAGGCTTTACTTTTTTAGAAGATTTAACCCATTCTTAGCCCCCTATTTTTAGGAAAATCAGTAACTTTGCATAAACATCAACAAGACAAAACATTTTCATCATGGCAGAACATCTTATAATAAAAGGAGAAACGAAGGCAGAACTTTACGCCACTCTCCTCCCTCAGCTTCAATCGCTCATAGAGGGAGAAAGCGACATCATCGCCAACATGGCAAATATTTCAGCATGCATCATGGATACCTTTCATTTCTGGTGGGTAGGTTTCTATCGCGTCATTGATGAAAACCTTGTATTAGGACCTTTCCAAGGACCTTTGGCTTGTACCCGCATCAAACGGGGCAAGGGAGTTTGTGGCACAGCTTGGGACAAGGCAGAAACCATCGTTGTAGAAGATGTAGAAAAGTTTCCTGGTCATATAGCTTGCAGTAGTGCTTCCCGCTCAGAGATAGTAGTGCCTGTCATTAGAAATGGTGAGGTCATCGCCGTACTGGACATTGACAGCGAACACCTCAACACCTTCGATAGTATTGATAAAGAATGGTTGGAAAAGGTAGCAGAAATAGTGCTCAAGTCATATTGAATCTTTGCCGAAAGTTATTGATTTTCAAGGATATAGCTTATAGAGAAACAACATGACTTAAAGATGCGCATCATTGCACCTTAAAGATGCGCATCATTAGCACCTAACGAAGCGCATCATTAACACCTAACGAAGCGCATCATTAGACCTCAATAAAGCGCTTCGTTAAAGTTTATACTTCTGCATCCTTTAAAAACTTGCTATTTTACAACAGCAAAGCTAATCATTTTATTCGAAATGACAAAGGAAAAATGGCAAAAACGTATGGGTATCGTTAAATCAAAATAAGGGGTTTTAGTGAAAAAATCCGCAGTTTTGAGCTCTTAAGTGAAAGAATAAGCCGAAAAACGCTCCATAAATAGGGATTTCTTATCATAGTATAAATACACAATAATTGTTCCCTCTCTAATTTACGTATTACTGCCTATGGTTGATTCAACTCCCATGAGTTAGGATTTATAAGTCACTCATAATAAAGTACTTAACTCTGCCACTTGGGGGTAATTCTAATTCGCTCTATATGTTTATCAGCATCTAAAATGTTCCGTATTTCATATCTTTTGGCAAAGAGAATAAATCTTTTATATAATATCGAATTTTATTATTTTTTTTAATGTAAAAGTTATTTTTGAGGCTATTTTTGCGATTTAAGACCTCGAAAATGTCGAAAAAATGAAGCAGAAATGCAAAAACAAGTACCCCAAAATGCAGTTTTAGTAAAGAAACACAACAAAATGATAGGCAAGAAATGGATATTGAACATGGATTTTCTTAGAATTTGAGAGACAGGAGCATATAAGAATAAGATTTTTCTGGAGAGAAAAAGAGGGTTCAATAATCATATAACACACTGACACTCAAGCACTTCTAACTACATCTTATACACTAAAACACTTGCTATGAAGAAAACAAAATCCGGTCATTTGGTCAAAGTCATTTTCGGTCAAAATGAAATTTGAATCGGTCAAAATGGTCTATAATATAATATAAATATTATTTATATTATATTATAGGATGACCGAGCGCTCCCGAAAACGATTTTGACCGAACATGACCATGACCAAATGACCGCTTTTTTAAAATTCTTGAGTAGCAAACCTTCATTTTCTTCAAAATCAGTCAAAATGCAGCAATTGATTTCCGAAATATCATTGTAAAGCATTATCAGCCAGACACTTACAGACACCCCTAAAAAATCTGTAGCGGAAAAATTTGTTTTCAACTCCAAATTGTTGTACCTTTGCACCAGCAATCGAAAGAAAGCTTCTCTTGCACCGAAAGTCGGTCTTTACAGACGACACATTTGAGTCTCGATTGATGTTAGGCGTCGGTCGTCAATGACGACCAAAATAAGGGCAAGAAACGGGGCTTCTGGGGAATTGAAATATCAACCATCAAAACACACAAAAAGTATGATTAACTACAGCATTACCATGCGCTCAGTGAACAGTAACCTCCTTGCTATCAATCAGGCTAAATCACGTATCAACCAGGCAAAACGAGAGGGTAAGAACCCCGACCAGGCCGACCTCAACCTTGTGAAGACCGAGAAGAAGAATGCCTTCGCCGTATCTCAGTATTCTGATGTGACGAGTTGTGTGGGATAAAGGAAAGATATTGCAAAAATAATTTTTTTAATTGATATTTACAATCTATGATACTACAAATTTTCCAGTTTCTTGAAAAGTTATAGGGAGATAAAGAAAAAATCCAAGATTTTCTTGATTAATAGAAATAAATGTCTTAACTTTGCAGGATATAGGCGGCGCTCGGCAATCAGAAAGCATGCTTTCATTACACTCGCAGTCACTATATTTACATATAATTTAAATTGAATATCGTATGAAACAGGTAGAAGAACGATATATCAGCTTGCTGACCGATTTCGGCTTCAAGCGCATTTTTGGAACGGCAATGAACAAGGATTTGCTGATTTGCTTCCTCAACAGCTTGTTTAATGGCAGACAGGTTGTTAAGGATGTATCGTATCTGAATCCAGAGCACGTGGGAGATGTCTATACAGACCGCAAGGCTATCTTTGACGTGTATTGCGAAGGAGAAAACGGCGAGAAGTTTATCGTAGAAATGCAGAATGCCTACCAGACCTATTTCAAGGACCGCTCTCTCTTCTACTCCACTTTCCCGATTCGCGAGCAGGCACCAAAGGGGAGTGAATGGGATTTCCAACTCAACCATGTCTATACAGTTGCGCTGCTCAACTTCAACATGAACGAGGACGCCTTCGACAAGGAGGAAATCCGTCACCATGTACAGTTGTGCGATACCGCTACCCATAAGATTTTCTACGATAAGCTGGAGTTTATCTATGTAGAGATTGCTAAGTTCGACAAGACTTTAGATGAGTTGGAAACCTTGTATGATAAATGGCTATATGCGCTGAAAAACCTCTATAAGCTTACACAGCGTCCGAAGGAACTGTGTGATAAAGTTTTCGACCGACTCTTCGAGGAAGCAGAAATAGCCAAGTTTACACCTCAGGAAATGAGGGAGTATGAAGCAAGCAAGATGGCATACCGGGATATCAAGAACTCCATTGATACGGCGAAAAGGGAAGGTAGAATAGAAGCTAACATAGAAACAGCTCAACGTTTGCTGGCTATGGGACTTCCAACAGAACAGGTAGCCAAAGCGACCCAGCTACCTTTGGATATGGTTCAAAATCTGAGCTACTGATAAAAGCGAAAACTAACGTTTTTCTTTTATGCTGGATACCATAACAAATAACCCCAACCTACTTTTTCAAGCGGGTTGGGGAATTTTTATTTCAATATAAAATATGACGACTGCTACCCTTTCATCTTTACAAACATCAAAGGTCCAATCCTTGTTAAGGAGGAAGATATGGATACTTATATCAGAAACCACGAAGACTATTTTTACAAGGCTGCAGCCACCCTTCTTACTTTTGCCAATCTGGCCATAAAGGTAGAATCATTTTTAGTTGATTGCAGATTATATCCCATCTGCATTTTCAACAAAGGCTCAGCATTCACTCCAAGTGCAGCCTCAAAGAGCAAAGCTGTTTTTTCCGTCACAGGGCGACGAGCATTCAGAATTTCATTCAGAGCAGAATAGGCAATCCCCATTTCCTCCGCCAACTGTCGCTGAGAGATTCCACGATATTCTATTTCATCCTTCAGAACATCTCCAGGATGCGTAGGAAAAGCCGAAGTCATCTCGTTTGCCCGCATTTCCTTTATTGTTTTTTTATCGTTGCTCATAACTATATCATTTATATATCCCCCATCTACTTCTCCGCAAATAAATTGGAGATTGCATAAAGAGGAATAATGTCTATCTTTTTGCCATCAGGACTCGCGAATGTACCAAAATTTTCGAGAGAACAGCGAATGCCCATTTCTATATGCTTCTGCGGATTGCGCATCAGCGAATACATACTGCTCATAGAACCCTTCACGCCCGATTTTACTTCTATCGGAACGATGCTGCCACTGCGACCTATTACATAATCCACCTCGGCACAAGTACCTTTGTTCATATTTTGCCAATAGTACAACTGGTGCCGCGTCTGCGGAGAAGAATATTTGATAAGTTCCAAACCCGCCATCATCTCTGCCACATGCCCCTTGTCAACAAGATCGATGGAGTCTGCCACCATCATCTCCTTGATGCGCTCATCGATATCATCATCTATTCCTAAGATACCAAGTAGCACGCCAGTATCATGAATCAGATATTTTACTACCCGCTCATTGATTTCAGCTCCAAGCGGCACCCCATTGGCATCCGTATGATAGGTCGGTATGATTAGCCCGGCATCCTTCAGCATCTCCAAAGCCACCTTTACTTCTGCCGAACGATATTGCCCTTCTACCCTACTGCAAACAAACTTGGCTCCTGCCTGATGCGCTACACTTATGAGAGTTTGGCGCAAAAGCAGAGGATTTGCCTTGGCTCCGTATTTGGCAAAATCGTCCTGATAGCCCTGAATGATTTCGTTTACAATGTCACTACTATAGCGATAAGATCCTGTCTCCGTGTAGGTTGCCACGGCTTCTGGCATTCCGCCAACCAGCATATAACTTCGGAAGGCTTCCACCAACCTATTATAGAATGCCTCGGGAAGCGGATTCGTAGGACTGCTATTTCGCTTGATTCTAAGAAGCCCCTCTTGTCTCGTTGCTGTCAGGAATTCATCAAAAGACATCGGATAGACAAACAGGGAACTTACTCTGCCCACTCCAAATGATGACAAATTCTTCAGCGCAAACTCCAAGAGCGAACCTGCAGCAATGACATGAAGTTCGGGATAATCTTCCTTAAAAAACCAAAGGCTATGAATGACGTCTTCACACTTTTGTATCTCATCAAGGAAAAGAAGGGTTTCGCCCGGAACAACTGGCACATTAAAGAAGTCGGAGAGCTTAGCAGCAATGCTCTTCACATCACGACTGCCCTTAAAGAATTCCATCACCTCAGGATTTCTTTCCACATTAACTTCCAAAAAATATTTGAAGTTCTTGCCTAAATGCCGAATGGTGCTCGACTTGCCTACCTGTCGGGCGCCCCTCACCAAAAGCGGTTTTCTTCGAGGATTATCCTTCCATTCCAGTAAAGCCTGGTCGATGCTTCTTGACAAGTATTTATCCATATCTTTGCGTCTTTATGATTATACAGTTGCAAAAATACTGATTATTAACGAGATATGCAATTATTTTATGTTAACTTTGCTAAAAGATAGAGTTATAAATGGGTATTTTATGACAAAAGATAGAGTTATGAAGAGGTGTTTTATGACAAAAGATAGAGTTATAAAGGGGTGTTTTATGACAAAAGATAGAGTTATAAAGGGGCGCTTTATGACAAAAGATAGAGTTATAAAGGGGTATTTGTAACAGATTCCCAAAACAAACTGTCAGAGACAGAGGAGAGAGGCATAGTTTCATGTATAAGTTTCTTATTATGGGCGCTCATGCTCAGTCAGGATGATAATATATAATAGACGTCATAAAATTCCCTCAAGGCTTCAAGAGCTTTAAATCTTGTATTGCCCATTTTATTCGAAATGACAAAGGAAAAATGGCAAAAACGTATGGGTATCGTTAAATCCTGTTGGCATATTAAATTAAAAAAGGCTAATTCATTTCTCCATTAGAATAAATATTGTATTTTTGCATTTGATTTATCATCAATAGTTAGTGATAAAAAGAACAGAAAACAAATTTAAAAATTACAATTATGAATGTAGGAGATAAAATACCTGAGATTCTTGGCATTGACCAGGACGGACGTGAAATCAAGGCAAGCGATTTTCGTGGTCGCAAGATTGTGCTCTACAGTTATCCAAAGGCTAACACCAGCGGATGCACTGCCGAAGCCTGCTCCCTGCAGGCTCATAAGGAAGAGTTAGCAGCTGCCGGTTACGAGATTATCGGCGTGAGCAAGGACAAGCAGGCACTGCAGAAGAAGTTTGCAGAAACCAAGGGCCTGCAGTTCCCTCTTATTGCTGATACCGAGACCACCCTGTTGCAGGAACTCGGCTGCTGGGGTGAGAAGGTTACCTGCGGCAGAAAGACCATCGGAATCCTCCGCACCACCTATCTCGTCAACGAAGAAGGCATCATCGAAAAAATCTTCACTCCTAAGGAAATCAAGACCAAGATTCATGCTGAGCAGATTCTGGATTACATCCATCAATAAGCCTACAGCAGAATGGACAATATTGTCATCGAACTTTTTCTGTTGAGCATCGGAGCCAGTTTTGTACAACGCACCACTGGCTTCGGCTTTGGCATCTTCATCATGACGATGCTCCCCTCTATCATGCCTTCCTTCGGTGAGGCAACAACCCTCTCGGGCATCCTGGCGATGACCACCTCGCTGATCATCGTCATTCAGAAATACAAGTACATCACTTGGAGGCGGCTGCTGCCTATTCTGTTCACCTTCATCATCATCTCCATCGGAGCCATCTTCGTGCTCAAGCGGATGGAATATCACATACTGAACATATTGCTCGGTATTACGCTGATCATCGTGAGCATCTACTTCGCCTTCTTCAGCAAGCGCATCAAGGTGAAGACTACGCTGCCCGTGCAGGTTACGGCAGGAACATTGAGCGGACTGATGGGAGGATTCTTCGGAATGCAGGGTCCCCCAGCCGTGCTCTACTTCGTAAGTTCTGAGCCAGACAAGGAACATTATCTGGCGATGACGCAGACCTATTTTCTGGCAGGCAATCTGATGATGACACTGGCAAGAGCCTACAATGGTTTCTTCACCACTACGGTCTCCATAGGTTATGTGTATGGAATAGCGGGAGTCTTCATTGGCAACCTGATAGGCGCCTGGGTGTTCAGGCACCTCAGCGGCTCCCTGCTCAAATACATCATCTATGCCTATATCGGAATCAGCGGATTAACCTTCCTTCTGGAGGCGTAGCGTATGGTGGCTATAGGTAATTGGAATAAGAAAAAAGAATTTAAAAAACATAAGATTATGACAAACAAGGAATTGATACTCGCCCAACTGATGAGGGCGATGATAAAATACGATGGTGGCGATGCGCCACGCATCCAGCATTTCGTAAAGGTACACGACTTTGCCCGCATGATTGCGATAGCAGAGGGAATGAACCAGGAAGACCTCTTCGTGCTCGAAGCAGCAGCCATTCTTCACGATGTAGGCATTCACGTTTCAGAAGCCAGATACGGCAACTGCGATGGCAAGCACCAGGAAGAACTGGGTCCTGACGAGGCAAGAAAAGTACTGTCAGAAGTTGATGGATTCACAGCCGCACAGATAGAAAGAATCTGTTGGCTCATTGCCCATCATCATACTTATCAAGATGTTACCAGCCTCGACCATCGCATTCTGCTCGAAGCAGATTTCCTGGTGAATTCCTTCGAAGCCCACCTTGCTCCCGAAGGCATCATCACCTTCCGCAATCATGTTTTCCGCTCGGAGTCAGCAATCAGTATGCTGAATGATATGTGGGGGCTGGAATAAAAAATCCGCAGCCTTGTTTCTACAAGGCTGCAGCCACCCTTCCTACTTTAGGCATTCTCGTCATAAAGATTACCTTTATGTTTTTGCAAAGATAATCATCAAGAATGTTTCTCTCTCCAAACCTCCTCTGCCAAGTATTTTTCGCTTCGGCAATGAAGGTCAGCAACCCCCTCTTCCATCAACTGCATTGTTTCTGAATTATAAAACATATCCATCGCATCATCTAGTGACACGTTATACATCTTACTAATTTCAGATATGATTCTAGCAAACTTTGCTTCCAATATAGCATGCCAACCTTCATCATGCAGAACTGTATTGTTTGTCATAATCTTATACTTTCTTTAAAAACTAAACAATTATCTAATAACTTTTGCGAACGAACACACAGTTGATTATTAGGAATTTCAAACAAGAGCCGACGCAAAGCTTCTTCCTTTGTTATATCTCCTGCAAAAAACAAATCAACAGTTCGAAATACCTTATCATTAGCAATGCCACCTTGGATAATGTCATAATCACCAACAACATTTCCCTTACGGCAAGCAACTACAAAATCCAGCCATTCCTCATCATATTTTTCAAACTCTTTCAGAGAATAGGAAGAGGTTATAAGCTGTTCGTCCAATTCGTAAACATTGAGCCAAGCTTCTTTTCCTCTACGAATGAAACGCTGCGCATATTTAACGGCTTGTTCTCGCAAAGTCGTTACATAAAAACCTTGACCAAAATCCAAGAACTTACGTGAGTGTAAAACATCAGGATGTTCAACTCTCACCATTGAAGCATGGTAAACTTTCATGAGGCTAACACTCCTTTCTCTTTCATAAAATCAGTAAGATCTTCCATCAGATACTCCTTGCTGAAAGTATGGAGCACATCATAGCTTGGGATAATATAATCAGCAAGTATACCAGAAGTTTTAAGACGGTGATATACATCACGAGCATTCAATCCCAACCTGCGAGATAAGTTACCTATGCAATAAGTTACAAAATCTATATTATCACTATTCATATCTTTGCTTTTTGACAATACCAAAACACTACGCTTACAACATCCATCCGTTTAGTTAGCGCAATAACAAATTCATTCTCACTATCTTTGCAGTTGCAAAGACCTGCATCAGAAAACAGACCAGAGAAACTGAAATCTTCATTTATACCTAACGTATATTTCTTTTTGTGCAAAATTACAGAAAAAAGAGGTAACATACAAGAAAAGGATGTTAAATATTAAATATAAAATAGCAATAACATTGTATTGATACCCAAAGGTGAATATAATCAGTGCGAATTCAACAAGCAAGTGCAATTATTTTATGTTAACTTTGCTGAAAGATAGAGATATAAAGGGGTATTTTATGAAAAAAAGATAGAGTTATAAACCCTATCTTTTACTCTATTTCCTCTATCCTTGCCAACTCCCAGCCCTTGAACTGCATGATAATCTTATGAAGCGTTGTGCCCTGGCGAAGAGCCTCAACCCTTGGAGCATCGGCATATCGCCTGATCTGTTCCACTGCATCCAACCATTGCTTCTCCGACTTTTTCATAGGGCTACCATCTTCCTTCAAGACATCCTTCAACTCTTCATCAAACTCCTTTCTGGAGAGAACCTTGAGTTCGAGGATGTAGCTGTGCAGACTGGCATAATGGGTATGATCAGGCAATAAAAAGAAATCACAATAGCCATGATTCAACTCCAATTCGGGAGCCGTGATGTAATAATCGTTGAGGTTCAAGTATGCCATAAAGAAACCTTGCAGATTTCGCTCCGATTCTATTCCGTCACGCACGGAAGAAACCTTAGCGTAGGCATCAGCCATGAAACGCAATCCTTCCTCCCATACACCATCATAAGCCATATCGTAATAGTAATCCGTCAATCTGTTGGTATCTACATACGACTTTGCTTGATACTCTTCTTCCAAATATCCGTAATACTGCTTGCGAACATTATTATTAGGAATGCCTAAAATCAACTTAGAGCCACGTGTACCCTTGATGGTCAACATGCCATAATAAAAAAGCAAACTTGGGAAGATTTCAGCCTTCGGTATCTGATAAGCAGAGAACTGTTCCTCCAGTTGTGCAACAATCTGTCCCTCTTCCGCTATCTTGCGGATGATACCCTTGCGCTCGCCATCCAACTTATCGAATTGCAAGAGCTTCTTCATCTTGCCATAATCAGTCTTGGTATTCGGGTCTATCATCTGCCGAGGAGAACGTCCGTAATCCATATAATTGCGAAGATAGTAAAGCACCATATCGCAATTAAACATTCTGACACTCTTATTCAATGCTTCTTCTGCAAAGCAATAGTTGTCGTACCAAGGCTTCATATCGTTGACGATGGCTTCCACATCGCTATCTGCAGGAATGCTTCCCATCTCCTTATAATAAGTGAACATCTCGACTACATCCTTGGTAGAGAAGCCCAGCATCTCGTCGAACTCTGGCTTTACGGAGATATTCCATCCCACATTATACCCACTTGTCACATCATCCAGGGTTACAGGACTGACACCCATCATGAAGATGCGCTCGAAGTTTCCCTTGAACTTCTTGAAGACATCACGATAGAATCCATCGGCATGAGTAATGGCATGATACACTTTCTCACCATGCTCATTGAGCACTACATTAGTAAAATTATCATATTCATCGATGATAAGATAAAGCTGAAAATGATTTGCCTTGGCTGCATCAAAGATTATCTGCATCTTATCAGCATACTGTGTCTTCGTCTTGATTTCCTGAACCTTCTTATCACCATAATATGCAGCATACTGCTCTACAAAACTATCCAACTTGATGCAGAGATAGGCATTGAATCTTTCCTCCAAAACTTCTATCTTACCTGTTATCTGAGAAAAATCCAGAAACAGTACCTGGTAAATTCCTTGCAGGGATGTAGGATGCTGCCCTATCCACAAACTACCAAAGAGTTTTTCGAAACTCTCCTTCTGATTACAGTCATAGTAAGAGTAGAGCATACTGAGAAATATGCTCTTTCCAAAACGACGGGGACGGATGAAGAAGAGATTGCGAGGCTGCTTCTCCAGCTCTGGCAAAAACATCGTCTTATCGACATAATATAGATTCTGACTCATCACCGTGGCGAAATCAGATACTCCGTATGGTACTTGTTTTACTTGCTGTTTCATCATGCTATGAAATTTAACCAGTTTATATGTGCAAAGTTAAGGCTTTATTTTGAAACTAACAAAGTTTTCACTGTTTTTTTGGACGCACCTGTAAACAATCCCACATTATAGACACTGGAATTTACTGGTGCACCCTATTTTGAGGGTATCGTCAAAGTGGCATAGGCGGTATCATTTGAGTGATACGAGCCGTATCATTGGAAGCGACATAAGTGGTATAATTTAATATTATTATTTTGCCATTCCATCTTGCTCTGATGTTTATTTTTCTACCTATATAGCCAATAAACTTGTAGAATTATTATATCCTTTAACCCGTTGGCGGAATTAATTTAGCGCATACTTAACCCTGCCAACCGGTCTGTTGTTTACATAATTAATATATTGCAAGACTGTAAATGCGCTGATTTTCCCGATGATTCGGGTAAA
>NZ_SGVY01000050.1 GCF_004535825.1 Segatella hominis | reverse complement strand
CGCTTTATGGGGTAAGGGGATTTTGTGTCTGCGACATTTCTGTTGTGCAAGAAATATGTACAATAAAATGAATTTTGTCGCTTTGCAAGCAAAATCCCACTAAACCCTATAGGTTGCGGATTTGAGGAACTTGAAACTTCGTGCGGGATATGGTATCTCTGGTAATGCCATGGGCTTCGATGTGTATTCTTCTTATAATACGTATGGTGCTTCTGGTACATTCGTATATGATGGTAAGACTTATCGCACATACGGTGCAACCAAGAATGCAAACCCTGATTTGAAGTGGGAGTCAACGGGTATGTTGAACATTGGTCTCGACTTTGCATTCTTGAAGGGACGTCTGAATGGTACTGTAGAGGTTTATCATAAGAAGACCAAAGACTTGATTTGGAGCTATCCTGTTTCAACAACTCAGTACATATATGGTTGGATAGATGCCAATGTGGGTGAGATGACCAATAAGGGTATTGAGTTTACGTTGAATGCGGTGCCTGTTCGTACCAAGAATTTCATGTGGAGTACTACCCTCAACCTCTCTCATAACAAGAATACTGTCGATAAGATGCAGAATGAGACATTCCATACTACTAATCTCACCCAGGGTGACCCAATGGTAGCTGGTGTTTCTGCAGATGGTTGGACACAGAGAATTATGGAGGGCGAACCTATTGGTACATTCTATACATATCAGTATGCAGGAATTGTAAATGGACGCTCAGAGTACTACGTTCTTGATGAAAATGGTAATCGTACAGGCGAAACTACCAATAATCCAAGTTTGAAAGACCGTTCTATAACAGGCTGTGCGCAGCCTAAACTCAATGCAGGTTGGAACAATACGCTTACTTATAAGAACTGGAGTTTGAATGCATTTATCACAGGTGTGTTTGGAAATGATGTTTATAATAGCGCACGTGCTCATTATACGAGTGCTCAAATGTTCTCTGATGGTAAGAACGTGTTGAAGGAATTTCTTAACAACCCAGCTAGTGATGCCTCTGGTTCGCTTCCGTCAGACCGTTTCATAGAGAAGGGGTCATACGTTCGTCTCCAAACCCTCTCTCTAAGCTATACCTTCCGTAATTGCTTTAATGACTGGATTCAGGACTTGACTCTTTATGGTACAGCCAATAACCTCTTTACGATCACTAACTATAAGGGACTTGATCCTGAGGTGAATATGGGTGGCATTGACCCGGGTATCGATTATCGTTGGAGCCGTTATCCACATACACGTACCTTCATGGTGGGTGTTAAGATTAATTTCGGTGGAAGCAAGAAGAAAAAGGTTACGCCACAGTATATCGACCGAGAGGTAATCAAGGAAGTACCAGTCATCAAGGAAGTGGTTAAAGAGGTTCCTGGAAAGACAACTTTCGTACAGAGCACATACGTTGTGACATTCCCAGTAAATTCTGCAGAGATTGGTAATACTTCAGAACTTGATGGTATTAAGAGTGGTTCAAATGTAGAGATTGTGGCTTACTCTTCTCCTGAAGGTAAGTCTTCTGCTAACCAGAAACTTTCACAGAAACGTGCGGATGCGGTTGCTAAATATCTGCAAGATAAGGGCGTAAACGTGACACGTATTGTTGCTAAGGGTGCAGATAGCAACCATGCAAACCGTATCGCTATTGTGACTGTTAAGTAATAACTATTAATCAGATTACAGAATATGAAACTAAATAGATTGTTTATTTCAGCTGGATTGTTAGCTATGGCACTTACCAGCTGTACGGATTTGAATATGGCTCCAAATTCGCAATATACGGAAGATCCTAGTCAGAATTCAGGAATAGACCCTATGATTGTGGTAGAGGCGAAGATGGCTGATGTGTATTACCATCTTAAAGGTACGCTTGGACGTCGTTATATGGAAGCTCAGAGTCTTGCCTCTGATGAGTTTACATCTGTAGCATTTAACGGTGGTTACGTTGATGGTCATACTTACGCAAATCAAGCACTTCACTGTAGCTCTCCTACAGATGCATCTATAGGTTGGTATTCCGATGTAACCGCAGGCATAACAAAGGCTAATAAAGTTTTGGAAGAGTTGGGTAGTGGGGCTTCTGCCCAGATGAAAGCGCCAGCTCGTGCCATACGTGCTTATTATACCTGGATTTTGATGGATAGTTATGGTGACACACCTATCTTGGAAAGTGTTCCTGCAGAAGGTACATCTGTGCCTCGTTCTCCTCGTAAGGAAGTTGCAGAGTGGATAGAGAGTGAGTTGACGGATATTATTCCTTATTTGACAGAGGATGTAACGGAGAATACATACGGTAAACCAACTAAGTGGATGGCTGAGGCTCTGCTTGCCAAACTCTATATCAATTGGGCAGTTTATACTGCGGAGTCTGTTGACCAGTATGATGCTGCAACAGCAGCTAATCCAAAATTGGATGCTTGTATTGCTGCTTGCGATGAAATCATCAATAGTGGTAAATTCAATTTGGGTACAGTAGATTATCTCCATAAGTTCTCTTATGATAATGGTTGGACGGTAGAGGATTTTATCTATGCCATACCATACGATGCTGTCCAAGACATCAAGGATGGTAGTTCTTATGGATTACAGTATGCACGCCCTCGTACATTTAAGGATATGAAGAATATGTTGCCTAATGTTTATGGGTCAACGGATAAGTTTACGCAGTCATTTGGTGGAAATATGGTTGTTACTCCAGAGTTTGCCAAACTTTTCTGCCTAGATGGTGATATTCGTAACCTTAGTATACTTCGTGGCGATGTCTATGTTCGTGACCCAAAAACATTGCGTCCAACGACGGAACCTTTTATGTATAAAGGTGTGCAGATGCATTTTACAGAGGATATAACTCTTGCCAAAATTGACAACGATATTGATGTTGGAAATGATGCCAATGCTTATCAGCAGGGATGCCACTCTATCAAATGGTTTGCAATTCCTAGCGACTACAATAATAGTCGCAACCAGTCTAATGACCTCCCGATTTTCCGTTATGCGGATATCCTGATGATGAAGGCGGAGGCTCTTACTCGTCAAGGCACTGGTGGTGCAAAGGAACTCTTCAACCAAATTCGTACATATGCAGGTGCTCCAACTCTTACTTCTGAGCCTACATTGAAGGAAATCTATGACGAGCGTGGTCGTGAGTTCTTCGATGAAAACTGGCGTCGTAATGATATGATTCGTTTCGGTCATTACGAGGATGAGTTCTTTCCACATTACAAGGACTTCCCTGATGCAAACTTCGACAAGCGCCATCGTATCTTCCCTATTCCTCAAAGTGACATCGACTTGAATGGTTGGGAACAGAATGCTGGTTATTAATCGATTGAATGATGATAAATGGGGAGTGGCAGGGTCTGCCACTCCCTTTTTCCTAATTGTTAGGCGAAGTTTGTTTCATTTTGATAGAACTGTTTGATTGTGAGAAGGAACCTATTGTTTTTATTACTATGGTTGGCAGGAAAAAAGTCTTTACAGCTTTTGGTGGCCTTCTTGGCTGTGGCCTTGCTGGTTGCAGCTAAGGATTATACCCGATATGTAGATCCACGTATCGGAAGTGAGGGATTGGGAAGAACTTTCCCTGGCCCTTGTATGCCTTATGGTATGGCAAAGCCGGGACCGGATGCCGTGACTATGCCGAATGCAGGATGGGCACCGATACCTGAACCTGTCAAAGGATTTTCGCAGATGCATGTTAGCGGAACGGGTGGTGGACAGAAATATGGCAATATCCTGATTCAGCCTTACCTCGATTCCAAGGAAATCATACAGAAATGGATGGATGAGAAGATTTCCTTGGGATATTATGCGTGTACCTTTGAGAATGGAATACGAACTGAGATTACTGCCTCAGAACGTTGTGCTTTCTATCGGTTGGACTTTGGCAAGAAGCAGAAGGGAAAACTCTTGATAGATGTGGCTACTTTCTTAGGAATAGATACAATTCCTGATAAGCGCGAAGCGCAGCAGTATGTGGATTCGTATGTTTCCTGTGATGGAAAATATGCCGTCTCTGGATGGAGTACGGTTCGGGGCGGCTGGAACAATGGCGGCCCTTATACCGTATATTTCTATTTGCAGAGCGATGTTCCTCTATTATATAATAAGGTGAAAGAATCTAAAGCAAAATTGGATGTCACTTTCTTGGAAAGTATAGCCAATCTGAAATTGGGTATTTCGCATATCAGTATCGCCCAAGCCAAGCGAAATATCCCTTTCTGTGGTTTCGATGCCCAGTTGAAGCATCTACGAGAAACCTGGAATGGAAAATTGAGGAAGATAGAAATCGCAGGAACTGAGAAACAGAAACGGATGTTCTACACGGGCATCTACCATACGATGCTGATGCCTGTGGATAAGTCGGGGGAAAATCCTCATTTCTCTGATACTCCTTATTATGATGATTACTATGCCATTTGGGATACTTACCGCACGTCTATGCCGCTTCTTACTCTGATAGATGAGGATAAGCAGCGGGATATGATCCATTCGCTTCTGAATATTTATAAGCATGATGGCTATATGCCGGATGCCCGGAGTGGTAATTGGAATGGAAGAACGCAGGGAGGAAGCAATGCTGAAATTGTGATAGCCGATGCTTTTGCCAAAGGGATGAAAGGTATCGACTATGAATTGGCACTCAAGGCTATGATCAAGGATGCTGAAGTTCCACCTACGGATGATGATGGTTATTTGGGAAGTGTGCCTGATGAAAAGCATGGTCGTGGTGGATTGAAGGAATACAATACGCTCGGTTATATCCCTTATGGTATCGACAGAGCTGGCAACCGTACGGTGGAATACAGTTATGATGATTGGTGCATCGCTCAGGTGGCGAAAGGGTTAGGACATCAAGACCTGTATCAGAAATATCTCAAGCGCTCTGGTAACTGGCGCAATCTTTGGCGTGGTGATTATGAATGGCAGGGAATGCGTGGCTTCATCATGCCTCGTGATGCAGATGGGAGATGGCTCGACTCTGTGCCTTGGGGAAAATCAAAAGTTTATCATCCCCTGATTCCTTATCGCCCTGATACGAAGGTGGCTCCCTGGTATCTGCCATGGTGGAGTACTTTCTTCTATGAAGCTTTGTCGGCTGAATATAGTCTCAGTATTCCGCATGATGTGCCGGGATTGGTAGAGTTGTGCGGTGGTAAGGAGGCTTTTATCAAGCGCCTTCATACATTCTTTGCCAACAAACATTATAATGTTGCTAACGAACCGAGTTTTATGACTCCTTATCTCTACCATTGGGTGGATAGACCTGATCTGAGTGTAGCACGTATCAGACAGATTGTGAATGACAACTATGATGATACTCCGCTTGGTTTGCCGGGAAATGATGATAGCGGCGCCATGTCTTCCTGGCTTGTCTTCAATATGATGGGTCTTTATCCCGTGGCAGGACAGAATCTCTATCTGGTAGGCTCGCCGCTGATTCCTGAATATACGATTCATCTGGAGAATGGTAAAAAACTGCAAGTGGTAAGGGATGAAAAGATGAAATCCTGGGATAGGAAATTCTTGACTCATGAGTTATTAACAAATGGTGGAAAACTTGTACTTCCTGGTTTTTCTGCTGTTGATTCTACTGTTGATAACGGTGCTAAGATGCTGATTTCTAATCAGAAAGAGCGTTTTCCACGTTGTGAACAAGATGTGGATAACTTGTTGAAAAGTATTCCTTCACAGGGGATTTCTCATTTCGTTTTAAACCGTCAGTATCGCAATTGGGAGCTCGGGGCAACTTATCTGAATGGAAACCGTGATACCCTGTATTTGAAATGCAACCAGTCGGTCTATCTGATACCGGAAAGACTGGTGGATGAGGCTACTGGTTTCTCTTGGGACAATCCGCAGAAAGGAAAGAATATCTATGTCTGCAACAAGTCGCAGAATAAAGGTATGCGTGATGGTACCTTCCTGTTTATTTCCAGAAAAGCCTTACAGCAGTTGCTTCATTCTGGTACTTTCATCTATAATGATATTACTTGGCGACAGGTGTCAAGGGATGCAAAGACCGTTGTCGTGCGTGCGGATATAGATGGCACAACGATGTGTATCAGTCTTTGTCACCAACTGCCATGGGTGCTTTGGATGAAAAACAATCCTTTAGGTATTGATTGGACCCTCACAGGAATGCTTCCGGACGGGAAATGATTCTTCCATAAGAAAATTGTTTTAGATTTGTTCTGATAATAGAATTAATTTTGTAACTTTGTGGAAAAATATAAAAGCCTAATGAAGAAAGTAATATTAGTAATCGGTTTTGTCATGTGTCTCTTGCTGGTACAAGCTCAGACCCGTCGCCAGATGGGTGGGGTGTACTGCGCTTATCCTTTTACTGAGGTAGAGACCGGTAAAACTCTTTCTATCGAGAAATATGAGGATGAGGATAATCTGGTTCTGGAGGGTTACACTCCTTTCTATATAAGTCATTATGGTCGTCATGGCTCCCGCTGGATGCCCCATGATGACCGCTATACCTGGGTGAACCGGCACTTTGAGGATGTATCAAATCTTACTCCTTTAGGAAAAAAGGTAAGGAAAATCTTATGGCGAGTATGGGATAATGCTCAGGGTAATGGTGGTAAACTGTCGAAATTAGGTGCTCTTCAGCATCGGGGCATTGCCAATCGTATGTATCAACGCTTTCCTCATATTTTTGCTACAGGTAATCGTGTGACGGCACGTTCAAGTGTCGTTGACCGTTGTGCAAAAAGTATGTTGGCTTTTACGGATGAATTGCATCATTTGCAGCCGTCACTAACGATGGATGTAAAGACCGATTCTGCCGATATGGCATGGATTGCCTATACTTCTCCGGAAGAAAAAGCATTGGAAAACAGGACAAAGGTTACGCCAAAGGTTTCTACAGACAGATTCATGCATCTGCTTTTCAAGGATATTTCCAAGATTGATGATCCGATGAAGTTGATGGGGGAGATGCAGGCCTTCACTTCCTCTATTCAGGATGTGGGTTTGAATTTCAAGTCTTATCCGAAAGATATAGAGGAACAGTTGAATGCCCTCTTTACAGATGAGGAATTTCGTGCTTTCTATGAAGCCAACAATAAGCGTATGACGATCTGTAATGGAGATGATCTCTATAATGAACGGATTCCGATGCGTTCTGCTGTTTCTTTGTGGCATCATATCAGAGATGATGCTGATAGGGCTTTGGCTTTGGGTAAGCCATCTGCAGATTTGCGCTTCGGACATGATACCAATCTCTATCGCCTGCTTACTCTTTTGGGGGCTGGCTATGAAAGGGTTTCTGAAGAGACGGGAATGTTTGAAAGTTCCTGCGACCGATATGACTATAATCGCATGGATGTTGTGGTTCCAATGGCTACCAACCTACAGATGATTTTCTATAAGAAGAATGTGCCGGATGAGGCTCATCCTGAGAAAAATATTGTGGTAAGACTGTTGTATAATGAGGTGAACGAGGCACAGATCAAAGGCATGGAAGATGTGTTCTATGGTTCTGATGTTCCGCCTTATGATAAAAACTATTTTTCCTGGGAAGAATTCAAGCAGTATATGGAAAGCCGGATAGACAAGGCAGAACATGTACGTCAGCTCCATGCCCTCAATACGATGGTGGGCACAGCGCAGGCTAATACCAAGACGGCTGGCATGTTTGGTAAGGGAAGTGAGGAACATGGACAAACTCTTCCTGCCGTACTGGTGCCTAACGGACAGAATTTCTGGACTCCTCAGACTCAAGATACGGAGAAAAAGTGTATTGCACCTTATTATTATAAGGATACAGAATTACAGGGCTTTCGCAACAGCCATTGGATAGTAGGAGGTTGCACCCAGGATTACGGTTCCTTTACGGTGGCAACTTTGGGCGGCAAACTGAGATTGCAGCCAGAGGAACGTGCTACTCCTTTTTCGCATGCAGATGAAATATCTCATCCTCATTACTATGCAATCAACTTGAGGAAAGAACATCTTAAAACCGAACTTACGGCTTTGAGCCATACTGCCATCTTGCGTGTAACACCACAGGAAGACCAAGATGTTCATATCGTCATCAATCCGAATAGTGACGAGGGGGAAGGATATATAGAGATCGATACGCTGAATCATAGAGTTTATGGTTATAATCCTGTGCATCGCATCTACCAAGGATGGGGTGAACCAGCAGGATTTAGTGGGCATTTTGTCTTGGAATACCCTGAAGGACTGGTTGATTTCGGCGTGTTCTCCAAGGAGAGTAAGAAAGGAAAGGGATTGGAGGCTAAAGGTGCCCGCATCGGGGCTTGGCTTACCTTCAAAGGTCAGACAGAAAAACCGATGGAATTGAGAACCGCCAGTTCGTTTACAGGCAAGGAAAATGCGATTTCCAATTTAGAGAAAGAAGTGGATAACTTGGCAAGTAGTTTTGATGAGATGCGGGAAAGAGCCATCGATGCATGGTGCGACCGCTTTCATACGATAGATGTGCAAAGCAAGGATACTGCTAAGGTCAACCAGTTTTATGGAGCCTTCTACCGTGCCTCGTTCCTGCCTCGCCAGATGAGTGATGTGAATGGCGACTACCCACCATTTGCTCATGGAGAGACGAAGCAAGAGAATTCTTCACTCGTCACTCTTCATTCTTCACTCCCAAAAGCATACGGAGATTTCTCTATGTGGGATATCTATCGTGCCGAACTTCCTCTCTATAATATCATCACGCCAACTTTGTCGGGTGACATGATGCAGTCGCTGGTCAATATGTACAAGGAGGGTGGATGGATGCCTATTTTCCCTTGTTGGAACAGTTATACGGCAGCGATGATTGGCGACCATGCCGGTGTTGCTCTGGCGGATGCTTATGTCAAGGGCATTCGTGGCTTTGATGCGCAGACAGCATACCAGGGGATGCGTAAGAATGCTTTCCAGAGTCCGAAGTCTTTCGAGGAGTATAAGGATGGTATGGGAAGAAGGGCTTTGAAGTCATATCTCAAATATGAATTTATTCCGATGGAGGATAGTGTGAAAGAGGCTTTTCATCAGAATGAGCAGACCTCCCGTACTTTGGAATATGCTTTTGATGATTTTGCCGTGGCACAGATGGCAAAGTTGTTGGCTGATTCTCTGGAATATCAGAAGAATAAAGGCCATCTTTTGTCCTTGGATAAGAAAATGCTATTAGCTGACTATGAGCAACTGATGCGACGGTCTGAAAACTGGCGTCATGTCATCAATCCAAAGACCGGATGGGCTGATGGTCGTCATCAAAACCGGAAATGGGAAAATAATCTCGACCTGGTGCATCGCAAGAGTTATATTACCGAGGGGGCTACCTGTCACTATACCTGGTATGTGCCTCAGAATGTGGAGGGACTTTTCCAAGTTATCAACAATAGTGGGCAGAACGTCATCGCACGTCTGGACAGAATGTTTGATGAAGGATTGTACTGGCATGGTAACGAACCTTGTCATCAGATAGCCTACCTTTATAATAAGGCTGGTGCTCCTTGGAAAACCCAGCAGCGCATTCACCATATTCTGAATACCGAATATAATGATACTCCTGGCGGACTGTCGGGTAATGATGATGCGGGGCAGATGTCGGCTTGGTATATGTTTTCTGCCATCGGGTTCTATCCCGTATGTCCGGCTACACCTTATTATTATATAGGCACACCAAGTTTTGACAAGGTTACATTCAATTTAGAGAACGGCAGGAAGTTCGAAATTGTTGCCGAGGAAGTCGATGATGAGAATTTCTACATCCAGCAAGTTGACCTGAATGGTAAGTCTGGCTACTTTTTGTCTCATGATGACTTGCTGAAAGGTGGAAAACTTTCTTTCAGAATGGGAAATTCTCCTAAATATTAAAAATTAAGAAAATAAGATGATACTGATAGATCCTGTAGGATATTTTATATATGGAATGTGCGTCATGTTTTATTCCATGATGGCATGGTTCTTCTGGCGTAAGGGATCGGATGTTCTCTCGCGTCTTATCAAGGCAATCATGCTCATCTATGTGGTAGAGAGCCTGAAAGACCTGGTAATATATTATTATGTAGATGACATGACGAGCAGGTGGTGGGCTGTGATGACTTCCATGGATATTGTCATTATTCCTTTTTACATCTTTGTGCTGATGGAATTGGTAAAGCCCGGATGGCTTACCTGGCGCAAGGGCATCTTGCATGAGGTGCCGTTCGTCGTGCTGCCTCTCCTCTATATTGTCACAGAACATACCATCTGGTATTATATCATTGCAGCTTGGGCTGTCTTCTATGGTAGCGTCACGTTGGTTCTTACGTTCTTTTTCATATCCCAATATCATCGGGTATTGAAAGAGCGGTTTTCGTATGAGGATAACATCAATCTTCATTGGCTCAGAGCCATACTGGTCAGCTTCTTCTTTATTCTGGCTGCCTGGACCTGCAGTTCGGTGATGGTGGATGTGAATTTTGACAATCTCTATATGATTCTGTCGTTGGCCACATGGATGTTTGTTGGTTATTTCCTCTATAAGCACGAATCGGTCATAGATGAATTGAGAGATGTGGATGATGCCCGTTCTTCTGATGCAAGTGGGGTGGTAGGTGAGGCTAATAGCGGGATGTCTGCCGGCGATTATCTTCTTTCTCCCGAAATCAGTCAGATGGTAAAAGATCTGTTTGAGAATCAGAAAATTTATCTCGATCCCAAACTCAAGTTGTCGGATGTCGCTATGAGAGTAGGAACCAATCGCACTTATCTCAGCCGTTTCTTCAATCAGGAGAATGGCAAGACTTTTTATGATTATGTGAACAACTATCGGGTGAAATATGCAGAACAGTTACTTTCTTCCACTAAAGATCCGCTTTCTTTTATAGCGGAAAAAGCAGGATTCAATTCGCCTTCTACTTTCCGCAGAGTATTTGCTTCTGTATATGGTTGTTCGCCACAGGAATACCGCCGTAGAGTGTCAAATGGTTAGTTTTTACCATTTGGCACTTTTTTTTGATGGTTTGGGTGCTCTTTATACGTAATGAGCGATAAGTTTTACGGTTTGAACGCATGGTTAGTCCTGTTTTTCCTAACTTTGCACCAAATTAATTTATAATAATGTTGCGGAATTAAGATTAAAGCCCTATGAAGAAAAATTTACACAGAATCATCATGTCAGCATTGCTGACAGTGCTGGCAACAGTTGCTGCCAGCGCACAGTGCTACATTGTCGGCAGCGACAATGAGTGGAAAACCAACACTGCTGCGGCAGAACTGGCAGAGACCGCCACTACAGGAGTGTATGAGGGTGATGTCACCTTCGTTAACGGTGCGCAGTATTTCACCGTCACCCAACATCTGACAACTGGCGATGACGATTGGACAGAGTTTAACAAAAACCGCTTCGCCCCTTCAGTATTCGACGCCATGCTCGTTATTAATGAGCCTATGACTATGGTAAAGGGTAGGGACGCATCTTTCAAAGTGCCAGTCGCCGGTACAACCTATCGTATGCGCATCGACTTCAACACCCTGACCGTCACCTTGCTCGGTGACTTTCCCGACAAGCTGTATGTATGGGGCAGCGACGGTGTCTTCGATCCCACACTTGCATCTGCCACACTGCCAAAGACTGAGACGGACGGTGTGTATAAGGCAACGGTAGAGTTCACCTCATGCTACTTCAACATTCTTAGCCAGCTCGGTACCGACCCCAACGACTACGAAGCCATACTGCCCTACCGCTACGGTGGCGGTAAGGTGGTTATCAACCGCGACAAGGCCATGACGCTCACAGAGCAGTCATTCCACATCGCCACACCAGGCACCTACGACGTGACTGTAGATCTCCGCACCATGACCATGAACCTCCACAGCGACACCTATGTGCCCGAATATCCAGACCATGTCTACCTCATCGGTGCCAACGGTAGCAACTTCGCCGATCAGGGCGCAGAGCTTACATGGGACGATGTGGAAGGCATCTACACTGGCTATGTGACTTTCTATGGCAACAAGTTTACCATCTCTACCGCTCTCGCCTCTACATATGATGGCTGGGACGAGATTAAAGCCAAGCGCATCGGTGCTGTCGCACCAACTGTTGACGTGGAACCGAACCTCACCGTAGGCATCAAGAAGGGCGAGGTGTCTGACTTCATCATCGGAGCATCGACAGATAACCCACTCACCGCATGCGTTACATTAGACCTTGTCAACAACCGTCTGACGCTCCACGGCAACGACGCGTCATATCCAATAGGCTACCCGAAAGAGCTCTACACTCTCGGCTGCAACGGCAATTGGTTCACCAACATCCCTGCAGACGTGATTCCTGCCACCAACGAGCCTGGCATCTATGAGGGCGAAATCACATTCGTGGGCGAAGTGGGCAATCTTCACTTCATCGTGTTAAAGCGTCTCGGCGCAGATTGGGACTTTGTCAACGCCAAACGTCTCTCTCCCTACACCGACGGCGACCCCGCCGATCTTGACAGCGATATTCCTGCCATGGAGCCTGACTTTTCGCCCGGCGCATGGCTCTTCTCTGGCGAGCCAGGCACCTACAACATAAAGGTGGACCTCACAAAAGGCAATGGCGTGATACGCATCTCTGCCAAGGGCGCAACAGGCATCACCGCCACCACAGCCGCTCCTGCCACCAAGAACTACTACTACGACCTCAACGGACGATTCCTCGGCTACGTGGAGCCGCAGAAGGGAGTGTATGTTGTTAAAGGTAAAAAGGTAATAAAGTAAAAAAACAGAAAGGTAATTATTTACTGAGTCCACTTTAAAAAGTCATTTTTGGTTTTTTATCCTACAAAACGCCATTTGATTATCAGATGATTACATTTGAAGAATTTCTCAAAAATTACTTTTTCAAGTGGACTCATTCATTAATAACTAAAACCGTAAAAGTAATGATGGACGAACAGAAAAATTTAGCAGCTTGGGAATGTTTGGACCAGGCTTTGTTTACTTCCTCACATGTCAAGGCTAAGGACATGGAAAAGGGAAGTACTGACTGGGATAATGTTTATCCTGTATCAAAAGAGGAGACGGATAAGATGAAGGATCTGGTGGATGAGGCTGTGCGAAAGGCTGATGATCCTTCTGACTCTTTCTTCCGTGAGCGTGTGTCTGATTTGCGCGAGATTATCTCATATTCCTATAGCAAACATCGTACGTGGAAGTGGTCTTTGATATTCGGTTCGATTATCGCTGCTTGCATCTTCTGGTATTTTGGCAATCAGGATAAGGAGGATGCTCAGAAATATGCCAAGGATGTGACTCTTGTGGAAAACTGGAAAAAGGCTGATACCACGATTACTTATGATAAACTCGATGCAAGTTCGGAACTCAGTTATCAGCTTTATGAACGTCGCGTTCAGTCTGCAAATGCTTATAAGTTGATGAAACTTCATGACTTGAAGAGGAATGCGGAGTCTTATAGGGAGGGTATGAAGACGGCAAAGCATAGTGCTGATACGGCTAAACTGGATAAGAATATTGAGAGTTATAAAAAGCGCATGGCAGAATGCGAAGAAAAGATGGAAAAATACCAGGACGAGTTTGATGAAGTCGCTGATATGGATTTCGATGAAATCCAGAAAATGGCGCTCAAGGACACTCAGGGGTTAGTGGATGATATTAATGATTCTGCTTCTACGAAGACTGGCTGGATGATTTATCTGATTATCCTGATACCACTCTATATCATTTCAGGTTATCCGCGAGGATATGTGATTTCTGCTCATCGCCGTCAGCATGGTTTCATGCGTACGCTTCAGAAAATCGGTTTTGCCGTGGCAAGTTTCTTCTTCGGTAGTGGTTTGCTGATGTCGCTTCTGCCGGATAGTATCGTTGAATATCATTATACCAGTGGTAGAGTGGAAACGAGGAATGAGGGTAATCCGGTCAATATCGTCATTTTGGGTATCAAGTTTGGTTTGATGATAGCGGGTGTGCTTATTTTCTGTTTCGTCTCAGTTCTGATTATGACTATCGAAACAATTTCGGGTCTCAAGCGCAACTTTAATTGGGCAGCCATGCTGAACAAAGGTAAGAAAGCGCCGGTTGCCGTAGCTGAGGCTCCGATAAATGCAAGAAATGATTAATGTATGAAGATGATAGGTCTATGAGATAAATACTAATAAATTACAATATTGCGAGATTTTAAAGTTAAGATGAAAAAGAGGGTGTGTCATAATTCCATGACGCACCCTCCGATGTGAAAGCAATTCCTCAAAGTGAGCACATATATATACTCTCTAACGAAGCGTTTCTTCATTCATTTTTAATGCTTGGCTGTATATCTATCCAACCGGCAATTGGCATTAGCAAAAGGTTATATAGCCAACCCCACAATAAAGTACTAAATTAACCGCTTTCCGTAAGAAAATGCAGAATATATTTGCTTTTTGCACAATTTGCACAAAGATTTATATAAAAATGATATATTTTTTGGGCAGTTTACTCAAAAATCATTACCTTTGCTCCCACAAATATGGAAAAAGGAAGAATGATCCTACTTCGTATAGCAGGCAGGACTACACAGGGCAACGCATACTTCGGCAAGGCTCTAAGTAATCTTCTGTCAGTAAAAGTAATAATGAGTTTAATTGAGACATGTAAAGCCAAATACAAGTTTCGATTAACCCTAAAAGTGCCCCATTGTTTCTGCTGCCAACATATTTGACGGGAGTCACAGAATAATGAGGAACTTTAATTTCAGGATGAAATTAAATAATAAATTCAGATTTATGAATACAGGAATTAAGTTAACCGTTCTTTTGTCCACTTGCTGTCTTTCACTGAGTGCCCAGGAGAACTCCTTCAATGCCGGCATCCGTCTGGGAGGCGGCTACAGTATCAACAACCATATAGACAGGATACTGGTGAGTGAAAATTATTATTCCAACTATTCGTTCGACAACAAAGGGCTTTTCGTACCAAGTGCTGAACTGTTTTTCCTTTACAGAGAGCCGGGAAGTCTCTGCGGCGTGGAAGCAGGCATCACCTATTACAACAAGACAGCCAGGGTGCGTTACGAAGACAGGAACGAGTTGAACTACACGCTTTCCACCCGTTACCATCATCTGGGACTTGCCGCCTATCTGAACCTCTATCCTTTCAGGGGCAGGAATTCCCTGCATGTTTCTCTGGGCGGAAGAATAGGTGCCAACCTCTCTCCCGACAATCTCTCCTATACGGGAAATCAGGAAGACGAAAAGTTTTCAGCGCTGGGCTATCCGGGCGTGAAAGAGACCGAGCGGCTGCTTAGGGATAAACTGAAAGGCCGTCCTGATGCTGCCCTGGGTGGCGGTATCGGCTATGAATTCCCTTTTGGCATGACGGTCGATCTGCGCTACCACTACAGTCTGACCAACAGCATCAAGACAGAAACCAACACCTACAACTGGGTGGAACAGGACAACCACAACCAGCAGATTGAACTGACTGTGGGTTATATGATCAAAATCAAATAAGAACAGAAAGTCTATGGTCTGACTAATCTGTCCAACACACATACACATTTTAATATATATAAGAGCCCATGATGAATTCTAACCAACGCAATGTCATCCGCGGCACAGGTGCATTCCTTGTCATTATCATCATCATTCTCAGCCTGCGGCTTTGCGGGCAAGACAGGAAAGAAGTGCCGTCGCCGCAACCGCCACCACCGGCAACAAGCCGTGTTTCACCCCCACATGAGTCCGCCAGAATGGATTCATCTGCCGTCTTCCCCATAGTATGGAAAAAGGCAGCAGGAAAACAATCAGGAAAGAAGGTGACAGCCACCCATATTCCTCTTCCTACCCAAGAAGCAGCTGTTGAAGTAAAGAAAGAAGAGGTTCCTGTGCAGGATAGCCTCGAAGTGCTGCCTTCCAAAGAACCAGGTTTTGTAGAAACCGCCATGGATCCGGCTGAAACCAGCCGCTCCCCAGAACAGGGACTCATCTTCCATCGCAAGCGTTATTACCAGCTGCGTATCGGCATGCGCGCCGGTATCGGATACAGTTCCATCGGAAATCTCGCAGCCCTTATTGAAGACGGTTCCTTCCGTCCACGCAACACCATGGAAGAGAGCGGTTCGTTAGTTCCTGCGATGGGTGTCTTCGCCCTCTGGCGAAGCGACCGTCTGGGCATAGAGCTGGCTGCAGACTACACATGCCTGTCATCCACCCTGAAGGAACATAAGGAAATTGACGGAACCGACGAGAAAACCGCCTTCCGCTATCATTTCATCTTGCCCCAGGCTTCAGTACGTCTTTACCTGCTGAGCGATTTCTACATGGGTGCCGGTGTCGGTGTGGGCATTCCCATTAATCCGGGCGGCATTGACTTTTCCAGCAACCGTGCTGCAGAATTTGCACCGGCAGACGGACTCACCCGGGAACATCTAAGAGAATCACTCCGGGCACGCCCTCACTTCATGCCCCTGCTGAAAATAGGATATTCATCCTTCAGAAACGGAATCGAAGCCAGCCTCCAATACTGCTACGGCGCCGGGAATCTCATCAGGACGGAAGAGAACCCCTACGGCTATCACAGAGCTACGAACAACAGTCACCTGCTCCAGCTGACAGTCGGCTATACCATACTCCTGAACAAAAAGAAATGACGATGAAACATACAGTATTCAATATAACAGTAATTCTCTTTCTGTTTTCCGCCGCCGTCCAGGCACAGTCTCCTGGCGGCGTAGCCGGTCCCGTAAAATGGGCAACTGGCAAGGATAACGGAACAGTACAGCTTTCCGGTACCGGCGGAATGACCTTTGTCGGTGTAGGCAGGATACAGCAGGGGAGCGAGCAGCTGCTCTGGAATGTCAGCACACGTTCCGGCAAGACCGGTCGTGTACAGACCACGGCACGCTCCGCCAACCTTGCCAGAGGAACTTTCATGAACTATACGGGACGTGACACGCTACCGCGGCTGCGCCTGTATTCCTACAGCTGCTCTTCTGCCGACGGAACGCAGGGAACGCTCAGTATCGGTAAAATGACCGGAGAGAAACTTCCTGTCAGAAACCTCAGGGACGGCATGGTGGAATATGCCGTCTATGACCGTGCCCTCACCACCACCGAACGCATGCGAGTGGAAAGTGCCCTTGCCCTGCGCCACGGCATCACCCTTGCCCACTCATACTTCAACTCCAGAGGTGAAATCATCCGCAACCACTACAGGCTCAGGGCATACAACCACCGCATTGCGGGTATCATCGGCGATGCAGTCTCGAAGCTTGACCAGACTACAGGTGAAAGCAGCGAGGAGGAAGCCGTCATCAGGGTATCCACCCGGTCCGTCAGCGAAGGTACGAGCTTTCTCTGGGGCGATGATGCAAGGCTACTTTCCTTTGCTGCAGACAAAGGTAACGGAAAATGGATGCAGCGGCGGTGGGCAGCTTCAATGGTGGGCAGCCAGACGGAACCTCTTGCCCTTACTTTCGATACCCGATGCATCCGCAGTCTCAAGCCGCTCGAAACAGGTGAGGAATACTACCTCGCCGTAGATGAGAGCGGAACGGGCAGATTTCCTGTAGGACAGATACGTTATTACAGGGCCAGGGACAGCCATGCCGACAGCATCGTCTTTGACGGTATAGCAGCCGCTGCCGGAGAAAGCATCTTCACATTACGCATCGCCAAAGACTTCTTTGCGACCGTTGAAACGGAACGTCCCTGCTGCTCCACGGCAGAAAGGGGACGGCTCAGGATGCTCCTGACAGGCGGCAGTGCACCATACCGTGTCACGGTCAGCCTTGACGGGACTATCATCAGCAGCCTTTCCACCGAAGACAGCATTCTCACCGTCAAAGACCTGCAGCAGGGGCTGTACGTCCTCACTGCCAGGGACCGTAACGGCAAGACCCTCTCCAGCGAGATCATGGTATCCAATGCCGACATGGCAGACATGCCGGAGCTCCAGGATGTCCAGTTCTCCAAAGGTGCTTCACGTGAGTATCATCTTGAAACGCAAGGTAGCTACACCTGCCGCTGGAAGACTCCAGAGGGCAGATACCTGAGCGGAGAGAGCGTCACGCTTGACGGGGACGGAAGATACCTCCTCGAACTGACCGACGGCGAGGGATGTACCACAATCCGCACGCTTGACGTATCTACGGCAGCAGGAGACATCTTCTCACGTTATGACGTTTCTCCCAATCCGACAGAAGACGGCGACGTCTCCGTACGTGTGGAGATGTCCGGATCATTCCCGCTGGAACTGCGTCTTTATTCACCGGACGGTGCCCTGATGCAGACGCAAAAACGCTCGGCAGACACCTATCATGCCACCCGCTTATATTTGCCCCTGGACGGCATCTATATTCTTGAGATGAAGAGCGGGACCAGCAGGAAGAGCATCAGACTCGTCAGAAAATAAACGGAACCAACCACTATATCAAAGTAGAAGAACATGAAAAGAAACATATTCCTATCCGTTGTGGTTTCAGGAATCATCCTGCTGCTTGCATCCTGCAATGACGGCAGTAAGGGAATCTCCGGCAACCGCATCCAGGACAGCAGAGAGTATTCTGCTGAAGACAGCCTCATAAAGAAGACAGCCGGAGACACCATTCTCCCTACCGGGGAGAGGGGCATCCGACCGGAACAGACCGCCGGGAAAAATGCAGCGGCGGATCTACAGAATTTCCGGAAACGTACGGTAAGCAAGTACTTCACCGGTATGGAAGCAGACTCCCTGTCTGTAGGACGTGCGGAACTCAGGGTTCCCCGGGGCAGTATGGACCATGCCAGAATCCTGAGCATTACACCGCTGCGCAAGGGCGAACTTCCCCACCTGCCTGCAGGCATGGTGAACGTGACGGCAGACAGGAGTAATCCTACCATTTCTGCCAGCCGGAAGAACAGTATCGCCGGCTACCGCTTCCTGCCGCACGGAGAGCACTTCGTACATTCGCTGGCGAGCATCACCGTACCCTATGACAGTACCCTCATACCACAGGGATATACAGCCGAGGATATCCATACCTATTATTATGACGGACTGAAAGACAGGTGGGTAATGCTGCGGCACAAGGCTCTGGACAAGGACAGGGAACTGGTCGTGGCCGAGACATCGCATTTCACCGACGTCATCAACGGCATCATCAGGGTGCCCGAGAATCCCGAGACCCAGAACTATGTGCCAACGGGTATCAGCGAACTCAAGGCAGCCGACCCCGGTGCCGGCATTACGGCCGTGAGCGTTCCATCCGCCAACCAGAGCGGAACTGCATCACTGGGCTATCCGTTTGAACTGCCAGCCGGAAGAGCCGGCATGCAGCCCGGTGTCAGCCTGCAGTACAGTAGCGACGGCAGTTCCTCCTATGCCGGCTACGGCTGGAATCTTCCCCTGCAGAGCATTGACATCGAGACCCGATGGGGCGTGCCACGCTTTGACAGGGAAAGGGAAAGCGAGAGCTACCTGTTCATGGGCAGCAGACTCAACGGTCGCACCTACCGCACGGCCGATGCACCGGCAAGAACGAAGGACAGGCATTTCCGCCCGCTCACCGAGGGCGGTTTCGCCAGGATCATCCGCAGGGGTGATTCCCCGCAGAACTATACCTGGGAAGTAACCTCCAAGGACGGAACGGTATCCTTCTTCGGCGGCAGGGACGGCGTGGTGGATGAAGGTGCCGTGCTGAAAGATGCCCGAGGGAACATCCTGCGCTGGGCGCTCTGCAGAACTCAGGACGCCCACGGCAACACCATATCCTACAGGTATATCAAGAAAGGGAACAACCTCTACCCCGACATCTACCGCTATACGGGATACAGGGATGAGGAAGGTCCCTACAGCGTCAGGTTCACATATGCAGCAACCGGACGCAAGGATGCCGTCAGAAACGGGCGCCTGGGCATACTGCAGACAGACGATGCCCTGCTCGAACGCGTGGAAGTGATGTATGACGGGGAACAGCTGCGTGCCTATGCGTTCCATTACAGGGAAGGCGCCTTCTCCAAGACCCTTCTTGACAGCATCGTGCAGAAAGACAGCAGGGACAGGCGCGTGGCGGCACAGGGCTTCAGCTACTACAACGACATTGCGCAGGGTATCTTCTCCGATACCCCCGAAGTCTATACGGCAGAGAAGGACGACTGCGGCAGACTTGTCAGCTACCACATCGGAAACCTTGACGAGAGCATGTCGCTTCTCGGCGGCGGCTCTGCCAGGGGAAACACCGTGGGCGGCGGAGTCATGGTCGGAGCCGGCTGGGGACCGGCATCGGTCAATGCAGGAGGTTCCTACTCCTATTCCAAGTCGGACAACGAAGGACGCATTGCCCTCGTTGACATCAACGGAGACGGCATGCCAGACAAGGTCTGGAAAGGTGCAGACGGGAAACTGTATTACAGGCTGAACCAGAACAGGGACCTCAGCCATCCGTCTTTCGGAGAGAAGATGGTCATCAGGGGCATCAGCAGTTTCACCGGAGGAACAACCACCAGCAACACAAGGAATGCGAACGTGGCTGCAGGCTTCGGCCCGGCAAGTGCCGGCTACGCCGTAAGCAAGACCACCGACCAGAGCAAGAACAAGACCTATTTCCAGGATTTCAATGCCGACGGGCTGATAGACATCGCCTGCAACGGTACGGTATATTTCAACCATACAAACGGCAGGGATGTAAGCTTCAGCAGCACGAGCAGCAATACGGGAAATCCCATCACGGGAAATGCGGAGGGCATAGATTCCGCATTCCTGCCCGACTATGATGCCATCAGGGATTCCCTGGAACGGGAATTCCCGCTGCACGATGCCGTGCGTCTGTGGCGTGCCCCATACGCAGGAACTGTGAAAGTGACCTCTACGGTCAGCAAGCCGTCAGACCTGGGTGACGGTGTCAGCCTGAGCATGCAGCACAATGACAACGTACTGTGGAAAGACACGCTCCTGCAATCCGGCAGCGTCACGGTACCGGAAAAAGAACTTACCGTCAGACCGGGCGACTTCCTGCTCTTCCGCGTGAATGCCAGATATTCAGGTACGGGGGATGCGGTCGAATGGGATCCGGACATCATCTACACTTCCATTGCGGCAGACACCTATGCCGGAGAGGATTTGAGACATTACCGCTGTTCCTCGGACCACATCGCCGGCGAGATGTCCGCAGCACCGCTTGCCGTGGACGGAACGGTATCCTATGAAGGCAGCTTCAGCAAGCAGAAGACGGGCGATGACCTCACCCTCTCTGTAGTAAGGACGGACAAGACCGGCAAGCAGACGGAAGTAGGAAGCCTCTTCCTGCCTGCCGACACCGTGCTTGCAGGAAATTTCATGGGCGAATTCCGTTCTCAGGCTGCAGACAGTGCCACGGTGAACTTCATCATCAGGACAAACAGTCCCGTCAACTGGCAGCACATCAGCTGGAATCCCGTGTTCCACAGCGACACCACCAGATACACGCTTGCCCCGCAGCGCCTGATGTTCAACAAGAACATCGCTGCGGCAAGGGATACGCTCATTCACTTCGCTACCCGTGACTCCGTCTGGGGAAACAGGCTGGTTCTTGTTCCCGAGTTCCAGACCGTCCGCTCCTCGGTCAGGGACACAGAACCTGCCACCGTCCACCTTACACTGAAGGACGAGACGGGCACGCTGCTTTACCGCAGGGATTATACGATGGCAGGCAACAACCGCCTCTGGGGGGACAGTACCGCCGTGGACGGCGACTTCCTCATCCCGCGACTTTCGGCAAGGAAAATACAGGTGAGCTTTTCCGTATCCAATGAACTGGACAACGCTCCGGTCGCCCGGCTGCACATCCTCCGCGACTCCATACTCTACGAGACAGGTGCAGACGGAAGGAAACTGGAGACCGGTCGCCGGGCAGTACCTGTCGGAACCGTTCCCGCATCCGTATTCTCCAGCTTCAACCGCTTCGACTGCGGAATGCTCTACAGGGGATGGGGCCAGTTCGCATGGAACAGCAATGAAAGAGAGGAGCCTGTCAGAATTGCCGAGATGAGAGTACCTGACCATAATGAATACATCAGGGACGGGAAAATCGACGAGGAAGCCGTCGAGAGAAATACGCTCGACATCAGCAGGCAGAAATTCTTTACGATGGCATACAGTCCCGAGACGGGAAAGTATGTCAGCGCCACTGATAGTGTCTATACGGAAGGTACGATGATGCGTGCATCGAGACTGGGTGAGGATGAAATAACCATTGACTCCATCAGCTACTGCACACATGGAGAGGGACTTTCCGCACCCGTACTGATGACCGAATCGAAAAGCACGGGAAAGACCTACTCCCTGGGATTCTCCATGGGAGCCAGCATCGGAGTGAACAGGAGCAGCACCAGACAGGATTCCTATACAACGGTGTCCGTCATGGATCTCAACGGTGACGGATATCCGGACTGGATACGTGATGAGAACGGCAGCGTCAGGGCCCAGCTTACAGGGCAGACCGGAATACCCGGTGACGGGCTGCAATACGATGTGGAATCACCCGCATCCAGCGGCAAATCGGAAAACATAGGCGGGGATGCCGGACTCAGCATGGATCCCGACAGCTACAGCCTTTCCAAATTAGGTGCTCAGCTCAAGCAGGCGAAGGCTTCCTTCGCCAGGAGCATGGCAAGCCTGCAGCAGACGAGAAGGCTGGAAAAGAATGCAGAAGGAGCAAGCTTCAGCGGAAACGTCTCGGAGGGCGCCTGCAGTGCCAGCGGAAATTTCTCAAGCGGCACGTCGGAGACCGTACGCAGCTGGCAGGACATCAACGGAGACGGACTGCCAGACATGGTCTGCAGGGGACAGGTGCGCTACAATCTGGGATATTCCTTCACGGAGACCATGCCGTCGGGAATCAATGACGTGGAACGGAGCTCCAACAGCAACTACGGTGACGGACTGGGTGTATGCGTATCCGTCCTCGGCCTCTTCAACATATCAGCAGGTCAGAACGATACGGGTAGCCTCACTTCCGGCAAGGGTGCTTTCCATGATATCAACGGCGACGGACTGCCAGACTTTGTAGAGCAGGACGGAAACGGCGACCTGAAGGTTACACAGAATACGGGCAGCGGCTTTGCCGCACCTGAGCAGTTGCATAAGAAATCGGAGATTTCCGCCGACCTGGGCTCTTCCGTGGCCACATACGCCAGCACGGCCTATACCATCCGCATACCGCTGCCGTTCGGCTTCGGCATCAATATTACACCGAGCATACAAGGGTCACATAGCGAAAGCATCAATCGCACGACTGCGGCTTTGATGGATATAGACGGCGACGGCTTGCCAGATCTCGTTTACAGCGACAGTGAAAACAGCATGAAGGTGCGCCGTAACCTAACGGGACGTACCAACCTGCTCAAAGGCGTTACCCTGCCTTTCGGCGGACATGTTGTCGTAGAATACAAGCAGACAGAACCAAGCTATAACATGCCCGGTCGCCGTTGGGTGATGGCATCCGTGGAGACCACGGGTGGCTATGCCGAGAACGGAGCCACCAAGATGCGCAACGAGTTTGAGTATGAAGGTGGCTATCGCGACCGCCGAGAACGTGACTTCTACGGTTTTGAGAAAGTTACTACCAAGCAGATAGACACGCAGAACGGCAATGCCGTTTACCGCAAACAGGTAGCGGAGTACGGACACAACCGCCACTTCTACATGCACGACCTCGTCACTGCAGAGACGCTCTACGATGCAGCAGGTAGCAGGCTGCAGGGAACGGAGAATACCTACGAGCTCAGACAGCAGGCTGACACGGAGGTATTCTTCCCGGCACTTGTTGCCGTAAAGCAGAGCATTTACGGCAACAGCGGACAGGGCAGCATGAGCACCACCGTGCACAATACCTATGATGCATACGGTAACCTTGCCTCCTACAAGGAAACGGCAACGAACTATGAATTAGATGCCGATATTGCCTATCATGACTTGCAGGCAAAATATATCGTCTCCGTACCCAAGCACATCGCCGTAAAGGATAAAGGAGGAAAGGTTTACCGCGAACGTTCTACGCAAATCAACGGCAATGGTGACATCACCAACATCACCATGCACAACGGCGATAAACCGTCGGTCTACGATATGACCTACGATGCCTATGGTAATCTTGCAAGTCTCACCAAGCCCGAGAACCATAGGGGACAGCGCATGCGCTACGACTACACTTACGATGACGTGCTCCATGCATTGGTGACAAGCGTAAAAGATGCTTATGGTTACACCTCTTCCACCGTCTACGACTACAAGTGGGCAGTGCCCTTAGAGACTTCCGACCTCAACGGCAATAAGATGCGCTATACCTACGACGACATGGGACGCCAAAGCACGATTCTCGGTCCGAAGGAGATTGCCGCAGGCAAGCCCTATACCATTAAGTTCGAGTATCATCCTGCTGGTCGTTATACCCGTACGGTGCATTACGCACCCGAGGGCGACATCGAAATTTATACTTTCGCCGACAGTCTGATGCGCGCCGTGCAGACTAAACAGACAGGCGTGGTATGGACGGACGGAAAATGCCGGAAGGTATCCATTGTAAGCGGGCGAACCGTACGGGATGCCTTCGGACGTACCATAGAGACATACTATCCGGTAACGGAGGATTTCGGAAGCATCGGTACGTACAACACCACCATGGGCGACCCGCAGGCAACCACCGAATACGACGTCTACGACCGCACGACAAAGGTTGCACTGCCCGATGGGGCAACCAAGACGACGGCATACAGTATCGTTTCTCATGACGGCGAGCCGATGCTTGAAACAAAGGTGACCGATGCCCTCGGACGCCATGCCGAGAGCTATACTGACGAGAAAGGACGTAATCGAGAAACGGTACAACACGCCTCGGGCGACAATATCACCGTGAAATACGACTACGACGCCGTGGGACAAGTAACCACCGTTCATCATCCCAATGACAAGGTCACAACCTACGAATACGACCTTTTGGGACATAAGCTCAAGGTAAACCACCCTGATGCAGGTGAAGTCAGCTACACTTACGATGCGGCTGGCAATTTCCTGACGAAGCTCACGGCGGAACTCAAGAAGAGCATTTCTGACAAGGCTCCCGTCACTTACACCTACGATTATGAAAGGCTGAGCGAGGTTCTCTATCCGAAGAACCTCTTCAACCGCGTCACCTATACCTACGGCAAGCCGGGAGAGAAGTACAACCGTGCCGGCAGACTCGTGCTCGTGGAGGATGCATCGGGAGGTGAGGCATATTATTACGGCAACCAGGGAGAGGTCGTAAAGACCGTGCGCTCGGTGATGGTCAGCACTGCCGACGTGCGTACCTATGTATATGGGGCCACCTACGACAGCTGGAACCGTGTGCGTACCATGACTTATCCAGACGGAGAGGTCGTGACCTACGGCTACAATGCCGCAGGACAGGTGGAGAGCATCAGGTCAGAAAGACAGGGAAAGGAAGAAACCATCGTGGAAGAGGTGGGTTATGACAAGGAAGGACATACCGTCTATACCCGCCTGGGCAACGGAACGGAGACCACCTATACCTATGACAGACAGCGTGAACGCCTGCAGGAGATGAACCTCGCGGCTGCCGGTGCGGCGGTCATGACCAATAAGTACCGATATGATGCCGCGGACAACATCCTGGGCATCACCAATGCCATAGACCCTGCGAAGGCTGGCGGCAAGTCCCAGCTTGGCGGTGCCTTCAGCCATACCTATGTCTATGACGAACTGAACCGTCTGATAACGGCAAGCGGCAAGGCAAAGAGTGCATCGTATGAGATGGCGATGACCTTCGGACGCATGAGCGAGCCGCTTACCAAGGTGCAGAAGGTGGATTCCACAAGAACGGCACAGTCTTACGACTTCACATACAGGTATGAGGACGACAGCCATCCTACTGCCCCTACGCAGGTCGGCCACGACCATTACACCTATGATGCCAACGGCAATCCGATATTGGTGGAGAATGACAGCCTCAATACCGAGCGCAGGATGTACTGGGATGAGGACAACAGACTGATGGTACTGTCTGACAACGGCAAGACCAGCCGTTATACCTACAATGCCGCAGGCGAGCGAATCGTCAAGAGCCACGGTGATCTGGAGGGTGTATATATCAATGGTGCTCCGCAGGGAATCTCCTTCCATGAGACGGAGGATTACACCATTTATCCCGCTCCGATCATCACTGTCACGAAGAACCGCTTCACCAAGCACTACTTCATTGGCAGCAAGCGTATTGCCTCCAAGATTGGTACAGGCAGGTTCAGCAATGTCTATGGCATTGGCGGCAACAACGTTACGGCAGGTCAGAAAGACTATGCCGCCCGCATGATGCAGATAGAAAAGCAGCGTGAGGAGTATTACAAACAGCTCGGCACACCGCCGGGAGTGCCGACGATGAAGGGTGCAACTGCAGATCCAGATAATACAGGTATTGGTTACAACAGCATCATTACAGACCTGGGTGACCACAGCGTTCCAGAAGGCTGGATACAGCATCCGAAGTTCAACGGCAAAGGTGATGTTCCTGGTCCTCCTATCCAATGGAGTGAACCGGAGAGTCCTGACAATGCCCAGCCGGGATATGGCTATATCCCTACGGATACTACCAACACCGAGGACATCTTCTTCTATCACTCTGATCACCTGGGCAGCACCTCTTATATTACAGATGCTAAGGCCAATATCACCCAGTTCGATGCCTACCTGCCATACGGAGAGTTGCTTGTAGATGAACATACTTCATCTGAGGATATGCCATATAAGTTCAATGGTAAGGAATTCGATGAGGAAACGGGACTGTATTATTATGGGGCGAGGTATATGAATCCTGTGTCATCACTGTGGTATGGAGTGGATGCTTTTACAGAGAAATATCCAAGCATTAGTGGATATGTTTACTGTGTTGGTAAACCGATAAAGTTTATTGATCCTGATGGAAATAAAATTGTCTTTGTAAATGGGAAAATAGGCTTTGGTTCACCTCCTGCAGGAGAACAATACTGGAATGGAAGAAAGTCTCCATTTGTCCAAGGTGCCATAAAATACTGGAATGATAAAGAAATCTTTTTTACAGATAAAGATTATAAACCTTTATCAAGTGCAAAAAGCCGTATTAGCGCTGGTTACAGATATGCCGAAGATAATATAAAAAAAATAGTATCTGGTTTAAAACAAGGAGAAACATTCAAATTTGTAACTCATAGTATGGGAGCAGCATTTGCTGAAGGTATTGCAAGTTATCTTATAGGTCATGGGTATAGTGTAGAAGAAATTGTACATATTAACCCTTTTCAAGCTGCAGATATTACAACCAATGCATCCCCAAACGTAAAAACCGTAGATTATCAAAATTCAGATGATTGGGTCATAAATAAAACTCCTTTTGTGAGTTCTCCTGGAGATATACAAAATGCAGACTATCATATTAGAGAAAAATCAAATGATTCTGATTTTGCGACACGCCATAGAAGTCCGATAGATTCGCAAGGGAAATCATTTTGGAATAACCTTTTAAAAAGAACAAAAGGACCGATTATAGATAGTTCTGTCAACCTTCCGAATTTAAATATATCTAGCGCTATACTTTTCAAGTCAAAGAGATAATTATGAAAAAATCTTTAAAAAAATATTATTGGCTAATTGTGGCTATAGTTCTTTTTTGGTGCATTTTAAACAAAAGCTTACTTTTACTGATATCCTTAGGGTCACAAAGTAAAAGTACAAGCAATGGAATATTCTT
>NZ_SGVY01000049.1 GCF_004535825.1 Segatella hominis | reverse complement strand
TCTATCTTTTCTGACGCTTTATATGAGCGATCTAGACAACGGATGGCAAACTCCGTGCTATCATTTAGCATATAGTATTTGCCCATATAGTATTGGCATTTTGCATAAAGGGAATCTTCTGGATGCTTTTCATACCAGTTGTATCCAATGCGAATTAGCGAATCTTCGTCCACATCCAACCCCGACTTATCTTGTGCCATTGTGTACACAACAGCGTACTTTGCCTGTTCAGACTTGCCCAGTTTACTGAACTGCATGTTGTTCAGGAGTGCGAGGGCACTATCCGGGTGTTCTCCTGCCAGTAGCAATGCTTGTGCTATCGTGGTATTAGGCTTGTGTTGGCAAGATGACATAAACACCAAAACCACAATAATCAATGAACTGATGTGAATATAAAAATTTTTCATGACTTAATTCTTTTATGTTTTTTGCCTGCAAAAATACAAATTTTCCGAGAAATACGACCAGAAATAAGGTCTAAATTGCTAATCTATAATCATAGCGATTATCTTGTTGATACACAGCAGATTATTTGTATTTAACTGCTTTTTACAAGTCTAAATTTTAGTTTCGGTAAACACAAAAGTGACTTTTATGCCTGCGATTAGTGAAAAATATGCGGTTAAGGTCGCCTCTTACCAACAAAAGATATTTTTGTCATCTCAAAAGAAATTTTCAGTGCAAAAAACTACCTTAGTACTGAGTGCTCCGGTTTTCAGATTGATGAACAGCATTCGCCCATGAGCAGGTTGATGTGACTGATGTTGCGTTTCAGCGAAAGCAGCGATTGCTTGTCCCAGTTTACATACCATGCAGCTCTGATTCCCATGCGCGGATCGTTCCACTCTCTGAGATATTTCTCGGTAAGCAGGCTACCATTTCCTGTAAAGCGGGTCTTTCTGGCCGATGCCTCGGCATAGGCGTTGTGCATATTCTTCTCGTGAAAGAAGCGGCGAAAGGATGAGAATATGCAAAGCAAACAGAACATTCAAAAAACAGGAATCCTTGCCACATAAGTTTGAATGGATTGAAATGGAAATAGCAAAGAATAGAGAAGAATATGATTTAATAAAAACAGATTTATTCAAGCAAAAAATCGGTGATAAAAAATCTTAAAACATTCTTTATCCCCGATTAAATATCGTATCTTTGCAACCGAAAGAGTTCTTTGGATGGTTATGCAAATCACAGCAGGATGATACATTCTGTTTATTTCTAATTCGTAACCTCTTCTTTTTATGAGATAAAAACCTATCTCATTCTCAATAACTTATAAAAAATACGTACTTTCACAACAAGGAAAATATCACTTGCAAGATATTTTTTGTATGTATGTTTGCATGTTTGTTAACTTTTCTAAGTTAACAAAGTTGGCTAAAAGCATAAACTTAGTTAAATTTAAAAAGTTGATGTTGTTATTTACAAGATTGTATTGTATATTTGCAATACAAAAATATGATAATTATTGTAACAATCGTTGTATTTTCAAATCTGAAGGGCGGTGTTGGCAAGAACACTTTGTGTTGTTACTTTGCCCACTTCCTCGTGGCAAAGAATAGTGTTGCGATTCAGCGATTATGAGCTGCTGAAAGAGAAGTGTGACTTCTATCTTCAAAATCAACAGTCAGAAAATATGGTGATTGTCTTTGGTCATGCCTCTAGTGCTGATGCCTTGGGTGAGAGATATGCCTAGAAACGAGGCTACGATCTGGAAATATACCCGGCTGACAGGTGAGAAGATGCTGAACGTTTTGTACATGAGGCAAAAAGAATAACCGCTGTTGTTATGTGCTATTAAGTTAGTGTTAGTCTCTTCATTGAGGCTGGACGTCCTCAGCGGAAGCCTATCGTTGTTATGTGCGATTAAGTTCGTGTTTGCCTCTTCACTGAGACTGGACGTGACAGATAGGCTTGCCCTCGGTACCTGGTATCGAGGGCTTTTTTTGTATTGGTGTCATTTTTTTCTTTTGCCCCTTTATAGTTGTTTAACCTTGTATCTTTTGATTCTCAACTATTTTATGTATCTATGTAGTAAAAAAGATAGATAGATATTCAAAATATAACTTTAAAAAGGAAGGTTTCTTTTGTTTTTTACGAAAATTTTAATTAACTTTGCGCCCCCAAAGATAAAAAGATTTTTCATTGCATATGTCAGATTATCCCAATTTTAAGGGATTATGTAGATGTTTTTGAAATTATATTTTCTTATTTGACAGAAAAGGAGTATATTTGCATCATAAATTTAATAGAGTTACATAAGATGAATAGAACAAAGATTATTGCAGCATTTGCTGAGAAAGCTGGTATCACAAAGACTGATGCAGCCAGGTATTTTGATACCATGATAGGTTTAATGGCGGACAATATGGTGGAAGGTGATGGAGAAATCGCTATTCCTGACTTCGGTAGATTCTCTATCAAGCATGTAGCAGAGCGTCAGGGTATTAATCCTGCCACTAAGGAGAAGATTACGATTGCAGCCCGTGATAAGATTGTGTTCAAGGCTTCAGATTGCATTCAGTATTACTCACGTAAGCATTGTAAGGATTAAACGATAGTGGTATTATCAATCAGTAAATTAACTGAGCCCACTTTAAACAGGCCTTACTTTTTAAAGTGGGCTCAGTCAAATATAAAAACGGAAGCATTATAGCTATAGATAGCATTCATGGATGCATCACCTTTTTAAGCAATTCTCCAGTTTTTTGTGGAATATTTCCACACGATTTCCCCTGTTTCCACAATACCTATTTTTGGCATATATCGTCTATCTGTCTGATAATCAGCAGATATTGTGTTTTTATCTTCTTTTGGCATGCTGATTGTGAATATCATTAGTGGTTCGCCAATGAATCCACAAAGACAGTAATTTAAATAAATATTCACAATTAAAAACGATAAGATTATGAAAAAGTTCGTATTTGCAGCTATCGCCGCTATTGTAATGGTTTCAATTACCTTCTGTAAATCATAACTGCTCAACCTCGCTATAGACATGAATTGTTCCCCCTCCTTCATCGGTAATCCTTCTACTTTTTCTCTTCTACAAGATTCTTCCCGTGGTTCTATTTTGATGGTTTAACAGCATTCTTGAAGATGGGGAATCATTGCATTAAGCATTGGATGAGCGAGCAGGTTCGCTTTGTGCCCGATGTGCCATTTCCCGCAATCGGAACATTGGTATGCTGCCATTTCCCTTCTTTGCTTGGGATATTTTCTTTTCCATTCTTCGATGGCTTTTAAGGCAGCAGCCTCATTCCGATACGCCATTTTCTTTTTGAACACGATTTCATGGGTAAGTGGGTCGTATTGCTTTTTCCAGTGGATTGACAGTCCTCTGGTTACATTTCTTACCTTTTCTTTTTGACCAATGTTGTGAAGTTGGAAAGCTGTAGCTCTTTTCATCCAATATCTTTCGTTATTGGTCGTTTTATATCCTTCCTCGTGTCTGTTCATCTTGTGGTAAGCTTGACTCATTCGCTTTTCTACGATTCGGCGTACTTTTCTTGAATCAGAACAACTTTCTGTTTCAATGTCGAAATTGCGGAGCAATTCTCCATTTTTGAACTTCAACTTTTCGGTGAACAGCTTTTGGGTTTCTGACTTGAAGCGCACCTCTTGGCCATTGAGGACAACTCTGCCTTTATTTCTCTTGACGAGGAAGCATATGGATGTGGATTTTGTGTTTTCTTCCTCCAGCTTCATCACTTTATGTATGGCATTCAATATGTTTTCGGTGTTGAAGTCTTTAGTGATGACAGTATCCCTGATGTACTTGATGAGATAATGGATATTTTTGTTCTCATCCTTATTTGCTCTCAGGTATCTACCAAGGAGAGACAAGTTCTCCGAGAAGTTCCAGTTGTCAATTTTACCGTAGCGGGGTAAGGATGATTCCCAGCTTGCTAAGATGTTCTTAATCTCTATATTCATAATGCTATTATTTAAAAGTTATGCCCCCAACTTATAGTAAAGCCATGTGGCTCGTGAATGTCGCATGGCTTTCAAAGGAAATTAATCTCTCATAAATATATAAGTGTTTCTATACGGTAAAGATTTGTCAATAAACATTATTTGTATGATGTAGTATCGCACTGCCTGAGACAGGTGGTGCGATATTTAATTAATTGGCGAATTCCTGAACTTTTTCAGAGATATCACCTATATTTATCCAAGGGTAGTACATATTTCTTCCAATAGTTTTTCAACTTTTGATTGAATTTCCTGTGCTGCAGTCTCATCTGTATCGCCCTTATTGTTTTCGTAAAAGCGTTCAACAATAAATTTTCTTTTATTGTTTTCTTCTTCACTACAAGACCATTTATATTTTGTATTGCTATTGAGTTTATTTAAAATATCTATCCCTAACTCATCTGTTCTGTGCCCTAGTCGCAGCCCCCAAAAAGGCTTTTCTTCAGACCAATGATAAACTATGTCAAGATAATATTTCATGTCATCAGGTTTTATCGTGACATAAGAATTGTCATGTAATTTAAAGTCAATAACACACGTGTTATAATTCCAAATCCAATGAGCAGGTTTTAATAGCTTATCCAATATCTGTATAGCTAATTCTCTTGAAGAAAATTCAGATGCCTGGTGACCGCTAAGAAGGATAACATGTGGAGATAGACCATTTTCACCTTCCCACCAAAGAAATTTTCTTTGTTTCATAAATCCAAAGCATTCATATTTGGGATTACGTAAAAACGATATCCAGTCATGCTTGTTAGTAAAATCTGTAGGCTCATTGTTGACGTATTTTTTGAGTATATTAAATTTATTTTCTGTATCTTGATTTTTCCACGCAGTAAATAAACTCATCCAATCGTCACCATCCTCAATGAAATTCCATCGCTCCATCCAAGGAGCCAAAGATGCACTTCCACCACCATCAGGTAGACTATAGTCTCCGTATTCCAACAGTTTTCTTCGTAATTCATTCTTTTTGGTCCAGTCATCATCTTTTTCTATTTGGTAAATTCTATCCACAAATAATTTAAACGTATTTTCTAATTCATTAGGCGATAGTTCTTTAACGCATAAATGAAGAAGTATGCTTAAATTACCTTGAATGAAGGAGTTGAAATGGTTTTCATTATAGTTAATGACATTCCAAAAAACTTTCTCCCAATCGATGCGTTGATTTTGCTTATATAATTGGGCGATTTCCTTATCTGAATCACTAATAAAATTAATAGATATTTCTGGTAGTTTACAGTCAGCAATATCTCGTACTTTGGAATCTCCCATTTTTTTCAGAGATTCAAGCGAAACGATAATAGCATTTATTGGATTTTTGCTATTATTTGAATAGAAGCAGATATTTTTTAAATGCATTCCAATTCGTTTGACTTCTAATTCGATTGCGTCAGGATACAACATGAGATAATAAGTGCAACCCAAGATGGTCACATAGTCTATCATATACTTGATGTTCTCTATCCATCCTGCCCTCAAATATCCGTCTGAGATTCCATTTCTAGAAGCTAATTTTTCTATAGCTTGAAATATTGATTTTAACCAACTTATGTCAAAAGAGCTACTATCTTCAATATAAGTTCTTATAAAATTTGACTCTATTAAGCTTTTAATATATTTTTCCTTATCAGAAGAACTCTTTTCAGTTTGAGTACAAAGATGAATGATTGCGGACATAACAAGAAAAGACTCAAATCCCTTGTCGGCATTTGGGTTTTGTCCTCGTTTGGCCCAAAAGAAATTTTGCCAATTTTCCCACAATTCACTATCTGCTAATTTTTGGCTGCTCTTTTCGATTAAAAGAGCCTTAACATTTTCTTGCTCAGAAAGTTCTTCGCCGCGACTATTCATATATAAATATAGACGCTCACCCTGTTCACTAAGATTTGTATCAAAGTAATTGAACTCTATATAGTTCTCCAAATAATCAAGGAAGTTTTTTCTATTTTCAAGGATCTGATTATCCTCTATAAATTTTAGGATAGTTTGATAATTTTCAAGGATAGAATTTGCAGTTACATCCTTTGAATATATATCATAATACTCAGAACTCTGTTTGAAATTTGTATTTTCATGACTTAAAGCAAAATCAATGAAAGATACTATAAAATCATGTGCAGTTTCTCGAACTTTATAGTCCAATTTTGGAAGACTATTTTTGAAATATTCTTTTCTGTAAGCATCTTTACTGTCCTGGTCAGAATCCTTACAATAAACTGCTAACAACAATAATGATATTGTTGTTATGCGTTGTTGCCCATCTATTAAGAAGAGCTTGCCAGAATATGTTGGGTCATGGTATGCATAAATAAACCCTACATGGGTATTAAAACGTATGCGTAAATACTCATCTGTAAGATAATTGTGTATATTTTCTGGCAATTCTTTTCCATTGCATTTTATGTCCAGTGAGAGGGCCTTTTTCTGTGTATAGTGATCACAGATAGATTTTAATAGACCTAAAACGTTTTGTTTCTTCCAGACATAATCTCTTTGGATTTCTGGAATAATTATTTGTTCAACTTCTGGGTTAGTAAGAAGTTGCTTGATGTTATATCTGCCTGTTTTCATATGCGTAAATTTTCTCTAATGCTAATATTTCTTTTTTCCATCCAAGCTATATGGGCTTTGATGTCATCATTGTTCCACATAAGCAAATCTGGTGTAAAAGGCTTATCAGTTGGTGTATTCAAAACCTTATTAAACACATCCATCGTATGACGAGGAATAAAATAGCCGCCATTATGTTTTGCAAACAATATCCCTCTCTTTGCAATATAAGGGTTGTTGCTTAATGCACTATTAGCACCGCCTGTTAATAATGCCATATTACCGAGAGAATGTAGATCAATATCGTTACCATATAAGAAATCAATATCAGAAGATTTGATTTTCTCATCATTATTCACATGTTTAATTAATTCTTCTTTCTTTTCATCATCTAAATTAATCTGTTCTTTAATTTTACGAATTACATTTTCTTTTGCCGTTTTATCTATCGCAATATCTGATTTTGGATGTTGTGGTGAAATATGTTCAAAAGACCATTCCTCTTGAGCATACGCACAAAAATCGAATCGATAGTTTGTATCCGAAACTTCAGGAAAGACGCTAAAAGAGAGCAATAAATTAGTCAACCCATCATTTTTAGGGCTATAGCGTAAATTTGGATATCTTCCTGTATTGTCTTTATTATTATTCGCATCATCAAGTACTGGTATTGCCTGAAGTGTCAACTGTTTCAAATCTTTAGAGATTAGCATGTCTGATTTGTCTAGAATATCAGATATATTGAAATTTTGAAGTTCTTGAGTCGTTTTCTTGCAAAACATGACATATCCCAATAAATTGTAGAGCTTTGGATTATTGAAAATACCCCGTAACTTGAGATAAATATGTTTAATTCTTTTCAATATGAGGAAAGCTGCATCGGCATTTTTAATTCTTTCGTTGTATTTATTGAAAAGTTGAAGATTATTCTCCTGTAAACTCTTGTGTGGAAGTTCTTGAAGTATTTTTGCAAATTCTTCAAGTATATTATCTTTTGGGGTAGGCACAGTAAATTCTCTAGTTGTATCTAAAGCATACTCAAGTAGCTTTTCCATACCATCATCATCATTTGGGAAAAAGAAGTTTGATATATTCGGAAAGCTAATCCAGGAATATATTTCATCCCATTCTCTTCCCATGATATTTCTTTGATTGAGGATTTCTTCATAAGAGTAAGTTAAATTGTTAACACTATGTCTACGGACAGCTAATGTTAACAAGAGCCCTTTAATCAAATAGTTATTGGTTAAAGGAACCTTATTATCATTTAAGTTCAAAAAGGTTTCTTCTGGTGAACTAAACTCGTTCTCTTTGTTAAGTATAATCATGACATGATCGCGCATGTAGTCTATATAATCCTTTAATTTATTCTTATTCTGTAGGAGATCCAAAAAGTGTTTTATGCAGCGAGCTGCTTTAGCAAGATAATAAAAGTCTTGTTCAAGGAGATCTTCATCATTTTCAGTTGTGCTGTCTTGAATATAATCTACAACTTTATTAAACACGTTTCCATTTTTATAACGAGAATAGATGACCTTAGCTTCTGCTATATTTTCAAGTTGATGAATACCTATTAAATAGAATAAAAGAGACAATGTTGTCAATCGTTGTTGACCATCAATTACTTCCATCCAATTGTTATGTCTATCATATTTGACAGTAATATATTGGAGGTAGTAACTCTCAGCTTTTTCCAAGAAAGCCTCGTAGGTATCAAAAATAAGTTGAGGAACTTGGTCATAACGTGAACTTGAATTCCATTTATAGCCTCTTTGATAAGGGCCTATATAATATTTGGGGCTCTTACCTATATCTTCATGTCCTTTGAAGATGCTATTTATCGAAAAAATAAATTCGTTCATATATTGTATTGTTAATTGTATAGTTGGTCGCAAAAATACAAAAATTAAATTAAGTAGCTTCATTTTGGATAAATAATTTATCGTTGTTAATTAATTTTATGGTTTGGATTCTGAATTTGTCCCTTTAAAAATAGGAAAAAGTGCACAAGGATATGTTTTTTATTAATGGAGTAATACCCCAGAAGACTACCAACTAAGTTCTGTATAAGAGTGATTCAGAAGGTAGACTTTTGGGTATGGGCAGGAAATTCTATTAAATATTTTCTAAATATTTGATGTTTCAAGTATTATTTCATGTTATGTGAGGAAGTCATCAGCGTCTCTAAAATTCCATCATTGCCAGGAATGTGATAATATATATCTGTATTTCTGGCTCTACAATATTAAGTGGTAATAGAAAATACCCTTATTGCCACACTTAAATAGCAGGATATCAGATGGCTATCTTGTAGCGTGGCAATAGTGGTATTATATTAATGGTTTCTTAATAGTGACAAAGCGTAGAGAGGCAGTATGGTAATCTCCCGATTCGGAGAAAAAATATTTGGGTAACTTTTTAGATTATTCCGACGGAAAAGAGATACAGGCAAAATTGATACAATCATAAATAGGAAGTCCTTCCCCTAAGACATCCTTCTTTGCCTTCTCCTTTTCCATACATAAAACCTTTATATGTTATTGCATGGATATCAACTACTCTGTTATTCTGTATACCAATATTCCAACTTGTATCCTAGTCAGATTGTATATGTCATCGATGACAGCCCAGGTGCATTTGTCTGAACCAAATATTTCCTGGGCTTGAATCAGTTCACGCAGTTCTTCTTGTATGTCTCGCTTACCATAAGGTACACGAAGTACCATGTTGATAGTGTTGCCATCCCTAATAGATGATTCTAGCAAAACATGCATGAAGAAATCTTTCAAATCACCTTCATTGTCATTTGTTATGAACTTATACTCCTCTGTCTCCAGAACTTTGCTGATATTCGTATATCCTTGTGGTCCAGCAATGATGATGTCGCCATCAAAGAAAAAATCCAAAATGTTTTTTTGTTATTCTCCATATACGTTATATTTTAAATTGTTATATTGAAAAAGGAATTACTATGCCTGGATTGTGTGATAACAATGTTTTCTCCTGAAAGTACGAAGGATTGTATGAAATGATCATTTTCCCTCCAGAATAAGCAGATGAGAACAGTGACTTGTACCTGCCTTCCCAGCTTTTGAAAGCCTCTTCCGAATATACCTTTGGTGGGTACAGTTCGTCGAGTTCCTTTTCCCGGCCTACTTTCTCATTGAGAAATGATGGTCGTGAATTTCCTTGCTCGTCATATTTGCTCTTGGAGCACAACACGTAGGAAGAGAAAGGCATTTCCCTGGCTCTTTTCTCTATCCAATCAACACCATTAATCAGGCTTTCCATGTGAGCTTCCCTTATTCTAACCCATGCACGCCTTGTTGGTTTGGCAGTTTCTTGCATGAAGTCAGAATATGCCCATTTTTTAAGTGGACCCAGAAATAATTTAATCATTGCTGACATTTTTGCATTTTTTTAGCTGGATTTGTACATTCTATCATATTATTTTGTATCTTTGCCAAAAGGATGGAAAGTTGCCATTCTTCTCACGCTTTTAGATATGAGAAAAATTGTTTTAGTCGTTTTATTAGCCATGTGTATGATGATGGAAGCAAAGATACGTAAACCTGCCGTAGCAGGACAATTTTATGCAGGCGATACCCGGGAACTTCGCCATGACTTGAAGGAGTGTTTTCTGCAATGCAAGGCTTCACCCTTGAAACCTGTGCAAGCTATCATTGTCCCACATGCCGGTTATGTCTTCTCTGGCGTAACCACTGCATCTGCTTTTGCCTGCATCCAACCAGACGCGCAATATGAACACATTTTCTTGTTGGGACCTAGTCATCATGTTTATCTTGACAAAGCTTCGGTGAATATTGAAGCGACAGAATATGCAACGCCACTTGGTAATGTCCCGGTGGATACTGCACTCTGCAAATCTCTGTTGGAACAGAGCGATGCTTTTACCTATAATAATAAGGCACACGACAGCGAGCACTGTCTGGAAGTGGAGCTTCCTTTCTTGCAGTATCACTTCAAGAAGGTAGTTCCCATCGTTCCAATCATCATTGCCACGCAAAAGTTGAGCATACTTCAAGAGATAGCCCGTGTCCTCCAGCCATATATGAACGAAAGAAATCTGTTTGTCATCAGTAGTGATTTCTCACATTATCCAGCTTATCTTGATGCCAAAAGGGTGGATGGACTTACTAAGGATGCCATCATGACGGGCAAGGCGGAAGCATTTGTAAAAGCCATCTTGCACAACCAGGAATTGAACATCAACAGTCTTGCCACAAGTGCTTGTGGAGAAGCGGCTATTGCCACACTCCTGATGATGACAGAAAATGATGCCAACATCCATCCACATCACATCATGTACCGCAATTCGGGTGATTCGCCCTACGGAGGAAAGGATAGGGTAGTGGGGTATCATTCATTTATCTTTACAAGAGATGAAGTAAAGCCGGTTGAATCAAGAGAAAAAGACGAGGCAAACTTTTCACTAAGTGACGAAGACAAAAAGATGCTCAAGGAGATAGCTTACGATGCCATCAGGATGACCTTGGAGGGTAGGAGTTATCAATTTCCCAGCCATCTGTCGGAAAAACTAAAGACCCTATGTGGAACTTTTGTATCTCTGCATAAGCACGGCAGGCTGAGAGGTTGCATCGGACATTTCGGAGAGGATATGCCACTCTATAAGACGGTCTGCCAAATGGCGAAGGCTGCAGCCTTTGAAGACCCAAGATTTCCAGCAGTCAATATAACCGAGCTTCCAGACATCGACATAGAGATTTCCGTGCTTACCCCGATGAAGCGCATCCATTCCATCGACAAATTCCAACTGGGCAAACAAGGCATTTATATGCGTAAGGGCAATCGTGCAGGAACCTTCTTGCCACAAGTTGCCGATGAGGTGTCTTGGACTAAGGAGGAATTTCTCGGACATTGTGCGCAAGATAAAGCTGGCATTGGCTGGGAAGGCTGGAGAACTGCCGAACTTTATACCTACGAGGCAATCATATTCTGATTTTAAACATCCAAAGAATTCAAAATCGTATGATAAAACAAAAGGTTAGGAAACATGAAGGAATGTAGATATTATACGAAGATAGAGGAGGGCAAAGATGGAGGCAAAAGCCTGAAGGTAAGATGCGAGCTTTGCCCCCATCGTTGCGTCATCCCGGATGGAAAGCATGGGATATGTGGAAGCCGATGGAATTTCAAGGGCAAATTGTATTCCATTGTTTATGGCAAGCCATGTGCCTTGGCAGATGACCCTGTCGAGAAGAAGCCTCTCAATGAGTTTCATCCCGGCACCCGATGCCTGTCCTTGTCATGTACGGGGTGTAACTTTCGGTGTCTTAACTGTCAGAACTATGACATTTCGCAAGCGCTGCCCTCTGATGTGAATTTTTATGAGCTATCACCCCATGAAATTGTTGACATCGCCATGCAGCATCATCTGCCAGGAATCGCATTTACCTATACAGAGCCTCTTACCTATTATGAGTATATCCATGACATAGCGAAGGTATCACATGAGTATGGGCTATGGAATATTCTCGTCTCGGCAGGTTACATCAATCCAGAGCCCTTGCAGGAACTCCTTCCTTATATAGATGCCGCTAACATAGACATCAAGGCTTTCTCCGATACGATGTATATGCATCAATGTGGTGGACATCTAAAACCAGTACTTGATACCTTGCTAGCCATGCAGAAGTCTGATGTTCATCTGGAGATAACCAATCTCTTGATTCCAGGTGTCAATGATAGTGAGAAGATGATCAGGAAGATGTGCCGCTGGCTCGTCTCGAATGGCTTTGCCCAGAATCCACTACATTTCAGCAGGTTCTTCCCTCTTTATAAGATGCAGGATGCTTCTCCAACGCCAAAAGAAACCATATATTTGGCAAAAAGGGTTGCATTGGAAGAAGGGATGAAATTTATTTACTTGGGAAATATATAGCAAATATATGATACCTGCACCATTCCATTTGTACCGATTGGAGCTATCATTGGCATCAGCCATGACAAGTTCTTCGTTTCAAGCTTGGGCTGGAATACATGTACACATAAGGATGATTATGATAAATATTCTTTACACTTTTCTTGCTATATCTTACCAATCGTCCTAAAGCAACACTTCATCTTCTGCCTGCTTTGGCTCTATACACATTATATAATAGATAGGCAGATAAGTTATTCCATCCTTCACCTTCACCTGCTGAGTATTGGATAAAACGAAGGCTTGCTGGATGTTATATTCCTTGACTTGCAGGAACTTATCCAAGGCACTATGCACCTGATAATCCTTACCAGACTTGATTTCTAACGGAAGAACAGAAAGGTGCTCCATGTCATCTATCAGATAATCTACTTCCCCCGTCTTCTTGTTGTCGTAATAATAAAGATTGAAGCCATGCGCCTTCAACTCCTGTGCCACCACCGTCTCATAAACGGAACCGAGATTAATACTTGCCACATCATCCATCACCGCCTTGATGTTGGTGCCAAAGAAAATGCCGGTCAGAATACCCACATCGTTCATATAAAGCTTCAGCAGATTCTTACCACTATTCTCTATCAGAGGGAAACTTGGCTTACTGATGGCCTTCACTTCCAAGGTAATGCCAGAAGAAATCAGATAATCAAATTCCTCTACATAATCACTCATTCGCTTTCCCTTCTTGTCCTCAATGTCCTTCACCACCACACGTTTTTTCTTGTTTTCCAAATTAGAAGGAACCATACTGTAGATGCGCTGAATCTTCAAGCGATTGTGCATCTCCTCATAACGTGCCGCATCCACTCCATAGAGATGATGGATTTCATTCTGAATGGTACGAATAGTTGTGATATTCTTGGTTGCTAAGAATTCATTGACAGCATCAGGCAATCCACCTACCAGGAGATATTTCTTGAACAAATCTAGAAGTTTGTTATGGATAGCTTCCGGCATCGACTCCCTTGCAGCAAACTTCTTGCGAATCGCATCAAGCACCAATTGCCCGATTCCATTGGCTATCAGGAACTCTTCAAAGTCTAACGGATACATGTGACGGATAATGATACTGCCTAAAGGAATAGATGATGTTGTCTTAAGCGTAACACCCAGCAACGAACCACTGGCGATATAAGTAAACTTATTATCTTCACGCAGGAACTTAAGCAAAGTAAGCAAATGATCATAGGCTTGAATCTCATCTATAAATACCAAAGTGTTATTCTTTTCCTTCATCCTATCACCTGCCACCGTACTCAAAGCCAAATAGAAATCATCCACCGTCTTAGCGTCAGCAAAAGTCCGGTCTCCAAGCTTATCTGTTTCCATATTCACCTCAATATAGTTGGGAAAAAGCTTCTTTCCGATTTCTCGGATAATGTACGATTTTCCGATTTGGCGTGCACCATCTACAATCAGAATCTTGTCAGACCCTGATTGTAAGTGACTTACGATATATTTTTCTATCTTTCTATACAGCATAATTACACTTTTCTTATGATTTTAACGGTGCAAATATACACTTTTCCTACGAAATAACCAAATAAAAAATACACTTTTCCTATGAATACGGGGATCGGAAACCACACTTTTCTGAAAGAAACAGTTTTTTTAAATAAAAATATGGATTTGTACACACACATCACCCCTTTTTTATTAAAGGAGATTTATGGCAAATTGATAAATATTCACAACATGCTCAATCCTTGTTTTTTCAGGCTTGAGCATATTTTTTCTTATCTACGCAGAAAGACTGCATACCCATGTTGTAACTTTGCATCCGAAAACAAGAAATATGGATATTTGGAGGTCAAGCGATGCTTACTTCATTAATGAATCGCTAGTACTGTTGTAGTACTAGAGCTATGGGTACTCAGCATGGCTATTACCTCCAATTTTCATTGCTTGAAGATAGTTTATGGCTGCGATAGCTCAGCTGGTAGAGCATAGTTTTGTGTGGGAATTACCATCATCAAGCTGGTCAACTCACACATACTGCTGCAATGAAAGCCTAGTGTCGCTGGTTCGATTCCAGCTCGCAGCCCCAATTATTAACATAGGTCAAGAGGGACTTACTACATGACATAAGATTGCAGTTCTTAATGGTTTGAAGTTCCTCGATTACCTTATTATATAATAGATAATTATGAACGATGAGAATTTATTGAAGGTTGCTTTGAGATACAAGGCTTTGTATCTTGATATTGAAAAAGAGGATATAGACATGTCCTCAAAGATGACACCTGCTGTTTATTCCCTCACTGAACGCCTGAAAGAAAATGGCTTTTGTTTGAGCGAAGAACTTCTCCATGCATTAGACGAAGTACCTGTGGCGAAATTAGCAGATATAGTCTCTATCATAGAGGATGTGATGGGAGTTGGACTCAATTGGTCGTCTCTTGTCAAAGGATGGGACATGCCTACAGGCGAGGGGGTCGCTGACCACTTTATAACCTGGGTTGCCAACATCATCAAGGGTGAACTGAATATCAAGGGAACTACCCTACCTTGTGGTCACTTGATTCCAGATGGTACATTTCCACTGGAAAGATACAATGGATGCCCTTTCTGTGGAACACCGTTCAAAACAACAAATTATGCGTACAAGGGACAGGGAAACAAGCTTAAGGAACTTAGGTTATTGAACAGAGAAGATTTGAAGGGAATATTTCTTTCGTTACTTACCTCTCCTACTCCTCTTGATACAACCCAAAAAGATTCACTCAATCTGCTTTTGAATTGTTTTGAGGTTCCAGAAGGTACAGAAATTGGCATGAAGGAGACCATGATGCTGGTCATCAAACATTGGGTGTCAACAGGTCAAGCTGATAGAGCCATGGACTATTTCAAGACTCCAACAGACATCTTGAGATACCTATGGTTTGAGAAGACTGGGCACGTTCAGATCATCAAACCTTCAACTCTTATGAATAATGCTCGAAGACTGGGAGCTCACATGAACTTTGTTTGTGACAAAGCCTTGACTTATCAGGAGCAGATGAAGCAGCAGCTCATGCTCAAGTATAGTCGTAAAAATTGCAAGACGGTGAGCAAATGGATAAACAATCTCCCGCTTTCGGCAATTAAGATGGCTGAGGACATGAACTCCAAGCGTGGTATGTGGGTAAGATTCATACGTGCCTTGCGTCTGGCGGAGTACGCCAAGAGAAAAGGGTATGAGAAGTTAGCTGATGTCATGGACATTTTCTATAAACAAAACTACACCACGTGGCAGGGAAACTTAGATCAGGCTTCGAACAACAACCAGGCAGAAAAGGTTTTAGGCATGCTCAAGGAAAGACCAGGTTCATTTGCCAGATGTCTCTTTGCCACTATGTTGAGATTCGGTAGCTTAAGAACCTTGAAAGCATTTGGAGAGATTGCCGATGAGCTGCCAGCCAGACTACTCGTCTCCCTTGGCAATGCAGCAGAAGAATATTTTGACATCGACTCCATCAGGTCAATCAAGACTATTACTGGAATCCAGAAGATCATCCCACACAACAAATTGCTTGCTCTATACAGTAAGGTAGAACGAGAGAAAATGATTGAGGATGTGAATGGTATGTACAAGGACTCTATGTTCAGGCGTTTCAAGGCACAGGACACAGAGAGCAAGACCATCTACATCGCCCCTGAGTTATATGACATACCTGTTAGCGTCGGCGACCGATCAACAACCATACAGGATACCAGTTGTGCACTGATGGGAACTCGCTTCCCTATGGAAGGAGATGCGGTAAGGTTATTCTTGCAATGGGGAAAGGGGCTGCATGCCCAGCATTTGGACATGGACTTGAGCTGTCGCATCTCTTACGAGGATAAGATAGAGGAATGTGCCTATTACAATCTTACCTGCACAGGTGCCAAGCATTCTGGTGACATACGTTCTATCCCTGAGATGGTGGGTACAGCAGAGTACATTGAACTGTCACTGCCAGAACTGGAGGCTGCAGAAGCTAAGTATGCCATCTTCACATGCAACGCCTACTCCTGTGGATCCTTATCTCCAAATCTTGTAGTTGGTTGGATGAACTCCGCCAACAAGATGAAAATATCAGAGAAAGATGGAGTAGCTTATGACCCTTCCAGTGTTCAGCACATGGTGAGGGTTGCCGACGACAATCTCTCCAAAGGATTGGTATTCGGGGTTCTGGACATTGCCAAACGAGAAATCATCTGGTTGGAAATGCCTATCGCAGGACAGACATTGCGTTCGGCTAGAAGTAAGGATATAGAGGCTTTACTCATAAAATTACAAAGGAAACTCAAGATTGGTGAGCTTCTTAAGATGAAAGCCGAAGCACAGAGTCAGAAAATAGTAGGTTCTGCAGAACAGGCAGATGAAAGCTATACCCATGAGTGGGCATTTAATCCGGCAGAAGTAAGTAAGCTGTTATATTGAATTTATGAAGGAGACCTAAACAAGGCCTCCTTCATTCTTTTTGCCTAAATTTTGAAAATCAGTCAATCTATGATGACATAATGTTCAGTTTTTTTAACTTCGCCATTTCTTTATTAATATCAAACTTCTCCATTGTATATCAATTAAAAATTCTGATGCAAAGATAGCCCACACCTGTGTAAGTTCGTTTCACACAATAAAAAAATTTTTCAGGCGCAATGATTTTTCTCACGATTCACCGAATTTTGCAGAAAAATGAATGAGCAAACAATGGAAATGGAAAAAGAACAATTAAACGGCAAGATAATGGATAGGGAGGATATCAAACATACCTTCAAAACGAGGTATCTCAATAGTGATAAGGTAATCTTCTCAGAAAAGGGATGATTCGCAATTTAAATATAAAACACAGCATTCCGACAATAAAAGCAACTTTTATTTTGGTTTGTCCAAGTATATCGAGAAAAATGATATTTATGAGCGGACAGGGCTTCTTTCCTTAATGACAAGATGAAAAGAACCTATATCCGAATCATCAAGGAAAGAATCGATAGGTTCAATAGGCAGTCAGAATAGCTTCCTATAATTCCAAGTCGAGCCAATCATCAAACTCAACATTCTGGAATGTATAAATGCCGAGGTTTTCCGCAGCGACACAATTCTCCTGGAGGTCGTCAATAAACAACGATTCTTCAGGAACTATCGCTGCTTGTCTGATGACTTCCTCGTAGATTCTTGCATCCGGCTTGGAAAGATGGAGCCGCTGAGAGAGGAAGACTTTTTCAAAATAGTCTTCCACATTATGCCCCTGATAGGGGAATAACTTCTCCACACAATAATCCCAGTGAATGTCTATGGTGTTGCTCAATAGAAAGAGACGATAGCCCTTAGCCTTGAGCTTTAAAAGCCTGCGTTTCTTCTCATCGGGAATAACAACCAACATTCGATTGGCCGCTTCAATAATTTGGTGATTAGAAACTGTTGTCAGGGTCAAGTTCCTTGCCGCATCGCAAAACTGTTCCGTAGAGATCAGTCCTACACCTAACTCACCCATGAGTCTCTTTGCCTCTGGGTTAGAGTCTATCAGTTTCTCCATTCCAAGTACCTTGAAAGCATTCATACATCCTAGAGAATTCAACTTCACAAGTACGTTCCCCAAATCGAAAATGATATTTTTGTATTGCATCTTCATTGTTGTTTAATAGAGAGGTTGAGCACTCTTCTGTTAAGTCAACTCCAATCACCTTCTCGTGGGCAAAGATGATTCAGAGAACTACTTGTAGCTGAAGCTGGCTCATGTCGCATATCGTCTTTAAGGAAACCTGTTATTTCTCAAACTGAAATTGTTCCAGTTTCAATCCATGCTTCGTCAAAGCCTCTATTTGAGGAACCAACGTGGTAAAGTGTGCAGACTCCATGTGAGTTTTCAGCACCTTAGCGTTCTGCCAAGTCTCACATATCATCATCACGCCATCACGAGTACCACTAACGAAATAGTCATAGGCAATGTTGCCTTCGTCAGCCAATGACTTTTCCACTAACTCCTGACACAGGGCATTAAGTTGCTCCATATCCACTCCTTCTTTCACTTCAAAAAATACATTCAGTCTTATCATGTCTGTAATATTTAAATTTTTACTATCAAAAACTTTCGGTGCAAAAGTACTGAATAATACTGAAAATCATCTATTTTTAAATGATTTTTTAATATCTTTTGCTCCATATAAGCAAAATGCCTAGCGAAAGAGCAACACTATAATAAAGGCAATGATATAGGCATGCGCTTGGATTGCCAGGGAACTATTATAACTCTTCCAGCAAAGTATTAAATTGTGTCCAGAATGGATCTTGCCGCATCGTATACTGAAGTTTGCGATCAAGCTTCAATTTGCCTAACACTTTGCCCGCATTTTCAGGATTATTTACCATCCAATAGATGCTGCAGACATTATTGCCCTCCACAAAACCAACAATCAGTGGATATGGCACATCCTTACATTTGATGCGAAGGGATAAATCGATGGCGCCTATCAAGTCCCCAAGGTTTTTTTTCTCCTTTTCCGTAGGCAGGCCCTGCTCGTCCATCTCTTCAATTGGAACTGTCACCTGACAGCACCACTTCAGTAAATTTCTCTTTTGGTAATTGCGCAGGCCAACATTTACCTTGCCCTCATAAAGCTTGTCTCCTTTCGTGAAGGTATTCAAATCCTCAAGCTTTTTATTTGGACAAAGTTGATTGACATGTTTCCAGCCATCCCTTATATAAGCTACAAAGCCTAACAACTTTTCCAAAAGTGCCAGGATACAGATGCCAGCACAAACGTATGCTATAATGTATGTTATAGAAATCATAAAATCGACAATTGAGCCAGTTGCTCCTTTAAGTTATTACTACCAGTAATGAAATAAGGAATTTTATCTTTTATGGTGAATTATGATCATCAATCAATGATTTGATTGATTACCATACCTGCGATTGCCATACCGAAAGTTGCGGTGATGTGGCAGAGTGAACCATTGATCTGCGCCTTCGTAGAGCACCATTCATGTTCTACAAGGCTCTGGTCGCCTGGAGCATCATAGATGGCTGTGTCTGTTCCACGTTCTCCGCTGAGCAGTTTCGCTTTAGGGCACAGACAACCGCCTGTACCGCAGGCTTTGTTTACGCCCATATTCTTCATTGGCGTTTCTACGCTATATACACATTGGAATTTGCGGTGAGGGAAGGTCTTGTTCTTCTTGAATTTTTTACGCAAGGCTTTGGCTAATGGATCACCTTCTACCTTCCAAAACTCAGCCTTCCTGACCTTGAACGGGTCGCGTCGGAGAGCAGCACCCATAGAAGATATGAATGTGATTTCCTTCGGAAGGGCAGTGGCACGGAGTATCAGGTCGGCCTTATCCTTCAGTGAGTCGATGGCATCAATGATGAAGTCGTATTCCTCCATGTGGAACTCGTCGGCAGTTTCAGCCTGATAGATTTTCTGATAAGCCGTGATGTTGGCATTGGGATTGATCTCCAGCAGTCGTTCGCGCAGTGCATCCACCTTTACTTCTCCGATGGTACGGCTTGTTGCCATCAGCTGGCGGTTGCAGTTGGTTACGCAGACACGGTCACTGTCCACGATAGTGATGTTGCGCACGCCACTACGCAACAATCCCTCGGCGCACCATGAACCCACACCTCCAATACCGAAGATGAGCACGCGTGCCGACTGTAATTTCTCCAGATTATCCTTTCCTAAGAGCAATTCTGTGCGTCGCTGCATTCCCTGTTCTATTGTTGTTATTCTGTCTCCCATTTTATCTGAAATAATTGTTGTTTTTACTGCTACTTTTCTTTTTCTTTCGATTGCGGGTGCAAAGATACAATATTTTGAAAGAGCAAGCAAGAAATTTCCACTTTTTATTGCAAATACTTATCTCGTGCTATCTATCCCGAAGGGGCTGATGAGTTTAACGGTTTCTTCACTTTTCCATCACATCTTTGAAATGTGAATTAAGGGTGGAGTACAGGTTGTACCCTTTCCTTGTGATGAGCACCCTGGTCTTGCCGAAATGGATAGCAAGGAAATAAGATTGAAACAATCTCGATACTTCAAAATTTTCGTCCATAGACGAAAAAAATGATGAAAATGAGGGGATTTTCGTCTATAGGCGAAAATCTTGTTAAAAACAGAGATATTTTCGGCTATACACGAAAAAAATGCTATCTTTGCACAAAAATTCGAATATGAACGAAAATATAGAATCAGTAAAGAAGTATAATCTTTGGTTCGGTAACACCATCGATTGTGGTTTTCCTCGTCCGCTTTATACCGAAAGTGTCGCTTGATGATCTCCAGTTGCCTTCTCGCAAGGGTATTACGCATGTAAGGGCATGGGAATTATCTCAGATGTTATAGTTTCATTCAGAATAGTAGATAGCTGTTATTTTACCATATAAAAAAGGTGTACATCGTTTGTTTTTTTTTGAAGTCAAACGATGTACACTTTTTGCTAAATTTCTCTTTCTTTAGAAACTTACATAGAGTCGGGCACAGAGTGCCGTGAAATCTCCATTGTCGTTTTTAATGTATTGGAATGAAGGCTGGATGGAAATGGATTCAGTCAACTGTCTTTTCCAAGTAGCCTCCAAAGAACATTCTGTTCCCTGCTGGAAACGGGCATACTGGGCAGACAAGCCACACTCGTTCTTTTCATCCTGATAGGAACCGCCCACTTCTGCATACCGGTAACAAGCATTCTGATGACTCGTATTCTCGGAATACTGCACCATGCAGGAGATCGTCTTTTCTCCAGAATTCCAAACCTCCTGTTCACCATAGACCCACCAGGCACCGGTAAGCTTGCTCCTGGATTCATCAGAAGATACCATTTCGCCATCCTCATTGATCGGATATTGACGGGTATGAAGGGCAATACCTGCAAAATATTTCCCACCTTTATAATTATATTCCAACTGCGACATGTTGAAGATTCCATCCTTTTTTGGACGAACCAGGAAAGGATTATCGTGAGCTTTCCATCCACTATAACCTGCACCATTATTCAGACTATTTTTGAAGGTCCATCTTCCCTTCGTAACATCAAAATAAAGGGTTAATCCCGAATGTGGATAATTCGCTATCGGATAACTGGATGCAATGGTAGGAAAAATTCCTTCAGAACTGTTGAGAAATAGTGACGTAATGTCTGATGTAAAGAAATCCTCGTTTACATTCCTCACACCCGCAAACAGATGGCCAGAATTCCACTCGTGCATGTAACCCAACACGGCAAGGAGGGCAAAATGATTATCTTCATCTATGTTTGAAAACCCCTGCCAGTCATCTATAATGCCATCGTTGGTCTTTGCCACATGGAGCGTTGCTGCTTCGAATGAATCCTTTCCGTTTCCTATTGGAATACTCAGTTCTAATCTCAACTGGTTCACAAGGTTGGTATTCTTGTTCATATCCCATTGCCATTCAGAAATATACTGTCCCCTGAAAACCTGTGCATGGGTCTGATTTAAACAGAACATGCCTAATAATACTAATATAACAATGCGCTTCATCTTCATGCTTTTGTATAATATTTATTCATTTTATTCACTCACTCGCTTCCCGCGAGTTTAAATCCAATTCGGGTTGCAAAGTTATAATTAAGAAAACTACCTTGCAATACCTAAAAATAGGTATTCTATCACACCACTTTAGTATGCATTTCTTGCAAAATACCCATTTGTAGGTATTCAGTCACTTAAAAATTTTGTTTTATCAGATATTATTCGTATCTTTGCGATGCTAAATGATATTTTAAATGTGGAAGATTGAATCTCCACTTAGAAAAGGAGTTTTTTGATATGAAAAAAATATTGAATCCTTATCTGAATAAGGAAGGTTACAACTGCGTTTGCTGCGCACCAAACAATCCGGTAGGATTGCACCTTGAGTTTTGGGAAGAGAATGAGGATGTTCTTACCATCTGGAAACCTGGTGAGAATTATCAGGGATGGGTAAATACCTTGCATGGCGGCATCATTAGTATGCTGATGGACGAAGTGGCAGGCTGGGTCATCAACCGCAAGCTGCAGACTACTGGTGTTACGATGCAATTGAACGTGAAGTACAAGAAGCCTGTGATGACCACCGATTCTCAGATTACGGTGCGTGGTCACATCGCCAGCCAGCGCCGCAACATCGTCACCATCCACTTGACTCTGGAGAACTCCAAAGGCGAGGTTTGTGATGAGGGCGAAGCCGTCTATTTCACTTTCGGATTAGACAAAGCCAGAGAAATGGGCTTCGAAGGTTGCAAGGTTGAAGGGGAGTTCATGCTACTCAAATAAAAATAGGATAAATAATTTATACAATATGATTTCATTTGAATTGGAGGAGTTGGACGAGATCTTGCAGAATATCCTATCATAAAGAATATAACCGACATCAATATGCAAATACTCTTAGCATCAGCCAAAATCATGAATGCTGCCACATCTGTGGACATTCCGATGAAAAGCAAGCCTAAGTTTCAGGAACAAGCCGGACTGTTTGCCTTGGAACTTTCCACATGGGACACAAATCGTCTCATGAAAGAATTGAAATGCAGCCAAGCCATCGCCCTGGAGAATCAGCAACGATATCAGAGTTTCTGGAACGAGGAAGAGCTGTTGCCTTCCATCCTTGCCTACTATGGCCAGGCATATAAATATCTCCAGGCAGACAACTTTAGCCAAGATGATTTTGCTTTTGCACAAGATCATCTCTTCATCACCTCTTTCCTATATGGTCTGTTGCGTCCTTTGGATATGATTCATCCTTATCGCATGGAAGGAAAGGTAAGGCTGGATGCTACTAAGGGAATGAATCTCTTTGCCTTTTGGAAAACTTATCTTACGAATATGTTGATTGAGGCTGTGAAAGCAAACGATGGCATCCTCATTCATCTAGCCACCGAGGAGTTTGAGCATCTCTTCGACTGGAAGCGAGTTTGCCAAGAGGTAAAGGTGATTCAACCTTTATTTTATGTGGACAAGGGTGACACCATCAAGATGTTATCCGTCCATGCCAAAAGTTGCCGTGGAGCCATGACTAAGTTCATCATTCAAAATCGGATAGACCAGCCTTCAGATATATTCAATTTCGAGTTGAATGGATTCAGATATGCTCCCAACTATGGAGATGAACTCCATCCTCATTTTATTAAGAAATAAATTTTAATTTACAAATGATAAAAGACTTACGATTATCGAAAATTAATCGTAGAGATAGAATATGCGTTCCATCATGTGCCACTTTTCATCGCTGGTAGCACCTTTGCCGCATTTTTGGAATTTGCCTACCACTTCTTCCCATTCTGCTTGTCTTGGGAGTGTGGCAAGTTCTGCCATTGATTTGTCCCAATCGAAATCTTCCGACGCATCAACTATCATCACCAGTCTGTTGCCGAAGATGTAAATCTCCATCTCCAGAATGCCTACCTGTCGGATTCCATCACGAATTTCCTTCCATTGCACACCCTCAGAATGCAATTTGCGATATTCACGGATAGCCTCTTCATCCGATTCTAACTCCAACCACTGTACGTAGCGCTTGGTGACTACGGGATATTTCTTCTGTTTATAACCTTCCATCATTTTCTATATTTAATTCATGTTTTACGTTCGTATTCTGTTTATTTTTGCAAAAATATAAAAAAAGTATGAGGAAAACAAGTCAAACTATTGATATTTTGTTTATTTTTGCAATATCGTTTTGCAAATGCTGCATGATCACTAAGGAAATACGGCACTTTAAAGCACATTTTAAAATATATCATCATAAAAATTATATCAGATGAAAAAACTATTTCTATCCCTCGCCTTTCTGCTCCCTGCTATGGGAATGATGGCACAGACACAGGTCAAAACTGCTGAAGGTATCCTCGAAGGAAAGGATCTCTCTGGCATCAAGGTTTTCAAAGGTGTTCCGTTTGCAGCACCTCCTGTAGGTAATCTCAGATGGAAGGCTCCGCAACCAGTACAGAAATGGGAGGGTGTGCGCGAGGCTAAGGAATTCGGAGCGAACCCGATGCAGGAACCTATCTTCGGTGATATGAACTTCGGAACAAAGAATAATAGCGAGGACTGTCTCTACCTGAATATATGGACTCCTGCAAAGACCATGAAGGAGCATCTGCCGGTATTGATTTATTTCAATGGTGGAGGATTGATGGCTGGTAGCGGAAGCGAACCTCGATATGCTGGTGATGCAATGGCGAGAAAGGGAATCATCTCTATCACTGCCAATTACCGTGAGGGCATCTTCGGATTCTTTGCTCATCCTCAGCTCTCCAAGGAGACTTCCTATAAGGGCTCAGGAAACTATGGTTTCATGGACCAGGTAGCTGCTATCCAATGGGTAAAGAATAATATCGAGGCTTTCGGTGGTGATCCTGACCGCATTACCATTGTAGGTGAATCAGCCGGTTCTATGTCGGTTAGTGCTCTGATGGCTTCCCCTCTCTGCCAGGGACTCTTTGCCCAGGCTATGGGTTCCAGCGGTTCGGTGATGGGATTCAAGAAGATTGCTACCCAGAAGGAAGCCGAGGAGAAAGGCGTGCAGCTTGCCCAGAAAATAGCAGAGAAGATAGGCAAGAAAACGGGCAAGAAGGTGAAAAAGAACGTAGGATTGAAGAACCTCAATGAACTTCGTGCGCTGCCTGCCGAAGAACTGATGATGCTGGCGGGCGTAAGAGCGGTTCCTGTCTATAATATCGACGGATATTTTATGAAAGAACAGCCTGTAGATGTCTTCGCCAAGGGCGAACAGACCAAGGTGCCTCTGCTCATTGGCGGCAACAACCTGGAGATGAACTCTGGGGCAGTATTGATGGGCAAAAAGCCAACCGTTGAGAACCTGAAAGCTGGCGCCAAGGCTACCTTCGGAGAAGAGAACATCGACGAACTCTTCCGTCTTTACGGAATCAACAGCGACAAGGATGTGTTGGAGCAGCCGGGTGTGAATCTGGCTTCGGATATCTTCCTGGATTATTCTACCTGGAAGTGGGGCAACATGCACAAGCTGACCGGCGGACAGCCAGTTTACCGCTATCGCTATTGTCATCCTCGCCCAGCAATGGCCATCAAGGGCAAGGTGGCAGCTTTGGCTGGCGGCGTGGTAGATGCGAAGGAAGATGCAGCTCCTGCTCCACAGGATAAGGGAGCCGTTCACTCTGCCGACATAGAATATGCAATGGGCACTTTGCCTACCAACCGCGTGTTCAACTGGCAACCGGAGGATTACATGATTAGCGAAATCTTCAGCCAGTATTATGTAAACTTCGTGAAGACCGGAAATCCAAACGGTCTGGGTCTGCCGGAATGGCCATCTACCAACGGCAAGTCCGTAGCTCCTGTGCTTCAGATAGATGTGAATACTGAGGTAAAAGCTGATGCCCAGATGGAGAAGCGCTATGAGTTTATTGACCAACTGTTTTGGAAAGAAAAATAATCTTTGTATTGCATTCAAAAGCTTTATAATTTTGTCGCAGATAAAATGACAAGGCTGATAAAACAGAATAAATAATAAAATTCATGTTTCAGAAATTCATTATCAATAGAGAGGGTGTACTGAAATTCGGACACGTTTATTTGCACCGTGATATGCTGGCTCCAGGAGAGCAATGCACATACGGTGGAGGACTATGGAAAATCGACGAAAGTCGGGGAGCCATAGTCCTCTATGGTCGAAGCTTCGATTTCGGTCCTCCCGATTTTGACTACGTGAAACAGATAGACTGGTCGGGCTTGGGGGGCACCCCTCGCCCACTGCTCTATCTGCCCCATTGGCCTAATGAAGAGGAAGTTGTGTCAATCCTGATGGACTAATATCTCTCAATCACCCTTTTTCTTCACTCCGCATATTACAATCCTATTACATTCCTCATTATTCACGTTAAATTCAATTAAGTTTCCTCATGGAACTTTCTCTATTTCGAATATTTTTTCTAATTTTGCGCCACGTTTCTAACGGTTGAAATGAATATGAAAATTCTATGATAAAGAATCTGGTTATTTTATGATATGAATCAGATTTAGATGAAATAGGAATAATTTAGGTATTATATATATAAATAGGTAAGAAAAGAAAAAATGGAACATGTTTTTACAGAATCGATGTTTTTGGTGGGCTTTGTGATATTCATCGCTGCCATACTCGTATTAGACATGCTGGTTATCGACCGAAAGGCGCATGTAGTTTCCATCAAGGAAGCTGGATCCTGGACAGCAGTTTGGATTATTCTCGCCCTCGCCTTCGCCGTATTCATCTACTTCCATGGCGATATGGTGCACGGCATCGAGAACTTTGACGATTTGAAACTGATAGCCTCACGCTATGCTTCTCATCTCAAGCTGGATTCGAATGACTATGAGGCAAGTCTGCAGCAATATCGCCACTACATGACCATCTCTTACATCTCAGGTTATCTGATAGAGAAGACGCTCTCCGTAGATAATCTCTTTGTGATGATGATGATCTTCAGTTCATTCGGAGTGGATAAGAAAGATTATCAGCATGTATTAAACTGGGGAATCTTGGGAGCCATCGTACTTCGCTTTGTCTTCATCTTTGCAGGTGCAGCCCTCATCAGCCGATTTGCCTGGATATTGCTTATATTCGGAGGATTCTTAGTTTATAGCGGAGCTAAGATGTTCCTGAATAGAAATAAGAAGGAAGAAATCAATGCACTTGAACATCCTGTGGTGAAGTTCATGCAAAGACGTCTGCACTTAGGTCCTTTGGTGATGACGGTGGTATTCATCGAGTTTTGCGATCTGATATTTGCTTTCGACAGTATTCCTGCCGTATTCTCAGTATCACTCGACCCGTTTGTAGTGTTCTTCTCCAATATCTTCGCCATCTTGGGTCTGCGAGCGCTCTTCTTCCTCTTGGCAGCGATAGCCGATAAGTTCCGCTATCTGAAGGTGGGTGTAAGCGTGCTATTGGTGTTCATCGGTGTGAAGATGCTCATCCACGATTTCTTCGAGATAGATGCAGTAGCTTCTCTCGTCATTATCCTTCTCGTATTGCTCGCCAGCATCGGAGCATCGGTTGTGATTCCAAAGAAACAGGAAGCTTAAATTACAGAAAATTGTATAGCAAAATATAAGGATAAAGCACGATTCCTATTGATATTGCAATATGGATGAAAGAAATTCCCGATAAAGAAAGTTCTGTTTGCAAACGTTAAGTTGCAGGCAGAACTTTTTTTGTATTGTTAAATCTAAGCATCTACCATTCCGTATAAGAACATATTTATTCAATTTATGAAGATATTTGTAAAGTTTATGCAAAATTTATCTGTATTTATATTAATGTATGTATAAATAACTGATGGTTATAAGAAAAATAATTCTCTTTGCAACGAGAAAAATCGAGAACAAAAATTAGTTTTAGATTGTTTAACATAAAGCTCTAAAGCAGCCAAAGGAGAATAAGAGAGGTTGGAACGTAAACAGTTGGGAATGAGTAGATTTGCACAAAGTTGCCAAATCGGCATAAAGCAAGCGAGTGAGGAAT
>NZ_SGVY01000048.1 GCF_004535825.1 Segatella hominis | reverse complement strand
CGCTTTATGGGGTAAGGGGATTTTGTGTCTGCGACATTTCTGTTGTGCAAGAAATATGTACAATAAAATGAATTTTGTCGCTTTGCAAGCAAAATCCCACTAAACCCTATAGGTTGCGGATTTGAGGATTTATTTATAATTTGCAATGCAATATTTTTGCATTTTCGGTGTTTATTATTATGTAGAGAACAATTAAAATTTAAAAAGAATGATGAATATAAATTTTTTCAGAATGCTGCTCATGACATTCCTCGCCATGGCAGGACTGGCTGCTTGTAGCGATGATGATGAGCCTAAAGATTCAGTCAAAGAAATCAGGATGCTGGTGTCGGCAGAAACAGGCGTGACGTATGCGTGGGGCGATGATATGAAGGAAAACCCCATAGAGTGCTTGCTCGTCAAGACGGAAGGTGATTCCGAAGAATGGCAAGACCTTGGATTTGAACAGATAAAAGGCTTTACCTATGAACGCGGGCACGAATATTATCTCTCGGTAAAGCGCACAATCCTCGCCAATCCACCTGCGGATGCTTCCGACCGCAGATATGAACTTATCCGTGTTCTTCAAGACAGGCTTGTAGCAGACCCTGAAATTCCGATTGACAAAGAGATAAAAACAGAAGCAGACATAGAATACTATGACTTGTGTCCTTTCGAAAAGTATGGCGTAGCTAGCACTATTGTAGTTGATGATGAAGGTAAAATAAATGGTAAAGTTGAATATGACAATGTTTCGCCGCTACCATCTTACGATAAGGCGCGTATATGGCTGGTAAATATCCTTGATCATAAAGACCCGAACTGGGTGAAATTCCATAGTGTGCCTTATCAAGCAACTTACTCGTATGTCATTTCACCCTTTACCGACAAAATTCGTCTGGTGCGTAACGAGTCATCCGGCCCGATGTTCAAGAATGTCGTTCCTGAAGACGAGTTTACACATATCCGCTCCATGAACTCCGGCGAGGAGGTCAGATATGCGCTTATTCTTGCCAACGTCCATAAAAAGGGGCTTCAAAAGGTGGAATTTATCATAATAAAGAAATAATCATTACAGACTGATTCCCCCTCGCCCCCCTATCAATCTTCTAATCATACCGACTTTCTGCAACATCGCCAACCTCATTGAGTGTGTGGCGATGTTTTATTTCATCAAATTGTTGTTGGTGTTCCGCATAATCACAGAGCCATGCGCCAATCACTTTCTGCTGTTCGGCGGTTTCGCTAATCACCAGTAACCACCAAAATGAACTATAACCGGGAAAAGCGGACTGCTTCCTTATTTAGGAAAACAATCCGCTTTTCTCTATTATACTATTGTCAGCATACAATCAGCAACCATACAGATCTTTTCTTTGAAAACTGATGAATACTGGAGGATGCTGCTCCTTTACTTTGTCTGTCAGCCATTTTCTGAACACATTAGTATAATGGGTTCTGTATTTGAAAGAAATGGCTATCACTACATCAAGACTGTAAACATAGGCATGGTTGCCGTTTGACAATCGGATATATTTGCTATGTTCACACTCAGAAAAGACATTTTCTTTGAACATTCTTTTTATTGTCCTGTTCACCGAAGCAGGGATGACATTGAATGCTTCTGCTATCTCCCAATATGTCATCCAGATATTATTGCCAGTGAGCGTGACAGAGTAGTCGCTCACCTTTATAATGTTTCTTTTCATACTGCTGATTAAATTAGATGGTTTGACAAATGATATTTTCGACAGATTGTATGCGCTGTGACAATTTTTCCATATCGTCACTCAACTTCTGAGCGGTTATCTTGGCATAGATTTGCGTACTTCTGATGCTTGTGTGTCCCATCATCTTGGAGAGTGTCTCAATAGGCACGCCATTGGAGAGACAGACCGAGGTAGCAAAGCTATGACGAGCCACGTGCCAGGACACATTCTTCTCTATACCACATTGTTTGGCAACTTGCTTTATATCATATTTGCATACGCTATAAGCAGGAACCGGCAATAAACGGTCATCTTTTGCCAATCCTTCATATTTATCAATGATATGCTTGGCTACTTCAAGTAACCGAATATCACTTTCCACGCCTGTCTTTTGTCGCGATGTCTTAATCCACACATGTCCATCAAAAGAGGTCTGAATATTGCTCTTGGTCAGATTGCGCATGTCTGTCCAGCTCAGTCCGGTGAAGCAACAGAAAACGAATAGGTCACGGACTAGTTCGTATTTCTTTTTGGTAAACTGTCCGTTGATCAACTTTGTTATTTCCTCCATTGTCAGGAAACCTCGCTTTGTTTCCTCCTTACTGATGTGATAGGCATAGAATGGATCACGTGCAAGCCAACCGTTGTTGATAGCCATAAATATGATGCTTCTGAAAGGCATCATATACGACCATACAGTATTGGTGCAGTGACCTTTCTCTATTCGCAAGAAAACTTCGAAATCGGTGATGAATGCAGGGGTAAGTTCTTTAAGCGCAATGTCTTCCATCTTATAACGCTGTTTGATAAACTCCTCCAGATGCTTGTAAACCACTCTGTATTTCCAATAGCTACGCTGGCTTTTCATCTTGCCAACAAGCTTGGCATAGTCTTCGTTGTGCTTACGGAATACTGCAAGAAGGGTCTTGTGGTTCATCCCCATACCAAGATAGGAATTACGCACTTTCTCTGCTGTGACATAGCTATCCTTATCACATACATCTTGATAAGCCTTATTGATGCCGACAAGAATCTTGTCCAGCTTTCGGTTGGTCTCTTGCGCAACGATGCTTCGTCCACTCATGCGACCAAGTTCCACGCTCCACATTTTCTCATCCACGTCCAACTTACAGCTGAACTGTGAAATCTTGCCGTTTACCGTAATACGGCACATGACTGGAATCAGTCCGTTCTTCTTTGGCGCATTACGCTTCAGATAGAATAATACTCTGAATGTTGATCTGCTCATAACTTTCTACTTTTTTAACTGTTTGCAAAAATACTATGTACAGAGTTATTATCCCATTTGTAAATCCAAGCGAATCAAAGCATTAGAATCATGCATAAAAGAATCTTCCGAGTTTTCTTGGCAATCTTCTAATTATTAGATACTTTTGCCTCTTAATTCTGTGATTTTCGCCCATTCATTATCATCAAAAAACAGTAACGTTATAGTAACGAAAGTCTGTCTTAGACTGGCTTTTTCTGTCTTCTGATGTCTTTATGGAAAGCCCCATCCACCGACATAATTCAGTCATTTTCAACTATTTTGCTTTAATTATTACTGATTTTCAACTTTTTGTTGTATCTTTGTATAAGATAAGCTGTATCTCTGCAAAACAATTTTAGAATTTAGAAAATATGAATCAAGAAAATCAAATATTGTCTCCAGAACTGGAGGCTCGTGTGCATCAGGCAGTGGAGAATTTCATGCAGGGCTATGGTTGCTGCCAATCTGTGGTGGCTGCTTTTGCTGATCTGTATGGTCTCGATGAAACAATGGCTAAACGTATCGGTGCTGGCTTCGGCGGCGGAGTGGGTAGAATGCGCATGATGTGTGGCGCAGTATCAGGTATTGTTGTGCTGGTGGGGCTGGACTGTGGTCAGACCGAAGGCGACGACCGGGAAGGTAAGTCTGCCTGCTACAAGGTAGTGCAGGATTTGTTAGCTAAGTCAAAGCAGCAGAATGGCAGTATCATCTGTGCTGAAATCCTCGGTCTGAAAGGATATGAGAAGGCACAGTCCAGTTATGTGGCTTCAGCCCGTACGGCAGAATACTACAAATCTCGCCCTTGTGCTGCAAAGGTGGAGAGTGCTGCCCGCATCTTTGCTGAATATCTGATGGAAAAATGAAATATCAGACCAATAAGGACTTGGTTGAATCCCAGTTCTACCTGAAGATGCTGGATGATTTCTGCAAGTCGGGACAGGTGAAGATTCCTGATCCGGCAAGTACTGTCATGCCTTGGGATTTGAAGGAAGATCCGCTCAAGGATTATCTGATTCACCTCTTTACCTTGAAAGTTACTATTGCAGAGACAGGTGAAGAGGTGCAGAAATTCCAGCGCCAGGTGGTTAGCAGCAGAATCAAGAGCAAGATTTTCTATGAGACTGTAGGAAAATTCATCGTGGAATGTGTTCACCACATGAGATTCCAGCGACAGAGAGCCTGGACGGAAAGTCATCGGGCTGATGATGTGCTCGACTGGACTCCCTTCCGTAGGATGAATGAAGAGGTTTGGAGACCCTTGCTTGACCAGATTGATGAGGAGCATCGGAATGATGGATTCGACAAAACTTTCTTCCTCCGGCTTTTCGGGGAGGAGTCTATTCAAGCTAATCATAATGGAGAAATTCATGATGGAGATACTGATAGGTTGCATTCCTCTATCGGCGCTTCCAAAGCTGAGAACTGGGAACGGCTGGTAAGGGATTGGAAGGCTTGTATAGAGCAGCAGGTGATTTCTAAACTGAAGGATTTCATAGCGCTCAGACAAACTCATTTCGAGACCGGATTGGTCCGCATGATGGATCAGATAACCCGCAATATGAAGTTGAAGGGTATTTCTGAACAGCGGGCGGTTCAGGCATGGGAAATGATGAAGAACGCCTGGACAGAGACGGAATTTGAGCGTCGACTGAACGAGATGAAAATACAGGATCAATATCCTGAAATCAAGGAGATTGTAGCGAAGATGGGACGTGTGGCGGATGCCAATGGTAAGGACCGGCTGACCATCGCTTCGGGTGTCGATATGAAGATGGAACATTCCTCAGGAAGTGATATTGAGGGCATTACCGTGGGCGATGATCTCAACTCGCTTCTTCCGCTCGAACTTGCACAATACAGTGATGAGGACATGGAGGGACTCTTTATATATAAGTATCGCACGCGTAGGTTGCAGACTTTCCGCTACAAGAGTGAGATGGCTAAGCCTTCCCGCAAACTCGGTTTTACACATGCCTCACGCAAGGGGCCTATGATTGTCTGCCTCGATACTTCTGCGAGCATGTATGGCACTCCTGAAAGAATTTCTTCCACGCTCATTTCCCTGATAGAAGAAACGGCAGAAGAATTGGAGCGAGACTGTTTTCTGATAGATTTCTCGGTGAGTACACGTGCCATCGATCTCATGGCTAAGAGAAAGGTGGAACGGCTGAAGAAGATTGGAATCAATATTGTGGAATGGACGGAAGATACGGCATCAGCCAGTCATCTCCCTTTTATCGGAGGAGGAACATCTGCGAAAAAAATGATGAGCCAGATGTTCGAGTTGCTCGATCATGATGGATTGCATTATGTGAATGCAGACGTACTTTGGATAACCGACTTCCTGATTCCGAATCCCTCGCAGGCTATGTTGTCGAGATTCAAGGAATACAAGGAGACGGGCACCCGGTTTTATGGCATCCGTATTGTCAGAAGCGACGATAAGGAGCCGAATGAATGGAAGGCTTACTTCAACCAGATTTATACCGTCAGATATCGTCCTTTGAGGCGATACTGACGGTTGAAGTCTGTGGGCTTATTTCTTCTTGGTCAGCACATAGTGCTTGGCCATTGCGCCCTCCGGTTCTGTGCCGAGAGAATCGGTCATGATGAGGCTTTGGGCATCCTTTACCTTGTAGTATGACTTCTCGCCACTTGATGGGCGGGTGATTTCTACTACGCCATTAGCCAGCATCTTGAAGATTCCGCTTGCCTCGTCGTGACCATCCTTACGCTCGATATAGTCGGCTGAGTACTGGTAAGTACTGTCGGCATTGAGTGTGAGCACGGTCTTGATACCTGGGCAATCGGCTGCAGGGAGTGTTCCTTCGTAAGTACCTGCGATAGAATCGAGGACGAAGGCATTGGATTCGAGTGAATCCTTCTCTGTATAGCTGAGACTATCTTGGTCAGCTTCCTGATTGTTGGTTTTCTTGCTATTGCAAGAACCAACTGACAGAGCTGCTATGACAGCTGCTGTCAAAACTAATTTCTTCTTCATAATGAATTCCTTTACTATTCTTACGGCAAATATACGCTTTTTCTTCACTATCTGCAAACTTTTGGCAAAGAATTTATGGAATATTCAACATTCGCCGTTCTATCAGTAAAAGTTGTTAAAGATGTAATGTGGGGCTTAATCGTCGCCCCAAATTTGGTGGAGTCGCAAAATATCGTTAACTTTGCAATCGTAAAGAGAAATCTCGGGAAAGTTATCTTTACAATAATAGATTTTAAACAGTTTATAGAAGAAACATGAAATATATTATCTTTGACTTTGACGGTACGATCGGAGATTCTCAAAGTCTGATCGTCAAGACATTGCAGGACACGATGAGGGCCAGGCATCTCGAAGTGAAATCGGATGAGGAATGTGCCAAGACTATCGGTTTACGACTGGATGAGGCTTTCGTCTCGCTCTTTGATATGAGTGATGAGGAAGGGATGGAGTGTGCTGCTACTTATCGCGAGATATTCCTGAAAAACAAGCAAACGATGATCGTAAAGCCGTTTCCTCATGTGATAGAAACGCTCAGGGAGTTGCATCATCGCGGATTTGTATTGGGAATGGCAAGCAGCAGAAACCATTGCTCGCTGGATGGATATGTGAAACAGATGCAGTTGGAGGATATTTTCTCCTCTATTGTGGCGGGTGATGATGTGGAGCATGTAAAACCGGCTCCCGATATGGTTTTCAAGGCTTTGGGAGAGATGAGAGGAATGAAAAATCCTGTAACTTCGCCTGATGACGTGAAGGATATGCTTGAAGAAACCTTAGTGGTTGGTGATATGAATTTCGATGTGGATATGGCGCATCATGCCGGTTGCAGAGCCTGTGCCGTAACTTATGGTAACGGAACCCGTGAACAGCTTGCCGCTGCAGAATGGATCATTGATGATTTCGCCGAACTTCAGGAAATCCTAAAAGGATAAATGTTTCTGAAAACATAAAATGCTCAAGGAGTAAAAAGATAAAATCAAGAAGTAAAAGAATAAAACAGGAAATGAATGAAAGATTATTTTATCGCTTGTAGAATAAAAAAGCAGGTGAAATAATCTTTTATTCATTTTTTTATTGTACCTTTGCAAGCGCAATTGGTTTGCTGCCACTTCCTGCCGCCGCAGGCATGGAGGGTGCGTAGTGATTAAAAGGGAATCGGGTGAGAAGCCCGGACAGTCCCGCTGCTGTAAGCGTCTTATTGCGGTAAGCACCATGGTCACTGACATTTTTTCGGGAAGACCGCTTGCCATGAGTTTTGCATCTTTTTATGGTTAACATAGAGTGAGATGCTGGGAGGATGCAAGTCAGAAGACCTGCCGTTGCCATCGGAAACGATATGATTAAAGGTTGTCTTTAGGGTAAGAGATTCCGATGATTCTATCCAACCCCGTGGGATGGGTTCGTGATGGAGACATATTATTTATTTACTTATTATATTAAGGTATAAGAAGATTAAATGAGAATAATGAAATTACTGCTATGCGTCGTGGGATGCATGGTAGCAAGTGGTGTACTATATGCACAGAAGCAGCATGTAGGTAGTTTGGATAGTATTCATACTATTAAGGAAGTTGTCGTAGTGGGTAATAATACTCCGAGTGTGATTCCGGCACAGGTGATGACAGGTGATGAACTGCAGCGGCTCAACTCGATGAGTGTGGCCGATGCCCTGCGTTTCTTCTCGGGTGTGCAACTCAAGGATTATGGTGGTGTGGGTGGTATCAAGACCATCAACATCCGTTCTATGGGTACCAATCATGTGGGCGTGTTCTATGATGGTATAGAACTCTCCAATGCACAAAATGGACAGGTGGATTTGGGAATGTATTCACTCGATAATATGCAGACTATCTCGCTTTATAATGGACAGAAAAGCCAGATATTTCAAGCTGCCAAGGAATTTGCTTCGGCAGGTTCGGTGTATCTGCAGACTCGTGTTCCAGAATTTGAAGAAGGTAAGGCTTATCATCTGAAAACGAAATTCAAGACTGGTTCTTTCGATCTGGTGAATCCATCGCTGCTTGTCGAACTGAATCTCTCTGATAGGGTGAAAGTTTCCTTCAATGGCGAATGGCTCAGCAGCAGTGGTAAGTATAAGTTCCGTTACCGTAGAAAGGCAGTAAAAACCGATGAAATCATGTATGATACAACGGCTGTAAGAGAGAATGGTGATATTCGTGCCACCCGACTGGAGGGAGCCTTATTTGGTGACGTTAAGGGAGGTGACTGGATGCTGAAAGCATATAATTATACCTCAGAACGTGGTGTGCCAGGGGCTATCGTTAATAATGTATGGCGGCGAGGCGAGCGTATCAGCGACAATAATTCTTTCATACAAGGTTATATTCATAAGCGCTTTTCTCCCCATTACCAAACGAAGTTAATGGCGAAATACTCTTACTTTCTCACCAAGTATGTCAACAAGGATACCACGGTAATGCTGATAGATAATGTGTATCGCCAGAAGGAGTTCTATCTGTCCACTCTGCATCAGTATGATCTTTGCTCTTGGTGGAAGGTGTCATGTGCTTATGATTTCCAGTGGAACAACATGGATGCTGATATGTATGGATTTGTGCATCCTACTCGCTGGAATCATATCGTGTCTTTAGCCACAGCAATAGCCTGGGGTGGATTCAAGATGCAGGGGAGTGTGGTTTATAATTATGTACATGATGTAACAAGGGATGCAGAGGCACCAGCCGATAAGAATACCTGGTCGCCGGCAGTGTTTCTCTATTATAAGCCGTTCCAAAACATAGGTTTCTCCTTGAGGGCCTTCTATAAGAAGAGTTTCCGCATGCCAACCTTCAACGACCTCTATTATGCAGAGATGGGCAACTCTAAACTTAACCCGGAATATACCACCCAGTATGATGTGGGATTTGCATATTTCAGTCCTCGTATGAAGGGAATATTGTATGAGTGGGCTGTGCAGGTGGATGGGTATCGTAATTTTGTGAGTGATAAGATTGTGGCTTATCCTAAGGGAGCACAGTTCCGTTGGACGATGCTCAACCTGGGCAAAGTGCATATCAATGGACTCGATGCCAAGGTAAGTGCAACTCTCCGACCATTGCGCAAACTTTATGTTACTACTCGTCTGCAATATACTTACCAGCAGGCCATTGATGTAACCAATCCTGCCGATACCTATTATCGCGACCAGATACCATATATTCCATGGAACAGTGGTTCGGCTGTGGTTCAGATGGATTACGGAACTTGGGGTTTGAACTATAGTTTTATTTATACCGGTGAGAGATATAACCAGCAGGAGAATATCATCTATAATCATACACAGCCATGGTATACTCACGACCTCTCTCTGCAGAAAAGTTTCAATTGGAAGGATTACAAGGCTCGTGTGGCATTAGAGGTGAATAATCTCTTCAGCCAGGACTATGATGTGATACTCAATTATCCGATGCCTAAGCGCAACTATCGCCTCACGTTGACGTTTGAGATGTAATAATGGTGGCAAGCATCAAAAAAAATAAAAACATGATGAAAAAGCTATTGCTATATTTACTAATAGGTACATGTTTGGTAAGCTGCCGCGAAGATGAAGTGGTGGTTCCTACTGAGTACGAAATTATCCCCGAGGAGGTGAAGCCGGGACAGAAAATTATCGGCATGTACCTGCTCAACGAGGGCAACATGGGTAGCAACAAGAGTACGCTCGATTATGTTGATTTCTCACAGGGGTATTATGTACGTAATCTCTATGCTGAGCGCAATCCTCATGTTATCAAGGAATTGGGTGATGTGGGCAATGACATTCAGATATATGGTTCCCGAATTTATGCCGTCATCAATTGCTCTAATAAAATAGAGGTGCTGGATGCTCGCACAGCTCATCGCATCGGGCAGGTTAATATCCCAAATGTGCGCTATGTGCGTTTTCACAAGGGGTATGCCTATGCCACTTCTTATGTAGGACCGGTGCAGCTCAATAACCCTGATGCGGTTCAAGGAGCAGTCTATAAGATAGATACGCTTTCGCTGAAGCCCGTGGCTAAATGTACGGTGGGATTCCAGCCCGATGAACTTTGTGTGTTGGGACAGTATATCTATGTGGCAAATTCAGGAGGATATATGGCTCCCAATTATGACAAGACCGTGTCGGTGATAGAAATAGAGGGATTCAAGCAAGTAGAGAAAATTCCTGTGGGTATCAATCTCCATCATATTAAAGCTGATAAGTACGGCAAACTTTGGGTAACTTCCCGGGGAGATTACCAGAACATCCACTCCAATCTCTATGTGTTAGTTAGAAAGAAAGGACGCAACGAGATGGAGGTAACTGATACGCTCAACATACCTTGCAGCAACTTCTGCATCAGTGGCGATTCGCTCTATTATTATGCCACGGAGTGGAACAACTATACACAGAAGAATACCATCACGTATGGTATCGTCAATGTAAAGACCCTGAAGAAAGTGAGCGACTCGTTTATTACCGATGGGTCGGAAAAAGACATCACCATCCCCTATGGTATCAATATCCATCCGGAAACACATGACATCTACGTAACAGATGCCAAAAACTATGTTTCGAGTGGGGTGTTGCACTGCTATAATCGGTATGGAGTGAAAAAGTGGAGTGTGAGGACAGGGGATATTCCTGCCCACATGTGTTTTCTTACAAAATAATGGAAGACGATGAAGATAAGATTATGTGATATATTGATCAGTTTGTTGCTGGGGATGGGATTGTCGAGTTGCCATCAGGACTTGGAAAACGTCTCATCGGGGCTCAATGACTACTATTATATTGAGCGCATGCGTAAACTCCGACTTTCGCCAGCCTATGAGGGCAAGAGCTATCGATGGACGGTGCAGACTTCAGATGGGCGGGATTCCCTGCTTAGTACGGATCGGGATTATGTGTTTCTTGCCGAAAAAGAAGGCACTTACACGCTTACTTTCTCCCTCGATGATGGGGAGCGTGGCTATAAGCATACTTTTCCCGTACAGGTGGTACATGAGGATACTGAGTATAGTCCCTATACAGCTAAAGTATATGAGTATCGACCAGCACCAGGGCAGTTTGTCAATACCATGCCTATTTATGAAAAGGGCGATAATGAAGAGACAATGCGCCAGAAAGCAGAAGATGATCTGACCAACGATGTGATGATTTCGTTAGGTTCCTACGGAGGTTATGTTACTTTCGGTTTTGATCATACCGTCATCAATGTGCCGGGGCAGAAAGACTTCTTTATTAAAGGAAATGCTTTCTATAGCGATATTCCCGCCTATAAGGACATGAAAGGAGGTTCGGCAGAACCGGGCATTGTAATGGTGGCGTTCGACCGCAACTGTAATGGTAAGGCGGATGATGATGAGTGGTATGAGTTGGCTGGCAGTGAATATTACAAGCCGGCAACGCTCAAAAACTATGAGATAACGTATCGCCGTCCGGATGATTTCCATAAACCGGTCCCTGATGTAACGGGGATGCTGGCCGATACCTTGTATATCCCTTGGACGGATAATCGTGGTGAAAGTGGCTATGTGGCCAAGAACTCATTCCATGCGCAGAATTATTATCCTGAGTGGATCAAGGCAGATGAGATGAAGTTTGAGGGAACTTTGTTGCCTCAAAACGGAGTGGACGAAAGTCATATAGGAACCTACTATGTACTTTATTCCTATCCGTGGGGATATGTTGATAATCATCCCAATGCGGAACAAGACCTCTGTTCCTTTGATATTTCCTGGGCTGTAGATAAGCAGGGAAATCCTGTGCATCTGCCAGGGGTTGATTTCATTAGAGTCTATACTGGAGTGAGACAGTATTGCGGATGGGTTGGAGAAACTTCCACGGAAGTGGCGAGAGCACAAGACTTGCATGTGGAAGTTAAATCGTCTTTACCTGATAATCCATAAGGTGAATAGATGATTGGTGATAAGAGAATAAATAGTTAATTATTATAAGTTTAATTTTAAGGTAATAAGTATGAAGAAGAAACTTTACTTTCTTTTATTGATGCTCTTGTGCACAACGTTTGCATTTGCACAAGTCTGCGTTCAGGGGGTACCTCGCAAATTAGCGAGAAGTGCCAAGGCTGAGATAGCCTCAGTCATGCCTAATATTGATTTTGATAATATCCAGTATTGGGTAGGAAATGGTAGAAATCATGCTGCTCTCGTTGTAAAATGGGATGATAGTAAAGGTAACAACACGAATTTAGTGTGGGGGTATAGATGGAGTGGTAAAGCCACTGGTGTGGATATGCTGAAAGCTGTTGCTGCTGCCGACCCACGCTTTTATATGTTAGTGAATGAGGGTACTCAATATGGTACTGCTGTTGGAGGACTTGGCTATGACATCAATGGGAATGGAAACATCAAACTATTGAATGGTAGTAGTTCCTTTAGTCTTACTGCTGGTACCTATAATTGTGCAGATTATACATTTGATAAGTTTACTTCTAATGATGCGTCAGATCACTGGTGTGCTGGTTGGTATAATGGCTATTGGAGTTATTGGACAACTAACTCTTTAGATCAAGCGTATGGCTATTCTTCAGTAGGAGCAACTTCACGAGAACTGACCAGTGGTTGTGTTGATGGATGGTCTTATATCTCTGATATGTCAAACTGGTATAGCAATGACATGAGTGGAAAACTCGAATATGTTTCAACTCTTACTGTTCCTACTGCTAAAGCTAAAATAAAGTCAGCAACAGCAGAGACAGGCAAGGTCACAACAGTAAACAATTTAAAGGAATTTGCTGAGGCACTGAAAAATGCAACAGATGGCGAGACTATTAAGTTCCGTGAGGGATTGCGTGGTACTGAGTTTGATACATCGGGCATATTAGATTATGCAGAGATTAACAACAGTGTTACTATTAATGGCAATGGTGTTGTCTTGACAAATGGTCCTCTTCCTTTGAATGCTTATCCGAGTGATTATAAGACAATCCGCATAACTGATTTCGTCTTTAAGAATTTGCAAGAAAGTGCTTTCTATTATGCTCCTTATAAAGGAGGAAGTTTGACTATTGACAGGTGTATTTTTGATGGTATCTCTGGAAATGGTGACGGCGTTGGTTGTGCTATCAGTGGTACATCAGCTAGTAAGGATATAAATGTTACTATCAGCAACTGTCGTTTTTCTAACATTAAAATGACAGGAAAGGGTAGTGTCTTAAATATTTGGGAGTTGCCTAATAAGGATTTGGTACATCTTAATCTTGTATCTTGTACCTTTGCTGATAATGATAAGGCTTCAGATGGTCTTATTTGTGTAGTGAATGCTCCACATGTACATTTTGCTAACAATGTGTTCTATAATAATGGAGATGGTATTACTCTTAATATTAAAAGTGATGATGCGGCAAAAGACGTTGTTTCTTATGGATATAATGTAATAAATGGTACGATTACTGAGTCTGCAAAATCTCGTCTGCTGAACAGTGATATTTGTAGTACAGACCTTTCTCCTGTAGTCAAGTTCGTTGATGGAGAGTACCAGGTAGTAAAGAATGGTGCTGCTTATAATCATCTTCCTGCCAATACGAAGATTGAAGGCATTACATTGCCAGAACGTGATGTACTTGGTACAATTATAGATTACTCTCAGCCAACTCAGACTGGTGCTTGCCAGTTGGTATATGATGAGAATGCTAATACAGACTATACCAAGGGAACATTTATTGTTAATGAAGACTGGTATGGTCATCAGAACTCTACTGTCAATTTTTTGACTAATGACGGCGAGTGGGTTTATCGTGTTGTCCAGAAGGAGAATCCTGGTATAGAGTTGGGATGTACTGCTCAATATGGCCAGATTTATGGCGATAAGTTCTATGTGACGTCAAAGCAGGAGAAAGACCCTGGAGCTTCTGTTGTCGGTGGTCGTGTCAATATTCTTGACGCCAAGACCATGAAGATGGAGAAGCAGATTCAGACTATATCTACAGGTGATAATGGCACAAGCAATGCTGATGGCCGTGCATTCCTTGGCGTAGATGAGCATAAAGGCTATGTTGGTACAAGCAATGGTATCTTTATCCTCGACCTCGATAAGCAGGAAATTGCTGGTAGTGTGGAGGGAACCACAAATGGTGGAGGTAGTGCTTACGATCAGCTTTATAGCGGACAGATTGGTAGTATGATTCGTGTTAACGATCGTGTATTCGCTGTACACCAGAAGAGTGGTCTTCTTGTTATTGATGCCAATACAGATAAGGTTGAACAGGCTATTGCTGCACCTGAAGGATGGGGCTTTGGTTCTGTAGTTCTTTCTAAAGACGGAAACCTCTGGTTGAGTTTAGCTGCCACATCGGGTACAGGAAAGGCTGACAACAGAATCGTCAAGATCAATCCTAATACTTTGGAGCAGAACATCATTGATTTGCCAGAAGATATTTATGGACCTGCTAATTCTTGGTATGCTTGGACTCCCGATTGCTTCTGTGCAAGCAATCAGCAGAACGTACTCTACTGGAATGGTGGAAGCAATTCTTGGTTTAGTAACTATACTATCTATAAGTATGACATAGACTCTAATAAGTTCTCTAAGTATCTTGACTATACAGATGCGGCTGATGGCTTCTATATCTACGGTTGCTCATTCCGCGTAGATCCTGTAAGTGATGATGCATACGTTAGTTTGTACAAGGGCTTTGGTGATGCTACTTATGTGGTTCGCAAGTATGATGCAGAGGGTAAACAACTTGCAGAATATCCAATGATTTCTAACTATTGGTTCCCATCATTACCTGTATTCCCTGATAATGTGGCTCCTGTGATTGCTAATCCTGTAGGAGATTTGACTTTGGCAGCTGATAAGACTGCTACTATTGATCTGAAAGATCTTGCCACTGATGCAGACAACTTTGATGCTGCTATCGTTAAGAGTGTGAAAACTGTCAGTGATGCATCTGTGTTGGATGCCAAGATGCAATATGGTTCACTTGTCATCACTCCAAAGAAGGAGGGTAAGACTACTGTTACTATTAAGGTTAATTCCAATGGTAAGTTGGCTGAGTCTACATTTGCTGTTACTGTAACTCCTGCTACTGGTATCAAGAATATTACCACTAATGGTGCAGTCGAGGTGGCTCGATTCTCTGCTGATGGCAAGCGCATCTCTGCTCCTCAGAAGGGTCTCAACATCATCCGCATGAGTGATGGTTCTACCCGCAAGGTGGTAGTAAAGTAATTCTGCTTTTTAGCAATCAGTGAAATATCTGAAAAATAATAAGCCCAGAGCAAATTGCCCTGGGCTTTTTAAGTTCTTATCGTTTCCGAATCTTTATTCCTCCATCAACTTGCGATAGCGACCCTTCTTGATCTCTGTATCTCCAAGGCGGTGTGCCTTGTTGATTTCATACTCAGAATAGCTGCCCTCGAAGAAGAATACCTCACCGTTGCCCTCGAAGGCAAGGAGGTGGGTACAGATACGATCAAGGAACCAGCGGTCGTGGCTGATAACCACAGCACAACCGGCAAATGCCTCCAAACCTTCCTCCAAAGCACGCAGCGTGTTCACGTCGATATCGTTGGTAGGCTCATCGAGAAGCAAAACGTTACCTTCCTGCTTCAATGCCAAAGCCAACTGCAGGCGGTTGCGCTCACCACCCGAGAGAACACTGCAGAGCTTGCTCTGGTCGGTGCCCGAGAAGTTGAAACGGCTGATGTAAGCACGTGCATTCACATCTCTGCCACCTAGACGCAAGGTCTCATTGCCCTGAGAAATCACCTCGTAAACGGTCTTCTGAGGGTCGATGTCCTTGTGCTGCTGGTCAACATAAGCTAACTTCACGGTCTCACCCACCTCGAATGTACCGTCGTCAGCCTGCTCCAATCCCATGATGAGGCGGAAGAGGGTAGTCTTACCGGCTCCGTTAGGACCGATGACACCCACGATGCCGTTAGGAGGAAGCATGAAGTTGAGGTCGTTGAAGAGAACTTTCTCGCCGAATGCCTTCTTTACATGCTGAGCCTCGATAACCTTGTTACCTAAGCGAGGACCATTAGGGATGAAGATTTCCAGCTTCTCCTCGCGCTCCTTCTGCTCCTGGTTGAGCATCTGCTCGTAAGAGTTCAGACGAGCCTTACCCTTAGCCTGACGGGCCTTAGGTGCCATGCGAACCCATTCCAACTCACGCTCCAAGGTCTTGCGGCGCTTAGATGCAGTCTTCTCCTCCTGAATCATTCGCTTGGTCTTCTGGTCGAGCCATGAAGAGTAGTTGCCCTTCCATGGAATACCCTCGCCACGGTCCAACTCCAGAATCCACTCGCTCACGTCATCAAGGAAATAGCGGTCGTGGGTTACGGCGATGACGGTTCCCTCATACTGCTGTAGGTGCTGCTCCAACCAGTCGATGCTCTCAGCATCCAGGTGGTTGGTAGGCTCATCGAGTAGGAGCACATCCGGTTTCTGCAAGAGCAAGCGGCAGAGAGCCACACGGCGGCGCTCACCACCAGAGAGGTTGGTTACCGGCCAATCGCCAGGAGGACAGTGGAGAGCATCCATCGCACGCTCCAGTTTGGAGTCGATGTTCCAGGCATCGGTAGCATCAATGATGTCCTGCACCTCAGCCTGTCGCTGCATCAGCTTGTCCATTTTATCTGGGTCTCCGTAATATTCTTCGAGACCGAACTTATTGTTGATGTCCTCGTACTCAGCGAGTGCATCATAAATCTTCTGCACACCCTCCATCACGTTCTCCTTCACGGTCTTGTTTTCGTCGAGCGGAGGGTCCTGTGGCAAGTAGCCCACAGAGTAACCTGGGCTCCATACCACCTCGCCTTGTGTAGGCTGTTCCAATCCAGCGATGATTTTCATCAAGGTAGATTTACCTGCACCGTTCAGACCGATGATGCCTATTTTTGCTCCGTAGAAGAACGATAGGTAGATGTTCTTCAGAATCTGTTTCTGGTTTTGTGGGATAATCTTAGATACGCCCACCATTGAGAAGATGATCTTCTTGTCGTCAACTGTTGCCATATAATAATTAAAAAAATGTGTTATGCCAATCGGATGCTCATCGGGCTCACGGTGATGAGTCGCTTCTTGTAGAGATCTCCGATGGCACGCTTAAATACTTTCTTGCTTACGTGGAATCGCTCGTAGATATCGTCTGCCTCGCTCTTGTCGCCCAGATTGCATTCCCCGTCATTGTCGAGCAGGTACTGGTAGAGGGTTTCTGCGAAATCGGCAGTCTGTTCCATGCCGGTCTTCTGCAGGGTAACGTCTATCTTTCCGTCTGGGCGTACTCGTCCGATGTAGCCCTTTAGTTTGTCGCCTGTATGGATATACTGGAATATCTGGCTCTTGTAGAGCAGACCGGAGTACTGGTTATCGATGATGACCTTGAATCCGAGGTCGGTTTTCTGCCAGATGAGCAGATCCACTTCCTCTCCATGCTTGTAGTGAGGATGGTCTTCCTTCAGGTATCTTTCCACCTTGGCTGAGGCTACGATGCGGTAACTCTCCTCATCGATATGGATATGAACGATGTAGGAATTGCCCAATACCATGCGCTTCTTCTGTTCGCGGAATGGGCAGAAGATGTCCTTCATCAGTCCCCAACCGAGGAAAGCACCATATTCGTTGACCCATTTCACTTCGAGATAGGCGAAGTCGCCCACTTTGGCAAGAGGGGTTTCGGTGGTGGCGATGATACGCTCTTCCTGGTCGAGATAGATGAAAACGTCAATCTCGTCGCCAATGGAAAGTCCCTCCGGTACGTAGCGAGTAGGAAGGAGGATTTCTCCTTCATCGCCTCCGTCGAGGTACATGCCGAAATCTACTTTCTTTACAACTCTGAGGCGGTTGTAATCGCCGAGCTTTATCTTGTTTGCCATGTTTTCTTGTTTACTTCTTTTCTTGGATTCTTATTCCTTCTTGTGAATTCTGATCTTCTTTCTGCGAATGCGAATTCTATGATCTTAGATTACATCCTCCTGTTCACTCTTTTCCTGAACAATATTTTCCTGGACTTTTTCTTCCTGAATGTCCTTTGCAGGAGTCTCGCCTTCAGCAGAATTAGCCTCTACGGTTTTCTCGATCATTCCGTCTTTCAGGTGAATGGTGCGGTCGGTGATGGCAGCAAGCCCCTCATCGTGGGTTACGATAACGAAGGTCTGTCCGAACTTGTCACGCAGATCGAAGAACAGTTGGTGCAGTTCTGCCTTGTTTTTGGTATCGAGGCTTCCTGATGGTTCATCGGCCAGGATGACGGCAGGATTGTTGACCAATGCTCGGGCCACAGCCACACGCTGTTTCTCGCCACCGGAGAGTTCGGCAGGCTTGTGGTTGGCTCTATCGCTCAGACCCATGAACGCCAGCAGTTCCTCAGCGCGTTCCTTCGCCTGTTTGCGACTCTTGCCTGCAATGAAGGCAGGAATCATGATGTTCTCCAATGCGGTGAACTCAGGCAGGAGTTGGTGAAACTGGAACACGAAGCCCAGATGCTGGTTGCGGAAATCGCTCAGTTTCTTGGTGGAGAGCATGCTCACATCAATGCCGTCGATGATGATATTTCCTGCGTCAGGCTTATCGAGGGTTCCGATGATCTGGAGCAGCGTGGTTTTGCCGGCTCCGCTGGGACCGACAATGCTTACCACCTCGCCCTTGTCGATGTGCAGGTCGATGCCCTTAAGTACCTGCAGCGAGCCGAAGCTTTTGGTTATGCCTTTGATATCTATCATTTTTCTTTTCTTTTCGTTTGTATCAGTAGGCAAAGTTAAGCAAAATAATTGGAAATGCCTAATTGTTGAAGACAAAATAACTAAGTTTTTCTTAAAAATGTTTGGAATGTAGGGTTTCGGGAGAAATGTTTACATTATTTAGTGCGGAAAATGTGCTCATTTCGAATAAAAGTAGTAACTTTGCATTTAAATAGTTTCTGATTTTGATATTTTACCAGATATGATAGATAGACCGACGATAGAAAGAATTATGGATTCCACCAAGATAGAAGAGGTGGTAGGAGAATTCGTGACCCTTAAGAAACGAGGGGTCAACTACATCGGCTTGTGCCCTTTCCACAACGACTCCCATCCGTCTTTCTCTGTATCGCCGACCCGTGGCATCTGTCATTGTTTCACCTGTGGCAAGGGTGGTAATGCCATCAACTTCCTCATGGAACTGGAACAGATGACCTATCCCGATGCCTTGCGATGGCTTGCCAAGAAATATCATATCGAAATCAAGGAACGAGAACTGACCAACGAGGAAAAACAGCGGGAGAGCGAAAGGGAATCTATGTTCATCGTCAACGAGTGGGCTGCCAAGTATTTCCAGGATATCCTTCAGAATGATGTGGACGGTCGTGCCATCGGTATGCAGTATTTCAGAAGCCGCGGTTTCAGAGATGACATCATCCGAAAATTTCAGCTCGGCTTTTCGCTCAACAGTCGTACTGCTCTTGGTGAGGCGGCAGTGAAACAGGGTTATAATCCGAAGTATCTGGTCAAGACGGGTGTGCTCATCGCCTCTGATAATGAACCGGGAAAGTATTTCGACCGATTCTCAGGCCGTGCCATCTTCCCATGGTTCAGTGTGAGTGGCAAGGTGGTGGCTTTCGGCGGACGTGTGCTCGATAGCCGTACCAAGGGTGTGAGCCAGAAATATGTCAACTCGCCCGACAGTGAAATTTATCACAAGGAACGTGAACTCTACGGACTTTTCCAGGCGAAGAAGGCGATAGCCAAGGAAGATTGCGTGTTTATGGTGGAGGGCTATACTGACGTGATTTCCATGCAGCAGTGTGGCATTGAAAACGTGGTGGCCAATTCGGGTACGGCACTCAGCATCTATCAGATCCGACTCTTGCATCGCTTTACCAATAATATCGTATTGCTCTATGATGGTGATCAGGCGGGTGTGCATGCTGCCCTGAGAGGAACCGACATGCTGCTGGAGGAGGAGATGAACGTCAAGGTGCTTTTCCTGCCTGATGGAAACGACCCTGACAGTTTTGCACGCAATCATACTGCCGAGCAGTTCAGACAATATATTGCAGACCATCAGACAGACTTTATCCAGTTTAAGACCGACGTGATGCTCAAAGGCGTTACCGACCCCGTGAAGCGAAGTGAGGCCATCAATTCCATCGTGGAGAGCATCTCGAAGATCAAGAATCAGATTACCCGAGCGGCTTATATCACCGACTGTTCTCATCGTTTGGGAGTCAACGAGGCGGTTATCATCAATGCTCTCAATTCCTTCATCCGCAACGGAATGAGCGAGCAGGTGAAGGAGGAACGCCGGGCTGCAGGACTCAGAGATGCTGGCTATCCGGTGAAGCAGCAGGCATTGCGACAGGCGGCTGTCACTCCGCTTGACAAACTGATGGAGGTGGAAGACCTGCTCATCAAACTGGTAATCCATCATGGCGATGAAATCATCAAGGTGCAGGATGCTGATGGCAATGATGTGGAACTGCCAGCCGCCCAGTATATCTATCTGGACATGGAGGGCGATGACTTCAAGTTCCACCATTCCATCTACAATCAGATTATGGCTGAGGCTATGGAGCATATTGAGGAGGAAGGATTCAGATGTGAAACCTATTTCGCTGCTCATCCCAACCCGGAAATCAGTAGGATAGCTGGTATTCCGACGGGTGAGCAGGAGATAACGACGGCAAGTCTGCAGATGAAGATGAACGAGGAGAAACTGCGCCAGCAGATATTCAAGGACATGCTTTCCTTCCGTACCCACTATATTGCGCAGCGTATTATCGAGGTGCAGCAGGAGTTCAAGCAGAATCCTGGCAACAGGGAACTTTTGGAGGAATTCGTGAAACTGAAGAAGATGAACATGCTCGTGGCGTCACAGTCGAATAATGTCTTCAACTAAAATATAATATAAGGAGGTAAGAAAATGCTGTATATCCATTGGTTTCTGCTGGTAGTATATCTGGCGATAACGATAAGTGGAATCGTGGCTGTTCTCATGGACAACAAGCAACCGGAGAAAGCCATGGCATGGATTCTTGTGCTCTGTTTCATGCCGGTAGTCGGCATCATCTTCTATCTTTTCTTCGGCAAGAATACCCGTAAGGAAAAGGTAATCAGCAAGCGCAGTATGGACTTGCTCACCAAGCGCAGCATGCTCGAATTTGCCGAGCAGGAAGACCTGCATATCCCTCGCCGCAACAGACCGCTGATGAAACTGTTTACCAACCAGAACTGGGCGCTCCCTTTCAAGGATAATGAGGTGGATATTCTCATGGACGGCTATGAGTTTGCATTCTCACTCCTGAATGCCATCGGACAGGCGAAGGACCATATTCATCTGGATACTTATATCATCGAAGACGATGCTTTAGGAAATCTGGTGGCTGATGCGCTGATAGACAAGGTGCGTGAGGGCGTGGAGGTACGACTGATATACGACGATGTGGGGTGCTGGAAGGTGAAAAACCGCTTCTTCGAAAGGATGATTAAGGCAGGAGTGCGTGTACAGGCTTTCATGCCAGTTAAATTTCCTGCCTTTACGGGTAAGGTGAACTATCGCAACCATCGCAAACTCTGTGTCATCGATGGAAAGGTGGGATTTATTGGGGGCATGAATATTGCCATGAGATATGTGAAGGGAACGGCAAAGCAGGCTTGGAGAGATACGCATCTCCGTATCCGTGGCGGTGCTGTCTATGCCATCCAGCGAGCATTCCTTGTGGACTGGTATTTCGTGTGCCGGGAACTCATCAACGACCGCCGCTATTATCCGTCTGTAGATAAGAGTATTTCCAATAATTGTCTTACGCAGATCGTGACAAGCAGCCCTGTTTCACCTTGGCCTGACATCATGCAGGGCTATGTACGCATCATCCTGCAGGCTCACAGATATGTGTATATGGAGAGTCCTTATTTCTTGCCTACGGAGCCCGTGCTCTTTGCCATGCGAACCGCAGCTTTGGCGGGAGTAGATGTCAGACTCATGGTGCCTCGCCGGGGCGATGCCAAACTGGTGGAATGGGCTTCGCGTTCTTATCTGATGGAGGTGATAGAGGCTGGTGTGAAAGTTTATCTTTATGAGGATGGATTCAACCATAGCAAACTTCTGGTAAGCGATGATAATCTGAGTTCCTGCGGCAGTACCAATATCGATTTCCGCAGTTTTGAGAATAATTTCGAGGCTAATGCCTTCTTCTTTGGTGAGGGAATGGCTTTGCGTATCAAGCGGATATTCCTGGCAGATCAGGAACGCTCCATGCTGGTCGATGATGTGGCTTATTTCATCAAGCGCCCGTTCTTCCAGCGATTGTTTGAATCGCTTGTGAGACTGCTCTCTCCATTGTTGTAGAGCGATCTTCTTGATGATGTGTCGTTGGGTAATTTTTGCTGAAGATTTCGTATAACGATTTTTTGATTTAGAAACTTAAAACTATAGAATATGGATGCAACTTATATGGAATTGACTATTCGTCTTACGCTGGCACTCTTGTTGGGTGGAGCGATAGGTATCGAACGTGAATATCGTGCCAAGGAAGCTGGTTTCCGTACTCATTTCCTTGTAGCTTTGGGTAGTGCTCTTTTCTGTCTCGTGTCTCAGTTTGGCTTTGGAGTAGATTTGAAGGATTCCTCCCGAGTGGCAGCACAGGTAGTTTCGGGCATTGGATTTTTAGGTGCCGGTACGATTATCTTTCAGAAGAATGTGGTGCGCGGCTTGACTACGGCAGCAGGTCTTTGGGTCACGGCAGCCATCGGCTTAGCTTGCGGTACGGGCATGTATTTGGCAGCGGTGCTTACCACGGCTATGGTGTTGTTAGGACTGGAGGTGCTGAACTATTGGATTCCTCAGTTGGGATTATCCACCATTGAGTTGTCCTTTTCAGCTCCATCCCGTGAGAGTGTGAAGGAATTTATCACGCGCATCAAGCAGGATGGGATGGAAGTACATTCTTATGAGTTGAAGGAACGTCGCTTGTCAAAGGAAGAATTTCTGGAAGCAAGCATAGAAATCAGAGCGAAACGCGACTTTCATACATTGGAGATACTGGATTATATGAATGATTTTTCGGATGTCACGATTTCTACGATTAAGTAGAACATGGTGTGTCAATAAGTCCACTCAGTATGCTCGAAAAGGTCCCACAGATATCACTGATTTGGCTTGAGGTCTCAAAAAGATCTGTGTAAATCTGTGATATCTGTGGGAGTATGTGTTTTAGACGTTCCGTTTTATTAGAAAAATCTTGCCAGATAATCGTAGTGCTCGCCTTCAGCAATCAGTTCGCCATGTAATCCACAACTCTCTGCGATGGATTTGAGCAGCGGGAAATCAACATAGAGCCAGTCGAAAGAGTCTCCCTTTACGTCTTTGTAAACCATCTGATAATCCACTTCGCCATAGTAGGCTGCATTGAGATTGATGTCGAAACTTCCGTCCTCGTTCTCGTAGATGTATTTGATGTCAGAAGAATCGATGAGAATCTGTCCGTCTTTATTGAGCAAAGCCTTGAGACGGTTGAAAAGGGCGGGAAGGTTTTCTATTTTTCCGGCAATTCCAGTACCGTTCATCAGGGGAAGAATGGTATCGAAGCCACTCTCCAGATGTTCATCGAAAAGGTTGATGCATTCTACATCCTTCACTCCTCTCAGTTCCATCGCTTCGCAGCTCAGAGGAGAAATATCAATGGCTTTTACCTCCAAGCCCTTCTCCTGCAAGGCGAGCGTATGGCAGCCGCTGCCGGCTCCGATATCCAGTACACGCCCTTTTGTGAGTTGCAAGGCCTTCTGCTCCAGCATCGGCATCTCTTCAACTTTTCTGAAGAGATGTTTCACCGGCATTTCGTCCTCTTCGAACATAGAAGAGAGCACACGTAATCTTCCTACTCTTTCCGATTTCTGATAATCAAGGATAGCGGCACCCATCGGGTCTTTGTCTTTTGATAGTATCTTTATATTCATTTATTTTGCAATTTTTGAGTGCAAAATTAATGCTTTTTCATTGAATATGCAAGTGTTAGGGAGATTATCTGCTGCTTCTTAATATTTCTCTTACCTTTTGCTTTTCGCTTTCAAAATTGAATTGCTGATAGATATCTGTTGCATTCTGCAAATCTACTATGCGGGGAGCCATCATGCTGAGGACTTTCATCTTGCTATCGTCAAAAGAGAAAATTTTCATGATGCGAACGACCTGGGCACAGGAATAATAGCATCCGAGACTTGCTACTTCTATCAAATCGAACTTGTTGTCATCAAAGCTTGCCTTCTTCACCTTATTATATAGTTTGGAGAAGGAAGCATCATCGAGACAATAACCGTAATCCATTCTGCCATCTGGATCACATCTTCCATCGTAGATGGGTGGGGTAGGGTGTTGTGACTGCTGTACATTCGATGTTTGGCTGTTTGGTTCTATGATTCTTGTATCGTACTGCACAACCTTTCCGTTTCTGTCGAAGAAGACCGTGATGTACTTGGAATCTCCAAACAGATTGGTGTTTTTGGCGTATTCCCATTTGTCTCCATAGATATTGAAACTGGTGAGTTTCGGCTCTCCCAAGATGGCAATCACTTCTTGTTTGGTCATTCCGCGCTCTACGTTTCTCTTTCCTTTAGCCGATGCTGACATACATACGGCAAACATCAATATTGTTGTGGCAATCAGTGCCATCAGTTCATTTCTTTTCATAATCGTTACTGTTTTTGAGGGTTCCAAATCATTTACTGAAACATTCTTGTTGTTTTGTTTCGCTTGCAAAAGTATGCTTTTCTCATGAGATGGTATGGAATAAATCCCTAAACTTGAAAGGAAAATCCCTATCGTGTGGGATTCATACACTTGGGAGTTGCTAAATGATTTTGACCGGAAATGACTGTGACCACTTTGACCAGATATTGAATTCTCTTCATTTTCCTCGGTTCCCTCTTTGACTCCTGACTTTCCATTTACTCCTGTCTTTCTTCTTGATTCGTGTTTTTTGCAGCCTTCCCTTTCTTGCCTTTTTTTAGTCTTAATAGACGACCGGCGTTTGTTGTCTATTAAGACCAAACTCAGTCTTAATAGATGCCTTTCTCAAGGCACAAAGGCTGTTTCGCAATTGCTGGATGCAAAGATACTACATTTTGGGATAATATCCGGTCATAGCGGTCATGGTAATTTTCGGTCAAAATCCTTCGGGGGATGCCATGTTCCTTCAGAATTTGCGGGTTTCAACAAAAATAATAAATAAGAAAAGTCCGTGGAAATTTGTTTCCCCACGGACTTTCTTATTATATTGTTATTGAAGCTTCTGCCTTAACGTTCTGGATAATAGCTATAAATCAAGTAACCATTTCCATACAGGTATCACTTCTATTTTCTTGTCTTTTACAACAATCTCTTCTTCCAACTCGTAAGTTAGGATTATGAGACGCTTGCAATCCAATACCTTGGAAAGTTTGATAAGAGATGTAGATTCTCTTTCCCAAGTTTCTGTAGATTTTTTGGGATTGTAGCTTACTTGTATAGCCATTGCTGCATCAGGTATATAAAAATCTACTTCTATATTAGTATTTCTCTGATAACTTCTTTTTGTATCATAATCTCTTATTGTTTAATTGATTTTGCAAAAATACGACTATTTTGTTAAATCGACTAAACAATATGCATAATTTAACATAAAAAGTATCTATATATCCTAGTTGATGTCGTTTTAAGATACCGGATAGCTTATGTTCATTTCGATGCATGGATGATTGGGGAGAGCCAGGCTCTATGCTTCGCAATCCAAGAATCAGTGAGATTTTCCATGATACGAATCTTGCTGAGACTAAGGGTACTGGTATTGGTGCGATGCGCAGATTGATGAAGGAGGCAGGCTTGATGCCGCCAACTTTTGAGTCGAACCATGAAGCGAATAAGTTTACGGCAAGACTTCTGCTCCATCATTTCCTCAGCAAGGAGAATATGGAGTGGTTGGCTCAATATGCCGAGTTTGGTTTGGTGAATGAGCAGAAATTGGCTCTTGTCTTTGTTAGAGAGGTAGGGGCGATTGATAATGCTACGTATCACCAGCTGGATTCTTCGATTACTCATGCCCGTGCACGTCTGGAGATTCATAAGCTCTGCGATCTTGGATTCCTAGAGAAGAAAGGGCAGGGTCGTAACACTTACTATATAAGAACCTCCAAGGTGGTATCCTTAGAAGAAAGGTTACGACCTCAAGGCGAAAGGTTACTACCTCAAGATGAAAAGATACCACCTCAGCATGGTACATTGGGAGAAAAGATACCACCTCAGGGCGAAAGGTTACTACCTCAGCATGGTATATTGGGCGAAAGGTACCAAGGTGAGAACGAAAGGTACCAAGCTTTTGAAGAAAGGTACCAAGGTGAGGTTGGTACCTTTGGAGAAAGGTACCAAGGTGTAAATCGGGAAGAATTGTTGCTTCTGTTGCCTGATGATATAAAAAAGAGAATTGATGAGGTCGGGAAAAGGGTTCCTAAAGATGTTCTGAACAAGTTGGTGGTTGATATGTGTTCTATTATTCCTTTAAGTATGGATGATCTTTCTGTATTGCTACATAGAAATTCAAAGTCATTCAAAAATAAGAATATTAAGGTTCTGTTGGAAAACAATCAGCTCTTTTATTGGATTCCGGAGATGATTAATCATCCACAACAAAAGTATATAGCAGATCCTTCAATGACTCGAAGTAAAACAAAGAAGAAAAAATAAAATAAAAAAGTCCGTGGTAATTTGTTTTCCCACGGACTTTCTTATTATATTGTTATTGAAGCTTATGCCTTGAAACTCTCCAAGTCTTCTGCCTTGAAGTTCTGGATGTATGCTGAATGGCCGAGAACTTCCTCCTCTGCCATGCGAACATATACATTTGCACTCTTGGCAAACAGCTCTGGTGCCTTAGTTGCATCATCGAGGATGAGGAGAGACATTACGATGTCGCCAGTCATGTTGTAGAGACGGCGAGCCAGGAAGTCGTGAACTGCCTGATCGTTAGCTTCCTTCACCTTGTTGATGGCAGCCTCGTAAAGTTCTACAAGCTTGGCTACACGCTCCTTCAATGCCTTCAAATCATCAGAAACCTCGCTCTCCAACATCTCCTTGATGATGCTGAGATAAGTGCCGTTGGTGATGTAGCGGATGGCTGCAACTACCTGAAGCTGAGTAGTTCCCTCATAGATAGAGAAGATGCGGGCATCACGGAACAGGCGCTGGCACTTGTACTCCATGATGAAACCAGAACCACCATGAATGCTGATGGCATCGTATGCATTCTGGTTGGCATACTCTGAGTTCATACCCTTAGCCAATGGAGTGAACGCATCAGCCAAGCGGGTGTATTTCTTCATCTCCTGACGCTCCTCTGGAGTGAGCTTAGTGTCGCGGGCGATGTCTTCCAAAGCCTTGTAGATATCTACGTAGCGAGCGCAGCAGTAGAGGAGTGAACGGCCTGCATCCAACTTAGCCTTCATTCTTGAAAGCATGTCATATACAGCAGGGAAGTTGATGATCTTCTCTCCAAACTGAGCACGCTCCTTGGCATAAGCCAAGCCCTCGTTGTAAGCCTCCTGCTCAACACCTACACTCTGAGCTGCAATACCCAGACGGGCACCGTTCATCAAAGCCATCACGTACTTAATCAATCCGAGACGGGTGTTACCGCAAAGTTCTGCCTTGGCATTCTTGTAAACCAACTCGCAGGTTGGAGAACCATGAATACCCAACTTGTGCTCGATGTGACGAACAGTAACGCCACCATCACGCTTGTCGTAGATGAACATAGAAAGGCCACGACCATCCTTGGTTCCTTCCTCAGAACGAGCCAGAACCAAGTGGATGTCTGAGTCACCATTGGTGATGAAACGCTTCACACCATTCAGACGCCATGTGCCGTCCTCATCCTGTGTAGCCTTCAACATCACGCGCTGCAAGTCAGAACCTGCATCAGGCTCTGTCAAGTCCATACTCATGGTCTCGCCAGCGCAGATGCGAGGAATGTACTTTTGGCGTTGCTCCTCAGAACCGAACTCATAGAGTGTATCGATACAACTCTGGAGAGACCAGATGTTCTGGAAACCGGCATCAGCAGCTGCGATAATCTCAGAAGCCATAGAGAAGATGGCGTTAGGCAAGTTCAAGCCGCCATAACGACGAGGCATTGACAAGCCCCAGAGGCCAGCCTTGCGGGTAGCATCGAGGTTCTCGAATGTCTTGCTGGCATAAATCATGCGACCGTTTTCCAAGTGTGGACCTTCGAGGTCAACATCCTCAGAGTTTGGTTCGATGATGTTAGCAGCTACATCGCCAGTAATATCCAGCAATCGCTTGTAGTTCTCGATGGCATCCTCGTAGTTTACTGGAGCATCTTCAAACTGGTCTTTTTCTACATAATTTCTTTCCTTCAAGTCCACAACACGCTTCATGAGCGGATGATTCAAGTGGAACTCTATTTCAGGATGGTCTGTATAATAATTAGCCATTTTTACTTTTCTTATTTAAATAAAATATGTAATGCGCTACGAAGTTTTATGAAATAGGCTTCAAAGGCAACTGAAGCCTGTTTCAAATGCTATCGAAGCCTGTTTCATTTGCCTGTGAAGCTTACTTAGAATTCTGCTTGTAGTACTTGATGAGCTTAGGAACTACATCCTCAACATTACCATTGATAACGTAGTCGGCAATCTTGTTGATTGGAGCATCTGGGTCGTTGTTCACAGAGATGATGATGCCTGAATCCTGCATACCGGCGATGTGCTGGATCTGACCAGAGATTCCGCAAGCAATATAAACCTTTGGATGAACAGTAACACCTGTCTGACCAATCTGACGGTCGTGATCTACCCAACCTGCATCTACGGCAGCACGGGAAGCACCAACCTCACCATGCAAGAGATGAGCCAACTCGAAGAGCTGGTCGAAACCTTCCTTACTTCCTACGCCATAACCACCAGCTACAACGATGGCAGAACCCTTCAGGTTGTGCTTAGCAGCCTCTACGTGGTGGTCGAGTACCTTAACTACGAAGTCCTCAGCAGGAACATACTTGCTTACCTCTGGGTAAACCACTTCCTTCTTGCACTCACCCTCGTAGATGCTCTTCTGCATCACGCCAGAGCGGACTGTAGCCATCTGTGGACGATGATCAGGATTGACGATAGTAGCCACGATGTTTCCACCGAAAGCAGGACGGATCTGATAGAGCAGACCTTCATAGTGCTTGCCGCTCTTCTTGTCATCGTAATCACCAATCTCAAGTTCTGTACAGTCGGCAGTCAGACCACTGGTGAGGGAAGAAGAAACACGAGGACCGAGGTCACGACCGATAACGGTAGCACCCATCAGTGCAATCTGAGGTTTCTCCTCCTTGAAGAGGTTGACGAGAATGTCTGTATGAGGAGCTGAAGTGTATGGGAATAAACCCTCAGCATCGAAAACAAATAATTTATCTACACCATAAGGGAGAATCTGATCCTCTACCTGACCCTTGATGCCGGTACCAGCCACGATGGCATGGAGCTCCACACCCTGTTGGTTAGCGAGCTTACGACCCTTGGTGAGCAATTCCTGAGATACTTCGGCAACGGTTGTGCCTTCTACCTCGCAATATACAAATACGTTGTTCATTGTCTTTTTTAATAAAGCATTTTAAAATGAATCGGTTTGCTGAATCATCACGGATGATTAACCGATAATACTTTCGTTCAACAATTCCTTCATCAAGCTGTCGATGTCCTCATCGCTGCTGGTCAAGGTCTTGCTTTCCTTAGCCTGGAACACGATGTTCTTTACAGCCTTCACCTTGGTAGGGGAACCGCTCAAACCGCACTGTGCAGGGTCGCCGTCAACATCGGCCACGCTCCACTGGTTCAGAGTCAGGTAAGGGCGCTCCTCATAGAGATTAGCCCAAGGCTCATCACCCTTGCGCTCCATAGGGCAAGTAGCGTATTTATATTTCATTACGAGCTTCACATTGCATGGGCGACATGGAGCTGCACTACCATTCACGGTAATAACCAATGGCAATGGAGCTTCTACTGTCTCTACACCACCATCAATGAGGCGGCGGATAGTAGCCTTGCCATCTTCTACCTTCAGAATCTCCTCTGCATAGGTAACCTGGTTCAATCCCAACTTCTGAGCCACCTGTGGACCTACCTGAGCTGTATCACCATCGATAGCCTGACGACCACCAATCACGATGTCAACGTCACCAATCTTCTGGATACCAGTAGCAAGGGCATAGGATGTAGCCAATGTATCAGCACCGGCAAAGAGACGGTCGGTAAGCAACCAACCCGTATCTGCACCACGATAAAGACCCTGACGTATGATTTCGCCAGCACGTGGAGGACCCATTGTCAAAATACCAACTGTAGAACCAGGATTCTGCTCCTTCAAACGAAGAGCCTGCTCCAATGCGTTCAAATCCTCAGGATTGAAGATTGCAGGAAGGGCTGCACGATTTACGGTGCCTTCGGCAGTCATCGCGTCCTTACCCACATTTCTTGTGTCAGGTACTTGCTTGGCAAGTACTACGATTTTTAAACTCATATTAATAAATGGTTATTGTTATAATATTCTAAGTTTGTTAGTGCTCGGTACTCAAGTTGTCCGTTTTCGAGTTCGCTTTTCGGACTGTCCAATGTCAATTTGGGACAAAACACAGCCGCAAAAGTACCATTTTTTTATCTTTTACCAAAATATTTCGTTATAAAAATGCACAATTTTGTTTTCTTTGTGCGCAAAATAGAATATTTGTGCATGTTTTTCTTGGAGTTATGGAAGAAATGTTATAGTTTTGTAGGCGAATGAGAAGGTGTGTTTTTCCTCTTATACGTCTCATATATAAGAAACTACAGCAAAACAATAAAAGGAATCAACAATATATGAAAAAGGTTTTTGTAAGTGGTTGCTATGATCTGTTGCACAGTAGTCATGTTGAGTTCTTCCGCCAGGCTTCACTGTTTTCTGAGAGCCCTATATATAATAAGGTGGAAAATGGTCTGATGGGGGAGAATAATATGGCAATAGGCTTCTTTGTACCGCTTGTCTGTTTTATCGTAGTGGCTGCTTTTGCTGCAAACGTTATCCGAAAATAAAGGGGCTTTAGCAAGAAAAGATAGCTTCTCAAATCAGAGTGGCTCTGTAAATAAAAGAAAAGACAGAAAAGTTTAACCGGAACGGATAGACTTTCCTGTCTTTTTCTTTGTTTATTCTCACCCATCCACAAGTTCCTGCTATGCTCTGACTTATACTGATATAGATAGACACATTTATGGTTAATTAATAAAATGTGTTTAGTAATGAGTAAAAAGTACAAAAGTTACAGTAAGGAAGACAAATTGTCTTTACTTTGCGACTATTATCAGTCA
>NZ_SGVY01000047.1 GCF_004535825.1 Segatella hominis | reverse complement strand
ATTCTCATACATGTCAGCCAAGACTTTTAGTTTAAAGTCTAAACTGTAATTTGCACGTTCATTCTTTTTGCTTTCCATTTTACTTTTTTTAAGTTAAAATGGTGTACACTTTTTCTGTAGTAAGACAGACTTATTACAGCTGAGCCAACTCTACAACCTTATCTACTGCAGCGCTCAAGCCGTCCTTGTTTTTACCGCCAGCCTGGGCATAGTGAGGCTGACCGCCACCGCCACCCTGAATCAACTTGGCAGCTTCGCGAATCATCTTACCTGCGTTCAAACCGTGATCCTTAACCATATCATCGCTGAACATCACGCTGAGCATAGGCTTGTCGTTATAAACAGAACCTACTACGCAGATCATGTTCTCTGGCAATGCCTCACGAACCTTGAATACCAAATCTTTGGCAGCTGCTGGTTCCATAGGCAATACGGCAGTAACAACCTTCACACCATTGATTTCTCTTGCATTCTCTACAAGCTTATCCTTGGCACGCTCCACAGCCTGAGCCTGGAACTTCTCAACATCCTTCTTCAAGGCATCATGCTCGTCGATGTACTTTCTGATGACACCCTCAAGATCCTTGGCATTGTTGAACAAGCCCTTCAAGGCTACGATGGTATCCTGTAAGCTGTAGATAGCTTCCTCGCAAGCCTTGCCTGTCAAGGCCTCGATACGGCGGATGCCGGCTGCTACGCTGCTCTCAGAGATAATCTTGAAGAAACCGATCTTACCGGTGCTCTTGGCGTGAATACCACCACAGAACTCGGCTGATGGACCGAAGCGAACCACACGAACCTTGTCGCCATACTTCTCGCCGAAGAGGGCGATAGCGCCAAGCTCCTTAGCCTCCTCGATAGGAGTATCGCGGTGCTCATCCAATGGATAGTCTGCACGGATCATCTCGTTTACCATGTGTTCTACCTTGCGGAGCTCCTCATCAGTTACCTTCTGGAAATGAGAGAAGTCGAAACGCAAGGTGTCCTTATCTACATAAGAACCCTTCTGCTCTACGTGCTCGCCTAAAACCTGCTTCAGACAGTAGTCGAGCAAGTGGGTAGCTGTATGGTTGGCAGCACTTCCCTCGCGGCTCTCGATATCTACGCAAGCCATGAAATCAGCGTTTACATCCTTTGGCAACTCCTTTACGATGTGGATGCTCTGGTTGTTCTCGCGCTTGGTGTCGATGATCTGGATGGTCTCATTCTCGCTGACGAGCACACCTTTGTCGCCAACCTGTCCACCCATCTCACCATAGAATGGAGTGTTGTCGAGTACCAACTCATAGAAAGAGTTCTTCTTCTGAGTCACCTTGCGGTAGCGCAGGATGTGGCACTCATATTCTGTATAGTCGTATCCCACGAAGTTCTGGTCGCCTTCCTTCAAAACCTCCCAGTCGCCATTCTCTACGGCAGCAGCATTGCGGGCACGTTCCTTCTGCTTCTTCATCTCCTCATCGAAGCCTGCAGCATCAACGGTGTAACCATTCTCACGGCAGATCAACTCTGTCAGGTCGAGAGGGAAACCGTATGTATCGAAGAGACGGAATGCGCTTACGCCATCGAGCTGAGTCTCGCCATGAGCCTTGAGCTCGTCCATATCGCCATTGAGGAGGTTGATACCCTTCTCCAAGGTGCGGAGGAATGAATCCTCTTCCTCTTTCATCACGCGGGTGATGAGTTCCTGCTGAGCTGGCAACTCAGGGAAGGCTGCACCCATCTGCTCTACCAATACATTGACGAGCTTGTACATGAATGCCTGCTTCTGACCGAGGAATGTGTAAGCGTAACGTACAGCACGGCGCAAGATACGACGGATGACGTAACCTGCCTTGGCATTGCTTGGCAACTGGCCGTCGGCGATAGAGAAAGCTACGGCACGGAGATGGTCGGCGCAAACACGCATAGCGATGTCAATCTTTTCCTGCTCATCCTTGCCCTCACCATTTTCACCGGTAGGAGTAGTAAAGCCATACTTCTTGCCAGAGATTGTCTCAATTTCCTTGATGATTGGCTGGAAGATATCTGTATCATAGTTAGAGTGCTTGTCCTGCAACATACGAACCAGGCGCTCGAAGCCCATACCTGTATCGATAACGTGCATTGGGAGTGGTTCGAGAGAACCGTCAGCCTTGCGGTTGTACTGCATGAACACGATGTTCCAGATTTCGATGACCTGAGGGTTATCCTTGTTTACCAACTCACGGCCTGGCACCTGAGCCTTCTCTTCTGGAGTACGAGAATCCACATGAATCTCTGAGCAAGGACCGCAAGGACCTGTTTCGCCCATCTCCCAGAAGTTGTCGTGCTTGTTACCGTTGATGATGTGGTCGGCTGGCACGTGCTTAGCCCAGTAACCTGCAGCCTCGTTGTCGCGTTCCAGACCTTCCTCCTTGCTACCCTCGAATACGGTAACGTAGAGATCGGCAGGGTTGAGCTTCAAAACTTCAGTAAGATACTCCCATGCCAAATCAATGGCACCCTCCTTAAAGTAGTCGCCGAAGCTCCAGTTACCGAGCATCTCGAACATGGTGTGGTGGTAAGTATCGTGACCAACCTCTTCGAGGTCGTTGTGCTTACCGCTTACACGGAGACATTTCTGAGTATCAACACGACGTACATCCTTGCCTGGATCTTTTGTACCGAGGATGATGTCTTTCCACTGGTTCATACCAGCGTTTGTAAACATCAGCGTAGGGTCATCCTTGATAACCATAGGTGCTGATGGAACAATCTTGTGGCCTTTACCTTCGAAGAATTTCTTGAAGGATTCGCGCACTTCATTAGCTGTCATCATATCTATTTTATATTTATCTTTAATTTCAATTTCCTGTTTGGAAGAGGGGATGGCGACATCCTCTCTTTGAAATATTTTTGCCCTTTAGGGCATTTTCTCCCCAAAAACTTTGCAAAGATAAGAAGAATTGTTTAATTTTGCAACTAAATTAATTATTTTTGAAATTTAAGTGGGTAAAATATGGCATTAAATACAGATAAACCGGTGAAATTATACTACTCCATCAAAGAAGTAGCTGAAATGATAGGGGTGAATGAATCTACTCTGCGTTATTGGGAGAAGGAGTTTACCTTTATCAAACCGAAGGTTACTGCCAATAAGGTGCGTCAATATACGGAGAAGGATATTGAGCAGATTAAGGTGATTTATTCGCTGATCAAAGTGAAGGGATTTAAGATTGCTGCTGCCCGAAAATATCTCCAGCAAAACCGTTCCGGTGCTGATAAATCATCGGAAGTCTTGGATACTTTGATTAGCGTGAGAGATCAGTTGAAAGACTTGAAAAAGCAAATCGATATGTTAGTTTAGGACAAACAAAAAAGAAGCTATACTTCATAAGGGAGTGAAGTATAGCTTCTTTTGCAATGAAGTACTGCTTCAATGGAGGGTGAAGCTTTATTACCAGCAATCTTCTCCGAATGCATCAAGAAGCGTTACTTTGGCTGCTTCTTTCTTGGAGAGTTGCTTGCTCCATTTTACACGATTCTTGGTTGAGGCTCCTTCGCCTTTGTTGCCATATTCTGCATAACGGGCTGTTTCTTCATTCTTGGCATTATTCCAGTTGTGCCATCCTTCTGGACGGATATGTTTGCCCAGTTCACAATCCATGAAAATGGTGGCTGCAAATGGACGCCAAGGACGGCCTAAATATACTTTATCCACATCCTTGTCGGCTGTCAGTCTGCACTTGTAGAAGACATAGCCGTACTTCTGACCTGCTGGGGTAGAGGCTGCTGTGATATAGCTGTTTGCCTTGCTGTGGATTTCGCAATTCTGGAACCAGGCAATACTTGGACCGAAGATGAAATCAGTTGTTCCCTCGATATAGCAGTCGTAGAAAGCTACTCTTGTACCACCTACGCCAGTATAGACTGTATCCTGATTGCCCAATAAGCGGCAGTTTTGTACCAGGATATGGTCGCCTTCTGTATGCAGGGCTACTGCCTGTCCTAACTTGGCTGCATTATTCTCAATGGTGATATCCTTGAGCGTGATGTAGCTTCCCTGAACCTTGAGGGTATAGGTGCGGAAGGTGCCCATCGGTTTACCTTTTACGGCTGCTTCTGAATCCAGACCGCCTACTGGCATCTTGATGTTGGCATGGTCATCCCACGTAATGATGGTGTTGTCACGGTCTTCACCACAGATGGTGATGTTAGTGAGCCACGATGGGATGATGAGCTTTTCCTTATACACTCCTTTTTTTACATAGATGACCTTGGTATAGTCCATGAAGGCTCTGCAGACTTCGATGGCTTCGTCGATGGTGCGGAATTCACCTGTTCCATCTCGGGAAACTACCAGGGTATCCGGGTTGTCATACTTGTTGGCGGCAAGCACTGGCCATGCCGCCAAGAATAGCATCATTGCTAATAATACCTTTTTCATTGTTTACAGTAGATTTATATAGAATTATAATATTCTCTGCACATCCTGCAAGTCCTCGATATTCTTGAGCATATCGGTAATCTTCTTAACCTCATCTCTATCGTGGACACGAAGTTCGATGGTACCGTCGAAGATACCATTGTCGCTGCTGATGGTAAGCTTGTGGATATTGACACCCAACTGATCGCTGATAACCTTGCTTACATCAAGCAACATGCCCTTGCGGTCGATGCCCTGTATCTCGATGGTTGCATCAAAGAGCAGCTGCTTGTGCATGTCCCATTTGGCATCTACGATGCGGTTGCCATAGCTGGATTTCAACTTGGCTGCTACCTGGCAGGCACGCTTGTGTATCTCTATGCGGTTCTTGTTGTCGATGAATCCCATGATGTCATCTCCAGGGATGGCATGGCAACAGGTAGGGAAGATAAACTGGTTGATGTTTTCTTCTGTGATGATCAGCGGTTTCTTCTTATTGAAATCCTTACCCACAATGAAGAGTTCTTCCTTTTTCTCTGTGCCGATTTCCGGCTTCTTCTCCTTACTCTTACTGCCGAGGAATGGGATATAGTTGCGCCAGCTGCTGGATTGTTTTACCTTCTTGTTCTTACCCTGCAGTTCGTCGAGATCCTTTTCTCCTAAGATGATAGTGTGGTTGCCTAAAGCCAGGAAGAAGTTCTCATGTTTCTGGATGTTATGGAAGTCGCAAAGTTTATCTACGATAGACGTTGTTGTCTCCATCGCATTCTTCTGGAGCCACTCGCTGAGTACTTCCTCACCTTTCTTTTGTATTTCACGGTTGTCTCGTCTCAGAATGGCCTGTATCTTGCTCTTTGCCTTGGCTGTGCTGACAAAGTTGATCCATGCTGGTTGTACATGCTGGCTCTTACTGGTCAGGATTTCCACCTGGTCGCCACTTTGCAACTTATGGCTGAGCGGAACCAGTTTATGATTGACCTTAGCACCGATACAATGGCTTCCCAAGAAGGTATGGATCTGGAAAGCGAAGTCGAGTGCAGTACAGTCGGCTGGCATGGTCTTGATTTCTCCCTTAGGCGTGAAGACGAAGATTTCTGATGCAAAGAGGTTGAGTTTGATGGCGTCCAAGAAGTCCATGGCATCCGGTTGTGGGTCATCCAGAATTTCCTTGATGGTGCCGAGCCAGTCGTTCAGCTCGTTTTCATCCTCTGTATATTCGTTTTCACCCTCTTTGTATTTCCAGTGTGCGGCAAATCCCTGTTCTGCCACTTCGTCCATGCGGTCTGAGCGAATCTGTACTTCTATCCAGCGTCCCTGCTTACTCATCAGGGTGACGTGGAGCGCCTGATAGCCATTGGCTTTCGGATGGTTGAGCCAGTCGCGCAGACGGTCTGGATGACTCTTGTATATCTTGCTGATGGCTACATAGATATTGAAGCATTCGTTCACCTCGTTTGCCCTTACTTTAGGGGTAAAGATGATGCGGACTGCCAGAATATCGTAGATTTCGTCGAATGAGACATGCTTGTTCTGCATCTTGTTCCAGATGGAATAAGGGCTCTTTACACGGGCTTTGATCTTGTATTCTACGCCTAACTTATCGAGTTCTTCACGGATAGGGGCGGTAAACTGTGCAAAGAGATTGTCACGCTGTGCTTCTGTATCTGCAAGTTTATGCTCTATGTTGGCATATTCCTGCGGGTGGTCGTATTTGAAACTGAGATTCTCCAATTCCGTCTTGATCTTGTTCAGTCCCAGGCGGTTAGCTAATGGAGCATAGATGTAGAGCGTTTCTCCGGCAATCTTGTATTGTTTGTTTGCCGGTTGGGAAGCGAGGGTACGCATGTTGTGCAGACGGTCGCAGATCTTGATGAGGATGACACGGATATCATCGCTCATGGTGAGCAGGAGTTTCTTGAAGTTTTCTGCCTGCGCAGAAGCCTTATCTCCAAAGATACCACCGCTGATCTTGGTCAGTCCATCTACAATCTGTGCTATTTTAGCACCGAAGATATTGGTGATGTCTTCTACTGTATAGTCAGTATCTTCCACCACGTCATGGAGCAGGGCTGCACAGATACTGGTAGAGCCTAATCCCATTTCTGCGCAGGCGATTTGAGCCACGGCGATAGGGTGCATGATATATGGCTCACCAGAGAGTCGTCGTACTCCTTTGTGAGCTTGTCGTGCAAAGTTGAAAGCTTTCGTTACGATATCTACTTTCTTGCGGTGGCGTGAAGCCACGTATGTGTCTATCAAATGCTGGAAAGCATCATTGATGAGCTTGTTGTCAGCCTGCTCTCTTTCCAGTTCCTTCAAGTTCTGATCGTTCATGGTTTTACCCTCCTGCTGAAATTTTTAGTTGATGAATCAGTATGTGTTGTCTGTCGGCAAATCAAGGTGTTTTACTTCACCTTGATCTTCTTGCCGGCACGTATTGTGTTACCAGAAATACCATTCAGTTTGCGAAGTTTTTTCACGGTCGTGTGATTGCGTGCTGCTATTTCTGATAAGGTGTCGCCATTCTTGATGGTTACACTCTTGCTGCGAGTTGTCTTTTTCTTTTTTGATTTCTTGCTCTTTCTGCTGTAAGAGCTTCTGCTTCTTGAACTGTAAGAAGATCTGCTGCGGCTATAACTGTGGTTGCGGCCTACAGATGGTGTATCTTCCTTGACATCCACTACATCGCGCTTCAACAGCAGTTCGTCGGTCTTGAAGTTGTAGATTGAGTCTTCATTGTCGATGAATGCTCCCACGAGAGATTCTGGCAGACGTACGGTCATAGGCTTGTTGAGTCCGTTGACGATGTCGCGGCGGTATTCTGGGTTGAGGTTGCGCAGATGTTCGATATTGATATTCAATACCTGTGCAATCTGCTCTAAGTGAAGATCTCTGTTTACTACCACGGTGTCTGTCTTGGCTGGCAACTCTGTGACCATCGGACAGATATTATGCTCGCAGTAGTAGTTCATGATATAGTTGGCTGCGATGAATGCAGGTACATATCCACGGGTCTCCTTTGGGAGGTATGGATAGATGCTCCAGTAGTCAGCAGAACCCTTGGAACGGTGGATGGCCTGGTTTACCTTGCTTGGACCGCAGTTGTAGGCAGCGATTACCAATTCCCAGTCATCGAAGATCTTATAGAGATCACTCAGGTAGTGGGCTGCAGCATAAGATGCTTTCACCGGGTCGCGGCGTTCATCTACCAATGAGTTTACTTCCAGTCCGTAGCGCTTGCCTGTGCCCAGCATAAACTGCCAGAGACCTGTGGCACCTACTCTTGAAACAGCCTTCGGATTGAGCGCTGATTCAATGACTGGCAGATATTTCAATTCCAAAGGCAGGTTGTATGCCTCCAAAGCCTCCTCGAAGATAGGCATGTAGAAATTGCTGGCTCCCAACATAAAGCTGACAGAGCGGCGTAACTTGCCGCTATAGCGGTCGATGAATTTCTGTACCACCTCATTGTATGGCATCTCTATGATGGTAGGGAGTCTCTTCAGGCGGTCGATATATACCTCTTTAGGGTATGTTCGGTTTTCATCCTTGTAGTTGCATGCTGTATCCAGCATCATATATGTCTGAGCATTGTAGAGATGGAGCAGGCTGTCGAGATTGTCCTCCAAACCTGTAGGAATTTCGATTTCTTCTGCTTTTCCGTCTTTGTCTGTTACGGTGATCACATCATCGTTGTCACCGTTTTCGGTTTGCGCTTGCATCCCGGTAGAACAGCTAAGCAATATAGCTGCAAATATGATTACTTTCTTCATTCTGATATAATGGTCTATTTTGCTTTTTCGATTTTCTTATATATATAATAATGTATATAGTTTCTTCCCGTAATGTTTTTCCCTTTTTCGGAATGGGTATTTCCCTTTTCCTGAAGAGGCAGGACGGTTTTCTTTAGAATGTGAGAGAACATTGCAGGCCAAGCGTAGAAGAACGCAATGGGTTGCGGGTTCTCTGGTTGTTGTTGATTACCGTAGGCTCTACTCTGAGCGACAGGTCGTCTGAGATGTCAAATTCAGAGAGGGAAGCATCCACGTATGCATCAATGACGGAGAAGGCATATACGCCTATCATCACAAACATACTCATGTCTCTCCATCTGCGATAGCGGTCTTTGCGTTTGCGGAAGATTTCCTTATATCGCTCTATGTTGCTGGCATCTATTTGGGCTCCCAAGTGCAAGAACTGGTTGTAGCTCTGTGTGTTGGGGTCATCGTCCATGATGTCCAGATATGCCTGTGAGTAGTCATGATACATCTGGTTGTTCCAGCTCATGGCATAGGCACATCCCACGAAGCCACCGTAGATGATAGGCAGCTTCCAGTATTTCCTGTTGTAAATCTGTCCTGCACCTGGCAATACGAGAGCAAGCCACATGGCACGCTTGGTGTCTGGCCTCCAGGTGGCCCAGTTGCGCTTCTTTCTCAGCGCTTTAGGGGCGAGTGCTTTGCTCAGGGAGGCACTGTCGATGGTAATCGAATCCTCCAGGCTCAGGCTTTCTACGGCGAGTGAGTCCTTTTGTGCCATCGCCTGTGTTGTGCCCAGCCATAGCAGTGCCATGATGCAGATATGTGATAACTTGAAATTCACTTTTTTAATTTTTGTTTTGGTTTAATTGGTCGAAAACGCTCATGATGCGCTCCAATTCTTCCTCGTTGGCGAAAGGAATGCTGATTTTTCCCTTGCCCTTTGGTGAACAGGTGAACTGTACTTTGGTGTTGAGGAATTTAGAAAGACGGTCTTTCAGCATAGTAAACTCCTCTGGTACCTGTGACTTGGATGTGATCGTCTTCTTGCCACTCTCGATGTCCTCACCGTTTTTCAGGTGCTGCACCATTTCTTCTACCTTTCTAACTGAGTAACCGTTTTTCTGGATTTCCTTGAAGAGTTTGATTTGTAGCGACGGACTGTCAAGTGCAAGCAGTGCACGGCAGTGTCCCATGTCGATTTCCTTCTTCTGCAATGCCATCTGTACCTGGGCAGGCAGTTTCAGCAGGCGGAGGTAGTTGGCAATGGCTGCTCTACTCTTGCCCACGCGCTCGGAAATCTTCTCTTGTGTCATTCCCTCGTTTTCCAGGAGATGCTCATAGGCAAGGGCGATTTCGATGGCGTTGAGGTCCTGGCGCTGGATATTCTCCACCAAAGCCATTTCCATCACGTTCTCATCGCTGATGGTGCGGATGTAGGCAGGGATAGCCAGGAGACCAGCCAGTTGGGAAGCTCTCCATCGGCGCTCACCGGCGATAATCTGGAATCTGTTTTCCGATACCTGTCTCAGGGTGATGGGCTGTATGATACCGATAGCCTTGATGCTTTCAGCCAGTTCGTGCAAGGCTTCCTCGTCAAACTCGCGACGAGGCTGGTTGGGGTTCGCTTCTATCTGGTCGAGCGCTATCTCGTTGATGGTGCTGCTGCCCTGGGTGCGAACGCCTTCTGTTGATATTAATGCATCGAGTCCACGACCCAAGGCATTGCTTTTCGTTCCGTTATTGTATTTCTTATGTACTGCCATTATGTTGTTTTTAAGTGAAGAGTGAAGAATTCTCTTGTCTTTACTTGTTAACTATTCTTGTTGATGATCTCTTTTGCCAGTGCCAGATGGTTCTTGGCACCGTTTGACTCTGCATCGTAGAGGATGACAGGGAGACCGTGACTTGGACTTTCGCTCAACTTCACGTTGCGCTGGATGACACTCTTGAACACCAGTTCCTGGAAGTGTCGTTTTACCTCGTCATAGATCTGGTTGGCAAGGCGGAGACGGCTGTCATACATGGTGAGCAGGAATCCTTCGATTTCCAGTTTCGGATTCAGCTTACTCTTGATAATCTTGATGGTGTTGAGCAGTTTGCTGATACCTTCAAGAGCGAAATATTCGCACTGCACAGGGATGATGACGCTGTCGGCAGCGGTAAGCGAGTTGACAGTGATGAGTCCCAGTGAAGGAGAACAGTCGATGAGGATATAATCATAATCATCGCGGATAGGTTCCAGCAAGGTCTTGATTACTTTCTCACGGTTCTTAAGGTTGAGCATTTCTATTTCAGCACCCACCAGGTCGATATGGCTTGGGATAATGTCCAAACCGTCAATATCGGTGGTATATATCGCATCGCGGACATCGGCGTGGTCGATGATACATTCGTAGAGCGAGCAGTCCACCTCCTTGATATCGACACCCAAACCGCTGGAGGCGTTTGCCTGAGGGTCAGCGTCAACAACGAGGACTGTCTTCTCCAATGTGGCCAGCGATGCAGCCAGATTGATAGTAGTTGTAGTCTTTCCTACACCACCTTTTTGATTAGCTAATGCGATAATTTTTCCCATTTTCTATATGTTATAATAGTGAAAATCGATGCAAAGATACATATTTTATGCGAGAAATACGTTACTTTATAGTTTTTTTATTACTTTTGCACCCAAAAGAAAGGAAATTTTATGGAAAATAAGAAACCTTTAGTTTTAATTTCGAATGATGATGGCTATCATGCCAATGGTATCAAAACGCTCGTCGGCTTCCTCAAAGGCTGGTGCGACGTGCTGGTTGTGGCTCCTGAAAGTGCCCGGTCGGGATATGCCTGTGCCTTTTCTGCCACAGAACCATTGCGACTGAAACGCCGCAAGAATATGGGAGAGGATGTGGAAGTATGGTCATGCAGCGGTACGCCTGTTGACTGTGTGAAGTTGGCATTAGATCAATTGCTTCCTGGGCGTACTCCAGACTTGATTCTGAGTGGCATCAACCATGGTGATAATTCCAGTGTCAACAATCATTATTCCGGTACGATGGGTGTTGCCAAGGAGGGGTGCATGAAGCGTATTCCTTCTGTGGCCTTCAGTAGTTGCAATTACGATGAGAATGCCGATCTTGCTCCGTTGAAGGATGGGGCTGTCGCTATTGTGAAGAAAGTGCTTGCGGAAGGTTTGCCTATAGATACCTGTCTGAATGTGAATTTCCCTGCGAATCCGCCTTTCAAGGGCTTTAAGATGTGCCGCATGACCCGTGGTTCCTGGATTCATGAGGTGGAAAAGCGTCATCATCCGCGTGGCTACGATTACTATTGGATGGTGGGAGAATATCGCAATGATGAGCCGGAGGCTACTGATACCGACCAGTGGGCTCTGAATCATGGATATATCTCCATCACACCTACCAAGATAGATGTGACAGACTATGAATTATTGAATAGTTTCAAGATTTAAACCTTCACTCAAGGATTTTATAAACTTCTCACGCTAAGATATGAAGTATTATTTGATAGTAGGCGAGGCAAGTGGTGATTTGCATGCCAGCAGATTGATGCGCTCGTTGAAAAAAGTGGATGAATTGGCAGAGTTTCAGTTCTTCGGTGGTGACTTGATGGCTGCTGAAGGTGGAACCCGTGTCAAGCATTATAAGGAACTGGCATATATGGGTTTTGTACCGGTTCTCCTGCATCTGCGTACCATCTTTGCCAATATGAAAAAATGCAAGCAGGATATTGTGGAATGGAAACCTGATGTGGTGATTCTTGTAGATTATCCGGGTTTTAATCTGAATATTGCTAAGTTTCTGAAAAAGAACACTTTGATACCTGCTTACTATTATATATCTCCTAAGATATGGGCATGGAAGGAATGGCGTATCCGCAGTATCAAGAGGGATATAGCCGAACTCTTTTCCATCTTGCCTTTTGAGGTCGATTTCTTTGAGAAAAAACACAAGTATCCGATTCATTATGTAGGCAATCCTACGGCACAGGAGGTGAATGAGTTCAGAGCGGATTATCATCAGACATACGCTGAGTTCTGTGTTGAGAATAATCTGGACACAAGGAAGCCTATTATAGCTCTGTTGGCTGGTAGTCGTCTGCAGGAAATCAAGGATAATTTGCCAGCCATGATAGAGGTGGCGGAGCGTTTTGAGGATTATCAGATGGTCCTGGCTGGTGCTCCTTCTGTTGATGATGAATATTATCAGAAATTCATTGAGGGAACTCCTGTCAGGTTGGTCAAGAACAAGACTTATCCGCTTTTGGCTCAAAGTAAGGTGGCATTAGTGACCAGTGGTACTGCCACATTAGAGACGGCTCTTTTTGATGTTCCGCAGGTTGTCTGCTATGAGACACCGCTTCCAAAACTGATACGTTGGGCTTTCAATCATATCCTCAAGGTGAAGTATATCTCATTGGTCAATTTGGTGGCCAATAAGGAAATCGTGAAGGAGATGTTTGCCGACCGCTTTACGGTGGATGGTATTGCCGACCAGCTCTTCCAGATTCTTCCTGGAATGCCTGGCAGAGAAAAAATGTTAGCAGGTTATCAGGAGGTTCGTGAGAAATTGGGCAATCGCATAGCTCCAGATCAGGCTGCTACCATCATGTATGACCTGATCAAGAAGCATCGAGAGGAATTGATTCGTCTGGCAAAGGAAAGGGCTGAGGCTGAGGCTAAAGCGGCTGCTGAGGCTGCTGAGCGTGCAAGAATCAAGGCAGAACAGGAGGCTGAACGTGTAAGGATTAAAGCCCAAGAAGAAGCAGAGCGTGCACGTATAAAGGCAGAGGAACAATTGCGAATTGCTGAAGAACAAATGAGGAAAGCTCAGGAAATGAGTGAGGAAAATTCTCGTCAGAATCCTCCAGTCTCAGAATAGGTCTGACCAGTTTTTATCATATTTTATATCCTAACGGAAGTGGGGTAAGAGGTGTCTTTCAAAACATTCCCCTTACCCCACTTTTATTTTTCCCTGCCCAGGCAAGAATTTTTGCTTGCCCACGCAGAAAATCATCCCTGCCTATGCAGCTGTTTTTTCTTGCCTGGACGGGAAATGATTGATAGTGTAATATCTTTTTACTTGTATAAAACAAAACAGGACGTACTTCTTTGCGAAGCACGTCCTGATAGTATAAAATGTTTCTTGTTTGCTGAACTTATAGGATTGACTTATCCGATGGTCGGATTGTTTTATCCGAACAGTTGGAGGGTGTAGAGATAAATCACTGCGGCAGGAATTGCCATAAGTGAAGAATCGAAACGGTCGAGCATACCTCCGTGTCCCGGAAGAATATTGCCACTGTCTTTCACGCCGATGGTGCGTTTGAATAGGCTCTCTACCAAGTCGCCCCATGTGCCAAATACTGCGACTACTAAACCTAATCCCATCCACTCAGGGATGTTCAAGGTATGCAGGGTTTCTCCTGAATTGGCAAAGTAACCGACGATGGCTGCAGCAATCAGTACGAAGATACCTCCGCCGATGCTTCCTTCCCAACTCTTGGCAGGACTGATGCGAGGGAAGAGCTTGTGCTTTCCGAAGAGAGAGCCACTGCAATAGGCACCTGTATCATTGGTCCAGAGGAAGATGAATATGCTCAGCGGTAAGAGCATGTCGTAATGTATCTGTCCGTCTTCTGCTGATACTTCAAATGCCAATACGTTGATGAGCGAGAATGGGAGAGCGATGTACATCTGTGAAAGCATCGTGTAAGCCCAGTCGCCAACAGCATTCTTATTGCCTGTATATAACTCATAGATGAAGAGATATACAATCGTGAAGATGTATGGGATGAAGACTACGAAGTTGTAGCCTGTAACACCCGTACGGAATCCCGCTACGGCAAGGAAGAAATATACACCTGCTACGGTAGAGATGAAACGGTTGACGCAAACGTCTTCTATCTCATTGTTGACTAACCCGCAGTATTCCCAGATACTCAGGCCAGTGATCAGAGCGAAGAGGAGTACCATTGCTCTCGGTTGCAGGAAACATGAAACCATACAACCGACGAAGAGTACGCCGGTGATGGTTCTGATGATAAGGTTCTTTTGTTTGTCTGTCATGACTTTTGGTATTAATTATTATCGTCCTGCTTGTCTTCGGCACGACTATCGTCCTGCTTGTCTTCAGCATTCTTGTTGTTTTCCTCATGCTCCTTGATAGCAGCCTGTACCTCTGGAAGTTCCTTGACGGTGTCGTCAATCTTAGGCTGCTCGTCCTCCATGATTTCCTGAGAACGGCTCATCCAAGGGCGCTTGCCGAAGATTTTCTCCACGTCTTCTGCCATGATAACCTCTTTCTGTATCAGGAGTTCTGCCAGCGCATTGTGACCCTCCTTGTGTTCCATCAGGATGTTCTTGGCACGGGTATATTGCTCGTTCACCATCTTGAGTACTTCCTCGTCGATTTCTCTTGCCGTTGTCTCAGAGTATGGGCGCTGGAAAGAGTATTCGCTCTGGTTGTAATAGCAGATGTTTGGCAAAGTCTTACTCATACCGAGGTAAGCCACCATGCCGTATGCACTCTTGGTTGCACGCTCCAGATCGTTCATCGCACCAGAAGAGATATGTCCTGTAAACAGTTCCTCTGCTGCACGTCCACCCATCAGCGAGCACATCTCGTCGAGCATCTGCTCCTTGGTGGTGATTTGTCTCTCCTCAGGCAAGTACCATGCTGCACCCAAAGCCTGTCCGCGAGGTACGATGGTAACCTTGATGAGCGGGTTGGCATACTGGCAGAACCATGAGATTGTAGCATGACCAGCCTCATGCAATGCGATGCTGCGCTTTTCATCTGCAGTCATCACCTTGGTCTTCTTCTCCAGTCCACCTACGATACGATCGACAGCATCGAGGAAGTCCTGCTTGCATACAGCCTTCTTGTCGTGGCGTGCAGCGATGAGGGCAGCCTCATTACAAACATTGGCGATATCTGCACCCGAGAATCCCGGAGTCTGACGAGCCAGGAGGTCGATATCTACTGTATCGTCTATCTTGATTGGTTTCAGATGAACCTGGAAGATGGCCTTACGCTCGTTCAAGCCAGGCAGATCAACGTGGATTTCACGGTCGAAACGACCGGCACGGAGCAGGGCACTATCCAGCATATCAACACGGTTGGTAGCTGCAAGGATGATGACACCACTGTTGGTACCGAAGCCGTCCATCTCTGTAAGGAGGGCATTCAGGGTATTCTCACGTTCATCGTTGCCGCCCATGGCAGGGTTCTTGCTGCGGGCACGACCCACGGCATCAATCTCATCGATGAAGATAATGCTTGGCGCCTTTTCCTTAGCCTGTCTGAAGAGGTCGCGAACACGGGATGCACCGACACCCACAAACATCTCAACGAAGTCGGAACCGCTCATAGAGAAGAATGGTACACCTGCTTCACCGGCTACAGCCTTTGCCAGGAGTGTCTTACCTGTTCCCGGAGGACCCACGAGGAGTGCTCCCTTAGGAATCTTACCACCCAGGTCGGTATATTTCTGTGGGTTTTTGAGGAATTCCACGATTTCCTCCACTTCCTGTTTGGCACCTTCCTGTCCGGCCACATCCTTGAAGGTAATACCTAATGTATTTCCCTTTTCATACATGCGTGCTTTGCTCTTGCCGACATTGAAGATACCGCCGCCAGAGCCGCCCATGCCACCGCCCATTCTTCCAGACACCCACCAGATGAGGAGGAAGAAGATGATGAGTGGGGCGAAGTTGATCAGGAGGCTGATGAAGTCGTTGCCTTTCTCGTTGACATAGTTGTAAGATTTGATTTTTTTAGCCTTCACCATGTTGTCGAGATATTTGTCAACTTCGTCTATCGAACCATACTGCACTTCAACATAAGGAGCAGGTCCTACGTTCTTCGCACTGGTATGATATACATCTCTGATATGATTTGGGGCAACGTACACTTTCAGGTTGCCGTCGTTCTTATTGGCAGTAACGCTCAGTACGTATCCCTTTTCGATGTACTCCTTGAATTCAGTGTAAGTAGCCTTTTTGCTTGCACTTCCACCTAATGCATCACCACCACCATTCAGAAAGACGACTATCAAACTGATGAGGATGATGACGTAAAGCCAGCTCATGTTGAACCGAGGCATCTTTGGCGGTTTTCCGCCGCCATGATTGTTCATTCTGTTTCCTTGTTCCATATCTTCTGATATTATATGAATCCTATATCGTGTATAAAACTATAGTATGGTAGTCTTACACCTTATTATATTTATACCTTAATTATATATATCAACTTCAATTATATATATACCAACTCCGGATAAAGGAAGTTGTTCTGCTGATTAGTCGAGGTCAGGAATCTCAGTCAGGTTGGCGTCTTCCCAGAGGTGCTCCAAATCATAGAACTGTCTAACTTCAGGTTGGAAGATATGCACAAGTACATCCACGAAGTCGATAGCAACCCACTGGTCATTTCCCAATCCCGCAACATTTGCAGGTTTTTCTCCCAGATTTTTTCTGCAGAAATCGCCTACAGATTCAGCGATAGCTTCCACCTGTGATGGAGAGTTGCCCTGACAGATTACGAAGTACTTTGCGATAGTACCATCGATGTGCGTCAGGTCGGCAATCACAATTTTACTACCTTTTTTTTCCTGTATTCCTTCTTTAATTGTCTCTACTAATTGTTTTGTTGTATTCATTGATGATTATCTATTAATTGTCTCGTTTATGTTTTTTCTTTATAAAAGCCTTGCAAAGATACGCTAAATACATGGAAAAACCCCGAAAAACGATAAAAATTGAGATTTTTTAGAAAAAAGACGCTGATTTTTTTGGTAATTCAGAAAAAAGTAGTACCTTTGCACTCGCAATTATGATTAATGCTTATAATGATTGCTAAGATATTGGGATATGGTGTAATGGTAACACTACAGATTCTGGTCCTGTCATTCCTGGTTCGAGTCCGGGTATCCCAACTTCTTCATCATTGTCATCAATCATCAACCTGCACATTGGGATATGGTGTAATGGTAACACTACAGATTCTGGTCCTGTCATTCCTGGTTCGAGTCCGGGTATCCCAACTTAATTGGTTAAACTGAATGGCATCTTCCTTATGGAGGTGCTTTTTTTATGCATTCATACGAGAAAAAATAAATCCCTTAGTGTTTCAGCAAGAAGAGCACTAAGGGATCCTTTTTTCAGGATTTTTCCTTGTATGATATAATGCACCGTACTTCTTCCTATTTCAGGTTTGTCAGAAGTCTGCTTTCCGTTCTATGAATATTTCCTTTCCTGATAAAGGATGTGTAAATCTGATAGATTCGGCATGGAGGTAGAGGCGGGGTGCCTTCTCGCAGCCATAGAGAGGGTCGCCAAGGATAGGGGCATTCAGTCCTTCCCTGTGGGCACAATGTACACGGAGCTGGTGGGTACGTCCTGTTTGGGGATAGAGAGCGAGGCGGAGATGCTGGTTGTTTCCTTCGTTTTCTTTGTTACCAAAAACATCGTTTCCTGCGTTTCCAAGAACTTTGTATTCCGTAATCGCTTCCTTTCCCTGTTCATGATTTACAATCTGGCGTGGACGGTCGAGATAGTCGGGCATCAGAGGGAGAGAGAGGATGCCTTCAGGCTGGATGCTTCCTTCTTTCGCACATACGATGGCTACGTATTTCTTCTGTATCTGATGACTTGCGAATTGTTCCTGCAGCCGATGGTAGGCAAACTCTGTTTTGGCAATCACCATGAGTCCGCTTGTAGCCATGTCCAGCCGGTGTACAATCAAAGGACCCGTAGCCTCCGGATATTTTCTTCGCATGATGGAATAGACGGAAGTGACGCCTGGTTCTTTTCCTGGTACGGAGAGCATTCCGGCAGGTTTGCAGATAACGGCAAGTTCCCGGTCTTCATAGAGTGTCTCCAGGGTAAGTGGCTGAGATGCATGATTGAGCATCGTGTTGACTTCCGGTAGCATCCAGCGGAGTATCGGTTTGCACTTACCATTGCAGGCTGGATAGAACTGCAGGTGGTGTCTGATTTCCTCTTTCGGACTTTCGCCCCACCAGAACATCGCCATCTGCAGGGGTTTCAGATGATGTCTGAAAGCATACTGGAGCAGTTTGGGTTCGCAGCATTCTCCGCTTCCAGCAGGAGGAACCATCTTCAGTGCAGCTCTTTTGGAGAGGAGTGACAGGTTCGGCTGGTCTTCCAATGCAGTATCTCTGAATATTTCCAACAGATCTTTTTCTTCTCCTTCGGCATTGAGCATTCTGAATTGTGCGAACAACCATTGCTGCAGGGCATCAGAGAGTTGCTTGCGCAGTTGCTTAAGTCTGGAAATATTGTTCTGATAGTCTTCGTATTCCGTCTCTAATGTTGTCTTCTCGGCAAGTGATTTCTTGAGTCGGCGCAGTTCGGCCTTCATGAATTGGCTTTCTTTGGTCATCGCCTGTTCCTCTTCGGCAGAGAGATTGCCCTGTTTTCGTCGGAGATCCCTTTGGGCCTTCTTTTCTTTCATCTTTTCCTGAAAACCGGCTATGGCTTGTTGGCGCTGGGCAAGCAGGTCTGCGATGAGTGTCCGGGCTTTCTGCATCCGTTCATCCTTTTCCAGTCGCAGGATACTTTCGTTGATGTGGGTGATTTCCGCCTCATGGGTCTTGAAATATCCATCAGGCTGTAGGTAGTCGAAAACGGCAGGTACGAAGTCATCCCAGTCGCTTCTGCCTCCTATCTGACCGCTATAGGCAGCCAAGTATCCCAGTTGTCTGCCTTCGTGAATATCCGAAGGCTTTTCTACGATGAGTACTCCGAACATTTTTCCCCGGTCGATTTCCTCGCGCCATTCCTTCTTGTTCTCAAGATAGGTCTGCAACTCCTTGCATATCTGTATGCAAAGAGGGTGCGGTTCGTAGTCGAAAGGATTGTTCATCTTTTCGGGAAAGTCAGTTCCTGTAGAGGATATATGGAAAGGATGTAGTATCATCATTTGTTATTTTAGGTGCAAAAGTACATATAATTATTTGTTCCTCCAAAATAAATATTTGAAAAAATTTGTGTACTTCATCGAAAAGCCTTACTTTTGCAGTCATAAAAAATGAACTGTCACAGAAGAACTGTCGCAAAAAGGGATAGACGTATAAGTGTACAGATATAAAAATGTGCGGCAAAAGAAAGAATAGATGTAAGTATGAATCGAAACAGCAACCTCTTTTATCATCTCGTAGCATTCCTCACCGTAGCAATATGGGGAACCACTTTTGTATCAACCAAGGTGCTGATGCTGAACGGACTTTCTCCAGCCCAGATTTTTACCATGCGCTTTTCCATCGCATACGTTCTGATGCTGGCATTCAACCACCGTCGCATCTTTGCCGACTCTTGGAAGGACGAAGCGAAGATGATGTTATTAGGCATCACGGGAGGATCACTCTATTTCTTAAGTGAGAATGAAGCGATGAATTTCACCACCACCACCAATACATCCCTTATCGTATGTTCCTGTCCGCTTTTTGCTACCCTGCTGGTAAGGTTGGTATATCGGGATTCCGCCCGCATCAACCTGATACAGATACTCGGTTCGCTTTTGGCTTTTATGGGTATGATCATCGTGGTTTTGAATGGTCGCTTTGTGCTTCATCTCTCCCCCGTAGGCGATGCCCTGGCGTTTACGGCATGTATGTGCTGGGCTATCTATTCCCTGATGATGAAATCGGTGACGGAAAAGTATAGTGCCGCCTTTATCACCCGCAAGGTATTCTTTTATGGAGTATTGACGATATTGCCTTATTATCTGATTATACCGGGATTTCCTTCTTGCGAGGTCTTTACCAAACCTCAGGTGATAGGCAACCTGTTGTTTTTAGGTTGCTTGGCTTCCATGATCTGTTTTCTCACATGGAACTGGTGCCTTTCCAAGTTGGGTACGGTAAAGGCCACCAACTGGGTATATTTCAATCCGATCACTACCATGATCTTTGCTTCATGGATATTGGATGAGAAAATCACTCCTTATTTTCTGATAGGTGCCACTTGCATCCTGATAGGCATGTATGTGGCAGACAAAAAAACGGTAGCATAAACTCCAGGAGTTATACTACCGATTTCTTTTACTTAGCAGCCAGAACCTCTACTTCAACGAGTGCGCCCTTTGGCAACTTCTCTACTGCTACAGCAGAACGTGCTGGGTATGGCTGGCTGAAGAACTCTGCATAAACCTCGTTCATGGCAGCGAAATCATCCATGCTGTTCAGATAAACTGTAGTCTTTACTACATGAGAGAGGTCAGTACCGGCAGCCTTCAGGATGTTCTGGGCATTGGTAAGACTTTGACGGGTCTGCTCCTTGATGCCACCCTCTACGAAATTGCCTGTTGCAGGGTCGATAGGAATCTGACCTGATGCAAATACAAAACCGTTTACTTCGATAGCCTGGCTATATGGACCGATAGCTGCAGGCGCATTGTCTGTGTGAATTGCGTTCATAATCTGATAAGTTTTAAACAATATATAAATGGAATCCCTTTGATTCAAGGGCTCCCTTGATTTCTTTTACATGTTCCTCGTCGCGAGTCTCCATGGTGAGGCGGAGCACGCAGGCATTCACCTTGTTGCGGTTGGCAGAACGGTCGTGGTGGACGCCTGTGATATTACCGCCTAATCCGGCGATGACAGAGCAGACCTCTACCAATTCACCCGGTTTGTCATCCAGCTCCATCTCGATGGTGCAAAGACGGCCGCTCTTGGCAAGACCACGGGTGATGACACGATTCAGGATCGTTACATCGATGTTACCGCCACTTACCACGCAGATGGTTTTCTTGCCCTTCACCGGAACCTTGTTGTACATCACGGCTGCCACACTGGCCGCACCGGCACCTTCGGCTACCATCTTCTCGCTCTCTATGAGTTTCAGGATGGCTGCACAGATTTCGTCCTCGCTCACGGTTACGATTTCGTCTACGTAGTTTGAGCAGGTTTCAAAAGTAATCTTGCCCGGTTCCTTTACGGCAATACCATCAGCAACGGTCGCTACAGAAGGCAACTTCTCCTGTTTATGATCGTGCAGACTCTGTACCATACTTGCTGCTCCTTCTGCCTGAACACCATATACCTTGACGTTAGGATTCAGCGACTTGATGGCAAAGGCTACACCAGAGATAAGTCCGCCGCCACCTACAGGAACGACGACAGCTTCTACATCAGGCAACTGGTCGAGAATCTCCAGACCGATGGTGCCCTGACCAGCGATGACATTCTCATCATCGAAAGGATGAACGAAGGTATAGCCATGCTCGTCCTTCAGTTGCAATGCCTTCTGGTAGGCATCATCATAGACACCAGGTACCAGACAGACCTCTGCACCGAGACGTTTGGTGGCTTCCACCTTACTAATAGGAGCACCCTCTGGCAGACAGATAAGACTCTTCACTCCCATGGCGGTGGCACCGAGAGCTACACCCTGAGCATGATTGCCAGCCGAACAGGCTATCACACCCTTCGCCTTTTCTTCATCGGTGAGTTGTGAAATCTTATAGTAAGCACCACGAATCTTGAACGAACCCGTCTTCTGGAGGCACTCGGGCTTCAGATAGACATCACTCTCTGGGTTGATTCTTGGAGTGTGAACCAGCTCAGTCTTTCTGATAACTTTGCTCAGCACGAAGCGAGCCTTATAGAAATTGTCTAATTGTAACATAACTGCTGATATGCTTTTATTTGTTATGTGTGCAAAGGTACACATAATTCTATAAATAACAAGAATAATTATATCTTTTTTATTTTATAAACAAAAATAAAACGCTTCTTTTCTCTTGTATTTGAGGAAAATGTTGTATTTTTGCCACCAATTATTTGAGACGAGATGAATGAACCTATATGAAAAGTGAGGTTTTCTGCGTGTTCTGCATCTCATTTTAATGTACTTTTGATAATAAATAGCTAAAAACAAAATGAAGAAGAAACAAACATTTTGTTCTGCCATTGTACTTTCTGCTGGTGTAGCTATGGCTGCATCTACGGGAGTCATCGCTCCTGAAATGAGAAATACTGAGGGACAGACTTCTGAGATTTCTACTGCTTTCAAGAAAAAGGTGAAAGCGGTAAGTGATCATTCCAATGAGGCGAAAGAGATGACTCCTACTGAGGAGAGTGTGCCCAGTCCTATAGAAGGGGTAATCAACAATCAGTTTGTGGATGAGGCTACCATGAAGGGTGACCTGATGAATATGTTGGCTAAATTCTCCAAGTATCTGAAGAATGACTTCCAGGATTGTGTTGCGCCAAATTCTGTGAATGAGGTATGTGGTGCCTTCAAGTGTAATAGTACCATGCAGAATAATGAGGACGGTGTTCGCTCCAATGCCGACCTCTCCATGATTTCTGCATTCCTCGTAAAATATGGTAAGGACAAGGTGACTCTGCCTGAGGGCGTTACTTGGGATGACCTGGAAAAGATGGCGATGAAGAGTCTGGTTTTCGCTTACTCTACCCATAAGGCAAATAAGTTGAAAACCTGTTCTGGTAATACCTACTGGGGTTCTACTTCCGGTAGCGATCATGTTTGGGAAAGTTCACTTTGGGCGATGTCCGTAGCTTATTCCGCTTATTTCCAGTGGGATAAACTCTCCGACAAACAGAAGGGATATATCGAGAAACTCCTGAAGGCTGAATGCAATTATGAGTTGAATCGCACGATACCTACCGGTTATAACGGGGATACGAAAGCTGAAGAGAATGGTTGGGAGGCTGATGTGCTGGCTGCTACATTGGGTCTGTTCCCTAACGATGAGATGGCTCCTAAGTGGTTTGAGCGCCTCCGTGAGTTTGCCATCAACAGTTATTCTCATAAGGATGATGCCCATAATACGACCGTTATTGATCCGCATTATGACAAGAAGACCGTGGCTGACCTCTATAAGGGACAGAATCTTTTTGACGACTATACGCTCCAGAACCACAACTTCTTCCATACAAGTTATCAGAACGTAGTGATACAGGAGTTGGGCGAGGCAGCTCTGGCGCTGAAACTCTTCCAGCAGAAGACTATCGGTGAGGAGAAGTGGAAGACCAATTCGCTCATGCACAATAATGACAAGGTGATGAAGGAGGTGCTCAACTGGCTGGCTCTGGCAGATGGCGAACTGGCTATGCCTAATGGTAATGACTGGAGCCTCTTCCTTTTCGACCAAATCACTTCATACACTACCAATGCGTGTTTCCTGAACGATCCGGATGCGCTGATGCTTGAGAACTTGGCTTATAAGAATATCAAGGCACGCCAGACTACAACGTCTGACGGATCCTGGTTGTTGCGCTCAGATATCGGTGCACGCCGTATGGGTGTAGAGGCTCACCGTGTGATGATGACCTGGCTGATGCATGAGGCAATATCTACAGCAGATGTAACCCCTACAGATTGGGATGCGTTCAACCAGCGTTATGCTGCCGCCCGGATATTCCCTTGCCAGAATATCGTCCGTGCTTCTACTGCCGACCGTTTCACCTGTTTCTCGTGGAGTGCAGGTAAGGGCAGTTATACCGGATACATCGCTGCCAACAGTGCGGATAAGAACAAGATGATCGTACCTTACCGTGAGAACAATACCGGTAACTTCCTCGGTAGTTATCAGGTAAGTGGTAGGAGTACAAACGCCACACCGGTAGTCAGCGGTATTTACAATCTCCGTGGCAACAGTTATACGATGAACGGAGAACTGAATATGAACGACGGAACCCTCAACAATCGTTTCGCCATCTATTCTACTCCAGGTAATGCTGTCATCTATACCGATTATGTGCGTGCCAATGCAGCTGCCACCATTACCAAGGATCAGGGAGGTCTGATGGCTATCAGTACCGACGAAATGACGCGAACCAAGCGTACGCTCTATTTCGACAATGCCAAGAATCAGGAGACGGGTATGCCCCACAAGCAGAGTGATGGTTCTCAATTCCTCACCATGAATACCAACTGGGTGAATATCGATAATGCTCTGGGTATTGTCAACGTAGATGGTAAGACCATGGGCTTTGGAAACCGTGCCAACAACAACTCTGTGAATACTTCCAAACTCTATGCTTCTTACAGCGACAAGAGTAAGGATGTGAAGGCTGGCGACATTGTAGATAAGCGCAATATCATCTATTATAGTAATGTGAATGCTGAAAGTACCCGCAAGCTGATGCAGAAGACTATCAGTTTGAAGGAGATGGTAGCTGAGGGATGGAATGGTGTTATCGCCACAGACCCTGATGGTGCTTCCTATATGCTCCTGTCCAACTTCTGCGGGGAACCCCGATGCCAGTTGAAGAATGTGCAACTCAATGGTGCAGCGCCTGTATTTACGGTAGAAACCAATATTGTGGATTCCAAGGCAGATGCCACCTTCCTCTTGGATACCAATCATTCCAAAGGGGAAATCTTAGGCTTCACGGTCAAGGGCTCCGGTTTGCAGGCTATTCAGGATGCAGAGGATTCCACCAAGGTTTATCTCAAGAACCTGCAGGCATCAAGTATCAAGGTGACTTTGAATTATAAGGCTAAGAATGTAGAGAAGTCCATCACTCCTACTTTAAAAGCCAACCAGGTAATAGGCGTTTATTATAATGATAAGACCGGTGAACTGGTAGTTACATTGTGAATGGGAAGAAAGTCGTTCTGAGATAATCAGAAATCGTTGGACAATCATCAAAAAAAAGTTGGTTTCACCCAGAATGAAACCAACTTTTTTCTCATTTCTCATTTCTCATTTCTCATTTCTCATTTCTCATTTCTCATTTCTCATTTCTCATTTCTCATTTCTCATTTCTCATTTCTCATTTCTCATTTCTCATTTCTCATTTCTCATTTCTCATTTCTCATTTCTCACTTCTCATTTCCAGAAATGGTTCAGCGCAGCAGCCACACCATCTTCTTCATTGGAAAGAGTAACGTAGTCAGCTTCCGCTCTTACCTCAGGAGCAGCATTAGCCATAGCCACACCGACACCGGCAAGTTTGAGCATACTGAGGTCATTATATCCATCACCGAAGGCTATCATGTCTGCAGGAGTGAGATTGATTTTACCCAATAATCTCTGCAAAGACTGTGCTTTGTCGATGCCGTTAGGAACCAGTTCCAGGAAGAAAGGAGCCGAGCGGAAAACAGACATTTTATCGCCTACAATGCCAGAGAGTTCTTCTTCTGCCTTCTGCATGTCGGTAGGGTCGCCAGTCATCAGGAGTTTGGTAGGATGAGGCTCCAGGGCATCAAGCAGATTCTCTACTTTTCTGACGTTCATCTTGTTGATGCGGGATTCTTCCTTCACATACTGGTCGTCTGGCATTTCGGTGATGATCTCATTGCCGGCATATCCTAAGAGCGCATAGTTCTTTTCCTTGGCATACTGATATAATAAAGGTATCACGCTATCTGGCAGATATTGTGAGAAATATTCCTCACCGGTCTTGGCATCCACAATCTTTCCGCCATTATAGGAAAGAATGAATCCGCCTCGTTTTTCCAGTTCAAGACATTCTGCTACTGGTTGGATACCGTATGTAGGGCGCCCGGAAGCTAAAATGATGATGGCACCATTGTCTTGAGCTTTCAGGAGAGCCTGACGGGTGCGAGGTGTCACCACTTTCTCGTGGTTGGTCAGCGTGCCGTCGAGATCGAGAGCGATGGCACGATAAGGAATCTTTTTATTTTCCATTATGTATTTTCTTTTGTGATTTTATTTTCTTTGATGAAGTTATTTCTATGATGGATAGTGCGACTACTATAGATGATAGAGACTGCAAAGTTAAGATAAAAAAAGGAGTTTGGGAAACTTTTTTGTGAAAATCTATTCATTTCTCATTAAATAGTTGTACTTTTGCAGCAACTTTTCTATTTTTTTATTTAGATAATCATGACATCAATATTTATATTACAGTTGATTTGCTGCATCATTACCGGCATGTTGGGCTTGCATATAGCAATGGCTTCTCTGCAAGTGAGATGGAAGGTAAGACGCTACGAGACCTCTCGGTGGTTGCTTTGTGGATCAATGGCCGTATTCTGCATACATTACTTCTTGCAGATGACTCAGGGATTTCGTGCCCAAGGTGCTGATGTGGGGGCAGTCGTTAATATCATGTTCTACACTCCCGTGGTTTTTGCCATCACCCTATCCATCATCAATATGGAGAGCACAAGAAGCGTCATGCGTCGCTATTGTTTGCGCAGTGCGGCTGCCTATGCGCTGATTGTCGCCATCTTCATCTTTGGCGTTTTCAGCAACAAAAGTCTCCATCTGGGCGGTTTGTTATACGTGATGCTCGCATTCTTTGTGGGAAGTATGGCATACTTCATCTATGCCAGCTATTCTGAGGTACTGAAGCGCAAGAAAAAACTGTTGGAGGAGTCGGCTGGCGATCTTCTGCCACACGTTCGATATGCACGATCCAGTCTTGTATTGGTATGCGTCTCAGCAGCCTTTCTTCCCATAGCCATTCTCTTCTATACCTTATTGTTGCTGGTAGGTCCGCTGATGTTACTTGTTCTCATATTCTTTGTCCATAGTTTCATCTCGTTGGGCTATTATATTACACCAGTAGAGAATATGTTGGAAGAACAAGAGGAACTGGAAGAACAAGAGGAACTGGAAGAACAAGAGGAACTGGAAGAACAAGAGAAAACGGCAGACCAGACAGCCTATGGAGCCCAGCTGGATAGCGGGGATGATGGGCAGACAGAATTGAGCATTTCCTCCTCAGAACGGATGAAAAAGATAGAAGCGGCATTGGAAAAATGGTGTGATGACAGAATGTACAAAGACTGCAATGTCACCATATATTCGCTTGCTGCCAACTTGGGTTGTAAGAAGAATGAACTTACCGAATACTTCAATCTTTCTCAGCATACCAATTTCCGTACATGGCTTAGCGATATACGCTTTAATGAAGCTGTTCGCATGATGAAGGAAAGACCGGAATTTAGCAATGATGCCATATCTACCGAGTGCGGATTCTCATCCCATACACAGATATATCGCATTTTCAAGCAAAAGACAGGGCTGTCGCCAAGTCAATGGCGCGAACAGATGATATAGCTTTAATGGTTAATAAATATATAAAAAGGTGTTGCATTCCTACGAATGCAACACCTTTTTTGGTAGGAATGCAACAACAACCATAGGAATGCAACACCTCTTTTTGGATTTTTACCACTATCTTTGCATTAAAACTTAACAACCGAAAGATAAAGATTATGATACAAGACCAACAAAACTCTCTTTTTTCTGTGTCCTATGTCATCGTGGTTATCGGAGTCATGGTGGTGGTGTTTTCTATATCCATCGTTTTTATGATGGCATACGACTATCACATCTATCTTGCCGGAAATAGAAGAAGGAAATTCAGTTTCGCTGATTTCATCAAGCGCGAGCAGTATTATCTCTATATCCTTGTATTCTTCCTGCTAATTATAATAGGTGAATTGTTGAGGAATAACCTCAGGTAATACCTTTGTCTGAATGTTATGATGCAGAAGAAATTTTTCTTCAAGAACGCTTGCTTGTTTACATATAATTTAGTATCTTTGCAGCCGCAACTCAATAAATGTAGTTTTAACACTATAAGTAACTCTTTTATGCTTGGGCTTGTAAGGATTGAGCTTACTAAAAAAATAAGTATATGGAGTTCTTGATGTGTATTATGACATAAACAACAAAAACAATAATAACACTAACTTAAAGGAAAATCATGAAGATGAAGATTACATTCAGTTCTTTATTGCTGGCAGCGTTGGCATGGGGGACACCTCTCCAGGTTTCTGCCGCAAAGAAGGCTGCTACCAACAACAAGTTTGCAGGCTATCTCTTCGCTTATTTCGAAGGAAGTGGCAACAAGCAGGAACATCTGCGTTTTGCCATCAGCGAGGATGCCAAGAACTGGTATGCGCTCAATGACAACCAGCCTGTCATCGCCAGCGACTCTATCAGTACCAGTGGCGGTATCCGCGACCCTCATATCCTTCGTGGTGAGGATGGCTGCTATTACATCGTGGCTACAGATATGAACACCGTGAAGAATGGATGGAAAGATAATCCGGGCATCGTATTGATGAAGTCTAAGGACTTGGTGAACTGGACGCACTCTAAAATCGTGTTGAAGGAAGATTACAAGGAGCATTTCAGCGATGCTTATTGGGTATGGGCTCCACAGACTATCTATGATAAGAAGGCCAAGAAGTATATGATCTATTTCACCCTTCAGCGTACTGGCGATGGCAGAAAGAGTCTCGTTACCTATTATGCTTACGCCAACAAGGACTTCACGGGTTTCGAGAGTGAGCCAAAGGTGCTCTTCAATGCCAAGTATGGTTGCATCGACAACGATATCATCGAGCGCAAAGGCGTTTATCACATGTTCTATAAAGGAAACATCAAGAATGCTGAAGGTAAGGAGATACAGAACGGAATCCAGCAGGCTACTGCTAAGAATCTGAAGGGACCTTGGAAGGAGGACTTCAAGTTTATCGATGCTTACGCAGATAGCAAGACCGGTGTGGAAGGTTCCGGTGTATTCAAACTCAACGATAAGGATGAGTATGTGCTGATGTACGACCTTTATGGTTCAGGCCGTTATGAGTATCAGACTTCCAAGGATCTGAATACTTTCTCTACCAAGCCCGAGTCTTTCCGCAAGGATTTCTTCCCTCGCCATGGAACGGTCTGCTCTGTAACCAAGGACGAGATGGAGAGATTGCAGCAGAAGTGGGGGTATGTATTGAATCTTTCTTATACAGGCAAGGGCAACCCTATCCTGCCAGGTTTCCATGCCGATCCGGAAATCCTGTATTCCAACAAGACGGGTAAGTACTACATCTATTCTACCACTGATGGTAAACCGGGATGGGGTGGATACAAGTACTATGTATATTCTTCTGCCGACCTGAAGGAGTGGAAGAATGAAGGCGTGGCACTGGATGCGAAGAGCGACCAGATAGCCTGGGCGAATGGCAATCTCTGGGCACCAGCTGCCATCGAGGTGAAACAGAAGAACGGCAGCTACAAGTACTATCTCTATTTCAGTGCCAACCCTAATGACAACGGCAGAAAACAGATGGGCGTAGCGGTTTCAGATTCTCCTACAGGTCCTTTTGTGGATTTAGGTCAGCCTCTCTTGGCAAAGAACCATCCGGGTTGCAATGGGCAACTCATCGATGTGGATGTTTTCATGGATCCTGTTTCCAAGAAGCCTTACCTCTATTGGGGCAACAGTTTTATGGCGGGTGCAGAATTGGAGCCAAGCATGACCAAGATTAAGGATGAAACCGTGACAGTGATGACTCCAAAGGGCGGAAGCCTGCGAGACTATGCTTATCGCGAGGCTCCGTATGTGTTCTATCGCAACGGACTCTACTACTTCATGTGGTCGGTGGATGATACGGGTGCAGCCAATTATCATGTGGCTTACGGAACATCCAAGTCTCCGCTCGGTCCTATCGAGGTAGCGAAGGATCCTATCGTTCTGATTCAGGACCCTCAGCATGAGATTTACGGTACTGCCCATAACTCAGTAATCCAGAAGCCAGGCACAGATGAGTGGTATATTGTCTATCATCGCATCAACAAGGATTATATCCATTTCCAGCCAGGTGTTCACCGTGAGGTTTGCATCGACAAGTTGGAATTCAATGCAGATGGTACTATCAAGCGAGTTGTGCCTACACATGGAGGAATCCAATAAAAACATATAAACAGAATTTCATACAATTCCTTTCTTACAATCCCTTGCAGAAATCCTGATAGAAAATCCTGCAGGGGATTGTTTTTGCCATATATTCCGCTGAATTGTATATTTAGGTTAAAAAATGACAAGAAAGTTTGGTGGTTTGAAAGGAAAAATGTATTTTTGCGAATGAAAAGAGATTCTTTTTGTAGAAGTTAAATCAACGTTTAAACAAAATAACACTATACTGGCAAAATAGGGTTACCCCGACAACATGATGGAAATATATTTTCGTTTGATACAGTTTTCCTTAGGACTTTACGAAGGTAAGGAGTTCTTGGATGGAACAGCATTGAAAGACTTCGACTGGAAGGCTTTCTTCGATTTCGTCAAGAAACAAACCTTGGTGGGAATCGCGATGGATGGAGTCCAGAAGTTGCCTAAGGGAGTAGCTCCTAACGAGAACTTGTTGTTGATCTGGTTCGGACTGAGCCACAAGCTCATGATGCGCAACAGTATCCTGAATAAAGCCACAGTGTATGTATATAAGAAAATAAGAGAGGCAGGTTATCCTTGTTGTATTCTGAAGGGCCAGGGCAATGCCATGCTTTATCCCCATCCTGTTTCGAGAACTCCGGGTGATGTGGATGTGTGGGTAGATGCGTCCCGCGAAGAGATTCGTTCTCTGGCTTGTTCCCTGGCAAAAGATAAGGGGTATGTAAGCGATGAGAGTCTCAATCATGTGGGACTTTTCATCAATGAAATAGCCGTTGAACTTCATTCTACTCCTGCCATCATGGCCAATTTCTTCTATAATCGCCGTTTGCAGAAATGGCTGAACGAGGAGAAGGGAAGACAGTGCAGCCATCTGGTAAGTTTGGGCAGTCGTCCGGTTTCATCTGGTAGCGATGCACAGAAGGGACTGGCTGAGATGAAGGTTGCCGTTCCTACGGCTTCTTTTAATGCAGTCTATCAGTTGTATCATCTCTATCATCACTATTTCTATGAAGGAGTAGGGTTGCGTCAGGTACTGGATTATTATTTCGTAGTGACGGATTTGATGGATGAATTGGAAGAGCAGCAGACGGGTTCTGCTATTTCAGATTCGGAAAATCATTCTTCTCTGAGTGAAATCCAGCAGACGCTGAAGCAGTTGGGATTATGGAATTTTGCAGGAGCGATGATGTATGTCTTGCGTGAAGTGTTAGGACTTTCGGAGGACAAGATGTTGGTTCCAGTAGATATCCGACGAGGCGAGATGTTGCTTCATGAAATACTTGCTGGTGGAAATTTCGGCAGGTATGATAGTCGCAATGGTCTTGGTGATGGTTTTATTGGTCATAATTTGCAGCGTTTATGTCGCGACTTGCGATTCCTGCGTTATTATCCAGCTGAGGCTCTGAGCGAACCTCTCTTCCGCATCTGGCATTATGGCTGGCGCCATTTCCTGCCCAAAAAAAATGACAAATGAGAAATGACAAATGAGAAATGAGAAATTAGAAATGAGAAGGGAGGAAAAGAGAGTATATTCGGAAGTTGGGCGATTAGATAAGTAAAGGTTTTAGTAAATATATAGTTTTAATTTTTTTTTCTTTAATTTAATGTGCTTATGAAAAAAATCTACATGACTTTGCTGCTGCTCATGATAGCTATCGTGAGTTTTGCAGAAGACGAGGTGGTTAAGAACGGTGTCCGGTACACTCTTTTGGGCAAGGAAGCTCGTGCCACCCTTATTGATAAGGAACTTACGGATATTGTGGTAGATCCTGAGGTTTCTATCGGAGGTCAGGTTTATCCTGTTACCTATGTATATACAAACTCCTATTCTGATGTATTTCTGAATACAAAGACGATCAGTATTCCTTCTAATAGTTCGGTGGGATTTCTTACTTCCGCCGATGTTTTCCCAGCACTTGAAGAATGGAAAGCCTCTGGAACTGCGGTTGGAAGTGTATCGTTTACCTGTTGGCGGAATTAAAAAACCGCCTGAAAATTAGTATATTTTTATGGAGAAAAAGTTGTGCATCTCGTTGATTTTTAGTAACTTTGTAGTGTCAAATTATAAAGTTATATATTTCACGCTATGCACAACTTGTATGCAAATTTCGTAAAAATTCTTGAGATATGCAAGGATTTCTCCAAAAATTTAGTTAATGAGCTAGGAAATATTCCTCGCCCAGGAGT
>NZ_SGVY01000046.1 GCF_004535825.1 Segatella hominis | reverse complement strand
CGGCCGCAATATAACTTATTTAGAGAATGTGGACTATTCTTTTGAGGCTAATCCTCAATATTATGGTTATTCCGCTTTCTATAACCAACCTAAGTTGGCAAAGATTACGATTTCTCCATCTGTAACAAAGATAGCTCCTTACTTATTCTATAAAAATGCAGCTATCACAATAACGGAATTGCCAAAGGTAAAGGAGATTGGACGTTCTGCTTTCGAAGAATGTTCGAAGTTGACAACACTTAACTTAGGTCAAGCTTTGGAGACCGTAGGTGATTGTGCTTTCCAAAATTGCACGAATGTAACAAAATTGACTTTTCCTGATGCAACGACAGAGATTGGAAGTCGTGCGTTTGCTTATTGTTCAAGTGTTACGGAAATTACAGTAGGTCAAGGATTGAAATCTGTAGGAGATTACTCTTTCTTTGATTGTGGGTCTTTTACAGCATTAGTTCTGCCTGATAAATTTACGACCATGGGTGGAAGTGCTTTTGAAGGATGTCGAAAGTTGACTAATGCAAAGTTAGGTCAGTCTTTGACTTCTGTGCCAGAACGTGCTTTCAAAAATTGTATAGCTCTTTCTGAGATGAATCTTCCTGCGACGGTGAAATCTATTGGTGACCAAGCGTTCTACAACGACTCCACTATTGCAGTCGTTACGATGAGGGAAGGATTGGAAACCATCGGCAACGAGGTATTCTGGAACAACTCAGGCGTAAGAAGCTTCGTTATCCCAGGAACCGTACAGACTATCGGAACCAATAGTTTCTATGGTTGTACTAATACTTCAACTTTGAGATTCAAGGATGGAGATGGCATCTTGACGATTGATACAAAAAAAACTCAAAGTCGCAAGATTGACGATATGCTTTCCAATATCTCATATTCTTATGATCGTGAGCGATATGGGGATCGAAAATATGACTACTTTTATGACTGTCCTATTAAGACATTGTACTTAGGAAGAAACTTGAAATATGATTATTCAGGTTCTGTTAGTATATATAAGAAAGTCGGAGATAGAACTTGGAATAGTGAAACGAGAGCGTCCGCTCCATTTGTCAATAGTACGACTCTTGCAAGAGTAACAGTTGGACCAAAGGTAACATTCGTGTATAATCATCTTTGTGATGGATGTAGCAATTTGTCTAATGTTGTATTAGGTAATGCGCTCCAAGATATCAATGATTATGCATTTGCTAATTGTGTCAAATTGCCAAATATCTCTTTTCCAGCTTCACTTGCAACTATAGACAATTATGCTTTTGCTAATTGTCAAGTACTTGCTTCAACATCTTTTCAAGAGGCATCTGATCATGAACTAAAAATTAACAATGCCTCATTCAAAGATTGTGTAGCCTTACCTGAGGTCAATTTTCCTGGTCAACTTTCTCTTTTAGGAAATAATACATACCAAGGATGTACGGCATTGAAGGATGTTGTGTTCAACAAGAATGACCAATACGAGCCAACATTGACGATTGGTAATTATACTTTTGCTCAGTGTTCTTTGATTAATGCACTTTCATTTCCAGGAAGATTGAAATCCATCGGAGACTATACGTTCTCAGATTGTACTTATCTTACAAATTTGACTTTTGAAGATTCTAATGAGGCTGTAACATTAGGTAGTGGTGCTACTGGCGAAACTGACAGAAGATATATGCTGCCTTTGTTTGGTAATAGCAATTTGTCTTCTCTCTATATGGGAAGAAATGTCGATTATACTGCGGATAAAGATTATAGTTATTCTCCTTTCTACAATCAGCAATTCTTGACCGATGTTCGCTTTTCACAAGCTGGTACTGTGACTTATTGTAAGGACTACTTGCTCTATAAGGTGAATAATTGTGAGTCTCTTATCTTGCCAGAAAGCTTGACTACCATAGGAAACTGGACTTTCCGTGGTATGAGTAAACTTGGGGGTATCGTGATTCCTAACGCTGTGACTACAATCGGAACATACGCCTTTGCGGATGACATAGCATTGGAAAGTGCCAAGTTATCCACTTCATGCCCTTGGCTCAAAGAAGGTTTATTCTCTGAGTGTGGAAAATTGCAAGCTATCACGATCCCAATGGTAGTGAATAAGATGGATACCCAAATGTTTACCAACTGCACATCCTTGGCTACTGTGACATTTGACGATGATAAAGATTTGATAGAGATGGCGTATGGTTCTTCTGATGCCAACAATGGATTGTTCAGGGATTGCCCTGTCGAAACCCTTTATTTGGGACGTTGGTTATCTTATAATACGGAAGTTCCTTCTCGTTCTCCATTCTATTCAATTGCAGAATTGAAGAACTTGACTTTGGGCAAGTACTTGAAAGTGGTGGATAAATATATGTTCTCTTATTGTACTGGCTTGGAGAACGTGTATGTACCTGACAATATCACTTCTATCAATATGTGGGGATTCCGTGGCTGCTCTGCTTTGAAGTCTGTAAGATTCAGTGAAAACCTTAGTCAAATTGGTGATTATGGCTTCTCGGAATGTACTTCCCTTGATAATGTGACTTTCCCAGCGAGTATGACAAGTACCTCAGACAACAGTTTCTCAAATTGTAGTTCTTTGAGAAATCTTGACTTGGGTAAGAACTTGTTGGTAATAGGTCCTTCGGCTTTCGAAAATGATTCAATTCTTAGTGAGGTTAATATACCAGAGACTGTGTATGGTCTTGGTGTGGGAGCTTTCAAAAGTTGCGTCAGTATTCCTTACGTGAAGATTCCTAAGGGTGACCTCACTACGGTAAGTAAGGAGTCATTTAAGGGATGTAATGGTATAGAATGGATTTCTTTGAGCGAGAATATTACATCTTTAGGTGAAAATGCCTTTGAGGGATGTACCGGCATCAAGTATGTGAAGTCATATGCTATGACTCCACCAGAGGGCTTGGTGAATTTCCCTTCAGATGTAGAAACTAATGGCACTTTGTTTGTCCCTGAGGATAATGACGAGTATCCTGATGTCTTGGGTGATTATCAATATTCTCCTACGTGGGAGAATTGGGGAACATTCAAGAGAATCACAGAGAATACACTCTTGTCTTCTCTTACCCTGAACCAATCTGACGCTCATTTGAAAGCCAGTGAAACTCTTGCTCTTGCAGCAACTGTAGGTCCTGATGAAGCTACCAATAAGAAGGTGGATTGGAAGTCGGATGATGAGACTGTGGCATCGGTATCTGCCGATGGTGTGGTAACAGCTCATAAGGTAGGTCAAACGTCTATTCATGCTATTGCAAATGATGGCGGTGGTGCCAAGGCAACTTGTACTATAACTGTTGACCCTACAATGGTTTCCTCTATCACTTTGAGTCAAGAAAGCTTGAAAATCAGAAAGAATCATACGGCGCAACTCTCTGCTATTGTTGCTCCAACTGATGCTACCAATGCAAGTTTTATCTGGTCATCTACCAATGAGGACGTGGCTAAGGTGTCCGAGGATGGAGTGATTTCTGCAATAACTCCTGGTGATGCAGTCATTAAGGCTACTTCACAGGATGGAAGTCAGGTGGAGGCATCTTGCCAGGTGAAGGTCTTGCCTGTATTGAAAGGTGACTCTAATGATGATGATGAAATCAATATCGTGGATGCTGTTAATACCGTCAATTATATATTTAATAAAGTGACAGGAACATTCGCTTTTGAGGCTGCCGACGTGAATAGTGATGATCATATCTCAATTTCCGATGTAACGGGTACAACTGACTTGATTATGCAACAGGTTTTGCAGGTGAAAGAGCAGGTTGCAATGGCTAAGGGCTATGGTGTTTCTGCAATGGATGATGCTTCTTCTTCTGACCGTTCTTTGGATTGCTTAGTATTGTCTCAACAAGACAAGTCTAATATTGATATAGCATTAGTCAATAATAGTAACTTTGTTGCTTTGCAGGCAGACATTACTTTGCCAGTAAATGTGAATGATGTGGATGTGAAGTTGAGTGGAGTGATGGCTACAACCCATCAGTTGAGTTACTCTAAGTTGAATGCTCATACTTTGCGTGTTGTCGTTTATTCACTTAGCAATAGTACTTTCATGGATGGACAGCCTATCTTCTGTTTGTCTTCAAAGAAGAATTTGGATGCAAAAAGTATAGGTGTAACCAATGCTATCGGCTCTGATGTTGAGGCTAAGGGCTATCGTTTGACCTCTCGTAATAATGAAGTAACTTCTATTGATGGTATTGGCGTGGACGGAACTTCTGTCAAGGTTGTTGCAGACGGTCTGATGTTTACAGGCTTGAAGGGTACACCTATTTATATATATACCACTTCAGGTATCCTTGTGAAGACATTCAGTCTTGCTTCTGAGACATCTAAGATAGCTTTGCAAGCTGGTGCTTATCTTGTGAAGATGAACGGTCAGGTAGTCAAGATTACTGTAAAATAATGGTTAAGGTATGATAAGACTAAATAAAACAATGGTACTTTTGTTCTTGATGTTGTTGGCTTTGCCGCTTGCATCAAGAGCAAAGGATACCTTTTATATAGAGCCAGTGAACGTAGTCCCTGGTGAGTCGAAGACGATTACCCTAAATTTGGATAATAGTCAGGTATTTCGTGGCTTTCAGACTGATATCGAACTGCCTGAAGGTTTAAAAATTGCCTCGAGGTCGAATGGCAATTTTGATATCTCTCTTACAGATAGGGGATCATCTTCTTTCTCTGTGAGTTCTAACTTGATGTCGGATGGCTCTGTTAGAATTTTGGGCTATTCTACTCAAGGTGAGTCGATAAAAGGAAATCAGGGTGCTTTAGTACGTATTTCTGTGCGAGCTTCCAGTGATTTTTCGGGTGGCTATATTAAATTGAAGAATTCTATTTTCTCAGATGTAAATAATCGAGATGTGAAATTGGATAATTCACAACTCTTTGTGGGAACAAAAGAACAGAATGATGTATCTGTCAAGGGTGGTGAGATTTCGCCAGAAGTTAGTAAAGCTTTCTCCTTGGAATTGTCCAACGAGAGTGAGATGACTGCTTTTCAGATGGATGTAGTCTTGCCGAATGGCTTGTCTCTGGATTTAAGCAAAACAAGGTTTACAGGCCGATGTGGTAATCATCAATTGCAGACAAAGCAATTGGGCAATGGTAAAGTTCGCATTATTTGTATGTCTTCGGACAATACATCAATTTCAGGGAAGATAGGCTCTGTCATTGATCTGTGGATTAAGGCTGAGAAAGGCATAACGGGCAATCAGATTGTTAAATTAGAAAATATCATTTTCTCTGATGTCAAGGCTCGTACCTATCGTATGGATCCTTTCTCCTTCGTTGTTGATGTGAAGTATGTTCCTGTAACTTCAGTTTCTATTAGTGAAAGTAACATGCAATTGGAGGTTAGCGATTCTCGACTGTTGACGGCTTCTTTGTTGCCAGAAAACTGCACAGATAAAACGATACTTTGGAAATCTGATAATGAGAAAGTGGCAACTGTCAGTGATAATGGTATGATTATCGCAAGGTCTGCTGGACAGTGTAGTATTATTGCTTCCACTGCTGATAATTTGATTCAAGCGAAGTGTGTAGTTACTGTAGTGAAAATACCATTGACTGCTCATGTTGCTAATACTACTAAGGTTTATGGTGATGCTAATCCTGAGTTTAATATTACTTACTCTGGTTTTAGAGATGGGGATTCTGAGGTTGGCTTTTCTGTTCCTGCATCCATTTCTACTATTGTAGATAATAGTAGTAAAGTTGGAAAGTATGACATTGTAGCTTCTGGTGCAGTTTCTGATAAATATGAAATCTCGTATATTCCTGGTACTCTTACCATTACTAAGGCTCCATTGTCTATCTCCGCTGGCAATTATACCAAGAAGCAGGGTGACGCAATGCCAGTGTTCAAGGCAAGTTATGCTGGCTTCAAGAATGGCGAGGATGAATCAGTTCTGACCAAACAACCAGTCTTCTCTTGTGAGGCTAATGATGCAAGTGCTCCGGCAGAGTATGCTGTTACAATCAGCGGTGCTGAGGCAGAAAACTATGACATCAGCTACGAGCAGGGACGCCTGACAGTAGTCGAGGCAGATGCTGTAGTTGTTCGTGCCAAGAGTTACAGCCGTCAGTATGGTGACGAGAATCCTGTGTTGGAGTTTGAGACCGAGGGTGCAGCCTTGGATGGTACTCCGGAGATTGTCTGCTCTGCAGTTGCAAATTCTCCTGTAGGATCTTATACAATTGAGGTGAAACAGGGCAGTATCAAGAACTACAATGTTCACTTTGAGTCAGGTAGTCTTGTGATTACTAAGGCTCCATTGTCTATCTCAGCTGGCAATTATACCAAGAAGCAGGGTGATGCAATGCCTGTGTTTAAGGCAAGTTATGCTGGCTTTAAGAATGGTGAGAATGAATCAGTTCTGACCAAGCAACCTGTATTCTCCTGTGAGGCAAATGAGGCAAGTGCTCCGGCAGAGTATGCTGTTACAATCAGCGGTGCCGATGCTGAGAACTATGACATCAGTTACGAGCAGGGACGTTTGACTGTAGTCGAGGCAGATGCCGTAGTTGTTCGTGCCAAGAGTTACAGCCGTCAGTATGGTGACGAGAATCCTGTGTTCGAGTTTGAGACCGATGGTGCAGCCTTGGATGGTACTCCGGAGATAGTCTGCTCCGCAGTTGCCAACTCTCCTGTAGGATCTTATACTATTGAGGTAAAACAGGGCAGCATCAAGAACTATAATGTCCACTTCGAGTCAGGTAGTCTTGTGATTACTAAGGCTCCTTTGTCTATCTCCGCTGGCAATTATACCAAGAAGCAGGGTGACGCCATGCCTGCGTTCAAGGCAAGTTATGCTGGTTTTAAGAATGGCGAGAATGAATCAGTTCTGACCAAGCAACCAGTCTTCTCTTGTGTGGCAAATGAAGCGAGCGCTCCAGCAGAGTATGCCGTTACAATTAGCGGTGCCGATGCAGAAAACTATAACATCAGCTACGAACAGGGTCACCTGACAGTAGTTGAGGCAGATGCTGTAGTTGTTCGTGCTAAGAGTTACAGCCGTCAGTATGGTGATGAGAATCCTGTGTTCGAGTTTGAGACCGAGGGCGTAGCATTGGATGGTACACCAGAAATAGTCTGCTCAGCAGTTGCCAACTCTCCTGTAGGATCTTATACTATTGAGGTGAAACAGGGCAGTATCAAGAACTACAATGTCCACTTCGAATCAGGTAGTCTTGTGATTACTAAGGCTCCATTGTCTATCTCCGCTGGCAATTATATCAAGAAGCAGGGTGATGCAATGCCTGTGTTCAAGGCAAGTTATGCTGGCTTCAAGAATGGCGAGGATGAATCAGTCCTGATCAAGCAACCAGTCTTCTCTTGTGAGGCAAATGAGGCAAGTGCTCCAGCAGAGTATGCCGTTACAATCAGCGGTGCCGATGCTGAGAATTACAAAATCAGTTATAAGCAAGGTGTGTTGACTGTGACAGGTATGCCGAAGCCGATAATCTCAACAGACGAAGCAACGTTGCGCATCACAACAGAGACAGATAATGCAGTCATATACTATACTTTGGATGGAACTGAACCTAATGAGAACGCAAGAAAATATACAGAACCTATTAATCTGTATGCATCTTGTGAAATCAAGGCGATAGCTGTCAATGGTGATGCAGAGTCAGAAGTGTCCTCTGCGGAATATCATGATGCAGAATATCCTAACATCGTGAAGGTAGGTGATATTATTACAGCCAATATCATCAACAATGGTGAGGAAAATTTGCCTATGATATTTAAGGTGACGAGTGTGTATCCTTTCAATGTTGAGATGGAGAATAAAGAAGATTATGTTGAAGGATGGAGTAATAAAGATAAACTCTCTGGTGATATAGAAATTCCGTCTGTTGTTAAAAATGAGGGAATTTCCTATAATGTAATAGGTTTAGGAGGTGGTGCTTTGGTTTGGGCAGAAAATGTCACTTCATTGAAGTTGAATGAAGGGCTTGAATATACAAGTTCTCATTCAATGAGATGGTGTTATGGGTTGCATGAAATTGTAATTCCAAATACAGTTAAGGTTTTAGGGGAGGCTGCTATGACAGATTGTCATAATGTAAAAACGGTAGTCTTAGGTTCTGGGTTGGAACGATTGAAGTATCTTGCTTTTTGGGCGGTATCTCATAGATTGGAGACTATCGTAAGTCTTAATCCTGTTCCTGCTATATGTGATAGTCCTAATAGTACATTTGAGAGCCTTCCAGAAGGTGTTACGCTCTATGTCCCTCTTGGCTCAAAGTCTGCCTACGAGACAGCTCCTGGTTGGGATTATTTTGCAGGTCATATTGTAGAAATGGATATGTCTCCTGCTACAATCAAGGTGAGAAATTGTTCTCGAGAGTATGGGGATGATAATCCTACACTTGAATTTGAGACAGAGGGTGCTGCTCTTATAGGTGAACCAGAAATAATCTGCACTGCTGATAAAAATTCAAAAGTAGGAACTTATGAGATTGAGATAAACAAGGGAACGATTAAAAACTATTATGTGACATTTGTCCCAGGTACTTTGACGGTGACAAAAGCACCATTAGTTGTAACTGCTGAAAATTATACCATTACGCAAGGAGATAAACTTCCTGAGTTTACGGCAAGTTACAGTGGCTTCAAGAATGGTGAGGATGTGTCTGTTTTGACCAAGCAACCAGTCTTCTCTTGTGATGCAAATGAAGCAAGTGCTCCTGGTGAATATCCAATTAACGTATATGGTGTAGAGGCAGATAATTACAATGCTATTAGCTACGTTGCTGGAACTCTTACGGTTCTAAAGAGAGAGTTAAAGAAGCAAACAATCACTTGGGACCAAAAGATAAAAGCTAAGGTCGGCTCTACTATAGAAATGAATGCAACCGCATCTTCTGGTCTTCCTGTAAGATATTCGTACGCTCTGGTACCAAGAGTGGAAACTGCTTATCAAGTTCCTCAGATAGAAGGCAATAACATAACATTCCCAGAAGAGGGTACTTATATGTTGGTTGCTATTCAAGACGGAAATAATGAATATGCGGCAGCTACGGACACATTGGATGTCTGTGCAATCAGTGACGATGAGGGCTTGATGTATATTGATGGTATCTACTATAAATATACCGACGATGGCTCTGCACTGAAGGTGGTAAGGGGCTACAATCCTTATCAAGGAAAAGTGGAAATACCTGCAACCGTTAATGGTCTTCCTGTGACTGAAGTTGACGGGCTGGCTATGTATGCCTGCTATTACCTGAAAGAACTCGTTATCGGTGACAATGTGAAGAAATGCGGACATGAGGCTTTTGGAGCAAGTATAAACTTATGTAATGTCACATTGCCAGTTGCTGATGTTGAGTTTGCACATAATTGGATGTTTAACTGTGATAGAGGAATTCGGGAGATACATTGCCGTTCGTCCATTCCTTATGTTGTCGATGAAGGCATTTTTAATGGTGCTGTTGATTACGACAATTGCATTCTCTATGTTCCTGTTGGCACTAAGCAATCTTATGCTAATTCTGAGGTATGGAAATACTTTACTCACATTGTGGAGGAAAATGTTTCTACGAGTATTTCTAATATAAATGTGGAAAAGAAGAGTGTATGGTACACGTTACAGGGTGTTAAGCTATTTGTTAAGCCAAATATTCCTGGTGTATATATTCACAATGGGAAAAAGATTATTGTAAGATAAATTTAATGTAAGCGGTGGGTGTATTATGGTATTCTGTAGTACACCCACCTTTTTGCTATAGTAGTAATAGCCCAAGTATAGGCTTTTGGTTTGGATATGCATCGAAGCAGAGTTCTTTTTGGTTTGGAAATGCAATGAAAATGATAATTTTTGGTTTGGATCTGCATCTAAAAAATGGAATTTTTGGTTTGGAAATGCTTGATTTTGCTTATTTTCGTTTGGACTTTTGAAAATAAGATGTATCTTTGCAGCATGATCCTTTAAATACTTTTGCTCTTTCAGAAAAATATGCATTATTGGCTGAAAGGAATGTGGAATTTTGCCAATAATGTTTAAAAATATGTATTATTGGCTTAAAACTGTGTAAGATATAGCCAATAATTGCTTTTTCTTGCTATCTTTGTTTTATCTCTGCCTTGGAGCACTTCTGGAATGGATGGGCTTCGGCACGTCGCGACATCGTTCTGATAGTCTGTGGCTCTGCCACTTCCTGGATGATGGACAAACTCATCAATAATCATGGTGGACTTTATGGTCGTCTTACCCATCGTCTATTCCTGCAACCTTTTTCTCTTGGAGAATCGGAAGCGTTTCTGAAGACCAAGGGGATGATGCGGTCAAGATACGAGATGGCAGAGCTTTACATGACTCTCAGGTCAAGCAGCGGTTGGGTATAGCTGGTGTATCCACCAATTTATATTCATGGCGGAGTAGGAGTAGTGGGGGAGGCTGATAAGCGGGCCGCTCAGATAGATATGGTGATAGAGCGTGGCGACAACACCATCAATCTATGTGGAATGAAATTCTCGGAAGGAGAGTTTGCCATCAATAAGGATTATCGTTTCGATTCTATTCAAATAGACTATCCATAGTAACCTCTTTTTGTACAATGCCACTATGCTTGCCATAAGCAACACCATAGGTGGTAATCATAGTGAGGTGAATGGTTTGCTTGGGAGAAAGAGTGGCTTTGAGTGCTTCTATGCGATGGCGCAAGCGTATTTCCTCTTCCTTGCTGATGGTGTAAGGGGAACTGGCAAACTTCATTTCACATAAGTTCACCACATTGTCGTTTCTGATAATCAAGAGGTCTATTTGAGTGCCATCTTGATTTTCGTCTCCTCTTACATTCCAAGCTGAGAGTGATGATTTGACACCACCGATTTCCAAGGCTCGTTTGATTTGCTGGATGTGTTGCCAGCAAACTTCCTCGAAGGCAACACCATGCCATGCCTTCAAGATGTCGGAAGTCATATTATCACTGATGAATCCTGCATCCTTGCTGTTTTCTTCTACATATTTTAGCCAGAATAGACAGAAGTTGTCTATCAGTTTGTAACAGATTGTACTTTTCGGCATACCATATGGGGAATAACATGTAATGAAATCGCTTTCAACCAAAGCTGCTAAAGTCTTGCTCAAGCCACCACCTAAAGGCAATCCTGTAGCTTTGCTGATTTCTTCTCGGGTAAACCCACTGTGCCGAGTTGCCAATAAGCGTACAACCTTTTTGCTATCTTCTGGATTATTGAAGATAGCAGCAAATAATCGGTTGAACTCATCCTTTAGTCTCGGTTTGTTACCAAAGAGAATCTTGTCTGTATTCTGTTCAAAACTCAATCCTTTTTGGAAGTAGCTAATATAATAAGGTATTCCACCGAAAACCATGTAACTTTGCAATATGTCATACTGGCTCATCCGTATATTGGCATGTTCAAAGTACATGGCACATTCTTTCAATGTGAAAGGGGCCAGTTTGATTTCTGCAGTTAAGCGTCCATATAGCCCACCCTTGTTTTTAGAGAGATTGCTAAGAATCCAAGAGGTTGCGCTACCGCAAACGATTAACATGATATTGTCCCTGCCACTACACCAGCCATTCCAAAAGTTCTCAAAGGCTGGAAGGAAACCAGAGCGTGGGGTATCCATCCAAGGTAACTCGTCTATGAATACTACTTGCCGCTCACCATTGTCAAGATTCTGCAAGAGTTGTTCGAGTAGGAAAAATGCCTCCATCCATGTTTTGGGTGCTTTGTATCCTTCCAGGCCTTGGTTGAGCAAGGCGTAATAGAAACTTTCCAATTGAGTCTTCATGCGACTTTTTTCATTGTCTTGGTCAACTGGTGATACGCCTGTATGCTGAAAGGTAATGCGTCCTTTCAGTGCTTGTTTGATAAGAAAAGTCTTGCCAACACGTCGGCGTCCATATATGGCAACGAACTCGGGACGGTCGCTATGGTACAACTTTTCAAGTTCTGCGATTTCTTCTTTTCTTCCTACAATCATACTATATCTTTTGTTTAAAGTTGCCGCAAAGATACAAAAAAGAATTGTTCCGGCAAAATATACTATAGCTTATTCTGCCGATTTTATATGTTTTTTATAGAAATAGGCAAGATATGATGATATGAGAACGATGAAGCTATCTCTTAGAGATGCTCCTTCAAATCCACTTCCTCCACGTATTTCACAAGCGAATCCTTGCCATTAAGCAGATAGAAATCCACACGAACCACGTGGTCGATGTCTGCACTTCCCTTTACTTTTACGTGCCGGGTCTTACTATATAATAAGGTGTCACGACGGGAAGGGTAGGAGACAAGCTGAATCTGGTCTTTGGTGGAACCGCTTCCTACATAATATATGCCTACACTATCCTTGCTTGCTTTTATGGCTGCTATCTTCGCCATTTTCTTGGCATGAGCGGCAGTTGTGTCCTCTGGATAAAATTCGCTGGCAGCTACCGTGTCGCCATCATGCTGGTCGGGAGCATACTTGCAACTTGTATTTGTTGTTGTGATAAAGGCGGTGGCAGTTAGGACTGCTACAAAGTATAAAATCTTCTTCATCTCATTTTTTATTTCTAATTTGCCGCAAAGGTATAAAAAATAAGAAAATCGGCAAAATAAACGTTTGCTTATTTTGCCGATTTTATATGTATTTATGAGTTTTGGGCAATTTACATCTCTACGATTACCTCGTGTTTGCCTGCTTGACAAGGGATGACGCAGCCCTCAATAGGTTTGCCATCTACGATGATTTGCTTCACTCCCTTCTTTTTCTCTGCCATTGTCTTTTTAGTATTTATATTGTTATTTATTCTTGTATTGAAGTGTTGATTCTGTATTCTAATTACTTAATTTAGTATTATATAATGAATGCTTAATTTAGTAAATAACATTATTTTGGTGCAAAGATAGCAAAAACTTTCAGTTATAAGGTTAGATAACGGATATTTTTTGTATTTTTGCAATTAGAATAGGTTAGAAATCTGACAATTGTTAACATAATGTGCACTTGGCTTATGAAAAGAAACATTATAACACTTATCATAGTTGTGTTTGCCATGATGCAAACTACGGCTCAAACTTATGACAACTTGTGGAAGCAAGCTGACATCATCGCTCAGAAGGACCAGCCGAAGAGCGAAATTGGGGTGATGCAGAAAATCATCTCCAAGGCTTCTGCGGCTAAAGACTACGGTCAGCTGCTGGCGGCTGAGATGAGGCAGGTGATGCTCTGGAAAGAGATTTCGGCAGACTCACTGACGCCGAATGTGAAGCGGATGGAGGCTGAAGCTTTGAAGACAAATGACCCGATGTTGAAAGCGGTGAGATATGCTGTGCTCGGCAAGGTATATCATGATAATCCGTATGGAATAGAAGTGGATGAGGCTTCTTTGGAACAAAGGGAGGATGCTTCTTATTATCAAAGTCAGCGAAAGGTAAACCTGAAGAAGAGCCGGGAGTTCTTCAAGAAAGCGATGGCGCACCCAGAGCTTCTTGCCAAGCATGCTTCTACTGAGTATGTGCCGCTGACTCTAAAAGGGGTGGACGGAAGTTCCTTCAAGAATGATTTGCTTCATCTCATCGGATTCGAGGCAGACAGCAAGGAGGCGTATCTGCAGCTGTACACCTATTATAATAAGGTGGGAAATCGGGGTGCGGCTTGTCTCTGTGCCTACAAACTTATCGAGAAATACCGTCAGGATGATGTAAGAGAGGTGAAGAAATCGAAGTATCTCAGAACCATCGACTCGCTCATCCATGTATATCAGGATATTCCGGAGGCTGGTGAACTTGCTGTGGAGCATTTCCGTTTCATGGAGCGTTCTACAGATGCCAAAGCACAGGATAAACTCAAATATATCAACTATGCTTTGAGCCACTGGGGTGGATGGTCGAGAATGAATGTGCTGAGGAATGCACAGAAGCGCCTCACTGAACCGATGTTCTCTGTGGAGGATATGCCTTTGGTGCTGCGCCCTACAGAAAAGAAGTGGGTGCATCTGAATGTGCGCAATCTTCAGAATCTGAATATTCGGCTTTCCCGCCTCAATATTACGGCAGATAACGATTATAATGCGCAGGATGAGGCTATCTATAAGATGCTCCTGAAGAAGACTACGAAGCTGCATCAGAAGGATTTCAGCCGCAACTATTACGGTCGGCCGGATTATGAAACGGTGAAGGATTCCATCGAAATCGGTGGCAATCTGCCGCTGGGTGCCTATCTGATGGAGGTGACTTCGGATAATACCGGCATCGCTCCGCAGCGAGAACTCTTCTATGTCAGCAATCTGGCGGTGATGATCCAGCAGTTGCCGGATGATAAACATCGCTATGTGGTGGTGAATGCTACAGATGGGCAGCCTATCGCTGGGGCGAAGATAGAACTCTACGACCAGCGGTATGATTTCAAGACGAAGAAGGACAAGCGAATAGTTCATGCCCGCTTGACAACAGATGAGAACGGTGAGGCTTACTTCAAGAATGTGGATGGAGAGGTATTGGTTTCTACCAACAATGACAAGTTTACGCCAGCCAAGTACATCTATCTCAGCCGTACCCGCTATTATGAGAAGAAGGATAACGAGACTAAATATCAGGTTTATACCGATCGTGCCATCTATCGCCCGGGGCAGAAGGTACATGCCTCAGCCATTTTCTATACTGTCAAGAAGGGGTTGGATGCCAGCGTGCCAGGAAAGAGTATGGAACTGAAGTTTGTCCTGAGTGATGCCAACTGGAAGCAGGTGGCAGAACAGAAGGTTACGACCGATGAATATGGTACGGCTTCGGTAGATTTCGAACTCCCGAAGGAGGGAAAGACAGGACAGTATTCCATCTCCGTGAATGGTACAGCAAGCGAATATTTCAGAGTTGAGGAGTACAAGCGTCCAACCTTCGAGATTACCTTCCCGAAGGTGAACGAGAAATATAACTGGGGCGATACCGTGGTGGTGAAAGCTTCAGCCAAGACCTATGCCGGTGTGCCTGTGCAGGGTGCCAAGGTGGAGTATCAGGTGACCCGCAGAAATCAGCTCTGGTGGTGGGGTGCAGGCTCTGCCGGACAGTTGGTGAAGACTGACAGTTGCGTGACTCGTGAGGACGGAACCTTCGACGTAGAGATTCCGCTGGAGGCTTCCTTGCCAGGAAAAGACGAGACCGATATGAGCAACTTCATGCGCATCGCCCGTTTCTTCAACTTCGAGGTCTCAGCCATCGTTACCGACATCAGCGGCGAGAGCCACGAGGGCGTGATGAGTCTGCCTCTGGGCACCAAACCAACCATCCTCACGGTGAATCTTCCTAAGCGTATCGAAACAGACAGTCTGAAGACGGTGACCTTCGCTTACCGCAATGCCAGTGGTATGCCGATTTCGAGCAGATTAAAATATCGAATTGATAAGGGCGAATGGAAGGATGCCGAGGCGAATGCACCGGTTTCTATCAAGGAATATGCTGCTTCTGCCTCTTCTTCCCTCGTTTGGAAATCTGGCGTTCATCAGCTGGAGGCAATCTGCGGACAGGACACCCTGCAGCAGAAATTCACGCTCTTCAGTATGAAGGATACCCATCCGGTGGAGCCAACTACCGAATGGTATTATCAGACGGCGAAGACTTTCCCTCGTGATGGCAAGCCGGTCTATATCCAGGTGGGCTCTTCGGAGAACGGAGCGCACATCGTATATTCCATCATCGCCGGCAACAAACTGCTGGAGAAGGGCGCCTGGGAGTTGGGCGACAGTATCGTGACCCTGCCTTTCACCTACAAGGAGGAATATGCGTCGGGCATCGTACTGAACTATAGTTTCGTGAAGCAAGGCAAGTGCTATACCCGAATGATGAGCATCGCCCGTCCTTTGCCTGAGAAGAAACTGAACATCGCCTGGAAGACCTTCCGCAACCGTCTGACCCCTGGACAGAAGGAGGAGTGGACGCTGAAGATTACCACCCCTGACGGCAAGCCAGCCAAGGCACAGCTGATGAGCGTACTCTATGACAAGTCGCTCGACCAGATAGCCCCGCATTTCTGGAATCTCTCCCTGGACTTCTATCAGAGTTTGCCAAACTGCTACTGGAAGCACAACCTCACTTTCCGCCCATTTTACTTGAATGGCGTTTATCCTACCAAGTATTATGACGAGAAGCAATTGGATGTGGATAAGTTTGATGGCAAATTCTTTAGCTATTATGCTTATATGCAAGCGGTGGAGCTGAGCAAGTTGGAACGTTCTTTTGGCGGAACCGTAGAGTCTGTTCGTATAAAGAAAGACGAGCTGGTTCAGGAAGAAGGGAGGGTCATGAAAACTCGTGGGAGTAATATGAACCGTGTTGCAGCGGCTGCTCCATCTGCCAACAAGGTTTTTGATGTAGTAGAGGAGATGCCGCAGTTTGTAGGTGGTTCTGGCTCAGACGTAGGACAGTACCTTGACAAAGTGCAGGTGCGTGAAAACCTGAACGAGACTGCCTTCTTCTATCCAGCCTTGGAGAGCGACAACAATGGCAACGTAGCCATCAGATTTACCTTGCCGGAAAGCGTGACCACCTGGAAGTTCATGGGATTGGCTCATGACAAGGAAATGCGCAACGGATTGCTGGTGGATGAGGCTGTGGCTCAGAAAACCGTAATGGTGCAGCCTAACATGCCTCGCTTCCTGCGTGAGGGCGACAAGGCTACCATCGTGGCTAAGCTCTCCAATACCTCTGACAAGAAGGTGAGCGGCAATGTCCGCATGCTGATTCTGGATGCTGAAACCCAGAAGTTGGTTTGGCAGAAGACCCAGGGCTATCACATCGATGCTGAGGGTTCTGCTACCGTTTCTTTCGATGTTCAAGGTCTGAAAGAGGGTGTATATATTAATAAGGTGGTGGCTGCCGGAAACGGATACAGCGATGGCGAACAGCACTATCTGCCGGTCTTGAGTGATCGTGAACTCGTAGTGAATACGCTGCCTATCACCTTGCATCAGCAGGGCGAACAGAGCTTCGACCTGAGCAAACTCTTCCTGGACAAGGAGGGCAAGCAGGCAAAGGGAACAGAGGAGGCAAAGGTCACCGTGGAATATACCAACAATCCAAGTTGGCTGATGATCAAGGCGTTGCCTGCCATCAGCAATCCGGATGATGAGGACGCCATCTCGCTGATGTCTGCCATCTATGCCAATACCATCACCACTTATATCCAGAAAAATCTATCTTTGGAAACCAGCCGTCTGCAAAATCAGGTGGAGAAACTGAGGAAGTTGCAGAATAACGATGGTTCCTTCTCCTGGTGGAAGGGAATGAAGGGCAGCAGATATATGACTACGGCTGTAGCCGAGATGATGGTTCGTCTGAATGCCATCGCCGGCACGCAAAAGTCAATCTCTAAAATGCTGACTTCTGCCATCAATTATCTCTCCTGGCAGACAGCTCGTGAAGTTAGAGAGATGAAGAAGATGGAGGAGAAGAAGCACAAGGTAAGTCCAAGTGAACAGGCGCTGCATTATCTCTACATTCTTTCAATGGATGGCAGAAAGATGAAGGAGAATTTCGAACAGGACCAGGCTTATCTGCTGGATAAAATGTCGAAGATGACCAGTGATTTCACCATCTATGGTAAGGCACGTGCTGCTGTGGTGCTCGCCAAGAACAGCCAGCAGAATGCTGCTTATCGCGAAAAAGCGGGTGAATATCTGCAGAGCGTGAACGAATATGCCGTTTATCGTGAGGAGATGGGCCGCTATTATGATACCCGTAAGGCACTCTATAGCTGGAGAAACTATAAGATTCCTACTCAGGTATCTGTGATAGAGGCGATGCAGCTGCTGAAGCCGAATGACAAGCAGACCATTGAGGAGCTGCAGCGTTGGCTTCTGATGTCTAAACGTACTCAGGTTTGGGATACTCCAGTAAATACCGTGGATGCTGTCTATGCCTTTATGAAAGGTAATGAAAGCAACTGGAACAAGAAGGCAGAAAATGCCGTTTTGAAACTGGATGGCAAGCAGCTTCCGATGCCGCAGGATTCTACGATGTTGGGTTATATTAAGACCGAGAAGGTGGGCAAGGCATCAACCTTGAGCATCAACAAGAAGAGCGACTATACCAGTTGGGGTGCCGTTTATGCAGAATTTAAACAGCCGCTCAGCGAAATCGCTTCTTCTGAGTCGGGCATCAAGGTTCGCCGTGTCGTTGTTACTGCCGAATCGCAGGGCAAGGAAAAGTCTCTGGCTAAGGTGGGCGAGAAGGTAAAGGTAACGCTGATGATCACCGCAGACCGTGATTATGATTTCGTAGAAATCGAAGATAAGCGGGCTGCCTGTCTGGAACCGGTAAACCAGCAGAGCGGTTATCAATGGGGCATGGGTTGTTATGTTTCTCCAAAGGACAACACAACAAATTTCTATTTCGATCGTTTATCTAAAGGTAAGCACGTTGTAGAAATGGAATATTATGTTGATAGAAATGGTGAATATCAAGCAGGCTCTTGTTCTGCCCGATGCGCTTATAGTCCTGAGTTCTGTGGACGTGATATCGCTTATAAGTTAAGCGTACATCAATGAGAAATGAAAAATTAGAAATATAATAATTGATTATGAATAAGATGGATATAAATAAGAGAATAGAGGTGTTGCTGTGTACTACATTGGTGGCTATGGCAGCCAATGCACAGAAACTGACAACGCAAAACGAAAAGGTGGATTGTGGACAAATTGTTTATCTGCATCCTGTAACTGCTGAGTTTCAGATGAAGAATGATGGTAATCGTTCCTTGATTATCAATGATGTGAAGAAAAGTTGTGGCTGTACTGATGTCTCTTATCCTAAAACAAGTATTCCGGCAGGTGATAGCTTCGTAGTCAAAATGACTTATGATGCCAAACAGATGGGTACTTTCCACAAGCAATTGTTGCTTTATACCAACGCTTCAGAAGAACCATGTCTCTTGACTATGCAGGGAAAAGTTGTTGAAAAAGTTTCAGATTTTGCAGGTAGCTATGATTATATGTTAGGTGCAGTGAAGTCTGATGCCCAAGATGTGGAATTTGATGATGTGAATCGTGGAGACCGTCCTGTTCAGCGTATTCATATTTTTAATCCGACAGAATCTGCCATGGAACCTGTTGTGATGCATTTGCCAAGTTATTTGACCGCACAGGTATCACCTTCACGCTTGGGGCCTCATCGCTCTGGAGAAGTTGTACTGACGCTTGATTCTAAGAAATTGCATGATTTCGGTTTGAACCAGACAAGTATTTATTTGGGAGAGCGACCTGGCGATAAAATCTCTTCTGAGAAAGAAATCTCTGTTTCTGCAGTTTTGTTACCTGGATTTGAAGAGATGACTTCCAGTCAGAAAGCGCAAGCTCCAAAGGTTGCGCTGTCAACGTCAACTTTGGATTTAGGCAGTTTCAATGGCAAGAAAAAACTGAAAGGTGAAGTCATCCTGACAAATCAGGGAAAGTCAAACTTGGAAATTAGAAGTATGCAGATGTTTACTGAGGGACTGCAGGTTTCATTAGGAAAGCGAACCATCAAACCTGGTGAATCTGTGAAACTGAAAGTGACTGCCATTGCAGCTATACTCAAAAAGCAGCGTTCAAGAACTCCTCGTGTACTGATGATTACAAATGACCCTGACCATGCGAAGGTGGTAGTAAGAATACAAGTGAAAAAATAATAAGAAACAGGTATGCAGATAGAAATGGATAATGGCAGTGGCTTTTGCTTTGGCGTGACTACTGCCATTAAAAAAGCAGAGGAAGAACTGGCAAAGGGTGTCAAACTATATTGTTTGGGTGACATCGTACATAATGGTATGGAGGTGGAGCGACTTCACGAAGCTGGTCTTCTCACCATCGATCATGAGGAAATGAAAAATCTTCATCATGTAAAGGTTCTTCTTCGTGCGCATGGAGAACCTCCTCAGACTTATGCTCTTGCAGAAAAGAATAATATAGAGATTATTGATGCGACTTGTCCGGTTGTGCTTCAACTTCAAAGACGTATCAAAAAGCAGTTTGTGAGCAATCCTGATGCTCAGATTGTTATTTTTGGAAAGAAAGGTCATGCTGAAGTATTAGGATTGGTGGGTCAGACGGAAAGTCATGCGATTGTTGTAGAGAAGTTTGATGAGGTGAAACAACTGCAGGAAATGGGTAAGTTGGATTTCTCCAAAGATATCTATCTTTATTCGCAGACGACTAAGAGCTTGGATGAATTTCATCGCATTATAGATTATTGTCAGGAGCATATTGTAGATGGAGCTACATTTAAAAGTTTTGATACCATCTGCAGACAAGTGGCAAATCGCATGCCTAATATTGCAAACTTTGCCAGCAAACATGATGTGATACTTTTTGTCAGTGGCCGTAAAAGCTCTAATGGAAAGGTATTATTCAATGAATGTAAGAGTGTGAATCCGAATAGTTATCAGATAGAGAGTGCTGATGAAATCAATATGGATTGGGTGAAGAATGTGAAGACGGTTGGTATTTGTGGTGCTACAAGCACACCAAAATGGTTGATGGAAGAAATCATGAATCATTTGAAAAATGCAATCGGACAGTCTGAGTAAAGATACATATATAAAAACAGGTGGTAAGGCTTCTCACGAAGACCCACCACCTTCAAAAAACAGTAATTAACTCAAAATTTATAATCTATATCATTACTACCTTGTCATTTGATTGCAAATATATTAAAAAGAAAACTAAATTCCAACTATTTTTCAATGAAAGTTATGATTGTTTAGCAGAAATCTTTCTGTTTAACAGATTTTTGCAAATCTAACGCTATTTTTGTGTTATAGCGGTCTGGTAATGCTGCATCAACCATTCTTTTTGTTGAGGAATAGTCATGTTGCTATTGTCCAGAATCAAGGCATCATCAGCTTTCTTGAGAGGGGATACCTCTCTATGGGTATCAATATAATCTCGTTCTTCTACATTTTTAAGGATGGCGTCAAAGTCGGCTGCCATTCCTTTTGCTTTCAGTTCATCATAGCGGCGCTGTGCTCTAACCTGTGAACTGGCAGTAACGAAAACTTTCAGTTCGGCATGAGGGAACACCGTAGTGCCGATGTCTCTACCATCCATTACGATGCCTTTGGCTTCTCCCATTTTTTGCTGTTGTGCTACCAAGGCTTTTCTGACGAAAGGTATTGCGGCAATAGGACTGACATGGTTGGATACTTCCAAAGTTCTGATTTCTTTTTCTACCAATTCGCCGTTGAGATAGCAGTCTGGAGTTTGTGTGTCAGGATTCAGTTTAAAAGAAATATGGATGTTTGGCATTTCTTTTTCTAAGTTGTCTGTATCTACACTTCCATCTTCCAGGAAGAGATGATGACGCATGGCATAGAGAGCCACCGAACGGTACATTGCTCCTGTATCAACATATATGTAACCTATTTCTTTAGCAAGGTCTTTCGCCATCGTACTCTTACCACAAGAAGAGTAACCATCTATAGCTATAGTAATTTTCTTCATTTTATTGGATATTTATGATATTGTTTTGAATTATAATCTTATAATGTAAATGCTAAATTGGCAATGATGCTGCTACTGCTGACGTGATATTTTCCGTAAGCAATATTCAGATGGAAACGGTTGAGATTGATACCCCCTCCAAAGGAAAGTCCTGCTCCATGACTACTGCCTTTCTCCTCAGAGTTGCTGGCTATTTTCATCTCTTTTGCTCTTCTGAAATTATAGCCTCCGCCAATCCATATCTGATCAGAAAGTAAAAGTTCAGCTCCGATTACGGCATGGTAGATAAAACTTTTCTCCCAATTGTTGAGATTGACCAAAGTAGCAGAGACCCTTAATGGGGTATTCGTAAAGCGTTTGCTGACTCCCACTTGTAAATCAATCGGCATCTTGTCATACTCATCCTGATATGCTTTTATCTGTCCGCCCAAATTCTTGGCAGTAGCAGAAATGGACCATTCGTGCTCGGGATCATAATAATTGATACCGAGATCAACACCCACTCCAATAGAATTGTAGTCGCCAATATAGGAAGTGATGAATTTGGCAGCAATACCACCAGCAATTTTATCGCTCAACATATATGAAAAGTAACCGGCTATGGTAATGTCCTTGGCAGAAAAATCGCCTAAGATGTTATTGTTGGCATCGGTTTCCTTCATGTTACCATAATCCATGTATTGGGCAGAAACCGCCCAGGATGCTTTTTCCTTGATGACACGATTAAAAGAGGCAGAAGCAGTATTGACTCCTGACATATAATTCATATAATTGAGGTTAATGGTCTTGTCGCTTACCGATGAAAGCAAGGCAGGATTTTGGAATATGAGCGCTTCGTCATCTTCTATTAAGGTGACGTTATCTCCACCAAGTGCAGCAGCATGAGCACTAACAGGTAGGCGGAGGAAATTATATCCCGTTTGGCTCTCTTGTGCGTGCAATTTTGATGCAAAAAGCGTCAAGAGAGCGAAAAAAACTATTTTTTTCATTTAAATTCTCTAATTATTTTGCAAAGATACACTTTTTTTCAATAATAAGACGTAAATTTGCATTGATTTCGTTTAATATAACGATTGTACACTTCATTTATTGTAGAAGATTCTGCAAAAGAGGAGATTTAAAAGTGGAAATAAAGAAGACTAATAGTGCACGACTGGATAATAAGCGGGGAACTTTTTTCTTGCTGGGTATGGTTATGACTTTATCATTCGTATTTGTAGGCTTGCAATATCAAAATCATGCATCTGATTCCGATTTAGACTCTGATGATCTGGAGGAGTTAGCACAGGATTTGGAGATGAATATGCCTGCAGAACAAAAGGATATGGTATCGGCAGAAGCTCCTTCTGCGCCCGTCTCTAAATCCATTACGCAAGAGGTGAAAACTGCAGAGAAAACAGAAACTGCTCCTCAAAAAATCAGCAGTACTACAAGTGAACTGGTGATTGGTGATGGGGAAGGGGAAGTGGATGGCTCTGATATTAAAGAGGCTGTGCCTGAAAATGTGGTAGATAAATCCAATTCTGCTGCATTGGCTGAGGCTCCAATCAATTTTACGGTTGTACAGAAAATACCGCAATTTCCTGGAGGATGGTCTGTTTTTATGCAATGGCTTACAAAAAACTTAAAATATCCTCATTCTGCACAACAGAATAAAATACAGGGAACGGTAGTTGTGTCTTTTATCGTCAACAAGGATGGTAGTGTGGCCGATCTGAAAGTGAGTAAGTCGGCAAATCCTATTTTGGATAATGAGGCTATGCGTGTGCTGAAAATGATGCCGAAATGGAAACCTGGAATGGATAAGAACAAGGTTTGTCGTACTATGATTGCCATTCCTGTGGTATTTCAATTGTAACGTGAATCTTAAAAAGATATGTTCGATTAATTAATAATAAATTTAATATATAATGAAGACAGCTGATGAAATTTTGAAGATGGTTAATGAGTTCTTGGACCATTTGTCATACGACAGAAAACCTGAGTCTCTTTACGAACCGATTAAATATGTCCTCTCAATGGGAGGAAAACGTATTCGCCCTACGTTAATGCTTTTGGCTTATAATCTCTATAAGGAAAATCCGGAAGACATCCTCATGAATGCCTGCGCTTTGGAGACCTATCATAATTATACTTTGTTGCATGATGATTTGATGGATAATGCCGATATGCGTCGTGGTCATTTGACGGTCCATAAAAAATGGAATGATAATACCGCCATCTTGTCTGGTGACTCTATGTTGGTTCTCGCCTTTCAACGTATGATGCAGTGTGATGCAAAACATTTAAAAGACATCTTGGATCTCTTTACGGTTACTGCATTGGAAATTGGTGAAGGTCAGCAATATGATATGGAGTTTGAAACTCGCAATGACGTAAAGGAAGAAGAATATATTGAGATGATTCGCCTCAAGACGAGTGTTCTCTTGGCTTGTGCTTTGAAAATAGGTGCAATCTTGGCAGACGCAAGTGCTGAGGATGCAGAAAATCTCTATAAGTTTGGAGAACAAATTGGCTTGGCATTCCAGTTGCAGGATGATTATCTTGATGTTTATGGTGATTCCAAGGTCTTTGGTAAAGAAATAGGAGGTGACATCACTTCTAATAAAAAAACTTATATGCTCATTAATGCTTTCAACAAGGCCAATGATGCGCAGCGTGAGGAATTAACCCGTTGGGTTAGTGCTCGTGATTTTGACAGAAATGAGAAGGTAAATGCTGTGACTCGTCTTTATAATGAGATAGGTATCGATCAATTGGCGCAAGATAAGATTGCTTATTATTTCGCGCAAAGTAAGAAATTCCTTGACGCGGTCAATGTACCTGAAGAGAAAAAAGAGGAATTGCGCAAGTATGCTCAAAAAATGATGAAACGCCAATATTAACAGGTGTTCGTCGGATTGTTTGTATTGAAAGTAACTTTTTAAAATAGTAGAGGAGATATTCAAGTGCCATATAGGAGACTGCCAAAAACTGATACTGCAAGGCTGAAAGCATTGAAAACGCTTTTGGACAATAATGATACTTATACGGTTAGGGAACGCTTTATTGATTGGAAGACAATCAATAAAGCGCAACCTGCGTATGATAAGTTGTTGACTGCTTCAGAGCAGTATAAGGTCAACTTGAAGGCTCAGACCAGATTTACGGGGAAGATAGATAAATTGCAGAAAAATGCGATGATGTATATAAGCCATTTCCTGCAAGTCTTATTTTTAGCTGTGGAACGTGGCGAAATCAAACGAAGCTGTCTTACTCTGTATGGACTTGACGAGGAAGCATCTGCTGTTCCTCATCTCAAAACGATAGATGGACTTTTGGACTGGGGACAGAAAATTATTGCTGGTGAGAAAGCCAGACTCAAACAAGGTGGAAGACCGATTTATAATCCTACTATAGGCATGGTCTCTACCCATTATGATATATATTGTGAGGCTATTGAAAGGCAACGCATTTTGCAGGATAGGGTGAATGATTCGATAGAAAAACTCAGGTTGTTGAGACCTGCGGTCGATGAGGTGATTTTGGATTTATGGAATCAGATAGAACATCATTTTGTGAATGAACCACCTGAAACCCGTTTTAATCATTGTCGTGAATATGGCATCGTATATTATTATCGGCGCCATGAACCGCATATTTATTGATATGGATTTCTTATATAATGATTGATGTATATGAAAATAGTAGATACACATACTCATCTTGATGGTGAGGAGTTTGATGAAGATCGCTCAGAAGTTATTATGCGTGCAAAGGAGGCTGGGGTCGGCATGGTGTTTCTCCCTGCTATTGATGTGAAGACATCAGAAGCAGTATTGAAGTTAAGTCATGAATATCCTGGCTATGCATATCCTATGGTAGGACTTCATCCAGAGGAAGTGAAAGCCGATTGGAAAGAACAATTGAAAAAAATAGAGGCTATTTTGGATGAGCATCTTACAGCTGTGGATGGTTTGAATGGGATTAAGTATAAAAGCGATTACATTGCAATCGGAGAAATCGGACTTGATTTCTATTGGAGCCGTGAGTTTGAAAAAGAACAGCTTGAGGCTTTTGAGAAACAAGTTGAGTGGTCTTACGAGACGGGTCTTCCTCTGATGATACATTGTCGTAAAGCTCAGAATGAAATGTTGCATATATTACGTAAATGGAAAGATAAACTGCCAGGTGGAGTCTTTCACTGTTTTACAGGCAATCAGCAAGAGGCTAAAGAATTATTAGAGTATGATAATTTTGTGCTTGGTATTGGTGGCGTGTCAACATTCAAGAGCAGTCATTTGCGTGAAGACCTTCCTGCAGCAGTACCTCTGGAAAGAATCGTTTTAGAGACAGATAGTCCTTATATGGCTCCTGTTCCATATCGTGGTAAGCGTAATGAAAGTGCCTTTGTAGTACAAGTCATGAAGACCTTGGCAACTGCTTATGGTGTCAGTGAAGAAGAGGTTGCAAAGGTGACTAATCAGAACGTAGAACGTGTTTTTGGCGTAAAAACGGGACAATTTTCTTAAAGAAATATAAAAAGAATAGTTATTTATGGTATTTTGCCCGAAAAGCGATAATTTTGCAGTCCGAATTGCGATGCTATGTTTATCATGGTATTGTTAGATTTGGTATTCAATAGCGTCTTTGACGGCAGATGAAGGAAAGGTGCTCGAGTGGCTGAAGAGGCACGCCTGGAAAGCGTGTAACCGGCAAAACCGGTTCGGGGGTTCGAATCCCCCTCTTTCCGCTGTATCTTATTTTAAATAATATGAAGAAATATACATTTATTGCGCGTTTCGCAATATTGATATTTATGATAACTTCTTCTTTACCGATATTGGCACAAGAAGAGTCGATGGGATTCCATCAAGCACTTAAGACTAAGTTTATTGAGGGAAATGCTGGCTTTATGTCGCTTGTTGCCATAGCTTTAATTATTGGCTTGGCTTTCTGCATAGAGCGAATTGTCTATCTGAGTCTTTCTGAAATTAACGCTAAGCAGTTGATGGCTGATCTTGATGAGAAAGTAGCTGCGGGTGATATTGAAGGCGCAAAAGAATTGTGTCGTAATACCCGTGGACCTGTTGCCTCTATCTGTTATCAGGGTCTGCTGCGCATCAAGGATACGATGGGTGATATAGAGCGTTCGGTTTCAAGTTATGGCTCTGTGCAGGTTGCTAATTTGGAAAAAGGATGTTCGTGGATTACTCTTTTCATTGCAATGGCTCCTTCTTTAGGCTTTTTAGGTACCGTCATTGGTATGGTTATGGCTTTTGATCAAATTCAGCAAGCTGGAGATATTAGTCCTACGATTGTGGCTTCTGGTATGAAAGTCGCTTTGTTGACAACTATTTTTGGTATCATAGTTGCTCTGATTTTACAGGTCTTCTATAATTATATCTTGTCTAAGATCGAACATATCACCAGCCAGATGGAGGAATCTGCGATTTCTCTGATGGATATTATAGCAAAGTATAAAGATGAAAATTAGTAATATTAAGAAATGGTCAACAGAAAAGTTGTCACAGTCCATATTCTATGTGTTGGTAGGTTTTGCTGTGATTACTTTTTTCCTGTTCTTCTTTGTAGGATATGATATGCCTTTCGAGGAGAACCCGGATTTTAATGCTCCATTTTTTACTAATCTTTTATTGGTTACCATGTGGATATTTTTCCTCTTGGCCTTATGTCTGGCAATATATTCATTTGTCAGGGTAGGTAAAAGAAAGTCCAAGGGTGAGATGAAGATGAATGGTATTCCTGCAGGGAATATTGTTTGGATTACATGGGGAGGAACTTTGGCATTGTTGGTTTTAACGTTCGTCTTGGGTTCCTCAGGAATGATTTTGATTAATGGACAGGCTTTTACTGATTGGTTGTGGCTTAAATTGTCAGATATGTTTATATGGTCTTCTGCCACATTGTTATTGTGTGCTATAGGAGCAGTTTTATTTGGTGCTACACGTTATATCAGAAAAGACCGTAAAAGATTTAAAAAGTAATTATGTTTGTTAGACGAAATAAAAGGCAAGTTCCTGGAGTGAACACCGCTTCAACAGCAGATATTTCTTTTATGTTGCTGATATTCTTTCTTGTCACGACTTCAATGGATGTTGACAAGGGACTTTTTCGTCTATTACCTTCTCCTGAACCTCAGAAACAGTTGAAGACTGAAACGATAGTAGATAAGAATACTTTGATGGCTTTGCATGTTACTGCCGATCATCGTTTGCTCTTGAATGATAAGCCGATTGAGGTTTCTCGACTGAAAGGTGAAATCATTCAGTTTGTCAATCGTTTAGGCAATCGTCATCTCATTTCTATAGAGAGCGACAGAGAGGCAGATTATGACTTGTACTTTCAAATGCAAAACCAAATCATGATGGCGTATAATGAACTGCGCAATCAATATTCTATGAAGCATTTTGGAAAGGCATTTGATGCCCTTAGCTCCTCTCAAAAGGAGAGCGTTAGAAAGAACTGCCAGCAGCGCGTGACGGAGTCTTATGCGAATGCATCGGTTGGTTCTGATAAGCGAGTAGATGCAATGGCAGAAGAGCAAGAGCATTCTGAAGAGAAAGGAGGCAAGCAATGAGTATGGGTTTTAAAAGGCGTTCTCATGAAGTTCCTGGCTTGAATACGTCTTCATTGCCGGATTTGATATTTACCGTGCTTTTTTTCTTCATGATAGTTACTCACATGAGGCATGAAACGGTTAAGGTAAAGTTTCAGGTACCACAGGGAAAGGAACTGACAAGATTAACCAAGAAGTCTGCTGTTACTTATCTTTATATAGGAAGGCCTATTTCTGCTGCTACTCAGCCTCAGAATGATTCTGCTTGTGTTCAGATGAATGATAAGTTAATAACTCCTTCTGAAATCTCTGATTATATGAGTGCAGAGAAAAAGCGAATGAGTCCTGAGGACTTGCAGGCAATGGTCGTTTCAATCAAAGCGGATAAGTATTCTAAAATGGGAGTTATTATTGACGTTAAGCAAGCTTTACGCCAATCAAAAGCCCTTAGAATCAATTATTCTGCTGAAGATAATGGAAAATAATTAAAAATTATAATTAAAGTTGCATAAAAAGTTGCGAATATTAAATTTTAGTAGTAACTTTGCACCCAAACTATTATAATTATGTCAAAACAAGTATTAGATTCATTAGACAGAAAGATCCTGAAGTTAATTTCTCAGGATGCGCGTATTCCATTTTTGGAGGTTGCACGAGCTTGTAATGTAAGTGGTGCTGCCATTCATCAGCGTGTTGCTAAATTGACAAACCTTGGCATTATCAAAGGCTCTCAGTTTATTATAGATCCAGAGAAGATAGGTTACGAGACCTGCGCATACGTGGGATTGTATTTGAAAAATCCGGAGAATTTCGACAAGGTTGTTGCTGAGTTGAGAAAAATTCCAGAAGTGGTGGAATGTCATTATACGACTGGTGGCATGGATATGTTCATCAAGATATATGCTTCCAATAATCATCATCTTCTGGAAATTATTCATGATAAGCTCCAGCCTTTAGGCTTGTCCAGAAGCGAGACTATCATTTCCTTTAATGCTGCGATAAATCGTCAGTTGCCTTTAGCGGAAATTGAGAATCAAGAAGTAGAGGATGAAGATGAGGAAGATGAAATTATCAACTAATCTATATTATAATAAAAGCTGCATGTCATTTGTGAAATTGATATGCTATTAAAATAAAAAAAGCCAGTTCCTAAAGAACTGGCTTTTTATATATTCTCTAATATATATTGTATAAGTAAAAGATGATTCTTAGCGTTTCACAACGCCCTTTGTTTTAATTCTGATGCAAAGATACATGAAACTTGCCTTTTATGGGGGTAATTTTTGTTTTTATGATGTGTAATTATTGTTTTATACGTAGAAAAACTAATTATTACCTCAAAATATGCTATTTTTATACCTTCTTTCTGAATCTCTATGTAAGAGATACAGAATCACACTGCAAAAATACGAAAAAATATTGTAAATAAGCGAATTATGCGTGTTAAAAATTTAATATCACACCATAAAACTCAACAATCATTCGGTAATGATTTTGAACAAGCCTTAATACCCTCAGATTATCAGGAAGTTACGAAGTTTTCAGTATCTCTTACATAGAGATCGGAAAAATGAATAGGATAGAACTATAAATATGGCTTTCATATAAGCAGGGCGTATGACATGCAATTTGCTAAACTCGGGCTTACATGCATCATGTATGCAGAAGGCTGAAAGACATAAAAGTATTGAAGATTAGTGGAAGTTAGTCTATTGATTTTTCAATGCTGTGATACATTTCACAAAACCAATAATCCGGGAAGAGAAATCTTTTCAGGAGAAACCGAGATGTATCATGCGGTCAAACGCGTTTAATATTGGGTCGCTCCTTTCACTCTTCACTCTTCACTCTTCATTCTTCACTAAAAATGTGGTTTATAGTCAATACAAACAAATTTCAAGAACAAAAAACGAAAGAGTTTCTTGAAAATACATATTCTGGCATAGTGAAGTTAGTCTATCTGCCAAAATGCCGGATGAAGTATGTCGATGCCAAGGGAGAAGAGCGTTTCCGTTTTCGTCCAATGATATGTGGATTGCTGTTCATCAAGGCAGACAGCGTAAAAGCTTTGAAGAGAATATTGACATATTGGGGCTATTTCGTCTATGAAGATACTGTCCGAAATTTGGAAACAGGCGAACTGCAGAAAAAGAAGCTTGTCTCCACTGCACATCTTCTTTGTAAGGATGTCAAGGACTTAAACCTGGACGCTATTATAAAAAATGCCACGATTCCAGATGAAGACATGGAACATTTTATCTATTTCTGCGATAAAATGGCAGATGGCATAGAGGGACTGAGTATTGTTGATAAGCGATATGATGACCTCATTTTGGAAAATGATACCATCCGCATATTTAGTGGACCTTTGAAAGGTTGGGTTGGCGTGGTCAAACAAATCAAGAGAAAAGGCAAGAAAGACCGTCATCTTTTTGTGCGCTTTGGAAATAACCACTGCCTCAATGTATCCAATATCCGTCAATACGATATGCAGATAGAGCATGAGGCAACAAAGGGTCCAAAAGCAGAGGCCGTGGGCGTGTGGCGCGCCATCGATCAGATGATTGGCTATCTTCAGGCAAAACAGCCTTCCGAGAATGCTTATAAAACATTGCACAATCTTTTCTTGGATTATCAAAAGAGATTGACTGTCTATCGCAATCGGAGAATGACGGATAGGGAATACAATAACAAGAAAGAAGAGAAAACTGTTGCCCAGCAGCAAAAAGTTTTGGACCAGATAGACAAAAGAATGCGAAATAACTTTCGTATCCTTTCCAAGAACTTTCCGACAGGTGAAATCGCCCTTGGGGAGTGCTTGGAAGAACTGATTCCTGATGCCAAATTACGTCCCTTTCTTACACCAACTTCTGGAGAAATCATCCCAGAAGGACAAAATTTTACGATTTTGTGTCATAATGGAATCACAGAACTGATTCTTCGCTGTAATCTTCGAGATGTTTTCCTGGATAAAGATAATGAGTCAGACAAAAACACCACGATATTCGATGAGGACTATGAGTATGATGCCCATTTTGCACTGGTGAATACAGATGGTGGTAAGGTAAAGGCTATCTGTTCATGGGGAGGATTCTATGACTATTACGCTTCTCAAAGTGAGGATGAACGAGAAAAATTCCACACCAACTTGGAGGCGAAGAAATATCCTCGTTTATTATACCTGCTCACACAAAGCGAGTATAAGTTTGAAAAGGTCAATGGCATAGGTGGCTTTTCGATAGAAACAGACATCGTTTACACAGAAGACATGGAAGAGTTGGGAAGAAGAGCAAATGAATTCTTCACTCTTCGTTCCTCACTCTTCACTCAACTCACGGCGGCAGCCGTTGAGATATGGAAAGGAACACGTCTTTTGGTTTGGCGACAATTGTTGCAGCGTTATGTACTGCTTCATAAGGTGCCAGTAATAGACCAAGTTCCGTATGATTCTAAATGATAAAAATTAACACAACTCTTCTATCCATCCAAACACAGCATGAGCATCCAGGCAAGGACATTCCTTCGGCGTAGTGCCAGGCAAGTCCCGATGCCCCACAATCTTCGCTTTCGGAAACAACTTATGAAGCCGCGTCAAGACATCAACGATTCTTTCCGTCTGCTCAGGCGTACGAGTATCGCATGGTTTACCATCCTCATTCAAGCCACCCTCATAGCAGATGCCGATAGAACAACGGTTATACGGCCTCGCATGCGCCCCCACTTCGAGCAAGAAGCGATGTTGCGTCATGGACCCATCCTTACGGATATAAAAGTGGTATCCGATGTCATAGAAACCACGACTCTTATGGTCCCGTCGCAGTTGTTCCACACTATAGTCTTGATTGCGTTGTGTAGCCGAGCAATGCAACACCAAGAATCTCACGGAGTCGGCAGACATCATCATCTTGCCGTCCTCCACTTTAGAGAGGAGCGTGCGCTCATTGCGCACCATCTCCTCCCCAATACTCAAAGGAAATTTCTCATTAATCATCCTCATTTCAGAAAAGTAATTTCTCATTTCTCATTTGTCATTTCTCATTAATGTAGCCCATTTCTAATTTCTCATTTCTCATTTCTCATTTTAAACGCAGTTCTTGCACGAACTTACTCCCAATGCTGTCAGCGCAGCAATAAGCGCCTGAACAACAGCATTCACGATTGAAACCCAAGAAATCTTCTTGGAACCATTGTTAGGATTTTCATTTTGATTACTCATATACATATAGAATTAAAAGTGAAACATCATTTTGAAAATAAGAATTTGTTAGCGGTAGCCGCACCCGACACGAAGTCGGGCACGGCAGAGCATTTACTAAAGCTCGTTGTCTTCACCTGTTCCGCTATCGGTGTTGCCAGAGTTTTCGCTGCCCTCACTACCGGATGGAGTGTTGCCTTCGGAAGGAGTGCCGCCAGATGGAGTAGAGCCACCAGGAGTATGATCTCCCTTGTCAGAAGGCTTGTTGTCGCCATTCGGGTCGTTAGCATCTTCGCCGTACTTCACAAGACTGATGCGATTAGGAATCAGGTCGTAGGTACGCTTGCCATTGCGATCCACGGAGAACGAAGGACGGAAGCCTGGCATAATGC
>NZ_SGVY01000045.1 GCF_004535825.1 Segatella hominis | reverse complement strand
GTTTTGCTTGTCTTCTTTTCGCAACACTAAGGTAAGTGAAAATTCTGACATGGCAAAATCCTGGGCAACTTTTTGTTGCTCAGGCACTTATAAATAATGTTAAACTATAGTGTTGCGGAATTAAGGTCTAAAATGGATGTTTTGCCATCAAAATTGGACTTCTTATACCCCCCAAATAGCTATTTTTCTGCTTTTACGTTAAAAAAATAATAAAATTCGATATTATATAAAAGATTTATTATCTTTCCAAAAAGATATGAAATACGGAACATTTTAGATGCTGATAAACATATAGAGCGAATTAGAATTACCCCCAAGTGTCAGAGTTAAGTACTTTATTATGAGTGACTTATAAATCCTAACTCATGGGAGTTGAATCAACCATAGGCAGTAATACGTAAATTAGAGAGGGACCTATTATTGTGTATTTATACTATGATAAGAAATCCCTATTTATGGAGCGTTTTTTCGGCTTATTCTTTCACTTAAGAGCTCAAAGCTGCGGATTTTTTCACTAAAACCCCTTATTTTTAAGCTCAAATATATAGGTTTTCAGGAGCGAAATCGTGATGTTACTATCATCACACACGCATTTCGAACATTCAAAAAACTTTGGGACAAAGATTGATTCACGCATATTATTTCTCGGATTTGAGTATTTTACCGCCGATTATTTCTCGGATTTGAGTATTTTAATGCGATTTATTTCTCGGATTTGAGTATTTTCGCTATATTTGCGCCTGTTATTCAAAGAGTTACGATGAAGCCATAAGGCATGTCACCATACTACCTCTCTATGCATTATCCCTATTGAGAAGCCGTTGATAAAAACAAGTCATCGTTTTAGTGAAGAAAAATCCCTTGCAACATTTCTGCTGCAAGGGATTCGTCATCTTTCTACCTTATATGGTAATATACTATATAAACTTAAAAACTAAAACTTTAAATCCATATACAATAGACTGTCTTAGAATCTATATACTACAAAGCTGTTTGCTTTCATCTTCACATTCAAGACGTTGCCGTTTGCCTGAACGTCTGAGGTTACTGGCACGACGGCATTCTTATGGTCTATCTTGTTCTCTGCCTGAATATCATCGGCATGGAGAACGGTTACCTTGCCAGCTTTAAGCTTCTTCAAACCGTTGAAGGTGACTGTGATTTCCTTCTCCTCATTTGAGGTATTGGCAATCTTGACGATGTAACTCTTAGTATGTTTGTCGAAACAAGCGGTTGCATAAAGGCCGTTTTCGCCCTTCACAGTCTTGCCATTCTCTGTGAGTGACAATACATGGGTTCCCTTGTTGAGACCATAGAGCTGCTGAACATAATAGTTGGCTGAACGTACGGAAGTCAGATTGTCAAACCAGATGAGGTCCGGACGCCATTGCCAGCCTTCTACATGAGCGAAGAGTGGGGCATAGGTTGCCTGGTAAACCACGTCTGCATTACGCTCTAAACCTGTCATGAAGGCTGCCTCTGAGAGGGCTGCCTCCCATGAGTTTGGATCATGCTTGGCATGGGCTGCATACTCGCCGGCAAATACCTTAGGACCCTTGCGGTCGTAATTGTCATAACGGCCTGCATTACTGCGGAACCAGTCTGGACTCTTGTAATAGTGCTCATCTACCATGTCAACGCCTAACTTGCGCATCTGCTCCCAACCGTAGTCGAAATCCTTGCCGTCGGCTGATGGACCTGATGATCCGCAGATCTTGATCTTTGGATACTTGGCATGAATCTGCTCCATGAACTTCTGAAGACGCTCTGGGTAGAGAGGTCCCCATTGCTCGTTTCCGATACCTATCTGCTTGAGGTTGAATGGTGCTGGATGACCCATATCTGCACGGAGCTTACCCCACTTGGAGGTTACAGGACCATTGGCAAACTCTATCAGGTCGAGGGCATCGTCGATGTAGCTCTGAAGCTGATCTACGGCTACATGGGCATTCTTGTCGTTATCGCTATTCTGATACTGGCAAGACAGACCTACTGAAAGGATTGGTAGCGGATCGGCTCCGATTTTCTCTGAAAGGAGGAAGTACTCATAGAATCCCAATCCGTATGTCTGATAATAGTTTGGATAGAGACGATGAGGGAAGGTGTAGTTCCAGCGGTTCTCGTTGAGCGGACGGTTCTCTGGAGCACCTACTGAGTTCTTCCATTCGTAACGGGTTTCGAGGTCTGTTCCTTCTACGATACAACCGCCAGGGAAACGGAATACACCTGGATGCAAATCTGAGAGGTCTTGTACCAGGTCGGCACGGAGTCCATTCCAGTTGTCCTGTGGGAAGAGAGAAATATGATCGAGATCCACGCTCTCTCCGCTCTCCAGATATACGCGCATCAGACCCTTGGCATCTGTCTGTGGAGAGGTAAGGGTGGTGGTATATTTCTGCCACTTGTTATTGGTGATGGTAATGCTCTGCTTGGCAATTACGTTATTGTTTGAGTTGACCAGTTCTACACGAATCTTGGTCTGCTTGCCGTTCAGAAGATGAAGGCGTGCATAGACTGTGAAGTCGTATTTCATGTCCTTCTTCAAGCCCATGCCGAAGAAGCCGCGGTTCTCAAGTCCAGTCTGTTTTTCGCGTGCACCAGAAGCTTCGAGCGTAACATAGTGAGGGTTGCGGTCGAAGGCTGGTTTTACATCACTTACAGTCACATTTCCGAAGGTGTTCCATCCCATCAGTCTTTGTGGAAATTCGAAGGAACGGTTTTCTACCATCTCTGCATAGAGACCGCCATCTGCACCAAAGTTGATGTCCTCGAAGAAGATACCATACATGGTAGGTTGGATTTCTACTCCAGGCTTGTTTGCCTGAACTGCAAACTGATGCTGTGCTGAAGCACCGAGCGAAGTCATGGCTGCCAGCATAAGGGCAGCGAAGATATTCGTTTTTCTCATGTTTACGTTGTTTATTTTTAGGTTTATTCTTATTTTGTGATATTCTTATTGAATAATTAAGTTGTATTGCTTAATGCGTTTGCAAAGATACAGAAAATCCACTCCAAATGGGGTGGACTTTCTGATTAAATATGTTGGATTATTGCTCATAAGCTCTATTTTTTTGTCTGATGAGCCTCAATCTAACAGGTTCTTTCCTATTTGCTCAATGGGATAATGGCAAAACAGAAAGTCTTGTCGCCATAATGAATGCGGTATTTCTCCAAAGGCCATGCGCCCCAAGAGTTCTCGCCGCCTACACCCATGTGCTCGCCATCGAGGAAGAGGTTGGTGTATTTTGACTTCTTCAGGTTGAAACTGTGGCGCTGATCTTTCTCATCGCCATCATCCAACTCGTCTGTATCGAAGTGGAGGGCACTTGCATAGAATGGCTTGCAGTTCTTGACCATGAATCCGAAGCCTGCAGCGTCAGTCTGTTTCCACCAACGGATATCGCCCTTGGTTCCACTTTCCTGTGGGCGGATGTATGGGAAATACTGGTTGTCTGCATCGTTGCTGTAGATACCTATCTTCATGCAGTCCTCACGGTCGGAGTAGTTTTCGATAGGGCCACGGCCGTAGTACTGGCTCTTGTCCATTTCGTATGGCAACTGCATCAGCATACCGAAGCGGAAGAGATCGCTTACTTTCTCGCCTTCTGTAGCGATGAAGTTCTCGGTCACCTTTACGGCACCTGTGTTTGCCATAATCTGATAGATCAGTTCCAGCTTGCCCATTACCTCTGGCATATTGTAGTTGGCGCAGATGGTATAGTTATTGGCCTTCTTGTTCTTCTCTACGGTAATTCCGCTCAATTCCAACTTAGGGTTCTTCCATGCCTTGAATTTCTTCTGGAATCCTGCACCCATGTCGTTATCTGTAGGAGCACGCCAGAAGTTTGGCTTCAAGGTGCCGCCTTCGCCGAGGAATGACTTGCCCTGATAGGTGTATTCAGAGATAAGACCGGTTGTGCGGTTTACCTTTACTGTCAGGTCGGCTGTTGAAACGGTAATATCCTGTTCGTCCTTCTTGTCTGTAAACTTGGTCTTTACATTCTTTACCTTGCCTGTCTCTGCCTGGTTGGCTGCACATGACTTGTCGCACTTCTTAGCCTTTACCACCAGCTGGTTGTAGGCAACAATCTGTCCTGCTTCCATCAGCGGTTCAGCCTTCTTCAGGCGGAAGTCGATGTTGAGGAAAATCTCCTTGCCCTTTGCCTGGGTGAGGTCGTAAGGGAGGGTGAAGGTCTTGGTCTGATGAGGGGCTACGTCGATGTCGGCGATGGTACCGTTCTGTGTCTCCACACCATCTTCGATGAGGCTCCATGCCAAAGCATAGTTGCTCAGATCGCGGAAGAAGTTTTCGTTATACACGTTCACTTCGCCCTTAGCTGCATCCTTCAGGGTAGCCCAGATGTTCTGGTACTGGTAAGCCACCTCGTAGGCATGAGGATTGAGCTGGCGGTCTGGACCTACAATTCCGTTGCAGTTGAAGTTGTTGTCGCTTGGGTCGTAACTGTTGTAGTCGCCACCATAAGTATATTCTATCTGTCGGAGCTGCTCATTGGTCAGCAATTCTGGTTTTACCTTCATCGGAATCATGATGCTGCGATGCAAGCCCTGATCCACGAAATCCCAGTCGAAACCACCTTGGAAGATAGGATATTTGCGTACCAGATCCCAGTATTCTTTCAGATTACCGCCAGAGTTACCCATCGTATGGTTGTACTCGCATTGTATGAGCGGCATCTTGCTATTTGGGTTCTTGCAGTAATTCTCGCAGTTCTTTACAGGATAATACATTGGGCAGAAGATGTCTGTGCCTTCTCCCTGGCGGGCCTGCTCATACTGTACTGGGCGGCTCTGGTCCTGTGATTTTATCCACTTGTAAGCCTGGAGGAAATTGTCGCCCATCACGGTCTCATTACCCAAACTCCATGTCACAACAGAAGGATGATTGAAGTAGATAGAGACATTATGCTGGTTGCGCTCCATAATCTGCTTGGCAAACATCGGCTTCTTGGCAGCTGCATCATCGCCATACTGGAAACCGTGGCTCTCCTGGTTGGCTTCTGCTACGAGGTAGATTCCGTATTCGTCGCAGAGATCATACCAGCGTGGGTCATCAGGATAGTGGCAGGTACGAACGGCGTTGATGTTCAGGCGCTTCATGATCTTGATGTCCTGAATCATGCGTTCCAAGCTTACTACATATCCGCCGTCTGGGTCGATTTCATGACGGTTGGCACCCTTGATGAGTACAGGCTGGCCATTCACGAGGAATTGCTTGTTCTTGATTTCCACCTTGCGGAAACCTACCTTTACAGGAGTGATGCTTGCTGATTTCTCGTTGCCATTCTTCAGCGCACTTGAGAGGGAAACCTGAAGGGTATATAAATAAGGTGTCTCTGCATTCCACTTGTGTGGATTCTCTACGTTCATCGTAATGTCGGCTGTTCCGTTCTTTGCCAAGCCTGTAGCTGTAGCCACCTGCTTGCCCTCTTTGTCGAAGAGAATGAAGTTCAGTTTGCCTGTTCCCTTAACCTTGGTAGAGATATGGAGTACGCCATCCTTGTAGTTGTTGACGAGGTCTGGTGTCACGCGCACATCTTCCAGTTGCAATTTTGCATCACGAGCGAAGAGATAGCATTCGCGAGCCACACCACTCAGACGCCAGAAGTCCTGGTCTTCATCCCATGAACCGTCACACCAGCGGAATGTCTGGAAAGCGATGAGGTTCTTGCCCTTCTTCAAGTATGGAGTGATGTCGAATTCGGCTGCTATCTTACTGTCTTCTGCATAACCGGCAAACTTGCCATTTACGTAGAGATAGATGTTGGAAGTAACGCTACCGAAGTGGGCAACTACCTGCTTGCCATCCCAGTTTTCTGGAATATTGATGATGCGGCGGTAAGAACCTACGTGGTTGTCCTTGGTAGGAACTGCAGGAGGTTGCTCATCGAAATGTCCGCGCCATCCGAAGCCCACATTTACGTATTCAGGAACTCCGTAGCCATACATTTCCCAGTTGCCAGGTACGATGATTGGCTTCCAGTTGGAGTCGTCAAGGTCAACCTTGTAGAAATCGGTAGGGCGCTGGTCGGCATTCTCTACCCAGTTGAATTTCCATGTTCCTTCCAATGACAGATAATTCTTGCTCATGGTCTTGTTGACTTGAGCCAAATCTCTGCTTACCAGTTTGCCACCCTCTTCATAGACCATATCCTCTGGGGAATAGGTGAAGAAGTTGGTGTGTAATGGAAAGCGATTGATGGCATTCACCTGCAGGTCGTGCCATTCGGTATAGCTTGGTTGTTGGACTGTCGCCGCATTCAACGGTTTAATGGCAGCCTTCGGTTTCTTCATACCAAAGGTTGCCATTGCCAAACTTGCCATACCTAATGTAATGAAAAGTCTTTGTCTCATAATTATAGGTTGGTTTTATTATTAGAAATGTTGTTTATTTCGTAGCCAGATACTTGTCGTATTCGCAAGCTACGAGGAGCATAGCGCCCACTCCGAAGTTAGCCTGAGAATTGGCATCAACGGTTTGTCCTGGGATGGCACGCTCGCCGATAGGCTGTACGTAGCCCACCTTGCCATCTTCCTGAACGGCGGTCTCTGTGAGATAGGTCCAGGCGCGTTCGATGGTCTTCTTGTATTCTTTCTTGACTAAGAATCCGTTGTTTACACCCCAAAGCATACCATAGGTAAAGAAGGCAGTACCGCTGGTTTCAGGACCTGGAGCATGTTCTGGGTCCATCATAGAACGGGTCCAGTAACCCTCTGGCTGCTGGATTTCTGCCACAGCCTTAGCTAATTTCTGGAATTTATCTACGAAGAACTGGTAGTGCTTGTAGTCCTTAGGCATATCCTGGAGCACCTTAGCCAGACCGGCAAGAACCCATCCGTCGCCACGAGCCCAGAAGTCTTTCTTTCCGTTGGCACTCTTGTGCTTAGGATAGACATACTTGCCGTCACGGAAGTAGAGGTTGGTCTCCTTGTCAAGCATGATCTCGTCGGTAGTGAGGAGATTGTCGTAGAGCTTGTCGAGATATTTGGTATCGCCAGTCAACTTGTACATCTTGGTCATTACCGGCATTACCATATAGAGGGCATCGCTCCACCACCAGTAATCTGTAGGTTCAGAGTAAGCCTCGTAGTGCATTACCTCTTTGGCGCGTTTTACCATAAATTCAGAAGCTTCTGCATTCCCCTTGGCGGCCTCGATGTTATAGAGGTCGATGTAAGTCTGGAAGCAGATTTGCCAGTCGCCGAAGAGCACGTGCTCTTTCCCCTCGCCGTATGGTTTGTATTTCCATTTGGCAGGATTAGCCTCTCTTGCGCCGGTCCAGTCGTTGTGTTCAGCCCAGCGGATAGAGTAGTCGAGCATCTTCTGGTCTTTGAGCATCTTGTAAACCTCCATGTTGCCTGTATGATAAGCAGCATTATCCCAGAAAGCGCGAACCTCTGCCTTATTATTGGTCTGCCAGTAGTTGTTCACCTTCTTGATGAGTTCCACTACTTGTTCGTGGTCCCATTTTCTGGTAGCCTTCACTTCCTTCTTATTCTGTTTCTTGACCTTAGCGGTCTTCTTGGCTGGCTGTGCTGCGCTCAGAGGCAAAGCTAAGGTTGCAGCAGCCATCATCATTATTATCTTGTTCATTTTTAAAATTACAAATTAGAAATGAGAAATGGTTATTATAATGAGAAATGAGAAATTACAAATGAGAAATGACCGGCAGCTATACTGCATTTGAACATTTCTAATTTGTCATTTGTAATTTCTCATTATAAAATTACCACTTGTCCTTGGTGACAATCTCGTCCTTCCACTGATGATCCTTAGGGAACTGCTGATTGCTCCATGCCTTCACCTGAGTCCAAGGCTGAGCTGCATCTGTCCAGAATGGGTGATCGGCAGGCAAGCCGAGAGGCATGAAGGCGAGAGTTGTCATATAGAGCGAACCGTTGTTGGTGTACCAGTCGGCAACGTTCTTCTGGCTGTTTCCACAGAAACCGATAGAGAGATAACCCTTCTCATTGAAGTTGTTCTCCTGGTCGAACATGCGATGGAGTACCTTGGTGAGGGCAGCACGTACCTGTCCGTTGCTCAAGTCCTTAGGCAGTTTCTGATACCATGCCATCAAAGCCAGCGGCTGCATCGTAGCCATACGGTAAGGAATACTTCTTCCGAATGCCGGGAAAGTTCCCTCAGGAGAGATGAATCTTTCGAGAATGATGCTGTACTTCTGACAACGCTTCAATTCTCTGTCATAATACTTCTGATAGTCGAGACGGGAATTCACCTTGGCATCTACCATCGCCTGGAGAGTTTCCAGATACATAGGATGGAACACATAGCTGCTGTAGTAATCGAAAGCGAATACAGGACCGTCAGCATACCAGCCATCACCTACATACCACTCCTCTACCTTGCGGCAGGCAGAATTGACGCGGTATTCATCGAAATCGCCACCCGCCTTCGCCATGAAACTCTCGATGGTTGAAGAGAAGAGCAACCAGTTGGTATAAGGAGGGTCGATGTGGCGAAGCTTAGCAAACTCCTTCAGGTATCGCTTCTTGGTCACCTCATCGAGAGGCTTCCAGAGTGTATCGTAAGCACGGAGGAAACTTTCTGCGATATAGGCTGCATCTACCAGGTTCTGACCGCCGATGCCCCAGCAGAGATAGTCAGGATTCTGAGGATCAACGGCATTCTTATAAGAAGCCAACGCCCATTCACGCAACTGCTTGCGCTGCTTGCCCTCGGCAGTAGCATCATCAGGAAGGGTGAGCCAAGGAGCCACGCCAGCCATCAGTCTGCCGAAGCACTCCATATAGAGCACCTTCTTGTTGCGGTTGTCGAAGCTGGGACTGAACTCAGTCTGCATGTTCTTCTGCAACTCGCCCTTAGCCATGTTTTCCAATACAGGTTGTGCCATCTTGTAGGCAAGCGAGCACCAATATTCACGGTCGCTCTGCTTTTGCACTTTCTTCTTGGCACTTATCCCCATGAATGGGATAAGTGCAAGAAGCATAGTCATTGTAATCGTCTTAAATATATAATTCATAGATAGTTGTGTTTGTTAGTTCTTTGTTATTTCTTTAAAACAGGCATATCGTTTTCCCATGAGATAGGAATCCAAAGATGGCGGCTGTCGCTCAGGTGCTTCGGATTCCAGATATCTGCCATGAAAACATACTCGGCGCCATGAAACATCTTCTTCTGGGCAGCAGTTTCCACCTTATATATATAGGTGCCCTGTCCGCCGAAGGTCTTGTTGGCTCCTTCGCCACGGCAAGGGTTAGGGAGCTGTTCCCAAGGACCATAGATGTTTTTCGCCTTAAACATGCGGGCTGCATTCGGATCCCATCCTGTACATCCGCTTGTAATCATCCAATATGTGTTATTCTTCTTGAAGATAGTTGGAGCTTCGTTTTGTCCACCTGCAGCTACTCTTACGTAGCTTCCGTTGTGAGCCATATAGTCATCTGTCAATTGTGCAATCTGTAAAGTCAGGTTGTCCTCTGAGGAATAGATGTGGTAAGCTTTTCCGTCATCATCTACGTAGATGGTCATGTCTCGTGCCATCTGTCCTTCATTGAAGTCGCGCATCCAGAACATTCCGCGCTCTATCTGCTTGCGCCATTCTGGAGTCCACCAGTTCTTCAGTTCAGGGAAGAGAAGCTGATGCTTGAGGTCTGTGGTGTCTGGTTTTGCGAAGCCTACAGGATAGATGCCTGGGTTCACTCTGCCAGAGCGTACAAACTTGAATGGACCGAAGGGAGTGTCGCTAACTGCAATCGCATAGCGTGCGGCTCCATAGCCTCTGCCTTTCAGTTCCAGATGCATCCACATCACGAATTTCTTGGTTTTCTGATTGTAGAGAACCTTTGGGCGTTCGATGATGCAACCGCCCTCGATGTCGCTGCCCGGTTCTTCGGAAACAGGAAGTACGAGTCCGTGATTGGTCCAGTTTTTGAGGTCTTTGGAGGTAAAGCAGCTTACGCCTAACGAACTGTAAGGTTTTCCATCTTCAGAACGGCTTTCTCCATACCAGTAATAGGTTCCTTTGTAGTTGAAGATGTTGCCGCCATGCGCATTGATGTGCTTGCCGGTATTGTCTTTCCATACACCTCCGTCCATTGGAGCCTGGGCTCTTGTTGATAATAGACAGGAAAGATTCATCATCAACAGTAATGTCAATAATTTATTCATCAGTTGTGTTTTATTAAGTTAGTGTTTCGTCTGATTGTTAATATCTGGTTGCAAAGATATAAAAAATCTTATATAAATTAGGCATAGAAATCATTAAAAAAGGTTCATTAATCGTTAAAAATACACTTGTTTGTCAGTTTTTGCACTATTTTCGCCTAAAAGTATGATATGAGAGCTTTAAATATGATGATAGAAATGGAATAAAGTGATTGTTATGGAATGCGATTATTTACATGAAAAATGAATTCTCATGGTTCTCTTGTCGAAAGTGATTTCCGGGGTGTCTAAGAAGTGGGAGAGTGCACCCTTGTCTGCCAATTCCTGTGGAGTTCCTACGGATAAGACGGAATTGCCTGCTTCTATCTTGTCATGATGATCTTCTTCGTCGTGATTTTCTGTTTTCTCCTGATTGGCTGAAAGTTTCTCCATGAGCCAAATCTTGTCTGCCAGTTGCAGGGCGATTTCTACATCATGAGTAGAAATGAGGATAGACTTCTGGAGTTGATGGGCCAGTCGCTTGAGCATGAGGAGGGTTTCCACCTTGCTTGGAAAATCAAGAAAGGCGGTTGGTTCGTCCAGCAGGATAATGGGGGTCTGCTGGGCTAAGGCTTTGGCTATCATTACTTTCTGGCGTTCTCCATCGCTTAAAGTATTGAATATGCGACCTCTGAGGTGTTGGATTCCTACTTCATGAATGGCTTCGTTCACTATCTTCTGGTCTTCCTGAGAGAGTGAACCCCAGAAATTAGAATAAGGAGAGCGCCCCAAGCCGATGATTTCTTCTACCTTCAGATGGATGTCGTCCATTTGAGCGGTTAGAACTACGCTGATGGATTTTGCCAGTTGTTTTTGGGAAAACATGCTGACGGATAGGAGATGATCAGATTCTGAAGTTTCTGATAAGAGAATGTCTCCTTCCAAAGGCGGTTGGAAGGCTGAGAGTGTACGTAGCAAGGTTGATTTACCGGTACCATTCGCACCTATCAGACAGGTGAGTTCGCCACTTTGCAGAGAGGCGTTGATATTTTGGACTACTATTCGATTCTGACCGCTCGAATGATAGCCGATAGTTGTATTTTTTAGAATGATAGTTTTCTTCATCTCGCTTCTTTGACTTTATGAAATAACCTTCTCGTTTTTTGTGCTCTCAAGTGCAAAATTACGACTTTTGATTTGATAATAGCCACACTCGGGATAAAAATAACCAACTTTAACGCATTCGTTTCGATTGATGCTAAGCCATTTTATCTCATGGACATCCATTGCTTATTTCAATTTATCTCATAGACATCCATTGCTTATTTTATAAAGTTTAAAAGTTTATTTCATAAAAATCCGAATCTTTCAAATAATAATTCCCCCAAAAATGCGTTTTATCTCTATATATAACTTATTTGAAAAGTAAAGAATCAAAAATGGAACAAACTTCTCCTATACAGGCTTTATTGCAGCAACGCACTCTTCTTCAGTTGGAGTATTATACTGAAAAGGAGGCTTTTCGCAAACTGACGGAACAAATCGGCATGCGACGCAAGGTGAAACGTGGTGACGCTTGGTTTCCACTACGTATAGGCAAAAGCTTCTATAATTCGCTCAATCAAAAATCCATAGAGGTGTTCCGTACCTCCGATGAGGAGATTGACCACAATTTTGAGTTCGGACGACCTGTCATGTTCTTTCAGGTCAAGAATCATCCAGGGGAAATTTCTTCCCATGCTTCATTCAAAAGTGCAGCATCTTCCTCTCCAAGTGCAATGTCCTCATCTCAAAACACAATATCTTTGTCTCAAGGTGCAGCGTCTTCCTCTTCTGCTTCCAATCCCAAGAGCATTAAATATTTTTCCTTTACCGGTACGGTCAGCTATGTGGATGGTGACAGAATGGTGATTAATGTGCCTGATTCTGTTTCCTTGCTTGACTTGCAGACAGAAGAACCTATCGGCGTGCAGTTGTCCTTCGATGAAACGAGTTACAAACTGATGTTTGAAGCGCTCGACCGTACGATGAAGGCAAAGAATAACCGTCTGGCTTATCTGCGAGATCTTTTCTATTCTCATCAGAAAGCAGGCAGGTTTTCCTTTGAACCCATGAAGTTCCCTTGGCTTAATCCTACCCAGGAAAGAGCCGTGAACGAGGTGCTCTGGGCGAAGGATGTGGCCATCGTGCATGGACCTCCGGGAACGGGAAAGACGACGACTCTGGTAGAAGCCATTAATGAAACCCTGATGAGGGAGAGCCAGGTATTAGTGTGTGCACAGAGCAATATGGCGGTGGATTGGATTTCAGAGAAACTCGTGGATAGAGGCATCAACGTGCTTCGTATCGGCAATCCGACAAGGGTCAACGACAAGATGCTCGGTTTTACCTATGAGCGTCGTTTTGAAAGCCATCCCGACTATCCGCAACTCTGGGCGATACGCAAGGCTATCCGTGAATTGCGCTCTAACCGCAAGAAAGGAAGCGAGAGCTTTCATCAGAAGATGGACAGACTGAGAAGCCGTGCTGCCGAGATAGAAATCCGTATTAATGCAGAACTCTTTGGCGAGGCGCGTGTCATCGCCTGTACGCTTGTGGGTTCCGCTCATCGTCTGCTGGAAGGCATGAAGTTCGGCACCCTCTTTATCGACGAGGCTGCACAGGCATTAGAGGCAGCCTGTTGGATTCCGATGAGAAGAGCCAGCCGGGTGATCTTAGCGGGCGACCATTGTCAGCTGCCGCCTACGGTGAAGAGTATTGCGGCATTAAGAGCCGGACTGGGCAAAACCTTGATGGAGCGTATTGCAGAAAACAAGCCTGAGGTAGTGACCCTCTTGAAGATACAGTACCGTATGAACGAGGATATCATGCGATTCTCCAGCGACTGGTTTTATGGAGGTCAGGTGGAGAGTGCGCCGCAAATCAAATATCGCAGCATTCTCGATTTCGACCATCCGATAACGTGGATTGATACGGGGGAATTAAGTGAAGAACGAAGAGTGAAGAGTGAAGAATTCAATAGCTCTTCTGATGATGTTTCTAACAAAAACAAAGGGGAATTAAGTGAAGGACAAGAGAATTCTTCACTCTTCACTCATCACTCTTCACTTTACAAGGAGCAGTTTGTGGGCGAAAGTTTCGGGCGTATCAACAAGGCGGAAGCTGAACTTACCCTTCTGACCTTAGCTGAATACTTTACGAAGATAGGCAAGCAACGTGTGTTGGGCGATAGTATCGATGTAGGCATCATTTCGCCTTACCGTGCCCAGGTGCAGTATCTCAAGAAACTCATCAAGAAGTATGAATTCTTCAAGCCTTACCGTCGCCTGATCAGCGTCAACACGGTGGATGGTTTCCAGGGACAGGAGCGCGATGTGATTCTCATCTCCCTGGTGCGTTCCAACGATGAAGGACAGATTGGTTTCCTGAAAGACCTCCGTCGCATGAACGTGGCGATGACGAGAGCTCGCATGAAGCTCATCATCCTCGGCAATAAAGACACGATGACGAAGCATCCTTTCTACAAGAAACTGTGGGAGTATGTGGAGGGACTCAATAATGATGAATAAGGACAAAGTTTGTGTAAAAAAGAAAAAAGATAAGATTATGTTACAACGAGATTATATCCAGCGGTTGATCCGCGAGTTTATGGCGGCACTCGAAAGAATGCTCGAAAAGAAAGAGGTGGAGGTGAGACGTGAGAAGATTAAGGAACTCTACAATCAATACGTGGGTCCTTACGCCTTCTACAGTATCGCCACCATCGAGGATGTGATGAAGGCAATGGCAGGAATTGCCGACGAGGAGAAGCGACTCTCCAAGATGGACATGCTTGCCGAACTCTACTATCACGAGGCTGACATGGTGGGGCAGCCCGCAAGAGATGAACTCCTGAACAAGGCGTTCATGCTCTTTGATTATGTGGAAGCCCACGGAGATACGTTCTCCATCGAGCGCCGCAACAAAATGGCAGAAATCAAACAGAAAATAGGAGATGCACTCAACTAATGACATGACTGTTGGCTCGCCTTTGCGAGCCATCATCAAATTTGCAATTCCACTTATCTTGGGTTACATCCTTCAGCAGATGTACCTCATCATCGATGCCGCCATCGTGGGAAGATGGATTGGCGTGGAAGCTCTTGCGGCTGTTGGCGCATCCAGCTCCATCATGTTCCTCATCATGGGCTTCTGCAACGGCTCCTGTGCCGGTTTTGCCATCCCTATCGCCCAGGCTTTCGGCGCCAAGGATTATGCCAAGATGCGGGCTTACGTGAGCAACAGTATCCGCATCGCCGTGGTGTTTGCCGTGGTCATCACCTTCCTTTCTTGCATCTTCTGCGGAAAGATTCTGCACCTGGTGAATACACCGAAGGAGGTGTTCGATGATGCCTACATCTTCCTGATGCTGCAGTTTGCGGCGATTCCTTTTTCCATCGCCTACAATCTGCTCTCCGGTCAGATTCGTGCCTTAGGCAACTCCAAACAGCCTTTCTATTTCCTCATTACAGCTTCCGTTATCAACATTATTCTTGATGCCATTCTCATTCTCGGTATGGGGTTAGGTGTAGAGGGTGCAGGCTTTGCCACCTGGCTTTCGCAGGGCATTTCCGTGCTGCTCTGTATCTGGTTTATCAAAAAGAAGATGCAGATTCTGATTCCGAAGGGTGAGGAAAGGACTTTTGATAACAAGAAGATTAGCATTCTGCTGAATAACGGTGTTCCGATGGGCCTGCAGTTCTCGATTACCGCCATCGGCCTCATCATGCTGCAGAGTGCCAACAACGCCTTAGGAACGGTTTATGTGGCAGCATTTACTGCCTCTATGCGCATCAAATATCTCTTTACCTGCGTATTCGAGAACATCGGAGTGGCGATGGCTACCTATTGCGGTCAGAACTTAGGCGCTCAGAAGTTGGAACGGATCGGTCAGGGCGTAAGGGCTGCCATCAGGATGATGGTGGTTTATTTCGTCTTCACCTTCCTGCTCATCTATCCGTTTGCCGACGAGATGATGATGCTCTTCGTGGATAAGGGCGAGGCAGAAGTGGTGACTTATGCTGCCCAGTTTATGCGCATCGCCAACTATTTCTATCCTTGTTTAGGTTTGCTCACCATCCTGAGATACAGCATCCAGGGGTTGGGTTACAGCAATCTCTCGATGATGAGTGGCGTAATGGAAATGATAGCGAGATGCGGCGTGAGTCTCTGGCTGGTGCCTGCCCTGGCATGGACGGGTGTCTGCTTCGGCGACCCTGTGGCGTGGGTTATGGCAGATCTCTTCCTCATTCCCGCCTTCCTGTGGCTTTATAAGCATCTGAAGAAGGAGCAAGTCCGATAGGTTAATTTTGACGTTTTAAAAATTTGCATTAAAAAATATTCTGCTAAGGGTTAGGAAAATTAAAATTCGATTGTAATATAGGCAAAAGAAAATAAAGTAATGCAAATAAACAAAGAAACGATAGAACAGCTCTTCCGGCAGCATTATCTGAGGATGTACCAATTGGCCAGGGTACTTCTGAAGGATGATGCAGCCAGCAAGGATGTGGTGAGCGAAGTCTTTGCCGATGTGCTCGACGGAAAGACTCAACTGGGTCTTGATAACGAGACTATAACCAGCGATTCGCCCCTGCCTTCCACTAACGCCGGGAGCTACCTTCTGGTGTGTGTGCGCCATAAATGCCTCAACCTGTTGAGCCGACAGAAGATGAAAGACCGGGTTCATCATCTCCTGAAAGCCGATACTTCGCCTTCGATACTTCCCCTGGAAGCAGCGATTGCCGAAATAGACAGGGAAACCGACAAATACGAAGCAATTCTGGCTTATATGGATACTGAACTCACGCCACAAACCCGCAAGGTACTCGATCTCCGTTTTCGGCAGAAACTGAAATATCGGGAGATTGCTACGGAATTGGGCATCAGCGAAGTGGCAGTTTATAAGCATCTGGCGCAAGGCATCAGAAAATTAAAGCAAAAGTTTAACCCTTAGCAGATTTATTATGGACAAGTTTGAAAAAATACTGGATATCATCGACCATCAGGAGAAGTATTCTGATGAGGAGATTCGTGAAATATTGCAGGATGAGGAATGCCGAAAACTCTATCAGACGATGGTGGAAGTGGATTCTGCCCTCCTTCAGCAGAATTTAAACACTCAGGCTTCTATTTCTCATTTGTCTGATGATGCTCTTTCTTCTAACTCTTCTCTGGGTAACTCTTCTCCTAATATAGATGAGGAATGGGAGAAATTCAGCCAGGAGCATCAACTTCAGGAAGAAGCAACTCATCCTATTGTTCAAGAAGAATCCCATCCTATTGCTCAGGAAGCAGGCGCATCCCATCCTATAACTTCCTGGCGTAAACTGGCAGCATCCATCGCCGGCTTTGTCTTAATTTCGGGTATTGCCTTTGCCGCAATCCATACTTACATCAAGCGCAGCCAGGAACCACCCCAGGTAACCGCAGATACTCATCCGGAAGTCATAAAATCAGATTCCGCAAAGCAGGTAGCAGCAAAGGATTCCCTGACTCATCCGAAACCAGAAAAGCCAGCCATTCACAAGACTTTCGAGAATGTGGCTTTTGAGCAAATGATTTCAGAGATTGCTTCTTATTATGATTTACAAGTGAAGTTTGAGAATAACGAGGACAAGACCCTCCGCCTCTATTACGAATGGAACAGTCATTCGAGCATCGAGAACATCGTAAAAGAACTGAACCAATTCGAGAACGTAAACATCGAATTGCAGCAAAACGAGCTGATTGTAAAATAACAAATAAAAAGCAACATCATTATGAGAAGATTTTCAGCCATCATATTCCTGCTGTGCACGTTCGCCCTGGCGATGAGCGCACAGCACATCCAGCGCAACTATCACGACCGCAGCATGTCGGACGTCCTCATCGACCTCGACAAGGCTTCCAAGCGCTACAAAATCAGTTTCATCTACAACGAACTGGAAGACTTCACAGTTACCCAGAACGTGAAGACAGCCAATATTCCCGATGCTATCCGCAAGGTAATCGGTTTCTATCCGATGCAGATGACCGTGGGCGACAGCCTCATCACGGTAGAATGCATACGCAAGAGCGAGCGCAAGCTGATAGGCAGACTGATAGACAATCACAATCTTCCTGTAGAATTCGCCAATATCCAGCTGCTCAACCCGAAGGATTCCTCCTTCCTCTGTGGAGGCGTGAGCAACGCCAATGGCGATTTCGTCATCCCCTGCCAGCAGGAGCAGGCTCTCATGAAGGTTTCCTTCGTGGGCTATAAGACGATTTGTAAGCTGGTATCTATTGCCCGCATCGGAAGTGTGAAGATGCAGGCGAAATCATTCCTGTTGAAAGGTGTGACCGTAGAAGCCGCAAGGGTTGTGGAAAAAGTAGATAGACAAATCATTTTCCCTACAAAAGAGCAGGTGAAAACGGCTTCCAATGGTTATGATCTGTTGGACAACATGTCTTTGCCTACCATTGTCGTTAATCGAGCAGAACGCAAAGTACTGTCATTAAAGGGCGGAGTGGTGCAAATGCGCATCAACGATGTCAAGGCGAGCATGCAGGATGTATTGGCTTTGCAGCCGGATGAAGTTACAAAGGTGGAATTCATCAATGTTCCAGGACTCAAATATGGAGACAGCAATCTGGATGCAGTCATCAACTACCAGGTCCGCCGACGTTATGCCGGTTATGTGGGTGGAGTTTCTACGATGCAAGGAACCAAGGCGGGTTTCAATAATAGCGATGGTTATTTCAAATACAATGTGAAGAAATCGGAATTCAGCATCAACTACAGTTTCTCCTATCGCTCGGTAGAGGAACGAAGCTATGAAAGTCTCGGTACTTATCATCTGCCTACCGGAGAAACTCTACATCGCAATTATTTTGGTTATGATTCTCCGTTTCTATACACCACCAATAATGTACAGTTGGGCTATAATCTTAGTGAGCCAGACAAATATACATTGAATGTACGGTTGAATTTCTACAATCATAATAGTCCGGTGAGAGGTATGAACCAGCTTTATCAGGAAAGCGGCAAGGCGGACCAGTATCTGCTGAACAACAGAAAAATGCTGGAGCAGATTCCATCCCTGGATATTTATTATTCGCTCAACATGCCCCATGACCAGAACCTGGCTCTGAACCTGGTGGGTACTTACATCGGCACAGATTACCAGTATCGTATGAGGGAATATACGTTCAACAAATCGCCGGAGGAATCTGTAAAGAACGCTCCGCTGACCGATTACAGTTATGATGCAACTGGTAGAAAGCGCTCTCTTATTAGTGAAGGAACATACAGCAAAAACTGGAAAAAGATAGCTTTATCGGTGGGTGGACAATATAATATCAGCCATACAGATAACATCTATGTGGGAAGCAGTAATGCTGATACGGAATTGAAGTACAGCAATCTCTATCTTTTCACCCAGCTACAGGGACAGCAGAAGTGGTTCAGTTATCAGGTGGGAGTTGGTGCAACCAGGTCTTCCATCCATCAGGGGGAGAACGGATACAGCAAATGGCTGTTTCGACCACAGGTAACTTTACAGGCAAAGGTTAGCGACCGTCTGAGTTTTAAATGGAGCAGCAAAATCACGTCAGACATCCCAAGCCTTTCCGATTTGAGCGAGTTGCGCCAATATTCCAACAGCTTTGAGGCGCGTGACGGCAATAGCGGTCTGAAGCCATTTACCGGCTACAACAATACCTTGTCGGCTTCCTGGAACATTCCGCTGATGTCTGTGTACCTGGAGGGAAACTGGACGTATTACGACAAGCCTATAGCTACTTCTATCTTGCCCGAAAAGCGGGAGGATGGCTCTTATCTCTTTGTGAGCAAACCGGAGAATCAGAAGAGTCATGATTACAAGCACCTGCTGTTGACTCCTGAAGTTCACCTCATCAAGGATCATCTGGATTTGAACCTTATGTGCGAGTATCAGAATGTCAAGACAAAGGGTTTGGATTATTCCCACGAGTTCAATTACTTCAGTTATGGAGCAGAAATTCGGTACATGAAGGGCAATTGGAACATTGGCTATGGTGCCTATAAGGTGGAAAAGAGTTTTTGGGGAGAAAAGACAAACGGCGGAGAGCCAACCTCCAATTTTGCCGTAACCTACAGTTATAAGAACTGGCAGTTTGGCGTTCTCGGATTATTCGTATTCTATCCTCATGGCTGCGTGTATAAGGATGAACTTTTCAACAAGTATGTGCAGCAGAAGAACAAGGTACGCCTTGCTGACCAGGGCAACATGCTTGTCTTTACTGCCAGCTTCAACTTCTGCCATGGCCGCAGATACCATACAGGCAGCCGTAAGCTGAACAATAGCGATAGAGATAATGGTATCAGATAGAACGACGACTTGTAGTTATAAAAAATAATCTTTCTAACTGGGAAAATATTTTTTTCCAGTTAGAAAGATGAAATTCTATTATTCAGTATTCGTTATGGAAAACCTTGTAGGGGTCCATCTGCTGCATTTTCTCCTTGATTTTCTGCTCTATTCCCTCTGATGGTTCCGGAATTTCGGCACCCATTTCCTTGGCAGCAGCCTCATCCTCGGCAGCACCGGCACTATCACCCAGACTTCTGCGAACCTCGCTGCGCTCGCGATACGCATCAATAGAGAAAGGATTTATCTCCATCACCTTACCATAGGTCTGTTCAGCCTCCTCCATCTTTCCCTGCGCCTTCTCTACACGAGCCTTCAACAACAGCACATCCTCGTTGCCCGGAATATGCTCATAGAGGAAAGTTGCATCGAGTTCTGCCTCGGAAAGCTGAGCCTGATCCAACAGGATGCTGCCACGAAGCAATCGGGCGGCATAGAAATCCTCACGCTTGCCTATCGCCTCAGTCAGCATCGACACGGCACGGATGGGTTCGCCCAATCCCCGGCAAGCCTTGGCAGAATAGAGATAGGTCTGCAGATTCGATGTGTCCAGGTGAAGAGCCTTATCGCATACCTCCAACATGGCAGTATAGTTCTCCATCATATACGCCACATCCGCCATACGCAGCAACACCGCCACGTTGTCGGTCTGGGCTTCCGAGAGAATCTGCAACTGCTCATAGGCTTTCTGCAGATCACCCATAGAGATGTAAGCCTGCGAGAGATAGTCGCGGCATTCCAAATCTTCGGCATTCAACTGCAGAGCGTGTTCCAAAGACTTGGCTGCAAGGTCAAATTGATGCATGCGGAGAGCACGAACACCATCATATTTCACCATGTCGAAGTCTTTTTCCTTCTCCTGTTTCACTTCTTCAGTAGTCTTTTGGCCACCAAATAGCTTTTTAAATATGTTCATAATCCAACTATTTTTTTAGGTTTTGAATTGTTTGTTGTTGAAATCGTATCAAACGACAGGGCAAAAATATGAATAAAATCCCGAAAAACGTCCCTTTTTTGGAAGAAATATTTTCTTTTTTCTGATTTCGGAAAGTAGAGAACTTATTTAACTATTTGATTATTAACCTTTTAGACAGAAGCAAGCTAACAAAATCTTCCAAATTCCAAATCTTCCAATTAATTTTTCAGCATGTCCATCCTACTCTCCTTTTTATATATATTTATATATATAATTAATTAATAATCAATATGTTACACAATATAAAAAAGTAAAGCAGACGGACAAGCGAAAGATGCATACCCTCTTAAAATTAATTGGAAGAACTGGAATCTGGAAGATTTAGCAGGGTAACTGAAACGCAGTCCCAGGGAAATCCCCTCTTCTCTAGAAGGCAAGCCCAATCCATTTGCTTTTCACCTTAGGAACAGAAAATCATAGGAAAAACATTAATTTTCCTTAAACAAACCGCTTTCTGGGATTATTTCGAAGTATAGTTAGAAATATTTTCGTGTTTTTGCAAAGTATACTTTAAAATATTTCTGTATGGACAAGCAAATTATCAAAAATATCATCATCGAGAAGCAAATAGCCATCCCGAACTACAAACTGGTTCACCGAGATTTCCTTTTCGGCGACAAGTCGAATTATATTCTCGTAGGTATCAGACGAGCAGGAAAATCCTACTTACTGTATCAGGATATTCAGACCAGACTCAACAAAGGAGAACAGTCGGCCCAAGATATTCTCTACATCAACTTTGAGGATGAGCGCTTGTCATCCCTCAAGGCTGAAGAACTGGGCACTATCCTGGATTCCTACATGGAACTATATCCAGGCAAACAGCCCTTCGTCTATCTTGATGAGATTCAGAATATAGAAGGTTGGGAGAAATTTGCCCGCCGCTTGGCTGACTCCCAATATCGCGTGATGATTACAGGCAGCAACGCCAAGATGCTGGGCAAGGAAATGTATTCTACACTTGGAGGAAGATACATTCCGAAGGAAATCTTTCCTTTTTCCTTTGCAGAATGCCTAACCTATCATCAAGTGAAACCAGGTGAAAACTGGGAATACAACCAGCAGATAAAATCAATAATATCCAACTATTTTGATTCCTACTTTTACGAAGGGGGAATAGCTGAATCGTTTGAGCAGCCCGACAAGCGAGAATATCTCAATGTCCTGTATCAGAAAATTCAGATTGGCGACATCGTGGAGAGAAACAGCATTCGCAATTCAAGAATATTCCACTTTCTGGCTAAAAAACTTGCCGATAGCGTGATGCAGCCTTCATCCCTGACCAGATTGCAACACATGGTGAAATCTACCGGAGCCACCATCAGTTTGCCAGCCCTGAAGGATTATCTGGAATACATGCAAGATGCGTATCTCTTCTTCCCGATTCCGAATCTGGTTTCACCTATGACAGAACAAGCAACACTTCAAAAAAGATACGTTGCCGATAATGGAATACTCAATCTCTTTTTGTTTCAGGGAGAAACGAAGCTGTTGGAGAATATGGTGGCGATAGAACTGAACAGAAGATTCAGAAACACGACAGAAGAAACCTTCCTCTATTATTTCAACAAGAACGTAGAGATAGATTTCTGCGTTCCTTCTGCCCAGCTGGCCATCCAGGTATCTTACAATCTGAATGATGAGGCAACCTACGAGCGAGAAGTAGGAGGACTGATTAAATTTCTGAAAGCCTTTCCAGGCTATCACGGCTACATCATCACCCGTGATTACCAGACCCAAATAATGGCAGATGGCTATACGATAGAGGTAGTACCTATCTGGAAATGGCTACTGCAAGACAACAACTAGAGCTTTAGAACAAGAAAAAGGCATTTCTCACTCCACGACCCAATCCGTGATGTTATGCGTAGCACTATCAAAATTAATCCCGACCTTGGTTATAGGAAGGCCCGACAAGGCAAAACGCTGGCGATAGTTCTTGAGATTGATCTGCTGCATCGCCACCTGGGCATTCTGATTAAGTTTCAACTCTATCAGGTAAAGACGAGATTTCGTCATAACCACGATATCAACCCTGCCATTCGGAGTATGTACTTCTACATCTACCATCCAAGCCGTAAGAAGCGAGAAGATGACATAGAACATCTGCTGATAATGCCCCTCATAGTCCGTATGGGCACAATATGGAACCGTGCCCAGGAAAGTCTGCAAATACTGCAAGGCTAGTCCCAGGTCTTCCTTATCGAAGGCACGAGCCATATTGCGGGTCGTATTATTGGCATTCTGCGTGTTAGGCGTTACATAGTAAGGAATCAGCGCCTTGGTCAGCCCCAGCCGCACTTCTCTGTTCGGAATACCCAAAGTATAGGAATCGTAAGCCTCTTCATAATCCTTGATTGTAATATAGCCACTCTGATAGAGCAGAGGCGTAAGAGTTGTCATCGTTTCTGTAGGCGCATCAAAGTCTGAAACGCCCGCTTCCATGGATTCGGCGAAATCGCTGAAGTTGACACCAAACTTCTTCATCATATTGATGAGATAGGTAGGAGTTCCCGTAGAAAACCAGAATGGCTCAACCCGCTTTAGCGAAAGACTGCTGAGCAAACTGAACGGATTGAAAATATCAGGCGATTCTGATGCAAAATGATAGCCGTCATAATAATCTTTGAGTCGGCTCAGCGTCTCATCCATCGTCCAGTTCTTTGCCTCGGCCAATTCCTGTATCCCCTCTTTTAACCGGGTAAGCATCTCCTCCTTGGTAATACCACAAATGCCCGCATACTCGGGGAGCATGCTGATATTGGTGATGTTGTTCAACTCGCTGAAGATGCTGAGCTGCGAAAACTTGGTAATGCCTGTGAGGAATACAAAATGCAGCATGGAGTCAGAATCTTTCAAGGGACTGAAAAAATTGCGAAGAATCTGCCGGAGAGCCACCAGCTGGTTTTCCTCGTGCACCACATCCAGGAGGGGCGCATCGTATTCGTCGATGAGAATGACCACCTGCTTGCCGGTTTGCTTATAAACTTTGCTGATGAGATTGAGCAATCTTACATTTGGGTCGGGCGCATCCGTCATGATTCCCCATTTCTCTTCATGCTGTTTCAGAATAAAGAGAAGATAGCGTACCAGCGCATCCTCCTGCATGTGCTTGCCACCCGACAGATCAAAATGCAAGACAGGATATTCCCCCCAATCCTGTTCCAGCCTTTCCATCTCCAATCCCTTGAAAAGTTCCTTCTTTCCTTCGAAGTAGCTTTGCAAGGTAGAGACAAGAAGCGACTTTCCGAATCGACGAGGGCGACTCAGAAAAAGATATTTCTTGCCAGAATGGGTCATCTGATGGATGTAACCGGTCTTGTCAACATAGAGATAATTCTTGGTGATAATCTCCGAGAATGTCTGAATGCCTACAGGATAGAATTTTGCTGCCATAATCTGCACCGTTTTGATTTTTGCACAAAGTTAAGCAAAAATTCTGAGAACAACAAGCAAATCGGAGTTAAAAATACAAGATTGGGATAAAGAAAGAATAAGTTTTCCTTTTGAAAAGGAAACTTATCTGTTTTTTATCTAAAATCTCTTTTCTACTTTAATATATTGTACTACCTTTGTACTATCTAACCAAATCCGATAAATAATTTGCGTTAAAATGCTCAAATCCGAGAAATATGTATGAAACTTGAACTGTTGCTATTCTATTTTTTCATACATTCTCATTGCATCTCGATGCAAGTCGTGTATCTGTTCAGCCAACCATTCTGGTGAGAGGATTCTCAATTGGCTTCCCCGGCTCATTAAATATCCAAAGAAATCTACGGTAGGGCGCATAGTAATTTCAAAATCCATATAGTTGTCGCCTTTTGCGATAGTTTTTTGAGTTGAATGGAGAGGTAAATCTTTTACTCGATACTGTTCGTAATCGTAAGCTCTAAACCTAATTCGTTCAACAGCAGTTCCGTCGCCAATCAGCACTCCGTAATATTCCTTGAAGTAATCTTGAGCGTTGAAGTCTTGAGCTATCTCAAATTTGGTATCTGTTGATTCTATGCTTTTGATTCTGTCAAGTGAGAAAAGGGCATAGTAATCTTTTACTTCTTGGTTTTCTGCTTCTGTATAATGGAAGTGCCCCAATACATACCAACGTTGCTTATGCAATTTTATGCAATATGGCTCGATAGTATAGCTTTTGGCATCTGTATTGCCATACCTCTTGTAAAGAATGGTTATCTTGATGTTTCGTTTCATGGCATCAAGGATTAGTTTGAGGTTTTCGCCTTCATAGGGTACAGTTTCAAGCACGATCCTATCTTGAAGCGATACACATTCGCTAATAATATTATTGGATGCAAGTGTGGCTAACATCCAGTTTTGTATGGAGTCAGACTCTAATGCTTCAGGATTTCCAATAGAATATTTATATCCGTTTTTTCTGTTGCACTCGATATATATGCCAAAAATGTCTTCTATGGCATCTTTGTGTCGATTGAAGGTTGAACGAGCCAATTCTATTCCTTCGCTCATGTCCGTTTCAAGCCATTTCTTTTGAATATCTGCAAAAGAAATAGATTGGGCTTTGTTGATGGTGTTTACCAACCAAATGTATTCTTTGAATTTCGCTTGAGTTCTCATGTTATATACGATTTTATCTACATTAAGTAACGAGATTTTTGCGTTTTTATTGATTTATGATACATTTTTCTTTTAAAAAAGAACTTGTCCTATGATTTGATACAAGTTTTTCTTATCTTTGTGCCGACATAACAATAATTTCATAAAATATGAACTATGATGAAGTAAAATTACGCAGTTTGATAGGCAAATGTCAATGGACTTTTGCCAAGACTATGCCTACGTGTCCTCATGAGTACATTGTGAGGAATAAATGCGCCTTGTCTGATGAGGAATTTGTCTTTTTTGTGCAGTCACAAAGAGAATTTGGTGTTCCACAACAATGGTGGAAATATAATTTTCCTTATCTGCATATTGATGGGTATAAGTATTGGACGATGGGAGATACCATAGAGAATACTACCATTATCAATAGGGCGAAAGACGATAATTCGCAAATACATATAGTTGAGCAACAGTCAGTAGAACAACAATCCCAAAAGGATAAACTTACGTTGTCTATAACTACTATTGGTGATTTGCTTCTTCGTCAAACGATTTCGAATGGTGGGGAACACATTAATGGTGTAAATCTGTCGATTCCGATCTATCAGCGTCCATATAAGTGGACTGCTCGTAATGCAATACAGTTGCTTGATGATATTATCGAAGCGATGAATGACAATAAAGAAAGTTACAGGATTGGTACTCTGATTCTTCATCGAGCATCAAGCCAAGACTCGTATGATATAGTTGATGGATTGCAGAGGATCATTACGTTCTCTTTGTTGTTAAAGGTATTGGGGAAGAACGATATAGCTTTTCTCCAGCAAGAATTATATGATAATGAGTATAATGCCCGTAATATATCCAATAATTATCGAGCATTGGAACGACGCGTCAGCAAACCTGATTTGAAAGAAAGTCAACAAAAGAAAGAAGAGTATTATGTTAAGGAACGAGAGTGTAGAAGACTGGAAGAATTTGTTGAGAAGAGATGTGAACTTATTGTTGTTGTCACATCTGACGTTTCTGAAGCCTTTCAGTTCTTTGATTCTCAGAATGCTCGTGGCAAAGCCTTATATCCACATGATTTGCTGAAAGCTTATCATTTGCGTGAAATGATTGATATAGAAGAGAATGAAGTTGAAAGAATCGTCAAGGGATGGGAACAAATATCTCAAAGTGGTTTGGCAGATTTTTTCGGAAACTATCTGTATCGTATCAAAGAATGGGTAAATGGCAATAGGGCAGAAGTGTTGGATGAACGTAATATCCACATGTTCAAGGGGATTACTCGTTCTGCACGAACTCCTTATGCTCAATTCTATAAGAGTGCTTATTGTTATGCAGATATGGTAAATTCTTCTGCGATGCCATTCGTTTCTGGAACTCGCAATATCAATGCATTTCAATTGGACGCTCCAATTATAGCAGGCAAACCTTTCTTTGAATATACGAAGCATTATTATGCCATACTAAAGGACATTCGAGATAACAGCAAGTACGAGGGGTTCTATATCAACGACAATATTATAGTGAAGACATTGGATCGCTATTTCAAGAATGGAAAAGGCAATGGTATTGCCCGGTTGCTGTTTGATACTTCAGTTCTCCTGTATGTAGATAGGTTTTGCCCGGAGTCATATCCAACCAAAGAAGATATGGAGCTGTTTGAGCAATTTGTCGTTTATGCCTTTGTTTGGGCTTATTCGCTTAGAGCGCAATATACAAATTTAGGATGGCTTTCTGCTCAGAATTTCATTATGGAAACTAATGAGAATTTGAAGAATTCATTTAATATGTACAAGTTGATAGCCAGGCAGGATACTCCCACTACATTACTCAGCGTGTTGGCAGATAAGCTAACCCCTTTGTCTGATAGCGACATAAAGGATGGGAAAAAGAATGGCAGAACAAATGCCGAGAATTTGGATGAGCGTGATGGCGATAGAGTCTATCTGAATTATCTCCATTTCTTTAAAGTAAATCGTTTTTATAAATAGTAGAAGACAATGAAAGATTTGAAAAGTATTTTGAAAGAGTGTTCTATTAAGGAAATCTATTGTGATAATCACGGAGCACCTATTACATACGTAATTCCAATCTACCAACGTAACTATGCGTGGGAACGAGATGAAATCTGTGCTTTGATAAAAGATGTCCATGATTCTATGGATATGGGCAAAACGGTTTATTACATAGGTACTCTTGTCACTTATAAGCGTGATGAGAACAAATATGAGGTGATAGATGGTCAACAACGTTTGACTACGATTTACATCATACTTAGCGCTTTGGGAGTGCATGACATTTATAATCGCTTGACTTATTCGGCACGAAAAGCTTCTGCTTCGACGATAAAGGCATTATCGAGGCGTGGAGAGAATGATGACCTTGGCGAGATGCCTGACCTTGGTATCATGAATGGCTTCGAGTCCGCAAAAGCAGGATTGAAAGAGATTGTTGGTTTGGTTCAAACTGATGTGGATAAATTCAAAGAGTATTTCTTGAATCATGTCCATATCATACATTATCGAGTGCCGAAGGATGTGGATTTGAACCATTATTTTGAGGTGATGAACTCTCGTGGCGAACAGCTGGAGAAGCATGAGATTGTTAAGGCAAAATTGAGTGAACAATTTATCGGGGATAATACCTCAATGGAAAAGTTCAGCCGTATCTGGGAAGCATGTAGTGATATGTGCTTCTACGTTCAGCAAAAAATGTCTGATATGAAAACTGTTTTTGGTGAGAACATGGATAGTTTCGTCTTAGAGTCGTTTGATGCATTTGCCGACATGCCAGCTAATGCAGGTAATTCTTTGGGTAGAAAAACGATTGCTGAGTTGTTGGATACTCCTGTTAGACCTGTGCCCCAGAGTACGACGTTAGATGAAAATGATAGATTTCAACCAATCATAGACTTTCCTAATTTCCTCTTGATTGTGTTGAAGATTACGAGGATGAAGGAACAAGGATTTGATCCTTTGAAATTATCTCTTGATGACAAGGAACTGCTTCATGAGTTTGAGAAGATTAACATCACGGCTGATTTCGTAAAACGGTTTGCTTATAATCTGTTGAAGGCTAAGTATTTCTTGGATAATTATGTGGTTCATCATACGCTCGGTGAGGACCGTATTTCAGAAAATCCGTGGAAGTTGCAGCGTTACTATAAAAATGGAAATGTTGTCTACCTGAAGGATTTGTCGGAAGACAAATCCGTGCAGGCAGAGCTGGTACAGTTGCTATCTATGTTCGAGGTAACTTTTACGGCGAAGCAACGCAAAAACTACCTGTTCTATTGTCTGTACCATTTGTTTGAGAGCGATAATATTAGTGATTATCTCGTCTTTATGAGAGATTTGGCTGATAAGTATTTCTTTGATGTGTATCTGAATGCGGAAAAACTCAATGAAAGAAACCAGCCAAAGCCTAATAGCTTTGATGACACGATGATACGAAATGGACATCTGAATGTAGAACTGGAAAATGTAGAACGAGACTTTAATCGCATCTATCCTAAGGGAGCGCCCAATATACCTCTCTATGTGTTTGATTATACAGACTATAAAATATGGAGAAAGTATGCGGAGGAGCTACGTGGAGAAAAAGCTAAGAAAGGAGATGCAAAACGTATCGGATTCTTCCAAGATTTGGGATGTAGTGATTTTGAATTAGAGGTATTTAATAACTTCTATTTCTCTCGAACTCGTAAGAGCCTTGAACATTATTATCCTCAGGCTAAGGCTGGTAGCGATAAACCTATCAGCTTAGAAGACATCAATTGTTTTGGAAACTTTGCCATGATTGGTTCCGATGCTAATAGCTCCGGTTCTGACTGGAATCCAATTGATAAGAAAAACCGTTATTTGGATTCAAAGTCAAATCAAGTAAGTACAGCATCTCTGAAGTTCAGAATCATGTTGCAAATATGTCAAGACAATTATGATGATGGGATTAAGGATGAGACGGCTAAACGTCCTTTTGGATTGGAATGGAATGTGGATGATATGAATGAGCATCAAGAAAAAGTGCTTAAAATCGTCATGAAAAGATAATAGTATAAGCTGCTGATTATTTTGTAAATAAGAAAAAGGGACAGGAAATCCTCCCGAAGCCTGCATCCGAAGACCGACGTGTGAGCGGCGTATCCTGTCCCTTTGTAGGTAAGCACAGAAAGGTCGGAGCCACGTCGCACCATATAGGTCCCTACGACCTGGCTCGATATTAGGGTTAGCTTTCGACGCAATTCTGTGCTTGTTGGTTTTGCTTGATGCGAATGGTCAAGCGAATTTGGTTCTCGTAATGAGCATCTTCGTTGATTTTGCTGATGCGGCATTCAAAGATAGATGCCCACCCCATTTCCAATAATTGGGCAATCTCTGTATTGGAAGTGCGAGGAAGATAGCCCAGCAGATATTCCTCTTTCTCGTTGTTATCTACCACCTTTGAGTAAACCACAGCGACTGCATTCTTGTCGTATGGGTTCTCTTGGTCTCTTTGTAATTCAAGCAGAGTGCCGACCTTCAACTCTTCCCAAACTTCATTGGCATCATGATATTGGCGACCTGCGAGATGACATTCCTTGAAAAATAACTTTTTTCTCTTCATAACTTTACTATTTTGATTTCTGTGTGCAAAGTTAGCTTGCACTTGTGCCAATTCATGGGACAGCAAGTCTTTTTTTATGTGTTTAGAGGAAATATTTTAAAGTATATGTTGCAAAATACAAAATAATCCTTTTCCTCGAACAGCAGGCGATAAATATAATACTATACTATTTCGGCACATTTGTCGGGCAAGCCTTTGGTGGGATAGAAGCCACAACTTCCTTGAATTTCTCCTTCGTAATCTATCACCCAATATTCTGCATTTGCATTTAAGCATTATCCATCTTCTTGATTGGACGGATGATAAAACCATCTTTTGTCGCCATATTGTTATCGGTTTGTTTCCTATTCCTACAAAGATTCTCTTTGTTTTCAGGCAATGAGTCTGTAGCCATTCCATTTACCATGGTCTGCATTACTATATTCAGGCTGAAAGAATATTTGGCATCCACCCTTATGCCGTTTTAGAGTTGAAGCAATTAACAAGCAAGGAAGCTGCGGTAAAGGCAACTCCTACCCCTACCACACCCGTCCATCCATAATGTTGCCAGAATAGACCAGAAACAAATGTACCGGCAGAACCTCCTAAGAAGTAAATGGTCATATAAACGGTATTGACCCGGTTGATGGCGGATGCGTCAAGAGCGACCACGCTGGTCTGATTTGACAGATGGATGCTTTGCATTCCGGCATCAATCAAGAGGATGGCGATTATCATCCACAAGTAACTGTCATTTCCCCAAAATGCCAACAACCATGCAAGCAAGATGACGCATCCTCCGACAATAGAGAAGAATCTTGCGCCATACTTTTGGATATATCCGCTGATGAAAACCACCGTGGATGCACCTGCCAATCCGCACAAACCGAGTGCTCCGATAATATCGTCGCTTGCAAAGAAAGGCTCTTGCTTCATTCGGAAAGCAAGGCAACTCCACAAGGCAAAGAACGAGCCATAAGCCAATGCCGCCCTCAACGACGCGATACGCAAGTACGGGTATTTGGAAAATAGACGCAACAAGGATTTCCACAGCCCTGCATAATTTTCTCGTGAATGGGCAGGCAACACGGGCAGCATTTTGTGAATCATCAGAAAACACCCGAGCATAAACACGCAAGCCACAAAATAGACAGAACGCCATCCCCATATATCGGCGAGAAAACCACTGAATACCCGTGACCCAAGAATGCCTATGAGCAAACAGGACTGTATAATCCCCACGTTGCGCACCTTGTGGTCCGGAGCTGAATTATACGACACCAACGGAATGAAGAACTGCGGCATGACCGAAGATGCCCCGGCAAGCAAGGATGCGCCCCACACCCAGTAGATGTTCGGGGCGAGTGCTATGGCTAGCAAGGCGCACGAAGAAACGATGTAATTGGTCAATATCAGTCTCTTTCGTGAAACCAGGTCGCCAAGCGGAATGACAAATACAAGCCCTGCCACATAGCCTATCTGGGTCAATGTCGCCACCATGCTGGCGGAAAAATCGCTTACCGCGAAATCCTTAGCCATACTGCCCAACAGAGGCTGGTTATAATAGCAGTTGGCAACGGAAAGCCCGGTAGCGACTGCCATCAGCGCCAGCAGAGGCGCCGAAATGCCTTGGTTCTCCTTCAATTCATACTTCATCTTCTGCCTCCTTTCAATATGACACGATTTTCAATCCTATCAGGGAAGCAATAAGCGTGAACAGAAAGAAAAGACGGATGGGAGAGGTCGGCTCCTTGAAGACGAATATCCCTATCAAGACCGTGCCGACCGCCCCGATACCTGTCCAAATGGCGTATGCCGTTCCCAAAGGTAAAGTCTGAACCGCCTTGGCAAGCAGGGTCATGCTCAATACTGTGGAAGCCAAGAAGCCGCTACCCCACAGATAAAAAGCAAGTCCTGACGCAGCTCTCGCTTTACCCAAGCAGAATGTAAGGCTCACCTCAAACAATCCTGCCAATAATAAGATTATCCAATTCATACTTATGATTTATTAAATTCAGGTGCAAAAGTAAGTAAATAATCTCTAATTGCTTTTTTCATTTGGTAAAAACTGATTTTACATTTGGCAAAAAAACAGCCGTTCATTTCCGTTTTTATGTGCAATTTTATAATTTTGCACACCAAATACAACAATGAGTTATGGATATAAAGGAAATCATCAATCAAAGATATGTTATGCCGGATGCGTCTTTGGATAGATTGCGGCAATGCCTGAGTGAGGTTTCGTACCCCAAAGGATTCCGCGTGTTGGAAAACGGCAAGATAGAAAAGGATATCTTTTTTATCAAGAACGGCATTGTCCGCGCTTACACTTCGGTGGACGGGAAAGAAATCACCTTTTGGGTTGGCAAGGAAGGAGCGACCCTTGTTTCTATGAAAGGATACGTGAACGATGAGCCGGGATATGAGACGATGGAGCTGATGGAAGATTCAGTCTTATACGTATTGAAGAAGAAAAAGCTGAAAGAATTGTTTACGGAAGACTTACATATTGCCAATTGGGGACGGCGTTATGCGGAGATGGAATTGCTTGCCACCGAGGAACGGCTGATTTCCATGTTGTCCGCCATTGCTTCGGAACGGTACAAAGAGTTGTTAGAGAAAGAACCCGATTTGTTGCAACGGTTGCCGTTGGGAAACATTGCTACCTATTTAGGCATAACACAGGCAAGTCTGAGCCGGATCAGGGCACAAATAAAGTGACGTAATTCAGCGGATATTCCATAGTTTTTTATATTACTCAAAGCTCAAAGCCATGAGCAAAATTACAAATGTTCCCTCAGAAATGCGAAACTTGAATTAAAAATACAAGATTGGGATAAAGAAAGAATAAGTTTTCCTTTTTAAAAGGAAATAATTGCCGATTTCTTTCCTTTTTAGAAGGAAAGTTTGTATCTTTGCAACCGAGTGTAGGTATCTACATATTAACCCTTAATTCCGCAACACTATAGTTTAACATTATTTATAAGTGCCTGAGCAACAAAAAGTTGCCCAGGATTTTGCCATGTCAGAATTTTCACTTACCTTAGTGTTGCGAAAAGAAGACAAGCAAAACT
>NZ_SGVY01000044.1 GCF_004535825.1 Segatella hominis | reverse complement strand
TTTTGCTTGTCTTCTTTTCGCAACACTAAGGTAAGTGAAAATTCTGACATGGCAAAATCCTGGGCAACTTTTTGTTGCTCAGGCACTTATAAATAATGTTAAACTATAGTGTTGCGGAATTAAGGTTTAACTTATGTGTATAGAACGAATCTGCGTCCAGCTTCGGTTCTAATCACGTTCTTTTTTCGAGTACTCTCATCCCCTAAATAAGGGATAATGTAAAATCTTGCCTGAAAAAATTATTTTTTTTAGTTATTTATTCTATATGATGTGAAATCAATTGGACATCCGTATTGGATATAGAAGAATTAGGATGCATCTTGAGCGACAGCTCTACCGACTTCTTGCCACTGAACGATAGCCAGTTGAGCTTTATCTTCACTTTTTCTGGCTGTTCCTTCCATAGTGAGTTGAGGTTGAAGGCTATGAGTGCATCACCTATCCTTCCACGAATGTCACCTTGTGCGTTGTGACGCAAATCGAATTCATATACATTATCCTTGTTCACACCGCTTACAAGATTGATGATATGCTTGGTTGACCCTCCCCATAATGTGCGTATGCGGAGCGTAACATAGCCGTCCTCGGCAACAGAAACCCAATCACGCACAATTTCAATAGGGTCATTGCCAAATGCTTTCGCATCTTTTTCCTCTGATCCTTGCGTCATTACTGGCTGTTTGGTACGGATGCTGTCTATCCAATTGACATACACACTCTGTTGGTTGCCTCCGTAGCTTCGTTCTTCTATTGTATAGTTCACCAAAGCCCTCACTTTCTTATCACCAAACGGTGAGGTTTTCATATTGGTAGGTACAAGCGATGTTGATTCATCAAGTTGCATGAAGAATCCTTCAGGTGCAGTAGGATACACCGTTACAAGGGCAGTAGGACGCTGTAACATCTCATTGTTATCATTGTCATCACATGAGTTCAGCGTGAGCGAACTGGCTATCAATCCTATTGCCAAAATTGTTTTCTTTGTAATTCTCATATTTCTTGCTTTTTAGTTTCTACCTATTAAATCATCAAAAAGCAGGAATCTTGCCTGTAAATAATGTTTTTATGAGATTTTTTATTATGCCAACAGAGCAACACCTTTTTATATTGGCGTACTTTTTTGATATCGGTATCATATAGCAATACCATAAGGATAATCGGCTAATGATTGATAAGGGCAATGTTTTCCATAGGTAGAGAATGCAACATTCCATTCCGCCCTTAAAACAAAATCCACAGATATGTAACTATATCTGCGGATTTTGAATGAAGGGTGTTATATATTTTAATCTTTAATCACTTAATTGACTGGTTCAGCATGAACGTAAAAGTAATCATTCTTGGAGTCAGCATCGTCGCGATTGAGAACAAGTGCAATTCTTGTATCAGCAGTTGCCCAGTATGTAATAATATGCGCTTTTTCAGGAAGAGCCTTAAATAAGGTGCGGTAATGATCTACCTGCTTACCCACTTCGGTTCCCTTGCCATAATGGTTAATCATAAGTTCCGTCAATTCACGAGCCTCCTTTTGCAGAATAGCGACATCATTTCCCTTACCTTTTTCCCCGTAATTGTAGCGCAGTTCAGCATATACCTTGTTCATATCATTGTTGTATGTCCTTGGTTCGTAAACGGTGAAACTACGGCTTTTATCAAGCAAACATGTCGCAGCAAACTCTCTTGGCTTGCTCATCGAAAACTTTCCCCAATCGAAGCACAAGAATTTGTCATTATAGACATTGTGGTGCATTGTATATATATAGACAACACGACCTTTCTTGTAACCTGCAAAATATGAGGTCAAATCTGTGTTTGTGTCAAAGAAGCGAGTTGTCCACGTCAGTGCTGTTTGAGCCTGCCCCGGCTTATGACGATGTACGACATATCTGTCAGGAAGTGAACTGTTGTCAGAGCTCCAAACAATGGAGTCGAAATACTCCAACGTAGGGTTTGGAAGCATTGATGTGCCGAGATGATCCGTCAGCGAGAACTTTACATTTCCAAAAGCTACAATAACACTTCCGTTCGTATTCTCTTCAAAATCGTCGGGATTATTATAGCTCGCACTTACACGAAACTTACAGTCATTAGGAACCGCATCTGTAAAATCTATGTTTGCATCATAATCGTACGCTTTCTTTGTCTCCGCAAGTTCGTTGTCCGTCATGCGCTGATAAACCACCATGCCGTAGAATGGTTTCAGATTATCATGCTCAATGGTGGCATCGCCCAGTTTCTGCAAGGTGTACATATAGAACTTATTTGACTCTTTTCTTTGAAGCGTAACCACAGACAACACTTGCATATAGCGATTTTGAATACTTTGACTTGCCGAACCGCGCATGATGAATCCGGTCACTGCATCATAAAACCATTCTGTCTTGTTATATAACTTACCATAGGTATCACCATGTTGAAATCCTATCAGATGCCCATCCGATTCAAACCAATAATCCATATATCCACCGCCATTGCCTGTATAGAGGTAGTTTGTTTGTGAAAGTCTGCCGTTATCCTGCACTTTATACATGCCTATAACTTTCCAGCCATATCCTTTCACCTCATCCTCAACAACTGTGGCTATTGTGGGCTCGCAATCTTCAAGCACACAGCATCCATCGTTGTTAATAGTATAAGTCTTATCGAACAGATTGTCATAGTCAGTACCCGGTCCGTTATGTTCGTCAGTCTTATCACAACCTGTAAAAGAAACGATGCTGAGCATTGTCAGTAGAAACATACAAATTCTTTTCATTTACTTTCATATTTTGGAGGTTAATATTATTGATACTATCTTAGCTTGTTTTTATCGTATTTATTGGATATATATATTCATATTTGCGGTAAAAACATAAGCTAAGACATTTTATTCTCAATGTTTCTTATTCTATCGGACAAAGCTATGATTTCCAAAAGTACTGCCCAGCAGCCTACAGAAACAAAAATACTGCCTACGAACATAAAAAACGCTCGAGGTGCGCACATTTCAGAACCCGATTCCCAGATACCCTTACTGATAAGTGTGCCTAATAAAATACCACCAATCAGACCGGAATAGGCAATAACGAGGATCATCTTTTCTATAATTGTTCTTTTCATACGTTTCGTTTTATATTGTCTGTTTTTATAAACGCTAAAATAGATATTATATTGCAGTATATACGAACATATCTGCTAATGTTTATGTCAACCTCTGTTTCCCCAATGCTTTGTCAGGGCACCCTTATAAATTTGTGTACGGTCATTATAGTTGGTAAACTTCAAGTCAAAAGTTCCCGGATCAAAGTTCTGATACATATTCAAGGCATAAGTCCAGCCTTTTGCCAGAGGTCCTGAAACGTTCAAATCAAACTGATGCATACCATAATGGTTGCCTTTGTAATTCAAGATACCCTTGAACATATTACTGCCTAAGTCGCTGAAACTGTTTACAGAATATGCAATGTTTCCTGTAGCGATGGCTGATTCCTGTGGGTTCATCAATCCTACCTCTGCCAAGCTACCATCACTTCTCCAATGAGCAGATACAGGATGGATGTAAGAAGAATAAACGACTGGTAATCCGTTCTCGTACACATTTACATTTTCACTTGGAAGACCTATCTGAATGTAACGAGGTGCATTGGCATCGGATGCATTGAGCATCACATTGCGTTCTGCTTTCTTTTCTACCATTGTAGTGTCTGACTTCTCTTGAGCACTACAAATGCTTGGGATGACCACGCAACAAGATAAGAGCAAAAGTTCTCTTCTCATAACTTTAAAACATTGTATTTATAACCATAGAACAACCAAAACTAATCAGAAATATCCGAGTGTAAATCTTTAATTACCAGCATATTCTAAAATTTAACACTTTTCGGTTGCCATTTGTCGCTTCCCAAATTTCCACATATTTTTGAGACGTATTTCTGACGTGGAGAATTTGCGGGGCTTGTTTTTTGTCACACCGTGCAGACAGTTGACAAGGGTTTACAACCGTTTACGACAAGCGACAATAACCGCCCCGATATGCGGAAACAGTCACACTGTGTAGAAAAGCGACAATGGTTGACTTCCGTTCACATCCGTTTACCATTTCAGAGATATAGGATTGAAGAAATGAACCATTAAACGATAAAACGGTATGAAAGCAACCAGAAAATGCAGTTTTTGCGGCAAGTCCTTTGTAACCCGAAGCGGTATGCAAAGATATTGCAGTGAGGCTTGTCAGGCAGAAGCCAAACGAGCCAGAGTGATGCAGAAGAACAACCTCTTCAAAGTCGCCCAACCCTTGATGGAGATACAGCATCAGGAGTATCTCACCTTTTCCAAAGCAGCCATCCTCATGGGCTGTTCCCGACAGTACATTTACAAACTTGTAGCCATCGGCAAGCTGAAAGCCTCACGCATCAGCAACCGCATGGCATTCATCCGCAGAGCCGACATCGAGCAGATGTTGGAGGGCAATCCCTATCACCGCATCCTGCCCGGCAACACCTCCACACCAAGGAAATCATCTTCATCTTCCTTACCTGCCAAAAGAGAAAAAAGGGAAAAGGAAAGCGAAGAAGTGTTGGACTTCTATTCGGGCGAGGAGGTGATGTCCCTTTTTAAGGTAAAGCAGTCATGGCTTTACACTTCCGCCAAGCGTAACCATATCCCCATCTGCCGTATCGCAGGAAAGAACTATTACAGCAAGAAGCATATTGACGAGTTTTTCGGTGTGGCAGTTGATATTAGCGAAATTACCGACTGGCTACTGACCGAGGAGGTGGAGGAACTGTTCGGCATGAAGCCGACCGCACTCCGTGCCTACACCTATCGCCATAAGATACCCACTAAAAGAGAGTACGGGCGTACCTATTACTCCAAATCACATTTGAACGAACTCCGCAGAACTGACCTTGTGAACGATGAACGCTACTATACCGTTGAGCAGGTGCAGCAAATCTATGGTCTTTCGTCAGCCAACATCTGCCATATCGTCAAGGTGAAGCACATCGAAAAGATAAAGGTGGGTGTGAAAAACCTGCTTTTGCGCTCAGATGTGGAGCGTGTCATGGCTGAAAGGAACAAATAACCGTGAAAAATCGGGATTATCGAAAATTATTTCAAAATGATGTATCGTGGAGGTATTCACGGATATTTCACGTTGTTCCTTTGCCATCGGAAACATGGATACAACTCCAAAATGTATACAACCAATTAAAACATAATTATTATGAGTAAATGCAAAACAGTTACCTTGCGTAAGCGCAAGATTAAGAACGGGACACAGTATTCACTATGCCTTGACTACTATCCCGGCTACCGTGACAATGTCACCATGAGAGTGATTACACGTGAAGCCTTAGGAATTTACATCTTCGCCAAACCTGCAAACCAGCAGGAACGGGACTTCAACGCACGCATGATGAAGAAAGCGGTCATCCTGCGCAACCAGCGCTACGAAGCCATTTTCAATGAAAACAACGGCTTTTTTGACAAGACCAAGATGAAGGGCGATTTCCTTGCCTATTTCAAAGGACTGGCTGACCGCAAGAATATCAAGTGGCAGCACGTATACAAGCATTTCCAGCGGTTCGTGAACGGCAAATGCACCTTTGAGGAGGTGGATGTGGATTTGTGCCGCAAGTTCATGGAATACCTGCTTGATGCACCCCAATCCATCCACACCAACCAAAAGCTGCACATCAACTCCGCAGCAGGCTATTGGTCAACTTTCCGTGCCGTGCTGCACACCGCCTACCGTGACAGGAAGATAAAGGAGAACCCAAACGGCTTCTTAGACCGCATCGAGTGCATTCCCACCATCAGGGAGCATTTGAGCCAAGAGGAACTGATACGGCTTGCCGAAACACCCTGTGAGGAGGAGGTCTTGAAAAAAGCTTTTCTTTTCGCCTGTCTTACGGGACTGAGAAAGAGCGACATCAGACAGCTCACGTGGCAGCAGATACAACCATACACCAACGGCAGGATGTTCGTTACCACCCGTATGCAGAAAACCAAAGAAATAGTGCATAACCCCATCAGTGATGAAGCCTATGGACTGCTGGGAGAACGGGGCGAGGGACTTATCTTTGAGGATTTCAAGGACAAGATGCTGCAAGGACCACTCCAACGGTGGCTCACGGCAGCAGGGATAACCAAGAAAATCACCTTTCACTGTACCCGCCACAGCTTCGGAAGCCTGCACGTGGAAATGGGAACGGACATGGCTGTCATCCAAGCCTATCTCGGACATAAGAACATTACCACCACACAAATCTATTCCAAGATAGCAGCGCAGCAGATGTGTCAGGTGGTGGACAAGATAACCTTGAAGCGCAAGGAGGCATAAATGTCTCACATTGACAGGTATTCAGAGGGGCGGTTATGGCTACAAGGCTATAATCGCCCCTCTATGTTTTTGGCTTGATGCCACCATTTATAAGCCCCTCAGAGTATGAAACAGAGTATGATATGATGACATTTCGTGAAATACATTGAAAAAGACCGTTCTAACCGCAAATAACGGGCAGTAATTGGGAAAAATAGCATTAACTTTGCACAAAATAATACAGGAACATTCAATCTCTCAACGAAATATGGAATCATCAATCAAGGACAAATACATCATCTTGGGCTTTGTCGGCTTCGCCATCGTCCTAATATCTTCCATTGCCACGCTGGTAATAGCGGACAGCTTCAACCAAGACAACTTTGTCAGGTGGATAGTATTCGTATGCTGTAACCTGTTGGGATGGTTGCTCTATCTCTCCTTTCAGACACTTATCTTTGATACATACGAAATCTACAAAATCAAGTTCGGCAAGAAAGAAACGATTGCCGAAGCCATAGAGGTGCAGGAAGAACTGTCACAAAATACACTTGAAGAAGCCACATCTGTGCCTGGACCTACATCAGTCCCTGAGCCTGTACCCGAATCATCCCCGACAAAAGAAGAGACACTTATCCAAACACAACCGATAGAGCTTACTATCGCCCCGGATCTTCACGAAAAGAACCGTGCCAATTACGCAAGCAGAGAGCAACGGGAAAAGGAAGAGCGCATCCGCATGGTCATGGAGTATTGCCATTATTACCTGCCTCGCATTGCCGACCAAGAAACCGTGAACCACATCTGTACTGAGGTGGACAAATGGATGAATCTTAACACTTATACCCCGAAGCCCATACAAAGACCGTTTACCAAAGACATCAACAACATTCCACTCCGTCACTTCGTATGGAATATCTCTGAGCGTTTCCTGTACAAGAGATACTACAATGGGGATAACCGTGCCAAGTTCATCAAAGCCCTTTTCCCGAAATCGTTTGCTGATACAGACTTATCAACCATCAAGAATTTCAAGGTAGAGCCGTTAAAGACGGAAATTCCCATTGATGAACCCGAAAACGGCAAACTTGATTTCCACTATCCCGAGGATTATGTGCGGAATTAGGATAATCACGACACCAACGACAACCATCCGGTAACTCATAACCGCCTGTTTTACATCGTTTCCCGAGTAATTTTACCCGTCATTTATGGCTGGGCTTAATTATTCGGGAATTATTTTGCAATGACGTGTCGTGGAGATATTCACGGATATATCATTTCAGTCCTTTGCGCCAAGTCTTACAAAAGAGACGAGTACGCGAATGGAAAAATCAATTCTTACCTTCAACGACCTCCCCGAGGTTGTCGCTCAGCTTCGAGACGAAGTGATGAGCCTGAAAAGCCTGCTCGCCGAGCAGCGCAGTGTGAACAATGCCAAAACGGTGGACACCCACGTGCCCATGTCTGTGGACGAGGCAGCAGAGTATTTAGGTATCCCTAAGGGTACGCTCTACATGAAACTGTCAGAAGGGACAATCCCTGCCACCAAGCCCGGCAAACGCTATTGCCTTTACCGTGACGAACTGGACAAGTGGCTGGAAACCGCCCGAAAGAATCCCATACCGTTGTCAGACGAGGAACTGAACAAGTCCTTATCCTCTTCCCACCGTCGCAAGCCCAACCCACGTAACTGGTGAATGATATGGAAGAGGATAAGAACTATATCAACCTGATACGTGGCGACCTCACAAAAGCATCCCAAGCGCATAACGGTATGCCCGACAGTGTAGGCATGATGAATATCAAGACGGCAAACCAAACCATTCTTGAAGCATCGTTATTGCCTACGCCCCGTGCGCTGTGGGACAGCTTTTGGTACGAGGGGGAACTCTCCTGCTTGTTTGCCGATTCCAACGTGGGCAAGTCCATCCTTGCCGTGCAGATAGCCGACCGCATCGCCCGAACCGACAATGTGCTGTATCTGGACTTTGAACTGTCCGAAAAGCAGTTCCAGCTCCGCTATACCAACGAGCATGGAGAGCTCTACACCTTTCCCGACAAAATCTATCGGGTGTCTATTGACTGCAACCAGCTTTTGGATGCCAACTTTGAGGAAGCTATCATAGGCGGCATTGAACAGATGGCTGTGCAGACCGACTGCAAGATTTTCATCATTGACAATCTTACCTACCTGTGTTGCGCCATGGAGAAAGGCGATGCCGCAGGACGGCTGATGATTCAGCTGAACAATCTCAAAAAGAGATATGCGCTCTCTATCCTTGTCCTGGCACATACGCCCAAACGCTCTTTGGATTGTCCCATCACATCCAACGACCTTGCCGGAAGCAAACGGCTCTACAATTTCTTTGACAGCGTGTTCACCATTGGAAAAAGTGCCCAAGACGGAGGGCTTCGCTATGTGAAGCAGCTTAAAGTGCGCTATGGCACGTTCTCTCATGATGCGGATAATGTAATCGTTTACGAGATTGACAAGGTGGATGCTTTCTTGCAGTTCGTGTTCAGGGGCTATTCCACGGAAAAGGAACACTTGAAAAAATTGGGCGACAATGAATCAAGCCAAAGGGATTGCCAAATTCTGCAACTCTCCCAATCGGGCAAGTCCGTCAGGGAGATAGCCTCACAGGTGAATTGTGGCAAGTCCACCGTAAACCGTATCATCCAGCGCAGCAAAGAGAGTAAAAACGCAGGTGTCCCAAGTGTCCCACTGTCCCAACCCTTAGAGTGTGGGACAATGGGACAGGATGGGACAGCCGACAATCAACCATCAAAAACGGACTAAGCTATGGGCAATTATTCATTACAGAAGTATAAAGGAACGGCAACACGGCATACCTGCCCCAAATGCGGAGACAGGCATTCTTTCGTCTATTACGTGGACGAAAATAATGTGCCGTTGCATCCATCGGTCGGCAGATGTAACCACGAAAGCGGTTGTGGGTATCACTACACTCCGAAAGAGTATTTTCAAGAGCATCCTGAACACAGAACTACCAATGATTTCTCTTTTGACAGGCAAAGAGCAGAGCAGAAGAAAGTGAAGCAGCAAAGTAAGCCGACAGCCATCGGCTATATTCCCCCTCACTATGTGGAGAAGTCGCAAAGCGAGCGTAGCAATTTCTTCCGTTTCCTCTTCACACTCCTTACTTCCTACTATGGCGACAAGGCGAAAGAGGTGTTGAAGCGGTTGTTGGAGGAATACCGTTTGGGGGCTACCCGTGACGGCTCTGTTATCTTTTGGCAGATAGACAGGACGGGCAAGGTACGCACGGGAAAGGTGATGCAGTACAATCCCGAAGACGGACACCGTATCAAGGGAGGACAGACATCGGCAGTGAACTGGATACACAGCATATTGAAAAAGCAGCGTGTGTTGGCAGAGGATTGGCAACTATCCCAATGCCTTTTCGGGGAACACTTGTTGAAAACGCATCCCGACAAGGTGGTGGTCTTGGTGGAATCCGAGAAGAGTGCCGTTATCGGTTCTGCTATCTTCCCCGATTATGTATGGCTGGCTACGGGTGGTAAGAGTCAGATGAGAGAAGAGAAACTCCGTGTACTGTCAGGGCGAACCGTGCTTCTCTTTCCCGATGCCGATGCTTATGCCGAGTGGAAACAGCGAGCCGAGAGCATGTACTTTTGTAAGGTGGTGGTTTCGGACATCATCGAAAGGAATGCCACCCCGAAACAAAAAGAAGCCCATATCGACATAGCCGATTGGATTATCTTTCAGATACGGGAGGGCAAGGTGATGAGTACAGCCAACCACTTGGTCGAGGCTGAGAGAATCCTCCAGCGGATGATAGAGAAGAATCCCGTCCTGCAAAAACTGATAGACGATTTAGACCTTGTGCTGGTCGGTGCATCTCCAATCGGCAACGATGATGAAAAACCTCCCTGACGGAGGAGAGCGGAAGCCGTAGGCTGGAGTTTGCAGACAATGGCTTGCCATTGATATAGCCCACTATAACTACACGCTCCGCTTACGTAGTTGTGGGCTCTCCCGAGGGGATTAGGGTTTTACCCTAATGACCCACTCAGGGCGTTTCTCCCCTGAGAACCCAGAGCAAAGAGTGACCCTCTCTTTGCAATCTCCGCTTATGGGTTGCACCCCTAAGAACCCCATGCGTTTACGGACAGCGGAAAAGCAAACAATAAAGTACAAACCCAAAAAACAAGTATCTATGGCAACAAAATCAAGCATACATATCAAGCCCTGCAATATCGCATCGAGTGAGGCTCACAACAGGAGGACTGCCGAATACATGCGCCACATCGGAGAGTCCAGAACCTATGTGGTTCCAGAACTCTCCACCGATAATGAGCAGTGGATAAATCCCGACTTCGGCAGTCCGGATTTGCGGATGCATTATGACAATATCAGACAGATGGTAAAGGAAAAGACCGGACGTGCCATGCAGGAAAAGGAGCGTGAACGCAAAGGCAAGAACGGTAAAATAGTCAAGATTGCGGGATGCTCCCCCATACGTGAAGGAGTGCTGCTTGTCAGGTCGGACACCACACTGGCAGACGTGCGTAAATTCGGTGAGGAGTGTCAAAGACGCTGGGGAATCACACCGCTGCAAATCTTCCTGCACAAGGATGAAGGGCATTGGCTGAACGGTCAGCCGGAAGCGGAAGACAGGGAAAGCTTCAAAGTCGGGGACAGATGGTTCAAGCCGAACTATCATGCCCATATCGTTTTCGACTGGATGAACCACGAAACAGGAAAGAGCCGAAAGCTCAATGACGATGACATGATGCAGATGCAGACCCTTGCATCCGACATCCTGCTGATGGAACGCGGGCAGTCAAAGGCTGTCACTGGTAAGGAGCATCTGGAACGGAACGACTTTATCATTGAGAAGCAGAAAGCTGAACTGCAACGCATGGATGCAGCCAAACGGCACAAAGAAGAACAGATAAATCTTGCCGAGCAGGAACTGAAACAGGTGAAATCAGAAATACGCACTGACAAGTTAAAGAAGACAGCCACCACGGCAGCGACAGCCATAACTAGTGGAGTTGCTTCTCTTTTCGGGAGTGGAAAACTGAAAGAACTGGAACGTGCCAACGAAAAACTGCAAGACGAGGTTTCAAAACGGAACACCAATATTGAAAAATTGCAGAGCCAAGTACAGCAGATGCAGAAACAGCATGATACGCAAATCCACAATCTCAGAGAAATGCACAGGCAGGAACTTGACATGAAAGAAAAAGAACTGTCACGGCTCGCCAGAATCATAGACAAGGCTTTCAGGTGGTTTCCGATGTTCAGGGAAATGCTGCGCATGGAAAAGTTTTGTGCCATGCTGGGATTCTCTAAAGAAATGACTGAAAGTCTTATAGTCAAAAAAGAAGCCCTGAAATGTAGCGGTAAAATCTATTCCGAGCAACACAGGCGGAACTTTGATATAAAGGATGATATTTTAAGGGTGGAAAATGACCCTGACGATGAAAGCAGGCTGAACATGACAATAAACAGGAAGCCGATTGCCGACTGGTTCAGGGAGCAATGGCACAGGCTTAGATATGGAGCAAGAGTGCCGCAACAGGAAGAAAGAAAAAGTAGAGGATTCAAATTATAATAGAAGCAATTTGATTAGTAATCTAAAAGCACTCCGATAACGATTAGAGTGCTTTTAGATTGTTTATCATTAATTATCAAAGCAAGTGCAGTTTAAGATTTTACTGAAGTTTGCATTAATAAAGAATATACTACAGCTGATATATGCGCAACATATTGTGACGCTTGTGATTCATTTCCCTTGAAATCCTTAACAAATACCGCTAAGGTATAACTGATATTATTAGGCAGACATATATAGGCAACATCATTGTGAGCTGCAAGAACACCATTTTCATTAACATCACCTGAACCTGTCTTATGCGCTATAACAACCCCTTCTTTATCAAGAAGTGGAGCTGCTATCCTATCTACACCTGTTTTGCATTCTTTTAACGTATTCTTAATGAAACTTTGTTTCTCATCATCGATAAGACCTTCAGTAAACAAACGATTCATCAACATTGCAGCACCAAGAGGAGATGTATAGTTAGAGTAAGCCTTGTTATGGTCAGCCGACATTTCCTCTTCCGTATAAGCTATCTGAAAACTTGAACGAGGAATGAGTGTGGCTATAAAACTATCTGTTTGAGCGACATTAACCATATCCTTAAACATAAGGTTGCTTGCATTGTTGTCACTCTGAGTAAGAGTATAACGCAGCAAATCTCTCACTGTCAATGATATGACTGGCCCTGAATAATCTTTCAGCATAGGACTCCAAGTCTTTGGGTCAAGTTTATCCCTATTTATATTTACTAAGGTATCAAGTGAAATTCCTTTATTGTCAAAGTCATTACAAAGAGCTAATGCCTGATGAACCTTAAACACACTCATCATAGGATAAACACTCTTATTATTGACCTTAACCGTATCTCTGTTATTAACAATAACCGCCACACCAATTTCGCCAGGACAAGCTGAGACAATTTGAGAAATGCTATCAGTCAAAACATTTGTTAAAGGAGGATTTGCGCTATCTTTTGTCGCTGATTTATGGAACAATGAAAATACCAAGATGAAAATGCAAACTAAAGCTATACTCAAAACTACGATTTGTTTTTTTCTGTTTTTTTCCATGTTTATATTATTTATATTTGTTTGACGAGAATATCTTTATTTGCCGACAAAGGTACATAACTTCTATGTTGCTTTCCAAATAATTGGAAAATATTTATAATTTATTAACTGTTCATTATCAATCACTTAGCGTGAAGTTTATTAGTACGATGACTTTAGAAGAAGCAACAGCCACCAGCCCGGCATGGGAACACCGGGTATGGAAAGGCTACGAACAACAGACCTATCAGACAAACTTCTATGAGTTGACACGGACGTATCCGCCCAACAATTTACTTCTTCAGAATATAGGTAAAACGCAACAATCTTATCGGAGATGACACCCGAAGGTCCATCAATTATGAAAAGGAGTCGTTTTATGAAGTTGTCCGAAAGTCTGTATGTTATTCTTTATCCCATCTGTATGGCTCATATTTCCTACTGTTCTTGAGTACCGAGAAAATGATGTTGGACATCTTTCTGGCTATTTTGACTATGGCCTCCTGCGGTTTCATGGACTGCTTGTATCTGGCATAGGCCATTCCCAGTCCGTAATCTCTGTAGATGGCTATCCATGCAGCCTCTATGATCATCGGTCCGAGATGCTTGTTGCCACGGAAAGTCTTCTCTCCGCTTGCGGTTTTCTCTCCACTGCTATGACAGGTCGGTATCAGGCCGAGATAACTGGCGAACTGGTTCTCGTTACGGAATCTCTTCACATCGTAGATTTCTGTCAGTATGCACATGGCTACACTTACACCTATGCCGGGTATCGATATCAGAAGCTCGTAATTGTTCCTGTACCTGTCGGTCTGCGCAAGCTTTCGTATGGATTTTGTCGCGTCCAAGAGTGTCTGGCGTATCGTCTCCACCTGCTTGACGAGCAAGTCCAACGACAATCTTGAGGAGGAAAGCAGCACGACATCCTCCTTGAGCCATTTGATGAAAGCCTTTGACCAGTGCGTCCCCGGTCTTGCGAACCGCTCGGGTATCTCCACGCCATTGCAGTGCAGCAGGTGTTTCACCCTTGCCTTGTAGCCAGAGAGTTGTTTCTGTATGGTCTTCCTTATGCGGATGACTGACCTGTCATCGATATTCTCTTTCTCACGGATGTATATGGGACGGATGTCACCGGCGCGCAAGGAGCGCGCAAGTTTGGCTGCATCTACCTTATCGGTCTTCATCACCTCCTCGTACTGGGTGGTCGGAACATCCGCGGCATGGGTCACGACACAGTTGATGCCGTACTCCTTGAGAGCGTAGTATGTGGAAAAACCACTGAAGCCTGACTCATACACGGCATGGTACTCGCCATCAGGGAAATGCTTCTTCAAAAAGTCAAAGAGCGTCTTTGCGGAGGCTTGCTGCGGGTGCCTCTCTTTGTAACCCGACTCGGTCAGCACACAGATCTCCCAAGTTTTTGCATGCACATCAATTCCGATGTAAATCTTTTGTCCTTTGAAGGAAATTTTGTTTCTTTGCATATCGGTACGGTTCTAATTGTTTGTCATTTGTCGTTTGCACTACAAATATACAATCCAATTATTATCGTACCAACTTTTTCCTTGCAGACTATGAAAAACACCGCGGTGGTTTGCCATGCGGCCGGAGGCGCGAAGCCTCCGAAGAGCGGCATCCGACTTGTCTTAGTGTGTTAGCCTTTGCAAACATAGTAACTTTACGGAAAAATATGTTTCTAAAATATATAAATCAGGGCAACCGCATCAAAATGTCAATAACCTGATAATCAATACTTGTCGATTTTGTATTAATAGGGATAAGTGGGGTGGATACAAGGATGAGAAGTTTCAACAATTTACAATATCCCCCCTTAAAAATGCATAATTTTGTATTTGTCTGAATAATAGCCTGTTGTCAAAAATCATGTTTCTTAAAAAATATTACCCGCAAGGGAAATTTGAATTATATGGGGCAAAAAATCAATTTTTATGGGGTAGTAGTTTCGATTTGGACCAATGGTTTTTTTAGGAAAATGGACAATAAGGGAGAGGAGGAGGTTGAAAACTACGTTTGTTTCCTAAGCTAACGTTATTTTGATGCGGTTGCCCTGTATATAAATAGACAGCTGTGGGGAAAATGTGGGGAAAAATTAGATAATTAAAAAGGCTAAATGACTGAAAATAATCACTTAGCCTTTTAATCCGTACCCAGACCCGTACTTCGTAATTGCTGCGCCCATCATTCAAGACTGTCAAATCGGGTCTTTCCTGTCAAGCCAATGATGCCTATGCGTATGCCAAACACATGGATTACGGATTTCTCGTTCCGTGAACAAACACTTTATCCGCAACTCTGCTATGTGGTGTATTGGCTTAACTCCATTTCTATGGGCAACACTTTTGTTGCAGATTTCAAGCAGCTTTTATCGAAATACCCATCAGTAAGAACTCGTTTATTAGGCTTTCCTCATAATTGGGAACAAGAGCCTTTGTGGAGATAAAATAATTGCCCTGTTTCTTAAAAAGCACTGGGGCAAACCAGCTCCGTCTTTAATTGTTTCCAATAAATGGATTGTTTCAAGCCCCTATAGAAAGAGAACAAAAATTCCTGTGTGAAAATTAATCTACGACAAGGAGCAAGCAAGGAGCAATATCAAACAAAAATCAATACCTTTGCAGTACATATGAGATAGACCAAAACAAAAGTGGAATATCGGAAACGAATAGCAAGGAAAAGAGAAGAAACGACCCAAGTTGATGTCCTTTTTGAGTTAATAATCAATAAAAGCGTTAAATCTTCACCTTTTAGAATGTGCAATTAAAAATAACAACCATATTTCTGACTTATTATCTATAAAATATTGAGTAATAATCGGTTGTAAATACCGCTATTAAAAACGCTAAATACATAATGGATTTATTTCAACCATACATGCAATTACGCTTTATGTCCAATGCACCTATATGGACCAAAATAACTGCTGAACACATACATAAGGGAAACGGCGTTGGTGCTGTACGAGTAACTCAGTCAACAGTCCTGAACTCATGAAACATCATATACTAGCCAATAGTGGAATACATTTTGTTACGTCCAAGATAATGTTTGAAACCTTATTACACGTTATATGCTACCAATGGAATTATTCAGGTGCAGTTGATAATAAGTTTTCTATTTTTAATATCCTATGGGCGGTCTATAGCTGCCTTATATATTTCTGTTCCTGATTTGATATTATTGAATCCAAGAGTGTGTGTAACCAAGTGCGCTTGTAAACGCCATTTCCAATATGCTTGTCCTTCCCGTCTTTCTCATTCGGCATTCGTCAATTAAGGCAAGGCGTGAAAACGGTTGCAAAGATAAGGCCTAAGTCTTAAAAAACAAAAAAACAACTAATATTAGTTTAATTTAACTATATTATTCTAAACGTTTGTCAGATTTCAAAATATTCTTGTTTTATGGTACGAATCTTTAATCAGTAACCCTTTAGAAATAACATCTGCTTTTACGTTATTTGTTTCTTCTTTGTTTTCTTCTTTGCTCTCTTTCTCAACCTGCGGTGCAAGTTCAAGCTGTATTTTTCTGTCCAAAGCAGCCAGATCTGTCTTTAGACTTTTCAGCTCATCTTCTCTCTTCCAGACCTTGGAAGCAATTTCCTGCAGCTGCGGAATCTCCTTCTCCAGTGTCCTGCATCTTGAATCATACTGTTCAATGTACCCTTGTATCTTCTGCAGGGCATTCACAAAGTTGTTTGCCGCAGCTATCGGGTCCGACTTGGCGAGATGTCCGTTGTTGTACTGATACTTGTAATGACCCACAACAACAAAGCGGTTATCAACGAATGGAAGACCGCTTTCAAAGCTTGTCTCGCTCACAACCTTGATGGGGAAACCATAAATTGCACCTATTTCCTTGTAATCCCCATCTGTCCTTTCCGTTTTTGCCATCCTTTGAAGCTGTTTGCCTATCACTTCCAGATTATTGGACTCGAGACCGTTAAGGGTGATGAGATTGAGTATATTCCCGTCCTTGTCCTTCTTCGCCTGACTCATAAACTTGTCGTAATCCGATGTCATGCCTTTGAGTATAGCCCGATTGCCATCCAGCTCTTCTGACTTTGATTTCAGTTTCAGTTCCGATTCACGTTTGCCCCTGTTGAATGATTTGCGCTCACCCTCCAGAGAAGCAATCTTCTTCTCCAGCTTCGCCTTGTCAAGCAAGTCGGTATTTCCGGAGAGAATAGCCATATACTCTGAAAAATTCATGCCCGATTTCTCGTCCATCGCTCCCTCGTCAATGGTTCTCGCCCCCAAGGCTCCGCTTTTCAACTGCGAGATAAAAGTCTGCTTGCAGTGCAGGAGGTTAAACTTGTACGAGTCAAGCGACTTTTCCACCGCATAGATGATGACATCAACCTTGTTGTCGGCATACAGCTTGGCAATCTCGTTGCCGGCACGCACACCTCGACCGTCACGCTGTGCCAAGTCTGACGGTCGATCGGGTAGGTCAAGGGCATTGCTGCCCTCTTCCCCCCTAAGAACCGTACATGAGAGTTTCCCCTCATACGGCTCAAGCTTTTCTAAGCCTCTGTTTGTATGCAGAGACCGGCTCAAACTACTTCTTGTTTCCATTTGATTTGCGGGATAATTTAAAACATTCATCATGAACCAACAGATTGCATTTCTTTCCGTTTTGAACGGTTGGCATGACATTCCATGCCTTGTGCGTATCAATAGGCTCACCGCATATAGGACATTTGCGTCCTTGCTTTTCCCATAGGTACAGCAGTGACTTGCGTCCTTTTAGCGTAACAAGCATTTTCGACTTCTTTCTTTTATAGAAGTACAGACGACAGTCTGCATCAAACGGGTTCATGTCTCCTTTAATCTGCGTGTATTGCAGGAATGGAAACGATGAAGTCAGAGACAATAATGTCAATTGGTCTTCCTTTCCGTTTGGTTTCTTGAATTTTGAAGCGAAAGTCCATTTGTTCCCTCGAATGTCATGCCAATATCGGTCTTTTATCCACCGTTTCCCTTTCTTGGAATGACGGCGTTTTGCCCATTGCCATAGTGAGAGGAATATCTGATGGTCGATTCTGTGAAATGAATCACGTGTCGCTCCATGCTGATAATAACCTCCCCATCCTCGGATTTTAGAGTTCAACATTCTGATTAACGACTCCTGTCTGCAACCCTTGTTCTCCTTAATTACCTTACGGATATTCTCCATAAAGCGTTTCTCGGATTTCTTTGTCGGCTTGGTCAATATGTCCTTGCCGTATTTGCGGATATTAAAGCCAAGAAAATCAAAACCGTCATGCACGTTGGTTATCACCGTCTTTTCCTCTGATAAGGTCAGACCTCTTTCAGACATAAATTCAGCAACCAATGGCTTGATTTCATTTTCAAGAGTTTCCTTGTTCTCGCAAGTGATGATAAAATCATCCGCATAACGTACAAGGTTCACCATTGGTGAATACAACTTACCATTAACATGATGGCGCTTATATCTATCTGCAAGAGCTTTCTGCAATCCGTCCAAAGTCATATTGGCAAGTGTCGGAGAAATTATACCACCTTGCGGTGTTCCTTCCTCGGTCGGGAACATTTGCTTGTTGAAAACATAGCCACATTTCAACCATTTTCGGAGTATTGCCTTATCCATTGGGATATTGGCAAGTAACCACTCATGGCTGATATGGTCAAAACACCCTTTTATGTCACCCTCCAAAATCCATTCGGGAGAATATCCCTTTCGGAGAATGTTATGACATTGCTGTATTGCATCCATACAGCAGCGTTCCTTGCGGAAACCGTATGAACGAGTATCAGCTGTAGTTTCTGATACAGGCTCCAATGCCATAAGATAGAGTGCTTGCATGGCTCTGTCTTTCATTGTCGGTATTCCCAACGGTCGCAGTTTGCCGTTGCTCTTCTTGATATGAACTCTTCTCAGCGGCATTGGCTGGTAGCCTCTGCGTTTGAGTTGGGTTATTGCTTGCATTTTAGCTTTAGGGGTATCCCATATTTCTTTGTCAACCCCAGGAGTACAACCACCCCCGTTAGAAGTAACCCTCTTTACGGCTAAGGCTTTTGCGTAAAAAGAGTGGGTAAGCGTCCATTGCAAGGCTTTCACCTTGTTATGTCTGCCTTCCTTCTGAGCCTTTACAATACGAGCTTGAAGCTTCTTAACAGCTTGCTCCGCCTTAGTCCAGTCTATTCTGTCCCAATTTGATTGCAGGTTGTCAGTCGGCGCACACGATTGGTCGAGGAGATTTTCTTTGATTTTATCGTTCATTTGCATTCCTACTTTAAAAAGTTCTAAAAGTTTATTGTAAAGAATTACCATTTGGCTAATGTTGGGTATTTGCCTCCCAAACATTACCACAGAAGTCTGCCCACTTTCGTGGTAGGTTGATGTTGTCCCTTGTCAACTCGTGATAAGTGGCTCAAACCCTATCCGTCCCATTACAGAACGGCATTCGCTTTCTCTGTTATCTTATACCTGCACATCATTCAGCATCCATTACTTTCAGCTTACCTGTCTTTTGTCTGACAGGAGATGTACAGGCTTACCATGTTCCACATAGATAACTAACGGATAGGTTAGGTTCTGTCTCATCCTCCGACGGTCTTTACATCCGTGTAATCCTACCATGGAGAGGATTATCTGACCGCATCCCATTTTGGGTAGAGTGTATCAGTATCTTGCACTCTTTTACGACATTACGAAGTTTACTAACAGTTCGCTTACGCTAACCATACTATCCAGCCTCGCCACTCTACGGTATGATACTAACCATACTTGACTTCCCCTCACGGTTCTGTCTTGTCTTGTGAAAGTGTACTTTGTCCCGACCGCTTAATACAACATTAAGGTGCATCGGTCGGTAGGCTACCGCTGACGGAACAGCGGGTTAAAACTGATACTTAAAGTATCATTCCAACAATTATCTATGCGACTTCATGTCGCACCCACGGTGTGTCCAAATGATGAATAGCAACACACCTTTTTTGTGCATTTACGCCTGTACCTAACATAGATGTGGAGCCGAACAATACTCGTACCGAACCCTCGTTCATGGCTGCTATCACCGCCTTTCTTGCCCTCTCGTTCTTGCACTCCTGAATGAAGCGGATTTCAGACGACGGTATGCCGTAATCCTCTATCAGCTTGCGCTTAATTTCAGAATACACGTTCCATTCGCCCGGTCGATATGTTCCCAAGTCGGAGAACACGAACTGCGTACCCTTATGACCGTCGTAACGGTGATAGTAGTCGGCTATCATCTTGGCACAATGGCTTGCCTTGTTGTCGGGATGGTCCTCACAAGTCGGGTCTATCATGCGCATGTCGAGTGCCATCTTTCGGGCATAGTCCGTGGCAATGAGCATCTTTGCCTTCTCTTCCGTTTCCGACAGGGGCAGTCTGCCGAGGATGGTGGCATCACCCGTCTTGGCAAACTCCATCAGCTTTTGGATGAAGTCCTCCTGCTCGGGTGTCGGTGGTATGTTATGAAGGATCTCGTTCTTCTCAGGTCTGTCCACACCAACCGCCTCCGCCGTACGATAGTCGGTTATCTCGTTGTAGAAGGCAGCAAGTTCCGGCACTTTGATGAAATATCGGAAACGCTCTTTCTGTACGATGTTGTTGGTGACGTTAAACTCGAAGTCGGTAGTCTTCTTGGCGAAGATTGCCGCCCACGCATCGAAACAGCGGATGTCCTGACGCTCCAGTTCCTTGGGGCGCAGGTACTTGAAAAGCAGATACAACTCTGTTAGTGAGTTACTGATAGTTGTTCCCGACAGGAATGTCGCCCCCAAGTCTCTGCCTGTCCGCTCCTGTATGGTTCGGATGGCAAAGAGCATATAGAGTGCCTTCTGGCTCCCCTCGCTGTTGCCGAGTCCTGCCACACGGTCGTGACGGGTGTTGAACATGAGGTTCTTGAACTGGTGGCTCTCGTCCACAAACAAGTGGTCGATGCCCATCATGCGGAAATCCACCACATCATCGGTACGTTGCTCGATGCTGTAGGCTATCTTCTGCAACTTCACCTCCAGATTCTGCTTTCGCTTTTCCAAGCCTTTGAGCATTCCCCTCGACACGTCCTTGCCCTGCGTGCGTATCACTTCCAAGTTTTCCTCCACGGTATCAAGCTCCGCCTGCAGTATCTGCCGCTGGAGTTCTGGCGATTGCGGTATCTTCCCGAACTGGTCATGCGACATGATTACACAGTCATAGTCGTTGTTCTTGATGTTGTTGAAGAAACTGACACGGTTCTTGGTGGAAAAGTCCTTCTCCGAGGCATAGAGTATCCTCGCATGGGGATAAGCTGTCTGATAGGTGGCAGCTATCTCCGCGACATTGGCTTTCAGTCCGATAATCATCGGCTTGTGAGCCATACCGAGACGTTTCATCTCATGCGCAGCCATGCACATGATAAGGGTTTTTCCAGTGCCATAGGCTAAGCACACGGTGCTTTGGCACTTCAAGAAGTGCCACGTTCCCATGTACTCGCCACCGAACCGTACGTACCCGTCTCCGAGTATACGGCTCTCCATGTTTATCATCAGTCTATTTCCCATGGTGAATCTTGTTATAGCAATTCTTGCACACCGCAAGGGTCTTTCTTCTACGGGCAATCATGAGTTTTTCCCAACCCTGTTTGCCTTTCAAATCCTTGAGTTTGCGGACGTGTACCATTTGCAGGTTATCAGTTGCACCACAATATTCACACTTGCAGGCAGCAAGTCTATCCATAAGACTTGTGTTCTGCATTCCTCGGTAGCTGGGGAGATTGTCAGCATCATCTATGCGTGCTTCCTTTCTCCTGCCAAAACCTCCATGATAGATTTCACGTTCATGCGTCTTGCCTTTTCCGTCAATCCACTGCACACGGAAGATTCTGTCTCTTGTATAGGAGTTTATAATCTTCCTGACGGTAGAGTTGTACTTGGAGGAAAACGTCTTGTACATGCTCTCTTTCATGATTTGATAGAAACTGTTGAGTATACTGACATTATTGGCGATGCAGTAGTAATTGTAGATGCCTCGGATTTCCGAATTGTATCTATTCAGAATTTCGAGGTCATCATTACTACGCAGGTAGGGGCGTGAGGTGGACTCCCATTTTTCCTTGCCCTCCTTGACCGTTATTTTCATCGCACCGTATTCCATGAGTTTCTTTCTCATGACTTCCATAGGAAGCAGTACGACTGTCTTATGGTCAAGTGAGCGTTTGGGCATTCCGTTACTCCCTTTCCGTGTCTTCTCGGATTTACGGATTGTGACCTCAAAGCCAAGAAACTTGGCATGGTCATGTCCGTGAGTTATGAGCGTCTTTTCATCGGACAGTTCAAGTTTGAGCCTATCACAAAGGAAATTTTTGATGTCTTCCTTTATTTTGACACAATCCTCTCTGCTGCCGATTACTCCGATGAGGAAGTCATCGGCATAACGTACATATCTCAGTCTTCTGAAATCCTCGTCCATGTCCAGAGTTGCAGGGTATTTCTGCATTTCACGGTGAAGTGCTACAATCTCACTGCGCAATGCCGCTCTTTTCTGCTCGTCTGTCTCTGTCTTCAGTTTCTTCACTCGTTTGTCCTTGCGGCTCGCAATCCGCTTATAGTCGGGATTCCGTTTCCGCATCTTACCTCTGTTGAACACCGAGATGTATTCCACCATGTATTTATCTAGCTTGTCAAGGTATATGTTAGCCAAGATAGGGCTGATAATACCTCCCTGCGGTGTTCCGCTGAAAGTGTTGTGGAATATCCATTTCTCCAAGTAACCTGCATTGAGAAACTTACGTATGAGGCGCAAGAATCGTTCATCTGCGATGCGCTCCGAAAGGATAGCAATCATCATATCGTGGTCGATATTGTCAAAGAATCCTTTGATGTCGCCCTCAATGAACCATCTTGTACCGTCAAATCCCTCCATGATTGAAGCCATTGCAGTATGGCAACTGCGGTGCGGCCTGAATCCATGCGAGCATTTTTCAAAATATCCCTCATAGATGGATTCAAGAATCATTTGGATGACTTTCTGCACAAGCTTGTCCTCAATCGACGGGATGCCGAGAGGTCTTTGCTTGCCGTTCTTCTTGGGTATGTAAATTCTCTTGGCAGGGTGCGGCTGATAGCTCTCATCACGCAACTTGTCAATAATAGATTGTATGCGCTTGATGCTCATCCCGCTGATGGTCTGACCATCGGTGCCTTTCGTCATGTTGCCAGTTTTGGGTGCCATTGACTGATAGGCAATCGCATACAGGTTCTCGTTGAACAGCAGTCGGTAAAGCCGTTCAAACTTGTAATTTGGGTTTTGGCTGTGTTCAGCCAGACTGTTTAATACATTCTCAGAATTTCTCATAATGTCTCACACATCATTCGTTAAACATATTAAAGATAAACACTGTCTCCCTTCGCCATGTACGAGGCTTTCCCTCGCTCAGACTACTATGGAGACTCTGTTGCCATACAGACTTGCGTCTGCTTAGGCAATCCCCATTTAGACATATAGCAACATAGCGTGACAGATTGTCGGATGCGATTTTCGCCCTTTTCCGCTTACTGCAGCTGACCTGCAATCGGTTTTCAGCTCTCGTGCCCGAAGTTGGAAGGCAGAAGTATTGCAGACCGACCGTTATAACTATCTTCGGTCGGTGTTTACCAATTAACGTCTTGGGCTGTCGTTCAAACAGTATAGTCTTCATCCTCATATCTATCGTTTCATTTAGACATTCAGTAGCAGCACGATAGTTAGCTGACTTATGCCGTTTCCAACATGCGATACTCCCCACCGCCTTTCGGCTAAGTGGATAAGTTGGCTAATGACCGGCGTTGAAAACCCTTGCCGGGTAGGTTGCTAATCCTACATTTACTATATGCCCTTATGGGCGCACGACCTCATGGTCACATATCCCGCCGCCGTTCTGCAAAAGCATCCATACACAGTCCTTCTGACTTGGGTACACACTCTTTACACCATACTTTCCGCCAAGGGCTTTCAGATCCAAGCCGGGGAATCTTTGGTGAGAACCGTCATACTTCGGACGCACGAAGCAGTTGAACTTCCGGTTGTACATTGTGGTCAAGCGTTCCTTAAAGGAGTCAGACTGCTCTTCCAGCCATTCAGAGAACCCGTTGCGGATTTCGTCAATCTTGGCATTAGCAAGCTGTATGCCCTCGCTGTCACGCACCTTGATGTCGTTGCCGTGTTCATCCTCACCGATGCTCTTCATCATGTCGGGACAGGTGTTGTGCAGGGCATGTTTCAGAAGACTCATGCCGTCATAGTGGCGGTAATATCCCTTCACCATATACTCATCCGTGATGGCCATGGTCTTCATACTGCATTTTGCCGAATATTCGTCCATGCTGTCGGAATAGACGATGCTGACCTGTGTATTGAAGAGGTGGCTCATGTAAGCGGAATACACACCTGTAGGTATCCAACGCTCACCGAAGTTGAAGTCCAGGTCCTCAAAGGCTATCGGTTCGGGAATGCTTGCCTTCAAGGCTTCCAACGACTCTCTCACGATTGCATGATCGGGATTTTCCTTCAGCCATTCTTCTATACGCTCCGCTTTCTCTATGACATTACCAGCAATGAAGCGGTCGGCAATCTCGTAGCCGTCTATGAGCGGATTGTAATAGATGCGCCCTTTAAGCGCTTCCGTCAGTTCCTGTTCCGGCATATCCGATAATTCAGTCATATACGGCAAGTCGATACGGCCGAACTTGTTGAGCGAGGCGGTGAGCGCTTCCTCTGGAGAATCGACATGACTGACCTCGTCAAGCGAAAAAGAGACCGGGTGGTCGAAGATGTCTGACTTTGTGAACTGTCCGTTTTCTACCCGTTCCAACGACAGCATGTCGCGCCCTGAGGCATCCATAAGGATGAACTTCACGTTCTGCTTGGCATTGAGGTTGCCGAAGCGGATGAAGAAAGCATCATAATAGACATTCAGACTCTCACGCATCTGCTTGTTTTCCGTCTGTTCTTCCGCTTCATAGGTGTAAAGTTTCTGATAAGCATCACGGAGGGCGATATACAAGACTGCCTTTTCTTTCTGCTCCATATTCAGATTCAACGGCATGAAGGTAGCACCATACTTGGTAAGGTCTTTCAATACACCGATGTTTCTGGCAGAGTCGAGCACCATAGAACCCTCACGATGAAAACTTTCCAGTTTCTCATCAAATGGACGGGGCTTCATAGCATCCTCTTTCTTCTTTGCCAGCTCTTCCCGCTTTCTTTCTTGCTCTTTTTGTTGTTCCCGCTCATGATTTGTTTCTTCCAATGTGTTCTGAGTCTTGGAATCTTCTTTTGCCTCATTCCCTTTCGTCTGTCCATGCCCGATTTGAACTTTGAGAACTTCTATCGGTTCCATCGGCGGCTTGAACTTCGGATCAAGCGTATCTTCAACGCCCAGAGCCTTGAGTTGTTCCTGACGGTGCAGTTCCGCCTTTTGGCGCAGCAGCACCCTGTCTTCGGGAGCCATGGTCATCATCATCTCGTAAAAGCCGTTGATTGGCGGATTCTCTTCCCAAGAGATGCTTGCGTATGGTTCATCCCCAGGAAGAATCTTCTTTGCCTCCACATCAGGAGTGTTGGCATTGATATTTGCTTCATCAAAGGACTTTTCCTTATTTTCCAAAGGCTTTGTCTCAAACTTTGCCGTAGGATTGACAGCCTTCACTAGCGGACTTGCTTTCTTCTTTGCTGTTTTTTGGGCTGATGTTTTTGTGCTTGTCGTAGCCTTGCCAGTCTGCTTGCTTACCTGTTTCTTTGTTTCCTTTATTGTCAAGCGGTCTTCCTCTTCCATGCCCCAAAGGTCGAACAAGGTCATTTGGACAGGTGGCTGCTGATGAACAGTCCGTTCATGATGCGAACCTGGTTCATCGGCATTGTTGCTTTCCACATTATTATATAAGTGTGGTTGCTCTGTTTGCCCTATGTCCAATGTTTCCTTTCCGTTTTCTTGTTTTACCTCAACTTCTGCCTGTTGGGCGACCTTAGTTTCTTCTTGCTGCTCCTCTATCCCCAAGTATCGGTTCAAATTGAGGTTCTTCTTAAAGTCTTCATGGAGCATCTTTCGCAAATCCTCTGCAATGCCTTCCACACCATCCTCATGCGTGTATATCATTGCAGGTTTGCCGAACGGGTCAGTATCCAACTTTGCCGTTGTATGGATAATGCGTTCCGGATGCTCCAGAAAGTAGTTGTTAGTCGGAATTCGGTTCTCGTCATTATAGACAGTGTCAAGCAGGTTGTCGTCTCCTCGCAGCGACTCCTTTTGGGTATTTTTCTGCAGAATGATGAGATCACTGCCCACTTCCGTATTGGCATTTTCCGTGAACAGGTTGTTGGGAAGACGAATCGCTGACACGAGATCAGCATGATAGAGCATCATAAAACGCGCGGCACTGTTGTTTTTGGCATTCAATACGCCTTGTGAGGTGATGAAGGCAACCAACCCGCCGTCCCTTACCGTATCAAGAGCCTTGACAAAGAAGTAGTTGTGTATGCGTCTGGTGACAAGTGCCCTCATGCCTTTCATGGCTGTATAGGACGGATCAAATACGGCAACATCGCCAAAGGGAATATTTGAGATGGCGAGGTCGAAGTAATCATTGAAAGGCTTTTCTATCTTCTCGAATCCCTCTATGCGCACTTTCTGCTCCGGGTGCAGATGGCGGAGTATCTTTCCCGTAAGCAGGTCTTTTTCAAATGCCATAATGTCTGCCTTGGGATTGTTGTCCAAGACGGAATCGACAAAGGCACCGATGCCTGCCGAGGGTTCAAGCACCTTTTCGGGGATGATCTGATGCTCTTTCAACACATCCGTCAGAGCCTCAGTAACGGCTGACGGCGTGTAGAATGCCGTGAGGACGGACTGTTTCAGACTGTCCATCAACTGTTTGTGCTCGCTTTCATTCTTGCTGTTTTCTCGGATAAGTCTATGCAGCTCCACTGTTGGAGCAAACAACTCAAGGTCTGACTTTGCCCAATGGACGGCATCCACCAGTTCCCTGGCAGGGTTCAGGATGCACTTCAATCCACCGAATCCGCAATAACGCTCCAGAAGGAGACGCTCACGGGCGGTCGGCGTGCGCTGTTCCCTGTCAAGGATGAATGCCGTCTCTATCGCCTTGATGTTGTCGTTCAGCCGTTGTTTTCTATTGTACGCCATTTGACTCTATGAAAATGGCTACGGCTCCCGTCAACTCTGTATAGAGCTGGTCGTAGTCCGGTGACTGGGCAAAATCATCATCGGTGAGGTCGTAAATGGAATACACGTTATCAACCAAAGGCAGGAGGTGCTTGACAAACGCTTCCTGGTCTTCTACTGCTACCTCCAGAGGAAACTCACGGTCAACAACATCGTACAGGATGCTGTACTTGGAAAAGCGGAGACCTTTCAGCAATGCTGCCATGGCAAGCTCTTGTGCCGCATCGGCAAAGAGGGCATCACGCCGTGCCTGCTCATATACTTCTGCGGCATGGTCTGCACGTTCGCGGATAAAGTCCGCATCGCTGGCTTGTGGAAAACGGTTCTCTCTGAGATGGTTCAAGAGATACAGTCCGTAATAGGACAGCTCTGTCTGTGCCTGTTTCTTTCTGTTCATTTGTCTGTTGAATGGATTAAGTGGTGAATAATAAACCGTGGATGGCGGTTGATGTTTGTTGAAAGCAAGAAAAAGGCACTCGGTATCCCTCCGAGTGCCGCCACTTAATCCACAGTAAATAAAAGCATCCTGAATAAAGACACCATTTATGAACCATGTTTCGGTGGCAAAGGTACAAACTATTTCTTGTATCTCTTCACATTTCCTCGTTTTTCTGCTGTTTTGCGCTCTGCAAAGACGAATTTCGTGTTGAAATTCTCGTCAAAGGCAATGGCTGCGGAGAACGATTTGCCTTGCTTGCTGGTGAAACCATTGAGCGTTCTGGTCTTGCCCTTGGTAAGCAAGTCGGTGATGTCGGCATCAGTGAGCAACTTTCCTGCTACCTGCTTGAACACTGGCATACCGCACTCCTTGTTGCTGCATCTTACTACCTTTCCGAAGAACTGCATGGTACCTTGCTTGCATTTAGGACACTGGCAGCCGGAATCCTTGTGGCTGAAAAGTCTGTCACAACCTAACAATTCCGCAGTGATTTCACGGGTATAGCCTTCGATACTATGGGTGAACCCGTCTGCACTTGCTTCACCTCGTTCAATCTTGGCAAGTTCCGCCTCCCATTTGCCCGTCATCTCCACATTGGCAATCGCCATGTTCTTCACCACGGAATGCAGGGCGAGTCCTTTTTCCGTCGGCACAAGTTTCTTCTGCTGGCGCACCATATACTCTCGTTTGAGCAGGGTTTCGATGATGGCGGCACGTGTGGCAGGTGTGCCAATACCGCTGTCCTTCATTGCCTGGCGCATCGTATCATCTTCTATCTCTTTGCCTGCGGTCTCCATTGCTGCAAGCAATGTGGATTCCGTATGCAATGGCTTTGGTTTGGTCTTGCCCTCCGTGATGGTGCAGCCAGAAAGAGTGATATACTGTCCTTCTTGCCAGTTGGGAATGACTTGATCCTTGACCTCATTGTCGGTTGCGTCTGCATCCTTGTCCTGCCTTTTGTTCTTTTCCTTGAGTGACAATGCTCGCCAGCCAGTATGTCGGATGATGGAGCCACTGATGCCAAACTCAACTTCATGATCCACTTGCGCCGATACGGATGTGATGTCCTTGATGCAGTCTGCCGAGAACGCTTCAATCATCCGGCACAATATCATGTCATAAACGATCTTCTCGTCCTTGAAAAGACCAATGGCTGCATTTTCTGTGATGAGCAGGGCATGGTGGTCGGTCACTTTGGCTACATTCACGCTGTTCTTGCTGTAGTCCTCACTGCCAGGCAAGAGTTTCACTTTCTCTCCATATTCCGAATGATTCTCCAGATTTTTGAAAAGTTTGGGAAGGGTGGCAAATACATCATCCGAGATATAGCGGCTTGATGTTCTTGGATAGGTGATGAACTTTGCCTCGTAGAGTTTCTGGGCGATGGAGAGTGTATGCTCTGCCGTGAAGCCATGCTGGGAGTTGGCTTCTTTCTGCAAGGTGGTGAGGTCGTAAAGGAGCGGTGCCTTCTCCACCTTTCGCTTGGTTGAGATCTTTGTGATGATGGCAGAACCGGTATCTTTCACCTTATTATATATGTCGGTTGCGGTAGCTTTGTCTGTCCATCGGTTGGCAGATGTGAACTTCAGTATATTGCCACTGTCTGCATCAACCACACCGAAGTGTACCTGCCAGAACGGTTTCGACTCGAAACGCTTGTGTTCCCAATAGCGTTCGCACACCATGCCAAGGGTCGGAGTCTGCACACGACCTACGGAATAGGTGCCACGTCCTGCGGCTATCGTCAGGGCTTGTGTGCCGTTGATGCCGACGAGCCAGTCTGCCTCACTTCGTGCCTTGGCTGCATGATAGAGATTGTCATACTCCTTGCCATCCCTGAGGTTCAGAAGTCCCTCACGGATGGCGGTATCTGTAAGCGAACTGATCCAGAGACGGTCGAAAGGTTTCCTGCAACCGAGATACGCATAGAGGTATCGGAAAATCAACTCTCCCTCACGTCCGGCATCGGTTGCTACGATAATGCGCTCACTGCTGTCAAATAGCTTGCCGATAATTTTAATCTGGGCAAGCACACCTGCATCTGGTTTGTAGCCGTTCTCTGTCTTGACTTGTCGGGGAACAAGAACGAACGGGTCGGGAATCACAGGCAGATTCTCTGCATGGAATCCCTTCATGCCGTAGGTTTCCGGCATGGCTGGCTGCACTAAATGTCCGAATGCCCATGTCACATAATATCCATTGCCCTGCATATAGCCTTCCTCACGCTTGTCAGCTCCCACAATGTGGGCGATTTCCTTGGCTACACTTGGTTTCTCTGCGATGATTGTCTTCATTGTCTGTTGTTTTTGTGACATCCGCAACCGTGGGATAGACGGTCGCAGATGTCGGTTGTTATGATGGATGATTAACTCTGTGGATCAAGTGGCGGCAACTACATCTTCACACTTCTTGCCTTTCTCTTTGGCTTCTGTTCCTCGGCGTTCTGTTCCTTCTGCTGCTTTTCGTTCTTTGGCGCAGACTGTCCCGGACTCAGCGGATCCTTGGTGTGCTTGGTCGCCTCATGGGTCTTGCCCTGCTCGTTGACGGCGACTTGTACCTTGTTCTCGTTGGTCGGAATCTGTTCCTTTGCCTGTTTGAGGTCTGGATTGTTGCGGTAGGAACGTGGCTGCATTTTGTCGAAGTCGAACTTCACGTAGGCGGTATAGGTACCGCTGCCGTTCTTGTTCGGCACTTCCTTGATCTCGATGGTCTTGCCTGCCACATAGTCGTCCTTCTGCTGCTCGGTCAGTTCCTTCTTGAAATAGGTGTTGAGTCGGCGGATGGTCCCATCCTCATTGAGCCAGTGGTTGGGATCTTGCTGCTTCTTCTGGCCGCCCGCATCACCTTCTGCCTTCTGCTCCTGCTTGTCGGCGGTTTGCTTCTTGTCTCCATTCTGTTTCTGACCTTGCGCCTGTCTTGTGCTGCCAGGCACGAACTCCACGCCACGCTGTTCCACATTCACCTGCAGCAGCGGTGTAAACTTGCGCCCGTTGGCAAGCTCAATCTCCTTGCGAAGCGGAATACCTGAGTAGAGCACTCTCTTGTCGTCCTTGGTAATAGGTGTCTTGCCGATGGTATCGGGTATGCGCACCTTGTTGGTAGGGATGTCCACAATCTCATTGGTGAGACGGTCGATACTGATGAAATGAGGACGCAGCTCACCTGTATTCTTGTCGGGGAAATCCACAACCTTTCCGAGGTTGCCGTTCTGCAACAGGTTCTTCTTGTCCTCTGGAGTGAAGGTATAGCCTTTGTAAGCGACATCGAGTTTTGGCTCGTTGCGCACGAAATGCGGCACGAGTTGCAACTGGTCGTTATCGTCCTTGCGGAATGACAGACGGGCCTGTATCTCTATCTGTTCACCGCCGAAGGTTGGCTTCACAATCACAAGCCCCGTCTTGCCGTAGTTGAGCAGGGCTTTCATATCCTTCTCATTCATACTGTTGAAGTCTATGCCATATTTGGCACCAAGTTCCTGCAGGTTCACATCGTTACCACTAATGAGGTTCTGCTTTACACCCTGAGCGGTCTGTGCCTGCTGTTCTGTTGCGGTCTGTTCTGGTTTCTGTTCCATGTCGTTCTCTTTTTCGTTGGTTTGTTCAGATGATACATTCTCTTTTTCTGTGTTAGCTTGCGTCTTGGACGCATCGTCCGATGATGCGGTTTCTTTCGCCTGACCTTCCGATTGCTTTGCCTCTTTCTCATAATTGGAGGTGTCAACCTTGTGGGCGGAAAGAATCTCCTTGTTAGCCTCCGAATCTTTCAGCAACTCCTTCATCACGCCAAGCAGGTTTTCCACCTGGTCTGCCGCTATGCGGTAGAATCCGAATCGGCTTGGCTCCTTGCACTGGCGGAAGAAGTTTCTAAAGAAACTGTCCATCAAGTCACTGTTGCGGTCAAAACGCAGGAAGTCGGGCGTGTTCTCCGCCTTGGCGGGCGCTCGCTTCGGTGTGCCGTCCCTGCTGAGTCCGGCGACGACACTGATCTCGCCCGTCTTCTCGTCACGGACTACCAGCACGTCCTGTTCATCACTCTTTTTCTTTTGTACCATAATTGTAAATGTTTAATTGTTATACATAAATGCGGGCTTTTCTGTTCCCGTCGTTTTCTTTCTTTATTTCCCTTGCATACGTTCTGATAAAATCCTCCACATCGGAGCGTTTGTAGTACGGCTTACGCTTCAATAGTCGATAAGGGATCATTCCGCTACTACGGTATCGCTGCAATGTACGCTTGCTCACATGGAGCATGAGACACAGGTCTTGGTTGTCAAGCAGTTCATCTTCAAGTTTAGGGATGGTCTGCATTATATCCCTTCCAGACTCGTTGATGACATTGAGAACTGCCTCATGCTTGTCAAGTCTCTGCATAAGCTGTCTCATACCATTCTCAAATGTTGTTCTGTCAAGTGTATCCATATTTCTCCATTTTTTATGTTGTTCCTCTTTCCTTGAGGTATTTCTCTATATCTGACCGTCTGAAACGGCACGCATTGCCTACGAAAGTAAAGCTTATAACTTTGGCATCCCTCATGCGCTGTAGGGTGCGGCTGCTGATATGAAGCATCTCGCAGACCTCTGCACTGGTAAGGTACTCCTTTCCTGAGTTGTCCTCTTCTTTGATTGCTGTACCATATTTTCTTACGTACGCACCAATCTCTCTTATTTGCCCAGTCAGTTCCTTGAACGCCAAGCTGTCTATTGTTATGATTTCCATACGCTTTTTGTATTTGTTCGCTGCAAAAGTACGGCAAAGGAATTTATCGGGCACGGTACTTACGCGTTACTACCGTGAGATTTTTATTGAATTTGTCTCTGAGTGTCCTTCTAAGGCGACACAAGCAACACGATTGCCGTGTTTTTATCCATATCACAAGATTCTGATTTACCTTTGCGCTCGTTAATCAACAAGTATACAAATATGGATATAGTAATCATTGAAAGAAAGACCTTCGATTTGCTTCTGGAGAGTGTGAAGGCATTGACGAGAAAGGTGGACTTCCTAATGGAGAAATCTAAAGACAGAAGTCTGGCTAAGTGGATGGATTCTGAAGACGTCTGTAAGGCTCTGAACCTTAGCAAACGATCCCTACAGAGTCTGCGTGACAAGGATTTGCTTCCATGCACTCAGATTGGAAGAAAGTTCTATTACAAGCCTGCTGATGTGGAGGACTTCATATTGCATGGTGCAGGCACAATAGAGGGGGACTGCGTATGATACAGACAGTATTGAATGAAGACCACGAGATTATTGTCGAAGTATTGAAAACAATTCGACAAAGCATGAGAAAGGCTGACAAGCTAGCTGAATGCAGTCATTTCCCGTTGAAGGGCGAGATGTATCTGACAGACAGGGAAGTTGCAGCCCGTCTGCACATCAGCAAGCGGACCTTGCAGGAATACCGACATGCTGCTATCTTGCCTTATTTTATCATTGGGGGTAAAGTACTGTATCGGGAATCCGACATTCAGGCTCTGTTGGAAAGCAATTACAGAAACCACCATTATCCCAAGCTGGTTTAACCATATAGAAAGCTATCAAACGGAATGGGGTAAAGCTAATTTATCCTTAATTCCGCAACACTATAGTTTAACATTATTTATAAGTGCCTGAGCAACAAAAAGTTGCCCAGGATTTTGCCATGTCAGAATTTTCACTTACCTTAGTGTTGCGAAAAGAAGACAAGCAAAACT
>NZ_SGVY01000043.1 GCF_004535825.1 Segatella hominis | reverse complement strand
TAGGACTGTTTACCCGAATCATCGGGAAAATCAGCGCATTTACAGTCTTGCAATATATTAATTATGTAAACAACAGACCGGTTGGCAGGGTTAAGTATGCGCTAAATTAATTCCGCCAACGGGTTATTTTAAAGTATATCCAGTTAATAAGGAAACAGCAGCGGCAGGACGAAAGTCATCACCACGCCGATGATAATCTGCAGAGGCAGACCCACCTTCACATAGTCCATAAACGAGTAACCACCCGCCTTCATCACCAGCGCATTAGGCGGCGTGGAGAATGGGGAGGCGAAGCACATGCTGGCTCCCAAGGTGACCGCAAAGAGGAAGGAATAAGGACTCACACCCACCTGCTGGGCTGCCACCAAGGCGATAGGAGCCATCAGCACAGCCGTGGCGGTATTGCTGATAAACATCGTCATCAGAGAGGTGGTGAAATAGATGCCTGCCAAGAGAGCCGTAGGTCCCATCGCCCCTAAACTGGCCACTAATGTCTGCGAAACCAACGCCGATGCTCCCGTCTTCTCCAGCGCCGTGGACATCGGCATCATCGCCGCTATCAGCACGATACTCTCCCAGTTGATGGTCTTGTAAGCCGCCTCCACATTACGGAAACAGCCTGCAAAGACCGTGAGCAGACCGGCTATGATGACCGCCGTAACCGGAGCCACAGGGATGAAATCAAACACCATCATCGCCACCATGAGCAGCATGATGGCTGCAGCCACAGGAGCCTTATAGTCGAGCAGCACCTTGTCGGCAGTCTTCTCAGGCTGGTCGAGCACCACCCAGTTGGAAGTATCCGAAGTGAGATGAGCCAGATTGGTCCACTCGCCCTGCACCAGGAGCATATCGCCCACATGCAGTTTGGCAGCTATCAGATTATCCGTGATATATTCCTCTCCTCGCTTCACACCCAGCACGTTGATACCGAAGCGCTTACGCAGATTGGCTTCTCCGATGCGCAGGCCTGCGAAATTGGAGGTAGGCATCACGACTATCTCCGTGAGTCCGAGGTCATAGAAGTCGATTTTCACGTCCTTCATTTTTCTCAATCCATAGTCGTGGGCAAACTTTTCTATCTTCTCCTCATCGCCCAGAATATAGAGAATATCGTGTACGGAAATCGTGCTGCTGCTCTTCGCCATGTTCTGGTTGACATCCTTCACGAGTCCGAGTTTCGACTTCTTCTCGTTTCTGATTTCGATGATGCTCACCCCGTATTTCTTCTGTATGCTGAGGTCCTTGAGCGTCTTGCCCACGATGTCCATCACCCCGCCATTTTCATCTGCCACCCCATAGCGCTTGCTGGGTACGATGTAGCGATGCAGATTGTCGAGCAGTTGGTATTCATCCACCAGGTCGTCGAGCGATTTCGCCTTGTCCTTCTTCTTTCCGTTCTGCTTCTTGCTGAGGAAAATCTTGCTGAGGGGCATGAGCACGATGATGCCGATGGCGATGACGATGAGACCCACGGGGAAGAAGGAGAAGAAAGCGAGCGGCTGATATCCGGCTTCCGTGAGTACCTCGTCGATGACCAGGTTGGGCGGCGTACCGATGAGGGTGAGCATTCCTCCGAGACTGCCCGCAAAGGCCAGGGGCATGAGGAAACGGCTCGACTGCATGCCCGATGCTGCCGCTAAGCTCACGATAATAGGCATCATGAGCGCCACGGTTCCGGTATTGCTCACGAAGGCTCCGATGAAGGAGGTGACGAGCATCACCAGCAGGAAGGTAATGGTTTCGTTGCCGCGCGAAAGGGCCATGAGCTTATTGCCCGTGAGCTTGGCAAGTCCCGTCTGCATGATGGCTCCACCCACCACGAAAAGGCCTATCATCATGACGACGATGGGCGACGAGAAACCTGCCAGGGCTTCTGAAGGAGTAAGAATTCCGAATACGAGTAGTGCTGCCAGAGCGGTAAGAGCTACGATGTCGGCCCTCACTCTGCCCCAAATAAACATGGCAACCGTAATGATTAAAATGCTAAGCGTTATTGTCATGCTATAAAATTTGAATTAAAATCATGTTTTCGAAACAAAATCATGTTTCGATTGCAAAGATAAGCACTTTTTCAGAAAAAACAAAGAAATTGGTAAAAAAACTTTGCTCATATCAAAGTATTATACTAACTTTGCAGACGGAAAAGAAACATTAAAACTCCAAAATGACAAAGAAAGGTAAACATACAGTATTATTTATTTGCCTCGGCAATATCTGCCGCTCCCCTGCGGGTGAAGGCATCATGAAGAGTCTCGTAGAAAAAGCGGGGCTGAGCGACGAGTTTGAAATCGACTCTGCCGGTATCGGCAACTGGCACGTAGGACAATTGCCCGACAGCCGTATGAGAAAATGTGGCGCTGAGCACGGTTATGATTTCAACAGTCACGCCCGCCAGTTTAAGAAATCAGACTTCGACCGCTTCGACACCATCGTGGTGATGGACAACGACAATTACCGTGCCATCACGTCCATGGCTTCCTGTCAGGCGGATAAGGACAAGGTGGTTTGCATGGCTGATTTTCTGACCCATCATCGCCAATATACTACCGTTCCCGATCCATACTATGGCGACTATAGCGACTTTGAACTGGTCATCACTCTCCTGGAGGATGCCTGTCAGGGATTGCTGCAGTCTCTCACGGAATAATTTTCTGTTGACCTATATCAAGCCGAAAACGGGATTAGTTGATATGAGTCAAAAAAAGTCCTCGTTTCATCATTTTGTCATGCCATTGTGACAGATTTTCAAAAAACAGGCATTACCTTTGCACTCGAAAAAGGTGAGATTGTAAAAGGATAATGTTAAACTGGAGCCTCAAATGGAGACTCCGCAAAATGAAAATGATTATGATGACAACAGTAATGATTCTCGCAGTAGTAGCAGTCATGATTGCTAAAGCTGTAAATGTAAACGACAAAATGGAAATGGGTAAGTAATTACCTGTTCCATGAGTGGTAAAAAGATTCAGGCTGAAAGAAGCCTGCAGTATTAATTAATTAAAGGATAACAAGTATGAAGACAATTTTCGAAAACATCAAGAAGGCTTTCAAAGCTTTACTTGAGAACTACATGAACGCCATGGAAATGTATGGCGAGGCATTGATTAAAGGTCGTGGTTGCTCTTGCGCTTAAGGGGGTTTACCTCTGGTGCATCAGAACCTACGGAAAGGATGCTGCTTTAAGCAAGTATCCTAAATGAAAAGAATGCTGCTTCTATAAGCTAACTCCAGAAATGGAGTTGCTTCTTCAAGCGGGCATTCATTTGATAAAGAAAGTAATTACGTTTGTAATATATGGAAGAAGCGTGCAAGTCTTTAAAGCTTGTACGCTTCTTTATTTTTTCTCCGCTGAGTTTTTCTTCTCGCAGATTTTTCTTCGTGGGAAGGTTTTTGTCCCACAGATTTCACAGATATACACAGATTTTCTTCATCATGATTTTATACTTTTTATTTGGTCATTTCATTATTTAATCATACCTTTGCAAGCAACTTTGAAGTGGTACACTTTTAAATTAGAATATAAAAGAAAATGGAGCAGCAAGATATTATCAGCAAGTTAGAGGCTAAGGGAATCAAACCTACAGCCAACCGCATCCTCGTTCTCAAGACTTTAGCAAGCGAGCAATACCCCCAGAGCCTCAGCAGTATGGAACACAAGATGCTGACCATGGACAAATCCAGCATCTTCAGAGTGCTCACCCTCTTCCTCGAACACGACGTGGTGCACGCCTTCGAAGACGGACGAGGTATTCTCAACTACGAACTCTGCGAGGAAGAAGGAAAATGCGACCATCATGACGGTCATATCCACTTCTACTGCGAGGCTTGCCAACGCTCCTTCTGCATGGAAGACATCCACATCCCAAGCTTCGAATTACCAGCAGGATTCTATCCCCACTCCGTTTCCTTTGTCATCAAGGGAGAATGCCCGGAATGTAGAAAAAAGCACAAGTACTTGCCATAATAACGGCATTAACCTGCCTGACAACGGCACAAATGTGCCATATAATCAGCAAAAAATTGCCTTAAAATCAACAAAAGAAGCATCCTTAGCTTAACATACATTTAACTATTCATCTTTTTTAGTTGCATATTTATAACTAACTTTTTCTTACAAAGTATATAAGATTTGTAAATTTAGGGCTTTTCAAATTTAAGAGCCGTTAAAGTGTTAAATTCAAATGTTAAAACGGGATAAAAAACAATACGGAATGATTGCTTTCTCATTTTTTGCTCCTATATTTGCAACCGGTTAGACGAAGCAACCGTTTTTCCAAGACAGTCAAATCTGCCTGAAATCAAGAATCCCCTCACAAGGAGTTCCGGGAACAAGAAAACCAAAGCAGAGGTTCTGAAATCAAGAATCCCCTCGCAAGGACTTCTGAAAAAAAACGAGGCTGCCGCAAACCAATTAGAGTAATAAAAAAGAAAAGTAATAATTAAAAGCAATAGACATGAAAAAGGTAACAAATTACGTGATGGCTCTGTTGTGCGCAGGTTCACTCGCATTCTCAGCCGGTGCATTCATGAAAGTAAACGCAGCTCCAGCTACAACTTCAGCTCCAGCTGGACAACCAGTAGATCTCACTTATGCAGCAGAAAAAGCTCTGCCAGCTGTAGTTCACATCAAATACGTACAGAACTCCAAGACGACAACGGTTGACGTGCAGGACGATCCATTCGGAGGATTCTTCGACCCATTCGGCTTCTTCGGAAACCCTGGCAACGGCGGCACACGCAAGCAGAGAGTGCAGACCCCTAAGAAAGAAGCTACAGGTTCGGGAGTCATCATCAGTAGCGACGGATATATCGTGACCAACAACCACGTGGTGGAAGGTGCTGACGAACTGACCGTCACACTCAACGACAACCGCGAATACTCAGCCCGCATCATCGGTACCGACAAGACTACCGACCTCGCACTCATCAAGGTGGACGGCAAGAACCTGCCTACCCTCCCTATCGCAGATAGCGACAAGGTAAGAGTCGGAGAATGGGTCATCGCAGTAGGCAACCCATTCGGTCTCAACAATACTGTGACTGCCGGTATCATCTCTGCCAAGGCACGTACACTCGGAGCCAACGGCGTAGAGAGCTTCATCCAGACCGATGCCGCCATCAACGCAGGTAACTCTGGTGGCGCACTCGTCAACACCCAGGGCGAACTCGTAGGTATCAACGCCATGCTCTACTCACAGACCGGTTCTTACGCAGGATATGGTTTCGCCATCCCTACATCCATCATGAACAAGGTGGTAGATGACATCAAGAAATATGGAAGCGTACAGCGCGTAATGCTCAGCATACAGGGTTCTGACGTGCTCAACTATATCAACAACCAGAAGGAGAACGGCAAGGAAGTGAACCTCGGAACCAACGAGGGTGTTTACATCGCCAAGGTGGATGAAGACGGAAATGGTGCTGCTGCCGACCTGAAGGAAGGTGACGTAATCACCAAGGTGGACGGCAAGAAGGTGACCAAGATGGCTGAACTCCAGGAATTGCTCAACGGCAAGCGCCCTGGCGACAAGATGACCATCACCTATCTGCGCAACAAGAAGGCTATCACCAAGACCATCACGCTGAAGAATGCTCAGGGCACAACCTCTGTCATCAAGTCAGCCGACCTCGATGTGCTGGGTGGCAACTTCCGCCAGATTACCGCTTCACAGAAGGAGCAGCTCAACATCAAGTATGGTGTAGAGGTGATGAAGGTGAACAGCGGAGCCTTGAAGGAAGCCGGAATCTCTCGCGGATTCATCATCCAGAAGATCAACGACAGCAATATCACTTCTCTCGACGACCTGCAGAAAGCCGTGAAGAGCGCTTCTACCAGCAAGGACCCTGTGCTCTACATCCAGGGTATGTGGCCTACAGGCAAGAAGGCTTACTTCGCAGTTCCTCTGCAGAAAGACTAAACCAGTCGCCCCGAAAGGAGAATTAGTTAACTTAAGCTCCAACAAGCATTTAGTCAGAAAAATTCTCCAATTAGGCGTCAGAATAAGGTTTTGAAAATATAAAAAACGACAAAATAGCAGGTATTTTTTTAAATATCTGCTATTTTTTTTGCTATTTTTTTTGTCAATTCGAACAAAAAGTGTATTTTTGCAGAACTTTAAAAAAATAAGGCTACCATGAGACAACTAAAAATTTCAAAATCAATCACTAATCGTGAAAGTGCGTCACTCGACAAATATCTGCAGGAGATAGGACATGAAGAACTACTCTCGGTAGATGAAGAAGTGGAATTGGCACAGAAAATCAAGAAAGGTGATCGCCGAGCCTTAGAGAGATTAACAAGAGCAAACTTACGCTTCGTTGTCTCCGTGGCAAAGCAATATCAGAATCAGGGACTCAGCCTCCCCGACCTCATTAATGAGGGAAATGTTGGACTCATCAAAGCAGCAGAGAAATTCGATGAAACACGTGGATTCAAATTCATCTCATACGCTGTTTGGTGGATTCGCCAAAGCATTCTGCAAGCCATCGCTGAGCAGAGTAGAATCGTGCGCCTGCCACTCAATCAGGTGGGAAGCGTCAACAAGATAAACCGTGAGTTCAACAAGTTTGAGCAGGAACACGAGCGCCGTCCAAGCGTAAATGAGATTGCCGACCGCATAGACTTACCTGAAGACAAAATCGAGGAAGCCATGAAGGCCAACAACCGACACGTGAGCATGGATGCTCCTTTCGTAGATGGAGAGGACAACAGCCTGCTGGACGTACTTGCCGACAATGATATGCCGATGGCTGACAAGGCACTCGTACAGGAATCGCTACGCAAAGAAATCGACAGAGCTATCGAACTGCTCAACGATAGAGAGCAAAAGGTGGTAAGGGCCTTCTTCGGCATCGGGTCACCTGAAATGACGCTCGAGGAAATAGGCGAAAAATACAATCTCACCCGTGAGAGAGTGCGCCAGATCAAGGAGAAAGCCATACGCAGACTCCGACACAACACGAAGAATAAACTGCTGAAGACCTATCTGGGGCAGTAGGCTATCAGAAAGATAGTCTGTAGGCTATCCAGAAAGAAGGTCAGTAGGCTATCAAATAACTTAAGAATAGAAATGAAATTATCAAAAATCGGACTCACAGCTATTGCAGCTACACTCCTCATCTCGCTTGCAGCACAGGCTAAAAACGAGATGAGAAAAGCATACGTCTTTGGATTTGCTTCTTCTTTCAACGACTCCACAGTCTATATCACAGACATTCAGGAGTTAGACTCTGTATGGTTTACCAGCAAGCATCATTTCCTGGTAAGCCGAGAGAACTACTCATACCAGTTGCGCGACTATCTGGCAAACATCGGAGAGCAGCACCGCACATGCATGGTGGAATATAATACCGACCCGAAGAAACTGGAGAAAGCGTGGAACAAGCTCTACACACGCTATGCGCACAACCAGAAGAAGAAAAACAACCAGAAGCAGAAGAGCGAACTGCCTCCTTTCCAGATCAAAAAACTGACCAGGGAGCAATTCCAGTTCCAGTCTGTAGCTCCTATGGATGAAGCTATAGAAATAGAGGAACCTGTAAAGAAAGTGAAGGCTAAGAAAGCCCTGAAAAAGCAACGCAAGAACAAATGATAGAATCACATGATTTTAACATCGCAGAGTTGAACGTGAGAATCTGTTTTGCAGAGTCTCCATTCAACAGCATGCGACTCCTGACCTCATTCGAACCCTTCAGAGTCAACACTTTGGAGGGTCATCTTTTTTTTAGCCTGCTTGTAGATGATTCCCTCAAACCCTACCCCAAGGATAAGCGCAAGAGAATCAGGGCTTTCGACACGGGAAACGGAGATACCATCGTGGATAGACTCGACAACGGAGGCTACCAGTATATCATCAAGGACATCAACGGGGCCAGCTGCTGCCTGCTGCAAACCAACAAGGACTTCAGCGACTGCCGATGCGCCCTGAACGGCAACTACAACATGCGTTGCTTCGGACTGAACAACGCCCTGATGCTCATCTTCGCCTTTGCCGGCAGCAGACTGCAGACTCTCCTCATCCACGCATCTCTGGTAAGACAGAACGGATACGGATACGCATTCATCGCCAAAAGCGGAACCGGAAAGAGTACACAGGTAAGCATGTGGCTGAGATATCTGAAGGGATGCGACCTCATGAACGACGACAATCCTATCATAAGATTCATCGACGGAGAGCCTTACATCTACGGCAGTCCGTGGAGCGGCAAAACCCCTTGCTATCGCAACGTGAAAGCCAAGTTGGGAGCCATCACACGCATCGACCGCGACAGTTCCAACTGGGTGGAGCGCCTTTCGCCTATCGAAGCCTTCGCCTCTCTCCTGCCCTCCTGTTCAAGCATGAAATGGGATCAGGATATTTTCAACGACATCTGCAATACGATTACCCGACTGGTGGAGACCTCCAACATCTACACTCTCCATTGCCTGCCCAACCGGGAGGCTGCCGAAGTTTGTAATCAGGCGATTGCCATCAAAGAAGGTGAAGGAAAATCCGCGTGACAAAATTTTCATCGGATTTCACGGAGGAATCGGAGGCATTCTTGCTTGTCAGATTGCTCACGGATTTTCGCAGAACTTTGGCCGCTGGCCAATGGCTCGCGCCCTATATATGCTCCTGTTGTTTTTTGTCACGCAGATTTCGCAGATGACGCAGATTTTTCTTCGTGGGAGGGTTTTGTCCCACAGATTTCACAGATATACACAGATTTTCTATGGAATCTCTGGTGAATCTCTTTGTTCAATCTCAGGGGGTATCTGCAACGACCGGACAGGTCGCATCCGCGAAAATCCGTGAGTAATCGACGCAGCAGGAAATCTCCGAATAAATTCCGTGGCATCCGATGAAAAAAATCCCGATGAGAAAAAATCTGCGTCATCTGCGAAATCTGCGTGACAAAAAAACGTCCCAAGAAAAATCTGTGTAAATCTGTGAAATCTGTGGGACTTTTTCCAACCTCAGGGGTATCTGCAACGACCGGACAGATCGCATCCGCGAAAATCCGTGAGTAATCGACGCAGCAGGAAATCTCCGAATAAATTCCGTGGCATCCGATGAAAAAAATCCCGATGAGAAAAAAATCTGCGTCATCTGCGAAATCTGCGTGACAAAAAAACGTCCCAAGAAAAATCTGTGTAAATCTGTGAAATCTGTGGGACTTTTTCCAACCTCAGGGGTATCTGCAACGACCGGACAGATCGCATCCGCGAAAATCCGTGAGTAATCGACGCAGCAGGAAATCTCCGAATAAATTCCGTGGCATCCGATGAAAAAAATCCCGATGAGAAAAAAATCTGCGTCATCTGCGAAATCTGCGTGACAAAAAATCGTCCCAAGAAAAATCTGTGTAAATTTGTGAAATCTGTGGGACTTTTTCCAACCTCAGGGGTATCTGCAACGACCGGACAGATCGCATCTGCGAAAATCCGTGAGTAATCGCCGCAGCAGGAAATCTCCGAATAAATTCCGTGTCATCCGATGAAAAAATCCCGATGAAAAAATTCAGAATAAAAATCCGCGTGACAAAAAAATAATAAAAAAACGATGCAAGATAATCATTCCATAAAGACTGTAGAAATACAGTTTGCCAACGCCCAACTACTCCCAGAGATCGTGAAACTGCTGGAAGAAGGTCATACCGTAACCCTGCTGCTGCGCGGTTACTCCATGCGCCCGTTCCTGGAAGACAACAGAGACAAGGCCTTGCTGACCAAGGCTAAAGACATCAAAGTAGGCGATGCAGTACTGGCAGAAATCAGCTACAGACATTACGTGCTTCATCGCATCATCAAGATTCAGGACCAGGAAGTAATACTGCGAGGAGATGGAAACTTAGGCATAGAAAAATGCAGAATAGAAGACGTGAAAGCATCCGTAATTGGATTTTACCGCAAGGGCAGAAAGAAGCTGGACAGAACAGACAGCAAAAAGTGGAAAATTTATTCGGCTCTCTGGATGCACCTCTTCCCTATCCGCAGATATCTTCTTGCCGCTTACAGAAGAATCTGGATTCCGATTCTTGGACCGATGTAGGATATAGAGAATACGAAGAATATAGAGAATAGGGAGAATATGAGATATATGCAGAATCTATTATTGAATATGAGATACATATAGAAATATGTGGATACGCAGAATATGTTAGAATAAAAAGCGGGGTTATCTTCAGTTTCCAAAAGATAATCCCGCTTTTTTATTATTTATAATTCTAAGCCTTTATGCTTCAAGACTTGAACTTCTATCAAAGCAAAAGCGCCTGATTTATAATCCAAAACTAAACCGAAGCACAAACGCTTGATTTATGCTTCAATAATTCCAGCCTGCAACCATAATTCGGTAAGAGCCTTCACGTCTTTCATCGCCGTAGCCTCATCCACCTCATACTCCTGAGTCAGCAGACCGACCAAGTCTTCATGAGTAAACTCCTTGCCCTGGATATTCTGCCATAAATAAGCAGAACTCTCATTCATACTAATGATATTGCTGAAATCAATATTCTCCTCTCCCTCTGCCACGATGATGTTCTCACCACAAACCACACGGAGATTGAAACCTGGTTTTGCTTTCATCTTTCCTTATTTTTTTTATTCTTATTCTTTTATATTCTATTCTTCCCTCGAAAGGAACCAATTTCCAACCGAAGATTTCCCCCTCGAAAGGAACCTATTTCCAACCGAAGAATTTCCCCCTCGAAAGGAACCAATTTTTTTCCGAAGAATTTCCCCCGGAGAAACCGATTTTCCCGAGGGAAATTTCCTTTTTATTTCATGTGACTCTTAAACCAATCTGCAATCTGTCTCAACAGATGATTGCGCGTATTGCCACCATAAATACCATGGTTTCTGTTAGTATAAAACAGCTCCTTGAAATCCTTGTCTGCCTGAACCAGCGCCTCTGAATATTCGAAGGTATTCTGAGGATGCACATTATCATCAGCCACACCATGGCAAATCAGCAGGGCACCATGCAAGCGGTCTGCACGCTCGATAGGATTCACCTTGTAACCATCCTCATTCTCCTGAGGAGTACGCATATAGCGCTCGGTATAAACCGTATCATAGAAACGGTAGCAGGTAGGAGGTGCCACAGCCACACCAGCCTTGAACACAGGACGGCCTTCGCTCATACTCATCAACGTATTGAAACCACCATAACTCCAGCCCCAGATGCCGATATTATCCTTATCAACATATGGCAGACTACTCATGTAGAGAGCCGTCTCCACCTGGTCCTTAGACTCCAGATCGCCCAGTCTGAGATAAGTAGATTTCTCAAATTCTGCACCACGGCCACCCGTTCCGCGACCATCTACACAAACCACGATGAAACCCTCCTGAGCCAGATAATAGTCGAAAGCACCACCCTGGCCCATACTGCCCGTATTCCAGGCATTCAGAACCTGCTGGTTGCCCGGACCGGAATACTGGAACAGGATGACAGGATACTTTTTGTTGGCATCAAAGTCAACAGGCTTCACCATCCAACCGTCGAGTTTCACACCCTCAGAAGTAGTAAACGAGAATGTCTCACGCTTGCCCCAGTTGTATTTCTGAGTCTTCTCCAAAAGTTCCTTGTTGTCCTCCAGCATCTTGATAACCTTACCCTTGTTGCTGCGCACGGTAAACACCTGTGGATGGCTGTAAGAGCTCCAGGTATTGACGAAATATCTGAAATCGCCTGAGAAATTGGCAGCATTAGAACCCTCCGCATCTGTGAGTCGCTCCACCTTACCATTCTTGTGAGCCACATATACCTGTCGGTCGTGCGGATTGATCATCGCAGCCTGGAAGTACACGTCCCCGGCCTTCTCGTCCATTCCGTAAATCTCGGTCACATCATAATTTCCCTTCTCTACCTGGCGAATCAGCTTGCCGTTCATATCGTAGAGATAAAGATGCATATAGCCGTCGCGGTCGCTTGGCATGAGGATATATTTCTTGCCCACGATGCTGTTCTCCATCACCTCCTCTTTCACAAACTTAGGCACGCTCTCCTTGATGAGCATCTTGCTGGCACCCGTGAAAGGATTGACCGAATAGAGTCGCATATCGTCCTGATGGCGGTTCATCGTATAGACAATCAGACAGTTACGGTCTGGCGAAGTTTTGATGCGAGGATAATAACCGTCTGCATCTACCGGAACATCAAGGCGGATGGTCTTGCCAGCCTTCAGATCATAACTCCAGAGACTCACCTTGGAATTATCCTGACCCGCCTTCGGATACTTGTAGGAATACTCGCCCGGATAATCGTGGAACTCAGGATGTGCTGGCTTGGCTCCCTCGAAAAGCTGGAGAGAGTAAGTCTTCACATGCGACTCATCGAAGCGGATCCAGCCGATGGAAGTACCGTCAGCATTCCATGCAAACGCCCTATTGAAAGCAAATTCCTCCTCGTAAACCCAGTCAGGAATTCCGTTGATGATTTCATTAAACTTGCCATCGGAAGTAATCTGCGTTTCCTTTTCGCCATCAAAGACAAAGAGATTATTATCCTTTACGAAAGCGATGTGCTTGGAATCAGGCGACCATGTAGCCACCTGCTGGTTTTCGCCTTCAGAAAGTTTGCGGAGCTTCTTGCTGGCGATATTGTAGATGAAATACTCGGCCTTGAAAGATCTGCGGTACACAGCCTTGCTCTTGGTGATTATCAGGAGTTGCTTGCCGTCAGGGCTCATCACATATCCATCAATAGACTCGAAAGGAGCCTGAGCCTCATGAATATCAAAGAGGACAGCCACCTGCTTGCCCGACTTGAAGGAATAGCTGACAATCTGCTTGCCGTCATTACTGATAGAAGCATACAAATCAGTACCTTCGATAGGATTGATTCCCGTCACATAACTGGCAGAGAATTCACCCGAAGTAATGCTCTTCAGATCCAGTTTCTCTGCAGCTTCCATTGCCGTCACCATCATGATAGTTGCAATAAAAATAGAAAATTTCTTCATAGTTTTCTTTATATAAAAAGCTTCAATATTATCTGTTTATTTTTCCTGTTTGAAATCTGCCACCCTTTTTCTTTAGCAGACTTCTCCTTTGTCATTTCTAATTTCTCCCTTCTCATTTGTCATTTCTCATTTAAAACAAATGAAGGACGAATTCATCCCCTATACATCAAGGATAAATTCATCCCAACTCAGAATGTTCCTGCTAATCTTTGTGCAAAGCCTTGATAGCAGAATAGTCTTCATCTTCCAATAATTGCTTGACCGTAATTCTCGGATTTCGCTTCACGAAATCGTTGATAGTCTTTACATATCGGGTATTGAAGACTTCCCTGTTCATCGCTCTATTGACCGTCCACATGATTTTTCCCATGTGCAGGTCGCGGTCCAACTGCTGTCTGTTGTCAAAATCATCCATCGGATAGATACTCAGCAGATAAAAGGTCAGACAGTCTGGCACGATGTAATTTCGGGTCATGGTGCTACGCTGCTGGGCATTATAATATTTCTTGTAGAGCGGATATTTAGACCCCATGTACTTATCGAGTGAAATGCCGACCGAAGACTCGCCTATCACGATACTCTGGTCCAAAGCTCCTATCTGCGCATAGAAAACAGGCTGCTTGATTTCCGGCAGCCAATCCTGCAATCGACCAAACGATTTCTTCAAGTCCTTATTGATATCGTCCATATTGGCATATTCAGCCTCTGCATCTGCTATGAGAGCCTGGAGCGTAGAGTCCTGGAAGAACATCAGGAAGCGATTGCTGATGTTGGCATCGGTAATCGTACCCAGCTGGAGCATTTTCTCTATCAGAGTACGGGTTTCAATAGGATAATCGGTATTCATCTGCTGCAGGGCAGAAAAATCTCCGGTAGTAAGATAGCGGCTTTCCAAACGATCATAACGCTGTACGCAAAGAGGTTCAGCAACAAACTCCTCATTCGGCTTGAATTTAAATTCACAAGCCGAAGAAAGCAAGACAAGTGCCGCAATTATGATAATATGATATAAATTCTTCACGTAATTATAATTTTGTATTAATACGAGTGCAAAAATACTAAAAAATATTTTAAATTCCAAGTTTCTAAGCTAAAAAAGCACAAATTATGTGCAAAAAAGATGAATTTATTCTATAAATATTCACATTTGCAGAGATTTGAGCAACAAAATGAGAAAGACGGGAGAAATGACAAATGAGAAAGGGAGAAGAGAGATGGGAGAAGAGAGATGGGAAAAAGAAAAGAAAAAGAAAAAGAAAAGACTTCCCGCCTGGAATGACCATAGCGGGAAGTCTCTCTCCTATTGTTGCTAAAATACTTTGACCTGTAATGGCTGAGTCTGAAGTTTCTTCCATTCCGCCAACCACTTATACCACTCCTTTTCTCCGGAAAAGCCATAGGTTTCATTGGCGCTCGTATAAGCCAATTTGTAGGTCAGCTTCTTTCCTACAGGGCGCACCAGCATCGTATATACATCCTTGTTGGCCTCCTCCTGGCTTACGAAATGAGATTGAGGCACATAAATACCTAAGCCAACTGTCTCCAACTTATGTTTGCCATCATCCTTGCCCGTAGGCCAGTCGCTACCATAACAGCCTCTCAATCCCTTGCCGTCAGACATTTCTGTAGAACCCTTCACGTTGATAAGCCCTGTAGAGAACACGTAATCATCCGCATTCTTATTGAAGAATACCTCCACATCAAAATCCCTATGACCCGCATAAATCGTATAGCGGATGGTGGCATTTACTGGCTTTAATCCAGGAGCCGGAACCCAACCGTTGTCCACCACTTCTACCACGGCACGCAAAGGACCTTCGGAAATAACACGCTGCTCCTGATATTTCACATCTGTAAGCAACAGGGATTTCGTGCCGTCCCAACCGCGCAGGGCACCCAAACCATAAGTATTGCCTACCCAGAGACAGTCGTCGCCGGAACCTGCTGCCAACTGTTCTTCGGAAGGATAAAACTGAGTATCCTCTACCACCAGTCCCTTATTGATTTTGCCATAAAGGTCGATGGTCTGCCGATTGTCGAAATAAACACGCATCGCCACGAGGTCGCTCTCGAAACAGACGCCATGAGAATGCACAAAATGATAGACATCCTTGGTCTTCTTGTCGAAGGCAATACTGCGCAAGTAAATATCCTGCTTGTTCTTGGCCAACTTCTTGTTCTTGCTTGGCACAACCAGTTCTGCAAATGTACGGGCAGGATAGGCAGACTGCTCACCCTCGGAGAACAACTGAATCTGATAAGTCTTCGATTCCCTCTTGCCAAGATCGGCCAGAAAACAAAGTTCATCATTCACACAGTCACGATTCAGATCATCCAACTGGGATGGAATTTCCTTGCCATCTACCGTAACGACGGCCTTGGAAACCTCGCCATACTTACTCAAATCCAAGACAATCGGTTCGTCGTTTCTCTCTACTTTGGAAGGATTAGTCACCTGCACCTTCACCATCGTTTGCGCTTCCATTCCTAATGCCAGGAAGAAAGCAAAAAATGATAAATAAATACGTCTCATTTTATAGTCAGTTTCTAAGTTATTTCTATTTTTTAAATCCTACTCGTTTTCAAAGGAAGTCATCTGGCTTTTATTGAAAGCTTCCATCAGACTTCATTCAAGAAGAATCATCAGACTTCATTCAAAAAGAATCATCACGCTTCATTCAAAAAGGATTATCACGCTTCATTCAAGAAGGATCATCAGACTTCATTCAAGTCGTTTTCAAATCCTTGAAATTCTTCACTCCCTTGGCGTAATATTGCCACAATATGGAAGTCTGGAAAATCTGCGGAATCTCCTCCTCCACTCTTTGTGCCTGAATACGCTTTCTCTCCTCATCAAAAGAGGAACGCCATTCCTTGAATGCCTTGCGAGCTTTGAACACAGCCTTGAAATCACCCCAATTCCGCTGAAGCAGCAACATCTCAAAAGCAGCCAGATAATCGAGGAACCATCTCGCTCTCATCACATGCGATAACTCCTTGTCCGACAGATTCTTATAAAGCATCGTTAGATTATTTCTGAAATTCAGGAAAGTCTTCATCGGATTGCTCTTAGGCAAAGTTCCTCCACCCACATGATATACTTCACTCTCAGGGATGCAATAGATTTTCCGCCCCATCAGGCGCAAACGCCAGCAAAGGTCTATCTCCTCATTATGAGCGAAAAAGCGGCCGTCAAGTCCACCTGCCTTCCAATAATCCGCAGAACGGATCATCATGCACGCACCCGTAGCCCACAATATCTCCTGCTGGTAATCATACTGGCCATTATCACGTTCTACCGTACCGAAAATCCTGCCACGACAGAACGGATAACCATATTTATCCAGAAAACCTCCACAGGCGCCGGCATACTCAAAACTGTCCTTGTCATATTCTGCCAACAATTTCGGCTGACAGGCTGCCACCTGAGGATGGGAATCCATAAACTCGATAAGCGGAGTAAGCCAATGATGACTCACCTCTACATCACTATTCAAAAGCACATAGTAGTCGGCCGCTATCTGGCGTAACGCTCGATTATACCCTTCGGCAAAGCCAAAATTCTGCTCCAGTACGATAGTCTTAACCTGAGGAAATTGAGTCTCCAGAAGGTGCATGGAACCATCTGACGAACTGTTGTCCGCCACCCAGATTTCAGCATCCTGTCGGGAATACTCTATCACATTCGGAAGAAACTTGGCCAGCATCTTCTGACCATTCCAATTTAGTATTACAATTGCTACTTTTGCCATCTTGTATTGCTACTTTTGCATATTGACTGCAAAAATACAAAGAATAATTCAATTATGCCCCGATTTGAGGCATAATTAAGAATTTATAATGATAAAAAAATGCTTTAACGGCTCTTAAGCCTATTGTTCAGCAAATTAGTAAACTCATAATTCTTCAATCCCCATTTCGGAGCCACAAGCAATTCCTTAGGCGATTGACTTACAAACCTTTCGAGCACCAGATCCGGGCGCAGCAAACGAATAAACCTGACGATGACGTCAATATACTCCTCTACCGAATAGACATGAAAAGGATGTTCTGCATATTCCTGCGCCAAACGGGTTCCCTTGATAATCTGCATCTGATGAATCTTCAGAATATCAAGAGGAAGCGAAGAAATAATAGGAGCCTGACGGAGACTCTCCTCCGCATCTTCTCCTGGCAGCCCGATGATAATATGACCGCCAGTCAGGATGCCGCGAGCATGCGTACGCTCTACCGCATCACGGCTGCAGGCAAAATCATGTCCGCGATTGATGCGACGCAAAGTATCATCATTCGCACTTTCTATTCCATACTCCACCAATAAGAACGTGCGCTTGTTGAGTTCCTCCAGATAATCCAGCAATTCATCGCTCATACAGTCCGGGCGAGTACCAATCACAATGCCCACCACATCTTCCACACGAAGGGCTTCCTCATACATCTCCCGGAGCTGTTCTACCTTAGCATAAGTATTGGTATAAGCCTGGAAATAAGCAAGATACTTCATGTCCGGATACTTACGGGAAAAGAATGCCTTTCCCTCTTCCAACTGTTCGGAGATAGACTTCTTGCGGTCGCAATAGCTGGGATTGAACGTGCGGTTGTCACAATAAGTACAGCCGCCGCTGGAAATTTTCCCATCCCGGTTGGGACAGGAAAATCCTGCATCTATAGAAATCTTCTGAACCCGGAAATCAGGAAATTGTTTCCGGATCCAAGTACCAAAATCATTATAATACATCATAATACATCACCATAAAATAAACACATCACCCGAACCTTACGAGACTTTATTCGAACGATATGATTCGAGCGATATCATCATCACAACGCTTAGAGCAGTTCTGCCTTCAAAGCCGTTTTGTCGTGATTGAAATCGCCCAGGCGAACACGGAGCAACTGATTGTCATATTCTTCCTTGGCAAGCGCAGGAGAAAGTTCTACTCTCACATAGTTCTTGGTAAAACCATGCATGGCCTTGCCGCGAGGCGCCTTCTCAAACAGCACCTCTGCTTCCGTTCCAATATACTGGGCATAAAACTCTTGCGTTTTCTGGTCGCTCAACTCCAGGAGTCGCTTGGAGCGCAACTTCTTCTCCTTGTCACTCACCACATAAGGAATCTTAAGCGCAGCCGTACCCGGGCGTTCAGAATAAGGGAAAACATGAAGTTGGGTAACAGGCAAGGACTTCAGAAACTCATAACATTCCTCAAAGCACTCAGGCGTTTCACCACGACAGCCTACCATCACGTCAACTCCGATGAAAGCATCCGGCATCTTCTCCTTGATCAGTTGAACCTTATGAGCAAACAGAGCCTTATCATAACGACGATGCATCAACTTGAGCACCTCGTCGCTACCGCTTTGCAGAGGTATGTGGAAATGAGGCATGAAAGCCCGGCTCTGGGCACAATATTCGATGAGATCATCATCACAGAGGTCTGGCTCCAGACTGGAAATTCTATATCGCTTGATGCCCTCTACTCCGTCAAGAGCCTTCACCAGACCCAAAAAGCGCTCATGAGTTGTCTGACCGAAATCTCCGATATTCACGCCAGTAATAACGATTTCCTTACCTCCCTCACGGGCTGCCTGCTCAGACTGTTCTACAAGAGAGGCAATACTTGGATTGCGGGAATTGCCACGGGCAAAAGGTATTGTACAATAGGTACAATAATAATTGCAACCATCCTGTACCTTCAGGAAATAACGGGTGCGGTTGCCACGGGAACAAGACGGCTGGAAAGTCTTGATTTCCTTGGTCTTCACACTATGATGCAGATGAAGCGCTTCTGAATACTTCTGCGCCCAAGCATCACTCAGATATTGTATCAGATGAGCTTTCTCATTGGCACCAAGCACCAGGTCAACACCCTCTATCTTGCTCACATTCTCTGATTCCAACTGAGCATAGCAACCAGTAACAATCACAAAGGCTCCAGGATTCTGGCGTACCATACGATGAATGGCCTGACGACATTTGTGATCAGCCACTTCTGTTACAGAACATGTATTTATCAAACAAATATCTGCTTGTTCACCCTTTTGAGCTGTAACAACCCCCATGTCTTCCAGCATCTTTCCGAAAGTGGAAGTTTCTGAGAAATTGAGTTTACAACCCAGAGTATAATAAGCAGCTTTCTTGCCTTGAAAGGCACTTGTATCTATCATAATTATCCTATTTACATTATTAAATTAATCGGCCAAAACCGAAAAGGTTCTCCTTTCTGCGTTCAAGAGAAAGCCCCTAAATCTCCAGCTTCAGGAGAATGTCCTCCAACCCTCCAGCATCAGGAGAAAGGAACACAAATCTTGTTTTTTAGCCTTCTGAGCAAAAGCTCGGCAAAGATAAACAATTATTCTGAAATTAGCAAATTCCCAAGGCGCTTTTTCTAATATGGGCAGTATGAAAAAACTGATTCTATAAAGCATAGGGACTGAAAGAATCAAACCAATCAGACAATCAGACAGGAAAAGCACCAGAGCCTATAAAACAAAAAAAGCCGCCAGACCGAAGTCCAGCGGTTGTTTCTCTCATTTTTCGTTCGTAAAGTAATCCTATATTACTTAGCAGAATCAGCAGCAGCTGTATCAGCAGCAGCTGTATCAGCAGCAGCTGTATCAACCATTGCAGTATCAGAATCAGCAGAAGCTGTGTTCTGAGCTGTTTTGTTACCACAAGATGCGAAAGAGATAGCTGCGATAGCTACGAACATTAAAACTAATTTCTTCATTTTCTTTGCTTTTTAAATCTGTAAAACAATCATTCGTTTATTAAAACGATGCAAAGGTAAGTATTTTTTCGATAGGTTGTTCTTTTTTTTAGGACTTTTTTTGGGGTACTTTTGTAACGTTTTTACAAGTACCTAATAATCAGGCACTTACAAACTGCTAACAAAAGTTAAAGTTTTTGCCGTGTGCGAAGACAGCCAAAAATTAACACTTTTACGTGTTTTTTACTATCAAAGCCATCTACTCCAAAACTATCCTTTTTCGAGACTTCCAATCCCTTTTTTCTCATCTCAAACTCCGTTTTTTCATCTCGACCCCAGTTTTTCTCATCTCAAAGCTCAGTTTTTCTCATCATAATCATCATTTTTCTCCTTTCTCATTCCTCCTTTCACATTCTTCATTTCTCATTTTATCGACTTTCTCATTTCTAATTTCTAATTTCTCACTTTATCGTCTTTCTAATTTCTCTTACCACAACCGTTTTAAACCAGTCTTTAAGAACGCCTGCATATTGGTCTTGGGAATCAGAAAGTAGAATCACCACCTGATCACCATTCTTTAACTTCGGTCCCAGGCACATTCCTTCATAATTTGCAAACGAGCGGTCAAAAACCGACAAACCGGTCTTCCATTCTAAAAGCAAATGCTTATTAATATAAGGTGTAGCTTCGCAGAAAGGTTGCTCAATAGGATACGGATTCTCCTGCAACGGATTAATCAAATACAACTTGCACTTACAAAATGCTCCCAATTTCATCTTTGGAATAAAAGCTTCACGCTCCAAGACCAACAACTGACCATCCGGCAAGACACACAATTCGCTAACACCCATCACATACGTTTCAGCCTTCTTGTTCGTAGTAGGCTTATCCATCCGGTAGGCATAAGCTTCCATAAAGTATTTTCCCCCAACATTTACAGAATCTGAATCATCACTATTCTGCCTCAGAACACCTATCCCCTCCAAATGTTGAGCATCTATTCCCTTCTGATCTCCAATATCAATCCTCATCAGGCGTAGTTTATTTGCGCCTCCATTCTGTGGCGTTGCAGGTTCCCCATCCTTCTGGAGCGTACTTTCAGGAATCGTCCAAAGGTAATGACGAACAGAATCGAAAGCCAAAGATTCAAACGCATAGTTAGGAGCAAACGCAGTAGATGGGCAATCTATCTTTCTGAGTCGGGAATTCCATTCCGCATTCCGGGATGAAGGATTGATAAAAAACTCCCTGATACTGAAAAATCCCTCACTTGCCACCATCAGGGTAGAATCGGAAACCTTTGCAATCGCCTCATGATCAAAGCCCCTATCCTTGCCTATCCAAGATTTCCCATCATAGCGGCTTCCATCCACCATCACATCATATCCCAGATTCTCTACATGCCGAAGTTCTCCCGTAAGTTCATCTACCAGGATGCGAAACTTGAAGAACAAGACACTATCAGACTTATCGCTTACCACCGCATAAACATCATCATGCAAATGAGTAATACCACTATAGTTTCCTGCTGGTACGAAACGGGGATAGGATTTCTGAGGAAACTCTCGAACGACTGTCCATTGACCTTCCTCAACATCACCCCGCACCACCTGTAAAGTATCAGACCAAAGCACCTGATACCCGAAATACAAGAAACAAGTTAGCAAAATATTCCGAAGCATAGTTTACAAAGCTGCATAAGTAAGAACAAACTCCATCGTCAACTCAAAGTCCACATTTACCGATTTATGCGACTTCAGGTTTTCCACTTCGCAATTCCAATCCATCATAGGGTCGAACGGTTTCAGCCGCATCTCTCCATATTGCAAATTCTCTGCCGAAAACAGTTTATAGACAGTTTCTTTAGCGCACCAATGAACCAGCAAAGCATCCAGACCTTCAGCCTTTTCATCCCTTCTCAAAAACTTGGAAGCAATACGCTCCACCCTATCATTATAATATTCTATATCCACAGCTACAGAACGGCTTTTAGAAATAATGACGGAAGCAAAGCCCCGGGTATGAGAAATACTGATATTAAACTTGTTGAGCAAAGGTTTGCCGCACTCATCATGTGTGATTTCTCCGATTTTGCCTATCTGCTCCTCAGAATATCCAGCTATCAGAAGCATCTCTCTGAGTAAAGCCCTGACTGCAAGAAACTCCAACTTTCGCCCTTCACTTTTATAGAGTTCCAAATCTTTAATATAAACTTTCATCCAAGGATAGCTCTCTAGAAAGTCGCTTACAGACTCTCCGATTTGCCACAATCCCAAATGTACTCCAGGATAAACTTCTCTTACGTTTATTAATGCCATAACCAATTGATTTTATAGGGGACAAAATTACGAAAAAAAATCGAGAAAAACAAAAGAGAGTCAAGATTATAGCAATCTCGACCCTCTTTCTTATTATAATCAATCTTAAAAAGCCTCAACAAATTATTTACCGGGAAGAACCACCACTTTGATCCTACTGATACGGCGTTCCTCAACCCCCAAAACCTCAAAAGAATAATTCTTATATTCGATTTTCTCATGGATGCTTGGAAAATCACCCTTGATTTCAAGCAACAATCCGGCCAAAGTATCGGCATCGCCTTCCACTTCCTCAAATTCCTCATCATCAACATTCAGAATCTTGCAGAAATCTGTCAGCAAAGTCTTACCCTCAAAAATAAATGTATTATAATTCAACTTGGAGTAGAACTTTTCCTCCTCATCATACTCATCATTAATTTCGCCTACGATTTCCTCCAGAATATCCTCAAGAGTTACAATGCCGCTCGTGCCGCCAAATTCATCTACCACGATGGCGATATGCACCTTATTCTCTTGGAACTCTCTCAGCAAATCATCAATCTTCTTGGTTTCCGGCACAAAATAAGGCGGACGAATCAGACTCTGCCATCTGAAAGAGGCCGGTTTTCCTAAATGAGGAAGCAAATCCTTGATATACAGAATGCCACGAATGTTGTCGGTATTGTCCTGATAAACAGGAATACGGCTATAGTTATTTTCCACGATACATTTCAGAACCTCAGGATAAGTACTGTGAATATCCAGATCTACTACATTCTGACGGCTCGTCATTACCTCCTTGGCTGTCTCATCACCAAAGCGGATAATACCCTTCAGCATACTCTGTTCGTCCTTGATATCATCCTTGTCTGTTAGTTCCAAAGCCTGTTCCAAATCATCAACACTCAAGATGTGATTTTCCTTCTTCACTACCTTTTCGGCCAACATACCACTTTTCAAGAGCACATTTTCCAAAGGCCAGAAAATTTTGCGGGCAATCAAAATGCCTCCTACAAAACGCCTGCAGAAAAGTAACGGATCCTTACGACTATACACTTTTGGCATGATTTCACCAAAAAGTAAAAGAAGAAACGTAAGCAGAACTGTAATAATCAGAAATTGCAGCCAATACGCTTTTGCTCCAAAATGAACTACACCAGCAAAAACATAGTTTAAAAGCATAATGATGGTGACGTTCACAAAATTATTGGCGATGAGAATGGTAGCAAGAGTACGCTCAGAATCCTCACGTAACATCAGAATCTTACGGTCTGTTTCTGTTTTCTCATCTTCCAGTTCATCAACATCTGTAGGTGAAAGACTGAAAAAAGCGATTTCAGAACCACTTGCAAACGCAGACACCAACAGTAATACTGCCGCTAAGACGGCAGCAAAAACAACCCCCAATGAAGGCGATGAAAAAGCAACATCATCAAAGGCCTCAGTTATAGTTGAAATATCCAATTTTATATATTAATTAAAATGGTAAACTATCTTGTTCCTTCTCGTCCTGAGAAGTCTGAGCCTCAGCTTTGGCAGCAGTTTGGGCATTACTTGCTTCATTCGTACGTGAAGCAGCAAACTTGGATACAAGCATTTCCATATTATCCACGTAAATCTCAGTTACATATCTACGTTTCCCCTGCTTGTCATCATAGGTACGGTAACGCACCTTACCCTCGACATAAAGTTTGTCACCCTTACGCACATACTTTTCTACATATTTAGCCAAGGCACGAAAAAAGACAAGGTTATGCCAATCTGTATGATCAGGTACCTGCATACCATTTTCCAAAGTATATCCACGTTCTGTTGTCGCAAGAGAAACCTGCGCTACAGCCTGATCAGCATCATAATAATGAACATCAGGATCCTTCCCGACATTACCAATTAACATAACCTTATTCATATCAAAACATTTTTAATGAAATTATTTCCACATTCCCAAATAACGGAACTGGAAATTCTTACCCTTTGCAGAAGGGAACTGACTTCTGGAATCTACCCTACCACGGAGATGCTCTACGATTCTCTCATAGCAATCTATTCCAGACATAGCTTTAACGTCTGCCACAAAATGAGTGTCACGATACTCAAATTTACCTGTAGCAGGCACCATTACAACTCGCTTGAAATCCAGCGAACCTTCATACCAGCCCGGACGCTCTTCAGTCAAACGGTTTACTGGACTTGCAGGATTATCATGACGCTCAGAAGGCACAGTACGCAAAGCCTTCTTATCCTTAAAATCCTGCATACATGCAGCAGCTGTCTTAATGATTATAAAATAAACTCTTGGGCGTACTTTATATCTTTTAGGATAGCATACATCACTTGCAGCATAATCACGGATATCCGCTTCCAAATCAGGATTCATTCCTATTTCTGGAATTTGACTTAAAAAATCTATCGCTTGGTCGACAGAAGAAACAAAGGTTTCCTTATCGAAATATCTAATATATAAATTCATAGTGGGTATGTTTCTCTCTTTTTAAATATTAAAGAAAAAAGAGCGGAAAACGGGACTCGGACCCGCGACCCCAACCTTGGCAAGGTTGTGCTCTACCAACTGAGCTATTTCCGCAAAAAGAAGGTGAAGAGGAGGAGACTCGAACTCCCACGACACAATTGTCACTACCCCCTCAAAGTAGCGCGTCTACCAATTCCGCCACCTCTCCAACATCAAATTTAAAAATAGTGCCCAAGACAGGACTCGAACCTGCACGTTGTGAAACACACGCACCTGAAACGTGCGCGTCTACCAATTCCGCCACTTGGGCTCAAGTCTATAAAACAATAATCTTATAGCACTCTTGGAGCGGAAAACGGGACTCGGACCCGCGACCCCAACCTTGGCAAGGTTGTGCTCTACCAACTGAGCTATTTCCGCAAATCAACAAAGCAACCTTTCTTTTGTGAAGAGGAGGAGACTCGAACTCCCACGACACAATTGTCACTACCCCCTCAAAGTAGCGCGTCTACCAATTCCGCCACCTCTCCATTATAATAATGTTGCTTACATCAATTTCAATACATAAGATAAAAACTTGATGCTGTTTCAAAAAATTGAGCGGAAAACGGGACTCGGACCCGCGACCCCAACCTTGGCAAGGTTGTGCTCTACCAACTGAGCTATTTCCGCAGCTATTCCTCTTAGCAAGGAGCATTCCTCTGAATGCAGGTGCAAAGGTACTACTTTTTTCTGAATTACCAAATTTTTCAAAGACTTTTTTTAAAGAAAATGCGCATTTTGTCTGTTTTTAAAGGCAAAATACGCATTTTTCATCGTTTTATCTGCAAAAACTGAACTTTTATGGTCCTTTTCCTACCAGTCTAATCCATTCGGTTCAGATAATCTTCGTACCCATATTCTCGCAGGATTTCCAAATTCCCATCCAAATGCACGATTCCTATAGATGGATGCGTAATGCCATTAAAAGTATTTGTCTTAACGGTCGTATAATGCAGCATATCTTCAAAAATCACTTTTTCGCCTACTTCCAGTTCATGGTCAAATTTCCAATATCCCATAAAATCACCACTCAAACAACTGTTTCCTCCCAAACGGTAAACGTGATCTCCTTCCGGCTTCTCCATCATATCTTCCATTTCGATGGTTTCGGCATTGCGTACTGCCGGATGATATGGCATCTCCAAACAATCAGGCATGTGGCAAGTAAAGCTGACATCCAGAATGGCGGTTTTGTAACCATGGTCTTCCACCACATCCACAACCTGAGAAACGAGAGGTCCCGTCTGCCATCCGAAGGCACTACCCGGCTCCATGATGACATGAAGATGAGGATAGCGCAGATGAAACTCCTTTATTATATTAATAAGGTGTAATACATCATAATCCTTACGAGTCATCAGGTGACCTCCACCAAAATTAATCCATTTCAACTGAGAAAACCATTTGCCGAACTTCTCCTCAATATATACCAACGTCCTTTCAAACACATCTGCCCCACTCTCACAATGGCAATGGCAATGGAAGCCCTCAATATCCGAAGGCAAAATCTCAGGCAATTTATCTGCAGTTACACCAAATCGGGAACCAGGCGCACAGGGATTATACAGCAACGTTTCTACCTCAGAATATTCCGGATTTACTCTCAGTCCCAATTTGATGCTTGGGTTAACAGTAGCTACACGCTCATGAAAACGCTCATATTGAGAAAGAGAATTAAATGTCAGATGACTTGAGCAACGGGCAATTTCATCAATCTCATCATCAGTATAAGCTGGAGAAAAAGTATGGGCAGGACTTCCAAATTTCTCAAAAGCCAGCTTTGCTTCGCTCAAAGAGCTTGCTGTTGTCGAAGAAATATATTCTCTGAAAATCGGGAAAGTCTTCCAAAGGGCATAAGCCTTAAATGCCAGAATAATCTCCATGTCAGCCCTATCAGCCACGCTCTTTATCAGCGATAGATTTTGTCTCAGTCTACTTTCTTCCAATACGTAAATCGGAGTGCGAATCTCCTTAAAATTCTCTAAATTTACTTGCATGTCTTGATAAATATTAATTTTATGGTGCAAAGATAGCTTTTTATCTCCAATATAATTGCAAGTTTGCGTTTTTTTTAATACTTTTGCAACAGAAAAGTTTTTAAGACTATGAAATTAGTAATAATGACGAAGTCCACATTCTTTGTGGAAGAAGATAAAATCCTATCCTCATTGTTTGATGAAGGACTAGACAATTTGCATCTTTTTAAACCGGGGGCATCACCAATGTTCTCTGAGCGACTACTCACACTCTTACCTGAGGACTATTATCGTAAGATCACAGTACACGATCATTATTACCTCAAGCAGGAATATGATTTGGCCGGCATTCATATAGACGATCCAAGCGCTGCCTTGCCAGAAGGATACAAAGGGAAATACAGTCGTACATGCACAGATCTTCTTCAGTTGAAAGAAATGAAGAAAAAATCGCAATATGTTTTTCTGAAAAACATTTTCGACTGCATAGAATTCAAAGATGAAAAATCATCTTTCTCGCTCAACCAATTAGAATTGGCAGCCAAAGAAGGGCTTATCGACAAAAAAGTATATGCTCTTGGAGGCATGAGCCTGGAAAATGTCAAAATAGCTAAAGCGCTCGGCTTTGGAGGAATAGTAATATGTGGTGATCTTTGGAATAGATTTGATATTCACAACGAAAGAGATTACAAAGAAGTAATCAATCATTTCGAGAAATTACGCAAGGCAGTTAACTGACATTGCTATTCATCATAAATATTCGTAATAATAATTTAATTACACATAAACTAAAATTCAAATGAGTGACAAAAACTCTTTTTTGGTATTCTCTGGTACTAACACGAGATACCTTGCAGAAAAAATCTGCGCTAGTTTAGGTTGCCCGCTGGGTAATTTGGTAGTAACCAAATTCTCTGATGGTGAGTTTGGTGTATCTTTTGAGGAATCTATCCGTGGACGTGATGTTTTCCTTGTACAGAGCACCTTCCCTAATTCTGACAACTTGATGGAATTGCTTCTGATGATTGATGCAGCTAAGCGTGCTTCAGCTAGTCATATTATCGCAGTTGTTCCTTACTTTGGTTGGGCTCGTCAGGATCGCAAGGACAAGCCACGTGTCAGCATCGGTGCCAAGCTTGTTGCTGATCTGTTGAGCGTTGCCGGTATCGACCGCTTGATCACCATGGATCTCCACGCTGATCAGATTCAAGGTTTCTTCGACGTACCTGTTGACCACCTCTACGCTTCTGGCGTCATTCTCCCTTATCTTCAGAGTTTGCAGCTCGAAGATATGGTAATCGCTTCTCCAGACGTTGGTGGTTCTAAGCGTGCTAACACTTATGCTAAGTACTTCGGTTGCCCACTCGTACTCTGCAACAAGACTCGTGCCCGTGCAAATGTTGTAGCCAGCATGCAGATTATTGGTGATGTAAAAGACAAGAACGTTGTGATCATCGACGATATGGTTGATACTGCCGGTACTATCACCAAGGCTGCTGACATCATGAAGGCTGCTGGTGCAAAAACTGTACGTGCATGTGCTTCACATTGCGTGATGAGCGGTCCTGCTTCTGAACGCGTTCAGAAATCAGCTCTTGAGGAAATCGTATTTACCGACTCAATTCCTTACACCAAGCGTTGCGAAAAAGTTAAGCAGCTTACAATCGCAGATATGTTTGCAGAAACTATCCGCCGTGTAGAAGATAACGAGAGTATCTCTTCTCAGTATCTCGTATAAAAGAAATTATTCATCCATCTAAAAAGGAGCCTTCCCTATTCTTAAGGGAAAGCTCTTTTTTTTCTTTTCCTATAAACCGAAAGATAAAAAGAAAAAGGTGAAAAGCAAAGAACAAAAAGAAGGAATGCAAAAAATCCCACATCTCTTTCAAGATGCGGGATTCATTATTACATTTTCGATATATTGCTATACCAAACAATTTTATGATATTTCATTATCTTAGTCCAACCACTTTACGTAGCAGAAGTCCTGACGATGTGGCAACTTCTCATTCTTAGGATACATACGAACGCCTGTCTTGAATGAACCAGCATTGATTGGTTCGATCTCAGCCTCGAATGTGAAGTTGTTGCCCTCGTGACCAACCATCTTGAATGGATAAACAGCATAGATTTGCTTACCATCCTCTGGCTGATCCTTCAATACAACAAGCTCCAAGCCAACAGCATCGTTCAAGCCCTGCTCATCGATAACATACTGAACCTTGATCTTCTGACCTGTCTCAGCAGCCATCAACATGCAATCATCCTTAGAAACTACATGAATACCATCCCAACGCTCAGCAACGCTTTCCTTCCAGAGAGCAATCTCCTTAGCCAAAGCATTGTCGTTAGCGCTCAACTTCTTGAAGCGAGCAGCCTCCTTGTTGTAGAACTTATCATAGTAGTCATCCAACTGACGCTTCATAGTATAATGAGGAGCGATAGTAGCAATAGAGTTCTTTACTACCTGGATCCACTCCTTGCTGAAGCCTTCCTTGCTCTTGTTATAGTACATTGGGATAATGTCATTCTCCAAGAGATTGTAGATAGTAGCAGCATCAAGCTGATCCTGATAACCCTGATTCTTGTATGTACGCTTCTCAGGAAGAGCCCAACCAGCACCCTCGCGGTAACCTTCTAACCACCAACCATCAAGTACAGAGAGGTTGACAACACCATTCATCTCTGCCTTCTCGCCAGATGTACCAGAAGCCTCCAATGGACGTGTAGGAGTATTCATCCAAATATCAACACCAGAAACCAAGCGACGAGCCAAAGTCATATCGTAGTCCTCCAAGAAGATAATCTTACCAAGGAACTCAGGACGCTGGCTAATCTCGAAGATTCTCTTAATCAAGCCCTGACCTGCACCATCAGCTGGGTGAGCCTTACCAGAGAAGAAGAACAATACTGGATGCTCTGGATCATTAACGATCTTAGACAAACGATCCAAGTCTGTGAAAAGCAAGTGAGCACGCTTGTAAGTAGCGAAACGACGGCAGAAACCAATCATCAAAGCATTAGGATTGATACGCTCGAGCAAAGATACTACACGAGCAGGATCACCCTGATTCTTCAACCAAGTCTCTGTGAACTTCTCACGGATGTAAGCTACGAGCTTCTTCTTCAAAGTCATACGAGTATTCCAGATTTCTTCATCTGAAACATTGTAGATTGCATGCCAGATTTCCTCGTTGCTCTGGTCGTTCATGAAGTTCTTATCAAAATATGTGTCATAGAGTTTACGCCACTCTGTTGCAGTCCAAGTTGGGAAGTGAACACCATTGGTTACATAACCTACGTGGTTCTCCTCTGGGAAATAACCCTTCCAGATATTAGAGAACATCTGCTGGCTCACCCAACCATGGAGCTTACTTACACCATTAACCTCCTGACAAGTGTTGCATGCAAAAGTAGAAAGACAGAAACGCTCGTTGTGATCGTCTGCATTCTCACGACCCATACCAATGAACTCATCCCATGAAATACCAAGACGCTGTGGATAGCCACCCATGTACTTACCGAAGAGAGCCTCGTCGAAGTAGTCGTGACCGGCTGGTACTGGAGTATGAACTGTATAGAGAGAAGAAGCGCGAACCAACTCAAGAGCCTGGTTGAAGTTCAAACCATCCTCTTCGATGTAATCGCAGAGACGCTGCAAGTTGCAGAGAGCTGCATGACCCTCATTGCAATGATAAATATCCTTCTTAATACCAAGTTTCTTCAAAGTCAAGATACCACCGATACCCAGCAAGATCTCCTGCTTCAAGCGATTCTCCCAATCACCACCATAGAGAGAGTGAGTGATAGGACGATCAAACTCTGAGTTCATTTCATTATCAGTATCCAAGAGATACAACTTGATACGACCTACATTCATCTGCCATACATAAGCGTGAACCTGGTAGTTCATATAAGGTACGTCGATGACAACTGGGTTGCCATTCTCATCCAGAACACGCTCCAAAGGAAGAGAATTAAAGTTCTGAGCATCATAATTGGCAATCTGCTGACCATCCATGCTCAAAGACTGCTTGAAATAACCATATCTGTAGAGGAAACCAACTGCACACATATCCACGTTGCTATCAGAAGCCTCCTTCAAATAGTCACCAGCAAGCATACCAAGACCACCAGAGTAGATTTTAACCACCTGGTTGATACCATATTCCATACAGAAATAAGCTACAGATGGACGCTTAGCGTTAGGTTTTACATCCATATAATCACGGAACATCTTGTAAACCTTCTTCACCTTAGCCATCATAGCCTTATCTTTCACGATAGCTTCCTTGCGATCATAACTCAAACGCTCCAAAAGCAACACAGGGTTTGCATTAACCTGCTCGTACAATTTCTCATCAAGACTCTTGAACAAGTCTCGACCTTCGTAATTCCAAGCCCACCACATGTTATGAGCAAGCTCGTCCAAGCACTTCAATTCTTTAGGAAGGCTCGACTTTACTGTTGTCTCCTTCCATTGAGGAGCATTTGCATAATCAGCTTTAATTTTCATTGTGTTTTATATTAAAGTTTGTTATATTTAAAGTAATAAGTTTTATTTATCCTATCCTTACTAATCTACTTTCACTTTCAGCATGATTTACTTTTTCGCTGTCAGATCAGTCATTCGTTTTTCGGCTTTACGCAGCGCAAAATCATAAGCCTCATAATAGTATTCTATAAAATGACTCCACAATGCTTTTTTCGAGAGTTTATCCGCGTTGCTGCGACATTTCTTTACTTGAGCATCTGTCATACCAGAATATTTGGCCACAGTATCCTTAATAGCATCAGCAACCTCAGAATAGTTGTAGTCTGTACGCTTGATGACCTTTACGCCATCTTCTATCTCGCTATAACCTCCTTTCACCTGATTAGCCCAAAGTCCAAATCCTGCCAAATCAGTCGTAATACATGGCACCTTGAAAGCTACAGCCTCCAGAGGAGTATATCCCCAAGGCTCATAATATGAAGGGTAAATACAGAGATCATTACCAAGAACAATGTCATAATAACTCTTATTGATGACACCATCATTACCTGTCAGGTAACAAGGCAAGAATATCAACTTAACCTTATCATCTTTGCGGTTGTGCATATTGAAATATTTCAACATACCCAACACATTATCATGACTCATATTGTGCAACCAATGAGTAATCTCAGGTACCTCCAAAGGTGTATCATATTTCTTGCCACTTTCCAAGCGTTCAAGAAGATCTTGTCGAGGCTCTCCTACCCAACCAGGGACATCAATAAAGGCCAAAACATTCTTCTTCAAATTACCATCTCGAAGCAAACGGTTCATGGCTTCAATATAGACATCAATACCTTTATTACGGAACTCGTAACGGCCACTTGTTGAAACTATCAAGGTATCATCCCCTAAGTCTGTACCCATTAAAGCATTTGCTACATCGAGCAAACGCTTGCGGGCTTCCTTACGTTTCTTGGTAAAAGCAGCAGCCTTAGGTACAAAACTATTGTCAAATCCATTAGGCAATACAAAATCCACCGGCTTATCAAGCAATTCCTTACATTCTGTAGCAGTAATATCACTAACAGTCGTAAAGCAATCAACAAACATTGCCGTCTGTTTCTCTATAGAATGCTTGCTTTGCATATTCAGTTCACCAGCCATCTGGTCACCGTTATAAGCAAAAAGATAATCATAAAGCGGCTTATTATTACCAGCAATACTTCTTCCTATACTTGTTGCATGTGTGGTAAAGACAGTAGCTATCTCAGGCAAATGCTTATTAATATAAAGCACACCGAGTCCGGTCATCCATTCATTTCCATGATAGATAACCTTCTTACCTTTTTCAATAACATGCTTATAGAAGCTCTCAACAACTAATGCTGCTGCATAAGAGAACATAGAGGCCTCGTCATAATCTCCGTATGCATGAAGACTATCAACTTGATAGTCATTCCATAGCTGACCATAAATCTGGTCTTTAATAGCATAATAAGGAGTAAAATCAACAAGAATTGCTACCGGTTCTCCTGGTATATTCCAACGTCCAATTTTAATTATTAAGCCTTCCTTTTGTGCTTCGGTTTTCCACTCCGCATAAAGCGTAGTATCTTCTGAGAAATAAGGATTAACCTTATCCCCCCAACAATCAGGACCTATAAAGATTAAACGATCCTGCAACTTTTCTGTAAGAGTCTTGGCGCGTGTTGATAAAACAGTATAAATACCGCCTACCTTGTTACATACTTCCCAACTAGACTCAAATATATAATCTGGAAATAATTTGTCCTTTCCCATAAAATATCAATAAAACACCGCAAAGATAACTAAATAATTGCAAAAAACGAACAAAAAAGAAACTTTATTGGAAAAAAAAGTCGTTTTCTTGATTTAAATAAATAACTTTGTCGCAGTAAATTCACTAAACAATGAAAAAGATAATATTAGCACTTATGTTATGCATGTCATATTTGACATCATTTGCGCAAAAAGACAGCACAATCTTTAAAGGTTATTTGTCTAATAATGAATATGAAGTTTATCTACAAATTAACTTCTATCAGAATGACATTAAAGTACCAGGACAAGAAATCTTCGGTACTATTGCAGGCTTTTTGGGTGACAGAAAGGACAGCAGAAAATGGTTGATAACAAATGCTGCTATTGAGGGGAAAACCGCTCACCTATCCATTATCAACGATTATGGAAGTGAAGATCTTATAGCAGACCTAACCTTAGAAAGCGATGGTACATATAGTCTAAAGCAGATTACTGGCAGCAATATAAAAATTGCCCGCAATAGGAAATGGGTAAAAATACCCAAAAAGCTAACTTTTATGAAAAAATAAAATTTAAGAATTTCTGAGCGGATTAATAAGTTGCTCAGAAATTCTTAAATTATAGACCATTATATTATGATTAATAGAAATTAAAAAGAAGAAAGAACCAAAAAACTCTGCGTGAATCCGTGAAATCTGTGGGACTAAAATAATCAATGAGAAAAAATCTGCGTAAATCTGTGAAATCTGTGGGACAAAATAATCAATGAGAAAAAATCTGTGTGAATCTGTGAAATCTGTGGGACTAAAATAATCAATAAGAAAAAATCTGCGTCATCTGCGAAATCTGCGTGACAAAAACAACAGGAGCCCATTTCTGGCGCGAGTCATTGGCCAGCGGCCAAATATCCGCGGAAATCCGTGAGTAATCCGATAAGCAAGATTGCCATCCGATTCATCCGTGAAATCCGATGAAGAAAAATCCCGATGAAGATAAACAAAAAAGCCTCAGAAATCTTTCGAAATCTGAGGCTCTTCATTGAAAGGAGGCGGCGACCTACTCTCCCGCATTGCATTGCAGTACCATCGGCGCAAGTGGGCTTAACTTCTCTGTTC
>NZ_SGVY01000042.1 GCF_004535825.1 Segatella hominis | reverse complement strand
ACTCCTGGGCGAGGAATATTTCCTAGCTCATTAACTAAATTTTTGGAGAAATCCTTGCATATCTCAAGAATTTTTACGAAATTTGCATACAAGTTGTGCATAGCGTGAAATATATAACTTTATAATTTGACACTACAAAGTTACTAAAAATCAACGAGATGCACAACTTTTTCTCCATAAAAATATACTAATTTTCAGGCGGTTTTTTAATTCCGCCAACAGGTTAAAGTTGTTATTGGCAGCAATGTATGTATCTCGCAAGGTGCTTTGCTCCTTACTGGTAATCATGACTATACCATATCATCCATGCCTTATCGTAATGCTCCTATCTCTATAGAGGATGGGGCATGGATAGGGGCAAAGACTACTGTGTGCCCCGGTGTCACAGTTCATCGCAATGCTATATTGACTGTAGGTAGCGTGGCTACGAAGGATATGGAGGAGAATGGTATATATCAAGGTAATCCTGCAGTGAAGATTAGAGAAAGAATAATAAAGGGCATCCAGTAGGATGCCCAGTATACTGTAGGGAGGTTGATCGAAACCAAGGACTAAACGTCTCAATGGAGTGATGCTCTCCCTTATTATCAAATTTTGTAATTCGGTGCAAAATTAAGAATTTAAACGGTAGATTCCAAATTTTTACTCACAAAAAATATTAATTGAGATGAAAAAGGAAGATTTTCAAGAGTTTTTCAAGCAAAGAATGGCTGAAATCATGCATAAAGACACACTTGATAGCTATCGAGTGAGGGCTAATAATGCTCATACCATACTTAAAGAACTTGGCTATGTAATGGAAGGATGGATTGCAGGAAATATAAAACGCTTTGAAACTGTTGAACTCTGCATTAATGAAACCATTTCACTTGTAGAAAAGGATAATTGTCTTGTGTTTACTAATTACTCAAAGGAATTGTTCTTAAATGACTTAGATGAATATAACAAGAAATCTAAGAATAATAATGATGTACCACTTTTTGAGGATACGAACAAGATTATTTATCTCGTTAATGAGTGTTTGACTGAAAATGAAGGGGTCTTTTTATCCAATTTAATACAAAAAATAGAGGCGCAAGTTACTGCAGGCGAAGAGGTTGATGAGGATAAGTTTAGTCCTAAATTAAGGGAATTTGATAATTTATTATCATCTTTTGCTTGTGAGTTGTTGATGATTGGTTATTCAAAAAGATATCTCTATAAATTCTTTAATTCATTCAAGAAAAATCTCAAGGGATTATCTTTTGAAGATGCTTTTGAAGAAATGAAACAAAAATTTAGAGAGTTACAACAATATTCATTTTCTGTAGTCATAAAACTAAGTTTTAAAAATGTAAAGAATGCACAAGCCGCAACAGAAGCTGTTGACTGGTTAAACGATGAAATGCCTGAGGAATTTAAAAATATAGACAAATTGCGTAGATCTTTTATTGTCAAGAATAAATCTGTTAAATTCTATATAGAAAAATTTGAAGCTCTGGATGCATATATGGCAGTAAGACTGGCATATGAGAAACTTTCTAAGTTGTTGGATTTTAAACAAGATGTTATCAGTGGATATGCATTGCCAAGTTATGCTCTTAGCATTATGGTTAAAGAGGATGGTTTTTCTGTTACTTATGAAAAATTTTTTGAGCTTGATAATGGCGGCCAGTTTTTAAAAGTTGATGACAATATGTTGTTTGAGAAATTGAGCCAGATAGAAAAGTCAGATCTGGTGTTAGGTGATGTAAAGGATAGAATTACTGCAGCTCTGCGACATTTACGAATAGGTGATGGTCAGGTGGAATTAGAGCAACAGTTTATCAATTATTGGATAGCGTTAGAGTTTATTTTTGCTTCTTCATCAAGCAAAGACAGTACATATTCTCGTATTAAGGAGAATCTTGTCAATATACTTTCTGCATGCTATGTGAAGCGTAATATTCTCTATCTTGAAAACTGGATGAAGAGAGACGGAATGTTAGAAGATGAGGAAAAATTAATTGAAATGATTAATGGTGATGAAAAAGAATGGACTTTGGATAAAATTCTGTTGAAATTTCGATTCAAGAATATGAAGTCTCATCTTCATCATAAAGATAAGATAAAAAAATATATAGATAATCATGAAACGCATCTATTGCAGCATATATCTCGAATCTATAGACTTCGGAATGAGTTGGTACATGAAGCTGCATTAAAACAGGATATAGAGAATGTGGCAAGCAATCTTCGGTTTTATCTTGTATTTGTTCTTAATCAAATGATAGATTATTTTTCTGATAAAACTACCAATATAAAACCAAAGTCTATGCTTCAGTTCTTTTGGAATTACGAGAAATATCTGAAAGCAATAAAAACGCCGGGAGAAACGGATGTCGTTTCTGTTATTTCTCATATTCATATAGCTAAAAGTTATATTGTTTAAAGGTATGCTATCAATATAGATAGTATATTCAAAGAATCTATGAAAAATATGAAGTTTGATAAATTTCATAAACCTATACAGATATGCAATTGAAAAATGTAGAAAAAGAACTGTTTGATTTACTGAAGTTATCTCTTTGGTCTCGTTCTGATTCTTCTCTCCAGCAGCTTGATGGGGAAGAGGAGGTCGTGGCTGAGCGATTGTGGAATTTCTCTTGGAATGCCTTATTTCGTCTTGCTAAGGAACAGTGTGTTATTGGGTTAACGGCTGATGTCCTGGCGAGTTGTAAAGGTAAGATTGGAGCTCCTGGGGATGTTCTGCTGATATGGGTAGGTCTGGCGATGAAGCTGGAACAGCATAACTTGAAGATGAACCGTATGGTTATTTCGCTTTACGGTAAATTGAGAAGTTTAGGCTGGCATCCCGTGCTGATGAAAGGGCAGACCTTTGCGCAAAACTATCCGAATCCTCTGCACAGGGTCAGTGGGGATATTGACCTCTATTTCAAGCAGCAGGATGATTGTAAAAAGGCTATCGACTGGGCTATCCGTGTGGGTGGTCATGCTCATCAGGGGAATGAAAGTGCCTGGGAGCATAAGCATTTTGCTGTTGACCTGAAGGGTTTCGAGGTGGAACTTCACTATCAGATGTGCAGGTTTGAGAATCATCGCTTACAGCGACGCTTGCAAAATATCATAGATTATGAGTTTGCAGCCAATGATCCTTATTATGTTCGAATAGAGGGAGAGGAGATAGAAACGGTTCCGCCTACTTTGTCTGTTCTGCATCAGCTGATGCATATTACTCGTCATCTCTTAGAGGCTGGGGTAGGTATCCGTCAGATTTGTGACTTGGCAGTCTATGTGGATAGGCATTGTGATGAAATCAATGCTGATGTTCTCAGGCAATATGTGGAGGAACTTCAATTAGATGAGGTAGCCGGGGCTTTAGGTTATATCTTGGTGGAAATGTTAGGTCTGAAAAAGGAGAAATGGCCTTTGGGGATTATGGCTGATCATGCTGGGTTTATCATCCGTGAAATTTTCGATGGTGGTAATTTTGGTAGTCAGCGTACTGCTTTTCAACGTAATGAGAATGTTTTTATTCGAAAATGGCATTCCATGGCTTATTTTATCAAGCGCTGCTTGCTTTTCAGACATCTGCTTCCTGCTGAATCGAGAAGCTATCTTCTCAATAAATTCTTATTTAATATTCACGTAAAACGGGATTGATATTTGATTTCGTTTTTCTTTATCCCATATCTTTTTAAAACTTGACAATTATGAAAGTAACAATTATAACATCATGTTACAACCGTGAGAAGACGATTCGTGGTTGTATAGAAAGTGTTTTGTCTCAAGACTATCCTGATATTGAGTATATCGTGGTGGATGGTGCTTCTAAGGACAATTCGTTGAGTATTATCAATGAGTATAAGGACAAAATCTCGAAAATCATCTCTGAGCCTGATCATGGTATGTATGAAGCTATCAACAAGGGTATTCGTGCTGCTACGGGTGATGTGATTGGGCTGGTACATTCGGATGATTTCTTGTTCTCTAACCAGACGGTCTCGCATATCGTTCAGAGGTTTGAGGAGACGCATGCTGACTTCCTGTACGGTGATGGCTTGTTTGTAAATCCTGAGAATACTGATAAGGTGGTACGCAACTGGATTGGTGGTACTTATCGCCTATGGAAGGTGCGTCATGGCTGGCTTCCTTTGCATCCTACCTGTTATATTCGCAGGGATGTGATGGAGCGTAAGGGGTTGTATAACGAGAGTTACAAGATTGCAGCTGACTCTGATTTTCTTTTCCGCTATCTTCTGGGTGGTGAGTTGAGCGTTACGTATCTGAAAGAGTATATTGTGAGAATGCGCATGGGTGGTTTGAGTACTGATTCAGCCAGGAGAAAGCAAATGTGGAAGGAGGATATCAGATTGTATCAGTCGCATGGCATGAATCCTACGGTTACGAAGATTGAGAAAATGATGTGGAAAGTTCCACAGTTTATAAAAGCTAAATTCAAGTAACAAAATATTGATTTACAGAGTGTAAAAACATAAATATAAACTTTTAAATTAAAAACTATGTGGTGGAAAATAATTTTAGGAGTGATAGGATTAGCTATTATCGGCTTTGTAGGTATGGTTATCAAAATGGCTGTGACAGAGGCTAAAGAAGAAACAAGGGATATTGAGGAAGCAAGTAAAGTGAGGAAATAACTTTTCTCGAAAACCTACCCGTCCTTCCTTACCCTTAAGGAAGGCTCCTCCGCTTTTCCCAAGCCCTTTTCCCCTCAGGGGACAAGGGATGTAACCGCTCCTCCTCGCTCTTAACCGTTTCGTTCTAAGGTTGACGGACCATCAGAGGTCTCGTCAGGTAGTTGTGCGGGATGGGACCGCCAGGGAGAAGACTTGCTAAAATGGTTGTGCGGGATGGGACCGCCATCTTTGAGATTGCTCCAAACAGAATGGGCATCTTAATCAGAAATGGCAAAGTGTATTATCCTCCCGATTTTCGGGAGATAAAGATTCTGCTGAAGAATCGAGCTTTGCTGACAAAGAATGTCATCAAGACTGTGGAGGTGCAACTTGATACGAAGTGGGGATATTGAAAAACACTAAAAATTACGATATGGACCGCAAAGAACCATTGCTGTACTTACTTCCTTGATAGAATGAAGGTGAAGTTGGGTTTGCCAGAAAGACTGTTTTTCTAAATAAATAAAAGAAGCGTCAAATTGTAAGCATATTTGCTGTTTTAGCTTACAATTTGGCGCTTCTTTCTTTTTATGATTTATCTTTTTGTAAGCTAATAAAACTTTTAACAACAAAATGTCATTGAAAATCTCTATATGTTAGCAAATTGTTGTACTTTTGCACTCGAAAGATAACAAAGTGTAAATAACAATAAGTGTAATAACATATAGGAGAAAGTAACATGAAAAAGATCGAAGCTATCATCCGTAAGACAAAGTTTGAGGATGTAAAGGAAGCATTGCTTGCCGCCGACATCGAGTGGTTTTCTTACTATGACGTAAGAGGCGAAGGCAAGATGAGACAGGCTCGTATTTATCGTGGTGTCATGTATGATACCAGTAGTATCGAGCGAGTACTTTTGAATGTAGTCGTTCGCGACAAGAACGTAGAAAAAACTATTAATGCCATCCAGGAGGCTGCCCGTACAGGCGAGATTGGTGATGGTCGTATCTTTGTAATCCCTGTAGAGGATACCATTCGCATCCGTACAGGTGAAAGAGGCGACATCGCACTCTATAATGCAGAGCAGGAGAAATAAACTTTGTTGAATAGGAGGAGAGAGATTTTACAATAACCAATCTGAGTCATATAAATGATATTTGAAATCAGATAGCTGATATATTGAAAGATTGGGATAACAACAACACTTTAAAGTTAAAAGATTATGAGTGTACAGGATTTAGGTATTTCATTAGATACCGTGTGGATGCTCTTAGCAGCCATGTTGGTCTTTTTCATGCAGCCGGGATTTGCCCTCTGTGAGGCGGGTTTTACCCGCAGTAAAAACACTGCGAACATCTTGTTCAAGAACTTCGTCGATTTCATGATCGGTTCTGTTCTCTTCTGGTTCGTCGGTTTCGGATTTATGTTTGGTAGCGATGGTGCTGGTTTTATCGGTATGCCAAACTTTGGCGACCTTTCTTTCTATCATGGTGATCTTCCTACAGAGGGTTTCCTGATGTTTGAAACTGTATTCTGCGCTACAAGTGCTACTATCGTTTCTGGAGCTATGGCAGAACGTACCAAGTTCTCTATGTACTGCATCTATTCATTCTTCATTTCATTGATTATCTATCCAGTAGAAGGTCACTGGACATGGGGTGGCGGCTGGCTTTGCAACGCCGATGCAGGTTCTTTCATGATGGATACCTTCGGTGCTGCCTTCCATGATTTTGCAGGTTCTGCTATCGTACATAGCGTAGGTGGTGTGCTCGCCTTGGTTGGTGCCATCTGTCTTGGCCCTCGTCTCGGTAAATATCGCAACGGCAAGAGTACTGCTATTCCAGGTCACAACCTGATGGCTGCTGCCCTCGGTGTATTCATCCTCTGGTTTGGTTGGTTCGGTTTCAACCCAGGTTCTCAGCTCGCTGCTTCTGGTGAGGTTAACCGTGTTGCCATCAGCCACGTATTCCTGACAACCAACCTTGCTGCTGTTTGCGGTGGTCTCGGTACTATGTTTACTTCTTGGATTAAGTATGGCAAGCCATCATTCTCATTGACATTGAATGGTATCTTGGCTGGTTTGGTAGCCATCACAGCAGGTTGCGACTTGGTTAGCCCATTGGGTTCTGCCATCATCGGTCTCTTGGCTGGTATCATTCTGGTATTCTCTATCGAGTTTATCGATACCAAACTTCATATTGATGACCCTGTAGGTGCAAGTTCAGTACACGGTGTATGTGGTATCTTCGGTACATTGATGACTGGTCTCTTCGCCCTCGACGGTGGTGCTTTCTATGGTGGTGGCTTCGGTTTCTTCGGTGCACAGTGCTTCGGTATCCTCTGTATTGATCTTTGGGCTGCAGTCACAGGTGTAATCCTCTTCTGGGGTATCAAGAAGATTGCTGGTCTGCGTGTTGACAAGCGTATTGAGGAAGAAGGTCTCGATATCTACGAGCATGGAGAGAGTTGCTACAACTAATCTCCCGCAGATAATTTAGAGTTGTATTAACATTAAAATTGTGAGATTATGAAAAAGATTTTAGATATGAAAAAGATGAGTGTATTGGCACTCGGTTTGATTGCTTTTGCTCCTGCTGCTTCTGCTCAGGATGAGGTGGAAACTACCATTGCTGCAGATGTTGTTAGTCAGTATATCTGGCGTGGTCAGGATCTTGGCAACGTATCACTCCAGCCTACTCTTGGTATCGGTTATAAGGGTTTCTCTTTGACTGGTTGGGGTAGTGTAGGTCTTTCCAAATGGGATGACACCAAGGAATTCGATTTGACTGCTGCCTATTCCACTGGAGGTCTTACCATTGGTATTACTGATTATTGGTTCAATTCTGGTGACGGTCGCTATTTCGAGTATGATTCTCACAAGACTTCTCATGTTTTTGAGGCAAATGTAGGTTATGACTTTGGTCCTGTAGCCTTGAACTGGTACACCAACTTTGCTGGTGCAGATGGTCTCAACAAGAGTGGCAAGCGTGCATATTCATCTTATGTAGAGGCTTCAGCTCCATTCAAATTGGGTGGATGCGACTGGACAGCTACCATCGGTGCCGTTCCTTATGCCACCACTTCCTATTATGGTCATGAGGGAGGTGTGAAGGGCTTCGCAGTAACCAATGTTGCTGTCAAGGCTACCAAGGATATCAAGATTACTGATACCTTCAGTGTGCCAGTCTTTGCACAGATTGCAGCCAACCCAAGTAGCGAGAAGGCATATTTGGTTGTAGGTTTCACCTTGCAGCCATAAAGCAGGTTTGCATACAGTTATCAATAACTGCAGGTTTACTTGCAGTATCTGTAATAAGAGTTTAAGTTTTTATTATCTAAAGCCGATGGTCTTTCCAGACTGTCGGTTTTTTTGTGCCTTCCCATTCATTTCTAATTTCTCATTTCTAATTTCTCATTCCTTTACATCCCAGTCCTCGATAGTTCCTGTTTCTGAAGAGAAACTGCACCCTATCTTATAGAGTTTTCTGGAATCTGTAAGGTAAGGTTGGGCATAGCCCTTTTCCTCTATCTGCTGTAAAGCCTCCTTTGCCGTTCCATCCAGTTTGAACTCGAAGATGTAGATATATTTATCGGTCTCGATGATGCAATCCACACGACCTTGACTCTGTTCCTTTTCGGTATAAGTAATGTATGTACTCGCTAAGCGCAACAAGAGATAGAAAGTATAGTGGAAATAACGTTCCTTCTCTCGCTCATTCTCCTTTCGTCGCATCGTGTAAGGGATGCTGGAGAGGAAGGAGGTGATGAGAAACTTGAAATGGTCCAAATTTCCTTCATCAAGATTTTCTACGGCTTCTGTCAGCCAATTCTTAACGTCTTCCTTCGTTTGAAAGTAATTATTGGCCAATAGGCTTATAAATCCTCGTTTTACTTCATCGTTTGGAAAATCAAGCAAGAAGGTATTGGTTCTATGCTTGTAATCCTTAATGGTGAGATAACCACTCTGGTATATCATCGGAAGTGGGCGTTCGGTATCAGCCTTATAATCAATGAAATGGTCTGGTGAATAATACTTTCCCGTCAGCTCATCCATGTTCTCATCGTAGTGGCTCAAGAGGCGAGCAAGATAAGTTGGTGTGCCTGTCTTGAACCAATAATCCTGAAGACGCAAGTTCTTGCATGCATTCAGCAAGCTGAACGGATTGATGACACCATTCATGGTATCAGAGAAATGGTAACCATTATATTGTTTCATCAACATTCTGACCATATCCTCAAATGAACAATGATAAACGCCCGACATCTTTTTGATAGGTTCACTAAAATATTTTATCAACTCTTCCTCAGTGATGCCGCAAAGTGTATCAAATGCAGGCGACATACTAATATCTTCTGGTTGGTTGAAACCGCTGAACACGCTAACCTGCGAGAACTTCGTTACGCCTGTCAAGAAGACAAACTGGAGGTCTGCATCAGCTGTCTTGAAAGCAGAATAGAATCCCTTCAAGGTATTGCGGTTGTATTCCTCCAAGGTTATTTCGGTACCCTGAAAGGCTACCTTGTAGTCAAGATCCATCACATCAAGGAGTGGCTTGTCGTATTCATCTATCAACACAACGGCACGGAGACCAGTTTGGCGATGGATTTCATTGAGCAAATTGACAAAGCGTAACCCAAAATCAGTTAACGTATTTTTGATTTGGTATTTTTCTTCCCATGCAGAAAGAATGGCATTCAGCGTTTCATCCAAAAACGTCTCCTTTGTAAAATTGCCAGCACCAAAGTCTATATGAATCACAGGGTATTTCTTCCAATCCTTCTCAAGTTTTTCAATAGCAAGTCCATGGAATAAATCCTCCCTACCCAGGAAATAGCTTTCCAAAGTAGAAATAAGAAGGCTCTTTCCGAATCGACGAGGGCGACTCAGAAAGTATATTTGTCCTTCTGTTACCAAAGAATAGATCATATCTGTTTTATCTATATAGACATAACCTTCATTCCTTATCTTATCAAATGTCTGTATTCCTATTGGATATTTCATTGCTCTTACCTTAATTAAATACGTCTTGTGCTGCAAAGTTAAACTTTTATTTTGAAACCACCAAGATTTTTCAACAGAAATCCCATGCTTAGAGCAATTTAATATAATATCTATTTATATATATAACACACATCATCTACCTATACTTTCCCATATTTTATATCTTTTATATCCATATTACATATAGATTTCTCCAATATCCCCAGTTTTTATCTTATTTTTCTGTCAATCTTTCAAAATGAATAAATTTTTGTTTGTTTTGCTTACAAAATGTAATCAAAATAGCTCTTGTTTCTTTTGATTTGATATTTATTGTCTTTATATAATACAAAATGAAACCATTTCTTTTCTTATTCTATCAAAAAGTAGTAATTTTGCATCCAAAATATAGCAAAATGATATTTTAAGCTAAACGGATAGCATGAAATAAGCTATGATATTGTGTTATAAATAACCGTAAAAGAAAGGAAAGATATTATGTGTGGATTCGTATCTATCTTCAATATTCAGGAACAAACTCCTGAATTGAGACAGCAGGCACTCCGTATGAGTCAGAAGATTCGTCATCGTGGACCAGACTGGAGCGGCATTTACTGTGGTGGCTCAGCCATCTTGGCACATGAACGACTCAGCATCGTAGATCCAGAGTCTGGACGCCAACCTTTGTTCTCACCTGACAAGAAACAGGTGCTTGCAGTGAACGGCGAAATCTACAATCATCAGAATATCCGTGCTCGATTTGCAGGCAAATACCAGTATCAGACTGGTTCCGACTGTGAGGTGGTGCTTTCACTCTATCGTGAAATGAGACAGGATAGCGACTTCGCTAACTTGATTTACACCGATGAGGATGCCATCCATGCTCGCATCTGCAAGATGATAGAACAACTCAACGGTATCTTTGCTTTCGCACTCTACGATGCAGAAAGAGATGAATTCCTCATCGCCCGCGACCCTATCGGTGTGATTCCACTCTACATCGGATTTGATACAGACGGTAAGGTGCTTGTTGCCTCTGAACTCAAGGCACTCGAAGGACAGTGTGATCACTACGAACCATTCCTCCCTGGACATTATTATTATAGCAAGACTCCGGGCATGAAGCGTTATTATACACGCGACTGGTTTGAATACAGTACCATGCTCAAGGAATATCATATTGATGAAAGCAAGTCTGCCGAAGAACAGATGGCTGAGGCTGAGATGGAGGATAGAAAACAGGCTGAGGCTACAGGCGGAAAAACTGCGGTGCAGGAAATTCATGATGCACTCGAAGCTTCTGTCAAGCGCCAGTTGATGAGCGATGTTCCTTACGGCGTACTCCTCAGTGGCGGTCTCGATTCATCTGTCATCTCTGCCATCGCACAGAAATACAGTACTTATCGTATTGAGAATGGTGAACAGACCAAGGCTTACTGGCCACGCCTGCACTCCTTTGCTGTAGGACTGAAAGGTGCACCAGACCTTGCTAAGGCTCGCCTCGTAGCAGAGCACATCGGTACCGTGCATCATGAAATCAACTATACCATACAGGAAGGTCTGGATGCCATCCGTGATGTCATCTATTTCATCGAGACCTACGATGTGACAACCGTTCGTGCATCTACCCCGATGTATCTGTTGGCAAGAGTCATCCGCAGTATGGGTATCAAGATGGTACTCTCCGGTGAGGGAGCAGATGAGGTATTCGGAGGCTATCTCTATTTCCACAAAGCACCGAATGCCAAGGCTTTCCATGAGGAAACGGTCAGAAAACTTGGTAAACTCTATCTCTACGACTGTCTGAGAGCCAACAAGAGTCTGGCTGCCTGGGGTATCGAGGGCCGTGTACCTTTCCTCGACAAGGAATTCCTGGATGTGGCTATGGGCATGGACCCAGCCTTGAAGATGTGTCCGGGCAAGACCATAGAGAAGAAAGTAGTTCGTGAAGCCTTTGCTGATTTGCTGCCAGAGGAAGTAGCATGGCGACAGAAAGAGCAGTTCTCTGATGGAGTAGGTTACTCCTGGATAGATACGCTGAAGCAGATTACCGCTTCTGCTGTGAGTGATGAGCAGATGGCACATGCCGCCGAGCGATTCCCTATCAATCCTCCACAGAACAAGGAGGAGTACTATTACCGTTCTATCTTCGCTGAGCATTTCCCAAGCGACAGTGCTGCCAAGAGTGTTCCAAGTGTACCAAGCGTAGCCTGCTCTACAGCCGAAGCCCTTGCCTGGGATGCTTCTTTCCAAAACCAGAACGACCCAAGCGGACGAGCTGTTGCCGGAGTTCACGAGAAAGCGTATAAATAAATGAGAAAAATAAATAACCGATATAAAACGAACAAGAAATGGAAAAAGGATTGTACAGTTCAGCCTATGAGCACGATGCGTGTGGCGTAGGTATGGTGGTTAACATCCACGGAAACAAGAGCCATGAGCTGGTCGATAACGCCTTGAAAGTTCTCGAAAATATGCGCCACCGTGGTGCTGAGGGAGCTGACAACAAGACGGGTGATGGCGCTGGTATCATGCTCCAGATTCCACATGAGTTTATTCTTCTTCAGGGTATCCCAGTACCAGAAAAAGGTAAATATGGTACGGGTCTTATCTTCTTGCCTAAAGACGAGAAGAAACAGCAGGAAATCCTCTCTATCATGATTGAGGAGATCGAGCGCGAGGGATTGCAGTTGATGCACCTCCGCAATGTTCCTACCAACCCTGAGTGTCTCGGTGAGGCTGCTTTGAGCAATGAACCTGCCATCAAGCAGATTTTCATCACCGGTGTTACTGACGACAAGGTGCCTGTTTTCGAGCGCACCCTCTATCTCATCCGCAAACGCATTGAGAAACGTGTCAGTGATCCTGATTTCTATATCTGTTCGTTGTCTAATTCGAACATCGTCTATAAGGGTATGTTGAGCAGCCTCCAGTTGCGCCAATACTATCCTGACTTGACCAATAATTATTTCACAAGCGGTTTGGCATTGGTTCACTCCCGCTTCTCTACCAACACCTTCCCTACATGGAGTCTGGCGCAGCCATTCCGTCTCCTTGCCCATAATGGTGAGATCAACACCATCCGTGGTAACCGTGCCTGGATGAAGGCTCGTGAGAGTGTGTTGAGCAGTGAGGCTCTGGGCGATATCCGTGAGATTTCTCCTATCGTTCAGCCTAACATGAGTGACTCTGCAAGCCTCGATAATGTTTTCGAGTTCTTCGTGATGAGTGGTCTGTCATTGCCTCACGCCATGGCTGTCATGGTGCCTGAGAGCTTCAACGACAAGAACCCTATCTCTGAGGATCTGAAGGCTTTCTATGAGTATCACTCTATCCTGATGGAACCATGGGATGGTCCTGCAGCCTTGCTCTTCAGCGATGGCCGCTACGCTGGTGGTATGCTCGATAGAAACGGTTTGCGCCCAGCACGCTATACCATCACCAAGAATGATATGATGGTTGTGGCTTCTGAGGTAGGTGTCATGGATTTCGATCCTACTGAGATTGCAGAGAAGGGTCGCTTGCAGCCTGGTAAGATTCTCCTCATCGATACACAGGAAGGTAAGATCTACTACGATGGTGAAATCAAGGAGCGTCTGGCAGCCCAGCATCCATATCGCCAGTGGTTGAACACCAATCGTATTGAACTGGAAAAGCTCCGCAGTGGTCGTAAGGTGGAAAATGGTGTGGATAACCTCACACGCAAGGAATTGGAATTCGGTTTTGGCGAGGAAGATATCGACGGTACCATCATCCCAATGGCTACCAAGGGTCAGGAACCTACAGCTTCTATGGGTAATGATACTCCGCTTGCTGTGCTTTCCGACCAGCCACAGATTTTCTTCAACTACTTCCGTCAGCAGTTTGCACAGGTTACCAATCCTGCCATCGACTCCATCCGTGAGAACCTCGTGATGAGTCTTACCGAGTATATCGGTAGAGTAGGTTCCGGCATCCTGAACCCAGACGAAAGCAACTGCAAGATGGTCCGTCTGCCACATCCTATCCTGACCAATACCCAGCTGGATATCCTTCAGAATATCCGCTACAAGGGCTTCAATACAGTCAAGCTCCACATGCTCTTCGAAACCGCCAAGGGCGAAGAAGGACTGCATGAGGCTCTGGATGAACTCTGCAAGGAGGCTGCCAAGAGCGTGGATGATGGCTACAACTATATTATCCTCTCCGACCGTGGCGTGGATGAAACCCATGCTGCCATCCCATCTCTGCTCGCCGTGAGCGCCGTACATCATTATCTGATTGATGCCGGCAAGCGTGTGCAGACAGCCCTCATCGTAGAAAGTGGTGAGATTCGTGAGGTAATGCACGCAGCCCTCTTGTTGGGTTACGGTGCATCAGCCCTCTGTCCATACTTGACATACGCCATCCTCGACGACCTCGTAAAGAAGGGAAAGATTCAGGAGGATTATCATACAGCCGAGCAGAACTATATCAAGGCTGTGAAGAAGGGCTTGTTCAAGATTATGGCTAAGATGGGTATCTCTACCATCCGCAGTTACCGTGGTGCCAAGATCTTCGAGAGCATCGGTTTGAGCGAGAGCCTCCTGAAGAGCTACTTCGGAACAGAGGTGAGCACCATCGGCGGTATCGGACTTGAGACCATCGCCCGTGATGCCATCCGCCTGCACGACAAGGCATTCGAGACCAAGAAGCTCGACTTCCTGCCAAGCATGGGACAGTTCCACTACCGCAAGGACGGTATCAAGCACGCTTGGAACCCAGAGACTATCGCTACTTTGCAGCTCGCAACACGCAAGGGCGATTACGATCTCTTCAAGAAATATACACATCTCGTTGACGATAAGCAGGAGCCTATCTTCATCCGTGACTTCTTCAGTTTCCGCAAGAATCCTATTTCTATCGACAAGGTAGAGCCAGTAGAGGAAATTGTAAAGCACTTCGTTACTGGTGCGATGAGTTTCGGTGCCCTCTCCAAGGAAGCCCACGAGGCAATGGCACTCGCCATGAACGCCCTCGGTGCTCGAAGCAATACCGGTGAAGGTGGTGAGGATAACGAGCGATTCCACTCTACACAGGATGGTATCAGCCTCTCCAGCAAAACCAAGCAGGTGGCTTCCGGTCGATTCGGTGTGACAACAGAATATTTGGTGAATGCAGAGGAAATCCAGATCAAGGTGGCACAGGGTGCTAAACCGGGTGAGGGTGGTCAGTTGCCTGGCTTCAAGGTCAACGAGGTCATCGCCAAGACTCGTCACTCTATCCCTGGCATCAGCTTGATTTCTCCTCCACCTCATCACGATATCTACAGTATCGAGGATTTGGCTCAGCTCATCTTCGACCTCAAGAATGTGAACCCTAAGGCTGCTATCTCTGTCAAATTGGTGGCTGAGAGCGGTGTGGGTACTATCGCTGCCGGTGTGGCTAAGGCAAAGGCCGACCTCATCGTCATCTCTGGTGCTGAGGGTGGTACTGGTGCCAGCCCTGCATCCAGTATGCGTTTCGCAGGTATCTCTCCTGAAATCGGACTTTCTGAGACTCAGCAGACTTTGGTGAAGAACGGTCTTCGTGGACAGGTTCGCCTGCAGGTGGATGGTCAGTTGAAGAGCGGTCGTGACATCATCCTCATGGCTTTGCTCGGTGCAGAGGAATTCAGTTTCGGTACTGCAGCCCTCATCGTCTTGGGTTGTGTGATGATGCGTAAGTGTAACTTGAATACCTGTCCTATGGGTGTTGCCACACAGGATCCTAAGCTTCGTGCGCACTTCCGTGGCAGTTACAAATATCTCATCAACTACTTCCGCTTCCTCGCCGAGGAGGTTCGTGAGTACTTGGCAGAGATGGGTTACACCTCTTTGAATGATATCATCGGTCATACCGAGCTCATCGTACGCAAGTCTGATGAGGAGATTGTTCCTGCCACAGGTCCTGATGCCGTAGAGCCAGAGGTGGCTAAGAGCATCAAGGAGAAGGCAGACTTGCTCGACTTCACACGTCTCTTGCATCGTGAGACAGGTCACTGCTCACTCTATCATACTACCGAGCAGATTCATGATCTCGACAATGTGCTCGACCAGCAACTGATTCGTGGTGCCCAGCGTGCCATCGAAAATCAGGAGGAGGTGAACCTCGATTTCGCCATCAAGAATACCGACCGTGCTGCCGGTGTGATGCTCAGTGGTATGATTGCTGAGAAATATGGTGAGGCAGGTCTTCCTGATAAGACAGTGAATGTGAAGTTCAAGGGTTCTGCAGGTCAGAGCTTCGGAGCATTCTTGGTAAAGGGTGTCGATTTCAAGTTGGAAGGCGAGACCAATGACTATTTTGCAAAGGGACTTTCAGGAGGTCGTATTTCCATCCTTCCTCCTATCCGCAGTAATTTCTCTGCCGAGGATAACATCATCGCAGGTAACACCGGTCTCTATGGTGCCACAAGTGGTGAACTGTATATCAACGGTAAGGTGGGTGAGCGCTTCGGAGTACGTAACTCTGGTGCTGTAGCTGTCATCGAGGGTGCCGGCGACCACTGCTGTGAATATATGACAGGTGGTAGAGTCGTAGTACTTGGCGAGACTGGTCGCAACTTTGCCGCAGGTATGAGTGGTGGTGTTGCCTATGTATGGGATAAGAACCACAACTTCGATTACTTCTGTAATATGGATATGGTGGAAATCAACCTCGTGGAGGATAGCACCTATCGCAAGGAGTTGCACGAGCTCATCCGTCAGCACTATCTCTATACAGGCAGTAAACTCGCCCGTACCATGCTTGATGACTGGAATCACTACGTAGAGGATTTCATCCAGGTAGTGCCAATCGAATACAAGCGAGTGCTTCAGGAGGAGCAGGTAAAGAAGTTGCAGCAGAAGATTGCGGATATGCAGCGCGATTACTAATTTTTAAATTAGAAAAAAGATGGGAAATCCAAAAGCATTTTTGACTATACCTCGCAAAGAAGCAGGTTATAGACCAATTCACGATAGAATCCTCGATTTCAGCGAGGTAGAACAGACTTTGAATAGCAACGACCGCCGTCAGCAGGCTTCCCGTTGCATGGATTGTGGTGTGCCTTTCTGCCACTGGGCTTGTCCATTGGGCAACAAGGCACCGGAGTGGAACGATGCGCTCTACAAGGGCGACTGGGAGTTGGCTTACCGACTCCTCAATTCCACCAACGACTTCCCAGAGTTCACAGGACGTATCTGTCCTGCACTCTGTGAGAAGGCATGTATCCTGAATCTCATGGACCATGAGCCAACCACCAACCGTGAGGATGAGTGCGCCATTGTGGAGCACGCTTTCTCTGAGGATTATGTGCATGTTGAGATTCCAGAGCGTAATGGCAAGACCGTGGCAGTCATCGGTGCCGGTCCTGCAGGATTGGTAGCTGCCAATCAGTTGAACCACAAGGGATATAAGGTAACAGTCTTTGAGGCACGTGAGAATGCTGGTGGCTTGTTGCGCTATGGTATTCCAAACTTCAAGCTCAACAAGAGTATCATCGACCGCCGCCTCCGTCTTCTCGAAGAGGAAGGCATCGAGTTCAAATACAATCAGCAGATAGATGTCACCAAGTTGCCAGAGGGCTTTGATGCCTACGTGGTATCTACGGGTACTCCTACAGCCCGCGACCTGAAGATTCCTGGACGAGAATTGAAGGGTGTTTATTTCGCCCTCGAACTCCTCTCTCAGCAGAACCGAGTCCTTGCTGGCATGGAGTTCTCTAAGGATGAACTGGTCAACTGCAAGGGCAAGGATGTCTTGGTCATCGGTGGTGGTGATACAGGTTCCGACTGTATCGGTACGGCTCATCGTCAGGGTTGCAAGAGTGTAACTCAGATTGAGATCATGCCTAAGCCAGTAGAGGGTCCTGAGGATCCAAAGAATCCTTGGCCAAACTGGCCTCGCACACTGAAGACTACATCCAGCCATGAGGAAGGCTGTACACGTCGCTGGAACATCAACTCATTAGAGTTCCTCGGCAAGAATGGAAAGTTGACGGGTGTGAAGGTTCAGCCTATCGATTGGAAGCCAAACCCAGAGGGCGGTCGCCCATTGATGGTAGAAGCTGGAGAGCCAGAAATCATCAAGGCAGAGGCAGTATTCTTGGCCATGGGCTTCCTGAAGCCACAGCAGCCTGAGTTTGCAGAGAATGTCTTCGTGGCAGGTGATGCAGCAAATGGAGCTTCTCTGGTAGTAAGAGCTATGGCAAGCGGAAGAAAGATTGCAGCTCAGGTAGATAAGTTCCTGACTCGATAATTCCCGGATATATTATCGGTTATTTTTAACTATAAGTAAGTGGTGGGAGGCCAGACCTTGAGATGAGGTTTGCCTCCCTTTTTCGTATGCTCGGCATGAGCCTATGTCTCCCTTTCGTTCGCTATGCCGATGACTCGATGATAAATAGGTTTTATAGCCATTACTTAGTAATACCTTCAATGATATTGACCAATAATGACTTTGACCAAATGACCGGAATCATGAGGGCTAACGTTCAATGTAGTTAAAATAAGCTCCCAAAGAAAAAGTAGTCATCATTGCCTGATTGGCTTCAAAATTCTCTTAGTCTTTCAAACAGCCGATAGGAACCACATAGACACCATCTTCTCTGCGAATGGCATAACGGGTCGTGCCTGTCAAGACCATGAGGAAAGAAGGAGACTTCATTTTTGCGTCGTCAATCTTGGATGCCAATAATTTAAGATTTTTGGCTCCTTCCTCAATGTTCTTTTCTCCACCCAGTTTAATTTCTATCAGACCATAACTGCCATTGCGCAAATGTACAACCGCATCACATTCCAATCCATTTCCATCCCGATAATGATATACATTGCCATCGAGGGAATCTGCATAAATTCGTAGGTCTCGAACACACATAGATTCAAAGAACAGTCCCATTGTGCTGAGATCGTTGATTAAATCATTAGGCCCAATACCCAAAGCAGCCACTCCGATGGAAGGGTCGGAGAAGTAGCGAGTGTCTGAAGTGCGAATGGCAGTCTTGCTTCTTAGATTGGGATTCCATGCCAGGGAATCTTCCAAGACGAAAATTTTCTTTAGGGCTTCGATATAAGAAGATATAGTATTTCTGTTGGCTGTTATTGTCTCATTTTTCTCAATGTCTGCACATATTGTATTGACTGTAACTTGAGCGCACTGGTTTCTGGCAATGGAACGTAGAATTCTTTTTGCTCTTTCTGCGTCACGAGTAACATTGTCAACACGAGAAATGTCTGAGTTGACGACGGCTTCATAGTATCTGTAAGCCATATCGAGTGCTACGTCCTTACCGACCATGGTGGCTTGAGGCCATCCTCCTCGGCATATGAGCCAAGCCAAGGAGTCTATATTGTGCTGGTTCGTGGCGAAAATGTCAGCAGACGGATTATCGAATAGTTCTTGGATACTGACTTCATTTGAGGAGTCTTCTGATTCTGAAAGGCTCATCGTTCTCATAGTTAACCATGCAAAACGACCTGTTCCTGAATGGTGAATCTTGTTGGTGTCTGCTGGAACAGCAGAGCCTGTAAAGATGAATTGCCCCAATCCATCTCTATGATCAACCTCAAAGCGAGCTGCATCCCAAAGCTGTGGTGCTAATTGCCATTCGTCGATAAGGCGTGGTGTTGCACCTACAAGCAGTTTTTTAGGCGACAAACTGGCAAGTTCTATGTTTTGGTCAATATATTCTGGGTCATCCATATATACGATGCTTTTAGCTTGTTGCTCAGCTGTTGTCGTCTTGCCACACCACTTGGGACCTTGTATTAATACTGCGCCACAACCTTTTAGTCTGCGAGTTAGCATTTTATCTGCTATTCTTGTTTTATATTGTTTCATTTTGCGTTGCTTTTGGTTGGGTGCAAAGATACACAAAAGTTATTGAATAACAATAGATTAATTGTTAAATTGTACAAGTTATAGCGCTTTTATTGTGCAGATTGAGGTAATTCTGTTGTGCAAGTTGAGGCTATTTCGTTGTGCAAGTTGAGGATTTGAGTTTTCTCATCATTCATGGCTGTCGTTACTTGATAATCCTCGAAAAGCCACACCCAGGTTTTGCCATGTCGAAGAATTCACTTATCGTTAGTGTAACGAAAAAAGAGGGTGTGTCATAAGTCTGTGACACACCCTCCTAACTTAAAAGTTCTAATGAAAAAATACAAAGAGTTCGTTTAAGAACGGATTGTCAATCCTATCCCATACAACTTGTAACGCCCAGCGAGGTGGCAAGTGCCGTAAGAATACTGATGGCGATTTGAAGAATGGTCTTCCATGTGTCTGCTTTCATCTTACTCATTTTGATTCAATTTTAAAGGTTAAACTTAAATTCTTTGTGTGTTTCACGGGGGGGTAATTTTCCCTTCTACAGTTCGTTGTCCTCGCCGCTGCCGTCCTGTCCAGCGTCGCCCTTATTGTCGCCGCTTGGGTTGGAACCGGTGCCTTGGCTGGTGCCGCCGCTCTGCTCGGTGTTACCTCCTGCAGGAGTGCCGCCGCTTGGGTTAGAGCCACCGCCATCTGAGCCGTCGCCAGGAGTAGTTGGAGTGCTGATGTCCACGTTGGCTTTGCCCTCCTTGATGGCCTTGATGACTGCAGCCTGAGCGCTACGGCTGGCTACGAGGTTGAACTCGGCATCGGTAAGGAGATTCTTGAACTCACTGCCTGGCTCCCACTGAACCTTCACGTCAGTGATGTTCTGAGCGGTGAACTTGTCTGCATCCTCAGCGCCCTTGGATGAGAGGAGGATGGAGAAATCACCGAGATCGCCCAGACGGATTTTCTTGCCTTCGAGGAGCTGCTCTCTCATGCAATCCACGGTCATGTAGAGAATGGCAGAGATGTCTGCGCGAGAATAGACACTGCCGTGGCTGGAGATGTGCTTGGCAAACTTCTCGATGGTCATCACATCAGAATACTGAGATACGGCGAAGGCATTCTTCTTCTCGGTCTTCACCAGGTTGAGGTCGGCCTGGTCGGGGTTCTTACCCTCTCGTTTTGCCTGGTTGATACGTGATTTTGCCTGATTGATAGCAAGGAGGTTACTGTTCACTGAGCGCATGGTAATGCTGTAGTTAATCATACTTTGTGTGTTTTGATGGTTGATATTTCAATTCCCCAGAAGCCCCGTTTCTTGCCCTTATTTGGGTCGTTATTGATGTCCGGCGCCTGTCATCAATCGTGCCTCAAATGTGTCGTCTGTAAAGACCGACTTTCGGTACAAGAGAAGCTTTCTTTCGATTGCTGGTGCAAAGGTACAACAATTTGGAGTTGAAAACAAATTTTTCCGCTACAGATTTTTTTGGGGGGGGTCTGTAAGTGTCTGATTGATAGCACTTTATAATGATATTTCAAAAATCAATTGCTGCATTTAGACTGATTTTGAAGAAAATGAAGGAAGCGGCTCAGAATTTTAGAAAGCGGTCATAAAGGTCAATGTCATTGTTGGTCAAAATCCTTCGGGGGATGGGTCAAAAAGCCTATAGTATAATATAAATTATTTATATTATACTATAGAAAAAAATGACCAATACTTCTTATAAATTGACCAACAATGACATTGACCTTTTTGACCAGAATGCTACTTGGTAGAAGAATCTTTTTTAATCGTTATGATTGTTTATGTTGCTGATTGTCAATAAGTTATGTAATCTAAACTATTTTGTTCGCGACACATTTATAAGTGCAATAAAGATAAAATATACTAACAATCAGCATCTGTTTCTATTGTCTTCTCTATTCAATTCTGTAAAATATTCAGCCCAAAAATGCAAATGGAGGGCTTTTTCTTGTCTCTAAAATGGATGTTTTGCCATCAAAATGGGACTTCTTATACCCCCAAAATAGCTATTTTCTGCTTTTACGTTAAAAAAAATAATAAAATTCGATATTATATAAAAGATTTATTATCTTTGCCAAAAGATATGAAATACGGAACATTTTAGATGCTGATAAACATATAGAGCGAATTAGAATTACCCCCAAGTGGCGGAGTTAAGTACTTTATTATGAGTGACTTATAAATCCTAACTCATGGAAGTAGAATCAACCATAGGCAGTAATACGTAAATTAGAGAGGGACCTATTATTGTGTATTTATACTATGATAAGAAATCCCTATTTATGGAGCGTATTTCGGCTTATTCTTTCACTTAAGAGCTCAAAACTGCGGATTTTTCACTAAAACCCTTTATTTTTAAGCTCAAATATATAGGTTTTCAGGAGCGAAATCGTGATGTATAGTAAAATTGTCGAACAAAAATAAATATATTGAAGAAAAAGAAGTAGAAAATATCACATAATATGATATAGGCGCTCCAACTACACTTCTCAATATTCGGACCCCAGCAACTCCAGAAGATAATCAGCAAGGTACCAAGAATATTGGTACTTCAAGGATACCTTCGCCTTTCTTTTTAATAATTAAAAACTTAAAAAATGCAAAACACAAAAGAAGAAAATGAAGAAAGCTTCAATCTTCTGCTGAAAATTAACTCTGCAGAAGATCTTCTATTAACAGATGAGGATACTGGCGAACAAGTCTATGCCCCCATTAATGTGAATGATGTTGTCATTTATAAGAGAGAGACGGATCATTTATTTAATGAGATTAATCATGCTATCAGTGAAATCAAATATTATTCTGAAAAGCACATTCACATTGATTACCTCTTTTGTATATATCAGACTTTGTCTATAGAAATGGCTGATTACCTGAATTTAGTGCATACGCTCCACAAGAAAATGTATATCTCTATCTATAAAAATTATAGTGAGGATATTTTATTCATTTATAGAGAGAAATTAGAATGTGTATTGGGTAATTTTGAGTATCTTGTCTGCCAGCCTATAGATACGGATCCAACCTATTTCTATCAATTCCCAAATGAGAGCGATCTCAGAGTTCTGGCAGGGAATAATGCTAAGGTTATTACCTATGATATTATACAGCCTTGTCCGAAAGAAATGGTATCATCTGGATTAAAGCTGTCATTGGATAATTTGCTTACCTACATCGACCAGATAAAACATACCATATCTGCTTTATCACATTTGGAGGATTTTCGCTCGGAACATGAAAAGGCAATTATCTACCATTATATCAAGAAGCAATATGATGATAATAATCTTCCCCAACATTTAGAAAGAGTTGTTAAGAGAAGAAATAAATACTTTGATGTGAGAAGATTGGATGCTAATAAGGTTAGTCTTAGCTCCAAAATGGATGAGACGGTAGATAAATACAACCAAAATCCTCTTTGCCTCATGTGGTATGAAAATTATTTCATTGATGACTCTCCTGAAGAACTGCTTGCGAGCGGGCTTTGTCAGAAACAGGCTTTACCTGATGATTTCAACAAACTATTTATGTTTCAGGGAGAATTTGAGAATCTTAGAAACGCAATTGCTAAAGCAGATGAATTTGAGAGACTTGGTGATTCTTTCTTTGCCAACTGGGTGGATCCTGTGAAGTTGGAGAATAAATTGAAGTATTGGATTAAGGGCAATATTGATACGCAACAGAAATGGTATATAGTATGGTGTATGATGAGATATACTTTCCACATCATCCGTGATGATCAGGACAAAAATGCCTTTGCCGCCCGCATGAACCTGATGTTTCCTGATGCAGAGAAAAAATGTGTGGTGGAGTCGTTCCGCAAGCAGGAAACGCAGAAGAACCACAACCACCATTTCTCGGAGTGGCTTGAAGGCTCCGATCCCGATTATCATACCGCCCAGGATCTGTATTATAAGCTGGCGAAGATGGAGGATTATAAGAGAAGTATTGGTGTTGATATTGGAAAGTAGAGAGGAAGATTTAGAGATAATTATCGCCCCTGGGTATAAAACAAGGATAATGCTGGTAATATTCTACGGCATTTTTGAAAATATTCCGTAGAATATTGCCGCTTTTCAAAAAAATATTGTATTTTTGCAGCGAAAATGATATTAATATAAATGTGATATGGACAATATAGTTTGTAAAGTGGAAGCACTAGGAGGCACAATCTCTACTACTGATATTCCTCATATGGCAGAGTATAAGCGATTGTTGAGAGCTAAGGAACGTGGCGACTTGATCAAGTTGCGCCAGGGCATTTATGCTGTTCCGGAAGCCCTGCTGAATACAATGATAGATGTGGAGCGTATTGTCCCTAAAGGTATTGTGTGTCTATACAATGCCTGGGCTTATCATCAGCTTTCGACAACTGTTCCACCAGCTTTTTGCATTGCCATCGCCAATAAACGGAAAGTAGAGATTCCTGAAACGCTTCCGATAGAATTGTATTATTGGAAGAAGGAGAATCTGGAGTTTGGCATTATGGAAGCAGAAATATCCGGTTTCCATGTTCGCATTACCGACTTGGAGCGAAGTGTTTGTGATGCAGTGAAATACAGAAACAAATTGGGGCTGGATGTTTGTGCAGAAGTGATTCGTTCTTATTTGAGAAAGCCCAATCGCAATCTCACTCGTTTGCAGGATTACGCCAAACGCCTCAGGGTATTCAATACATTGAAAAATTATCTTGAAATAGCAATAGAATAAGATGGGAAAGAAAAACTACGGTAAGTCTGTTAAGACCCGCTTGCTCAATCTGATGAATGAGACAGGCTATAAATATATGTATCTCTTGGCAAGATATTTCAATGAGAGGTTGCTTTACAGAGTATCTGTAAGCCAATATAAGGACAATTTTTTGCTGAAAGGTGGCTCTTTGCTTTATGCTATGAACGGACTTGAGGCACGTCCTACTGTAGATGTTGATTTCATGGCAGATAGAATTAGCCGTGATAGGGATTTCCTTGCGCACGTGTTCCAGGAAATTTTGGGCATTGTATGCGATGAGGATGGAGTATCGTTTGATGTTAACAGCATTAAGTTGGAGCCTATAACTGTTGAAAAGAAGTATCCTGGCACCAGATTTTACTTTACGGCCCACATGGATACTATCGCTTACAACATGTCTGTTGACATTGGCTTTGGTGATGTTGTAACTCCATATCCAACAACTATTGACTTCCCATTGCTTTTGCCTGACATTCCATCTGTGAACATACAGGCATATTCCTTGGAGACTGTTGTTGCCGAGAAATTCCATACGATGATAGACCGAGATGTGCTCAACAGTCGCATGAAAGATTTCTTCGACTGTTACCAACTCCTGACAAAGAGAGACTTGTCTGATGACACATTATATGATGCGATTAAGGCGACTTTCGATAATAGAGGGCTTACATACAATCCCGAATTGCAGTTGTTTACAGAAAGTTTTGCGACAGACGCAGCACGTATAGTTCGCTGGAAAGCATTTCTGAAAAAGATTCAATGGAAAGAAACTCTTGATTTCAAGACTGTTATGGAAGTAATAAAGGAAAGGTTGCAGCCTATGGCTGAAAGATATTGGGGAAAGTAGTGCGTTGTGGAGTCGTCTCGCAAGCAGGAAACGCAGAAGAACCACAACCACCATTTTTCTGAGTGGCTTGAAGGCTCCGATCCCGATTATCATACCGCCCAGGATCTGTATTATAAGCTGGCGAAAAGGGATGGTTATATGAGAAGTACAACCTTTAACCCCATTTGTGCTTAAAAATATTAAGACGTTCCTTTATGGCGCATTTTATTTACTAAACTAAGTCGATTATTGAAAAAAATAGTTACCTTTGTGGTGAGCTTTTTTACAGGTTCACAATAAACAGAATAGACAACTTTAAAATGATGGAATAATGAAAATACTATCTTATAACATTTCGTGGAGCAAGCAGGAAAAGATTGACTGGCTCTTAGGACAAAAAGGCATAGATGCCTTTGTCGTTCCAGAGTGTGGCAACGCTGATAACATCGCAGTTCCTGAAGACTACTCCTTCTTCTGGACGGGCGACTTCGACTACAAGGGCTTGGGGGTTATCTGCCCTGATAATCACAAGATAGTGTTACCAGACTGGTACAATGAGAATCTGCACTATGCTATTCCGGTTATTTTTGATGATGAGTATCTTCTACTTGCTGTATGGCCAACAGTTCGCAAGGGAATAACTAGTGGTTCTTATATCTCTATCCTTTTGGACATCCTGGAATACTACAAGCCATATATCAACAAATATAAGACTGTGGTGATAGGTGATTATAATGTAATCTCTAACCCTAATAGTTTTCAAAGAAAAGAATCTCCGAAAGTGTTTACATGGTTTGAGGAAAATGGGCTGAAATCAGCTCATCATACCTTCCTACATGAAGAGATAGGTAAGGAAAGCCGATTTACCTACGACCATACCGGCAAAGGTAATTGTACCTTCTTCCTGGACTATGCTTTTACAAATACAGAAGTTAAAGACTATAAACTATATTCCTGGGAGGAGTCCAATAGGATGAGTGACCATCTTCCGATCTGTGTTGAGGTCTAGAAATGTGAAATATATTACTTTTTGTACAGCATTTAAACAGCTTCATTAATTTAATAGTACATAGATAGTGTTACAAGCATTGGGGATTATGCATTTTGGGTTGCGTTTTTCCATATAATCTTAAACAAGAATTAAGTTCCCGTTTGGGAATAATATATTTGGGTAACTTTGGTTGCTTTTGTTAAAAGCATCTTCTTCATGGATGGTGAAGGAGGTGCTTTTTTATTTTTATTAGTTACTTTTTCCCAAGATTCCCACGATTTTTCCCAACGTTGGGAAAAAATGAGGGATTTTTTGGGGGGAAAGAGGGATGATATTCCCTTTTTCTTTACATTTCAACCCTCTTTTTCTTCTTCTTTTAATTTTTCCCATGAAAAGCCCGATTTTTCCCAAAAACGTGGGTTTTTCGGGGAAGTTGTGGGAAAAGCATTGTTTTGCCCTTGTTTTCGCAGTACTTTTGCAGCGTCGAAGAAACAAGACAACGCTGAAATGGTTTGGTGATCTTGAAACAACTTCCGACTACTTTATAATATGAATACTCAAATCATGAGAGTGGTGCAGCAGGGCGAGGCCTTCGCTGTGCAGAGTCAGAAAAGTGAGAACGGACAGATGATGAAATGTAACATCGTTCTCCAAGAGATGGGCGGCAAGTATGAGAACCAGTATGCTGCGGCAATGTTGGGGAATGCGGCTCAGTGCAAATTCTATCCTGGCGATTTGGTGGCTGTTACGCTCCGCTTTACTACCCATGAGCACAATGGTCAGGTTTATCAGGATATCTTAGTGACGGACATTGAAAAGGTAAAAAAGTAAAAAGGTAAAAAGAGCTTCGCAGGGAGAAAGGCTGCGAGGATTCTGGAACAAGTTATTAATCTGAGTTGGGACGGACGGAGGATTTTCTTAAGTAAAGCGCGCAACATTCCTGATGTTTCTCCTCGTAAATTTCAATTCAGATATGAAGAAAGATTATTCTAAAAACTGCAACCAGCAAAATAATGGTTGCGAGCAGGTGCAACAGAATAACGGTTGCAATCATGTACAGTTGGGCGGTGTGGCTTTCTATGATGGAAGCAAGTGTTTTCTCTTTACTCCTGACCAGCAGGGCGTGAGAGACCAAGTGCCTGGGTTCCGTTCACAGGGCGTTGCCCAACAGTTGAGTGACGGTACATTCGATTTCATTGCGAAAGCGAAGCCGCGTTCTCAGTCTAAACTCATCAAGAAATTGGCTCACGGACGTGTGAGCAAGACGAAGGACAATGCTGTGCAGCTCACCCTCAAGGTGTATAGTGACGAGGGGGTCAATATCGGCAAGGCACTCATCACGGAAGCAAGAGAGGCTGCCAATGCCGTAGTAGAGCTACAGTTGAAGCAGTAAGTTTGTTTATGCGATAAATATTTTTAAACATTGTAGAAACTAAATAAACATTGTAGAACTAAAACATGAAGAACGAAACAGAATGAGCTGTTATTTAATTAAGGTGGAGAACGGGCACAAGGTTGCCCGTCCCATCACCTCGGAAGAGGAATACAAGCAGCTGCGTGGAAGCAAAGAGCAGAAGGCGAATTTGCGTCAGGCTCGTGCCGGAAGCGATGCTGCGAAACGCAGACTGATACAATTCAATTATTCCGGGCATTATCCCAATGGTGTGGTGAAAGGCATGAAACTGCCAAGCCAGGCTTTCGGCTTTGATATGGATGAACCTGAGGCTTTTGCCAAGGCTGCCAAACTGCTGCTGAAGGAGCCGAGTAAATACGGACTTCTGATGTTGGAGAGGAGCGCAAGGCAGGGCGGTCATGCGGTATTTGAGCGTGAAAAGGGCAAGACCATCTTGGAAAACCAAGTGAGGATTGCTACAATGCTGAAATGTGAAATGGATACGTCGGCTCACGACATCAACCGGGTTTACTTCACCACCACTTCGGATGATGAAGACTTGCTTTTCCTCTCTCCGCATCTCTTTCAGGATGCTTATGACGAGGCTGCCGTGGCAGCTGAAGCAAAGGTTTTGGAGGATCGGGAGAGATTTGGAAAAGAGGAGTTGAATGAAGGTGCTCACAAGGCGAATAAGCATTACAAACCTTGGGAAAATCCGATGCCAAATGCTTCTGCTACGATTTTAGGCGGAGATACTTCTACTGGCTCTGCAGAGAAGAAAACAGGATCGACTGCTCCTGCAGCTTCTACAGGAAAGAATGAAGCTCCAAGCCCATCTGCTGGAACTCCCAAAGTTTCAGCCCCATCTGATCTCAAATATCTCGGAATTCCTTATTCCGACATCATCGCAAAATGGTGGCAGATGTATAATGATGGTCAGGAACCCGTGAAATCCAATCGCAACACATTGACTTTCGAGCTTGCCGTTAATCTCCGTCATATCTGCGGTTTCGACCGCAATCTGATGGCTCAGGTGATTCCCTGCTACGATGGTTTCCCTGATCAGGAAAAGATGGCTTGCATCAACTCGGCACTCAGTGAGAAAATCACGCAAATGCCGAAACGTCTGAAAGACGTATTGTCTGCCATCCGACAAGAGAAACTGAACAAGAATGCGGCAACGGGAGCGACTGGAACGGATGAAGACGATGAAGCTTTCATCAATGCGCTGGATGAAGCTAATGCGCAGGACGACCAGTTCTACTATAATGCCCTGCCGAAACTGCCGCAAGGTATCAAGGACTCGGTTGATGCTGTGGGTCCAGCCCTCGCCATGCCTGTCATCTCTGCTATCTGCCCGGTCATCGGAATGCTTGCCACAGGTGTAAAGGTAAGCGTGCACGGCAAGATGAACTCGCTCAATCTCATCTCCTATATTGCAGGAGATTTCGCCTCAGGAAAGGGTAGTATTGACCCGATTATCAACACCTGGACGAAAGAATTGAAGGATATGGACAAGATGTATCTGCAGACGGAGGAGGACTGGAGAGTCAAGAAGCGGGCGGCAAAGAACAAGAAGGAGCAGCCTGAAGAACCGAAATTGCCTATCAGATGTCTGACGCTGAACAATACCGTGGCCAATCTCGCTGAACGTCTTGCCAACACCGAAGGCAAACACGCCTTCTCCTTCACTCCGGAAGCCGACACCGTGGCGCAGAAGTGGAAATCGGCCATGAGCGATTTCTCCGTGATGCTCCGTCAGGCATACGATGGAACTTGCTATGAGCGTGAGGCAAGAAGTGCTGAGGCAGTGAATGTGCATATAGACAGGCTGTTGTGGAACGTGGTGATGTGCGGAACGCCTGATGCACTTTACCGAGTAATCAGCAATTACACGGATGGTTTTCAAAGCCGTATCGTCGTGGCTCGAACTCCCGATAATACCTTTACACCGCTTACCGAAAATCTTTATGTTCTGAAAGATCGACAGAAGGAACGCATCATCCAGATAGCCCATCTGCTGCCGCTGATGAACGGAGAAGTGGAGTTGCTCAAGTTGGAGGAAAGAGGTAGAGAATGGTTGGAGCAGATAAGACTGGAGACGATGAAGAATGACGACAAAGTGAAAGCTCGTCAGCGTTTCCGTATTTGCCCTACCACCATGAGAATGATGACCTGCCTGATGCTCTGCAAAGTGGCTGAGATATTGATTCATAAACATGGATTGAATGGAGCGGAAAAGAAGTTGAAGGAGCATCCCAACTTGTGGAAAGAGATGATCGTAAGAACGCAGACACCAGCGATGCTTTCTGTTTTCGACACCTTAGCCGACTATCAGTTGGAGAATGCTCTCTACTTCTTCCGTCAGCGCATAGAGGATGCTTTTTCTTCCAAAAACTACAATGGACAGGCTTCTTTAGAGCGCTCCAAACGTGGAAAGAATGATTCTATCTTTGAGCGATTGGACGTTACATTCACATTCGAACAGGCTGTGCAGCAGAGTATTGCCGTGAAAGGAACAGGTGCAAGCCGGGAATCTACAAGGCAGATGTTGAAGAACTGGAGAAAACAGGGACTGGTCATCATGATGAAAGATAAGCGTTACCAGAAAGTTAACACAACTCAATAACTGCAACTATTCGGTATAGAAACCGGTCATTTTCGGTCATGGTCATTTTCGGTCAAAATCGTTTTCGGGGGATACACTTCCCCCGAATATCACTTTCAAAATTTTAAAATCATGGAAATAAATTTATATCGTCAAATTGGTACTCCCTGGGGCTTAATGGGCACTATACTCGTAGAAGGGATACTTGTGTATAGAACATTAGAGCATCCTACTCACCATTTGCCTGCCGGTGAATACAAGGTTGAAATCATGTTTAACAAAAATTACAGGAAGAAATGGATGGAATCTCCGATTGATAAGGAGCTTATCAATGTTCCTATGATTAGAAAGAAGGGTGCCCGCTCCATAAAGACTGCATCTCGCATCCCGTTCTTCATGCCTGGCAATGGGGCTTTCACGCTGAAACATGGTAGCATCATCATCGGGAAGGCAGGTCCAGCAGGTCTGTTGCTTCATACATTAGATTGCTACCTTGATCTCTATAAGGTATTGGAAGGAGCTATAGGGAAAGGTGAAGAGATCAGGCTGATTATTCAGGACATTGAGCAGAATGAAATCCCTCTGAGTTCTGTATATCTTTTCTAAAATTTAATTCATAACAATATGCGTAATATCAAGGAAATCATCATTCATTGTAGTGCTACCAAAGAAGATAAGGACTACACAGTTGCCGACATCGACCGCTGGCACAGAGCGCGCGGTTTCAGAAAGATCGGTTATCACTTCGTCATCTACCGCAACGGCGACATCCACGTAGGCCGTTCTTTGTCTGAAATCGGTGCCCACTGCAAGGGGCATAATGCTATCAGCATCGGCATCTGTTACATCGGCGGTTTATCCAAGGATGGCAAACCGAAGGACACCCGAACCATTGAACAGAAGGCTGCCCTGCTGGATCTCATCGGTCAGCTGAAGGAGGAATTCCCTCACGCCACCATCCACGGTCACAACGAGTTTTCCGCCAAAGCCTGTCCTTGCTTCGACGTGAAGAAGGAATTAGTTCCCTATTTTACCGTCTCATTTTCTTTCTGAGCCATTGACTCAATGCCTCGTAAGCACTGATTTCCTCCTGGTGCTGTGGCTCAGCGAAGGTAAGTTGATCACCCGATGAATCGCCATACTGGTCTGGGAAGATAATCATCAGATTGGTGCCCGAGAAGAAGCGGGTGATTTCCTCTGGCAGACGTTCCAGGGCTGTCTTGTAGGATACTGTTCCCTTGCGGGCGGTAATCACTACCAACATGTGGTCGTTGGAAATCTGGGCTGCCAACTGTGGCATTTCGTTCCAATGGTTCATCAAGGCATAGTCGGCACGCACTTCATGATGGCGGTTCTGTATGTACTCATTGATGAGCGCCAAGGTTTCGGTGCGACCATGAAACTGGATACGGCAGTCGAGATTTCCTGCCATTCGGCTGAGGCGTTCAAGCCAACGGTAAAAGCCTGGTTCAAACTCAGCTCGTGATGGTACGGCTACCTGAATTCTGCGTATTGTATTCAATGGTTGTATGACGCGAGCCATGATAATCTGTCGGCTCAAACCATTGAAAAGGCTCTGATGGAATTCGCCCCAGAATTTCGGAGAACGCTCCGGATGCATGTGCATACCGATGATAATCTCTGAGCATTGGAACTCGTTGAAAGCATGCTTGATGCCATTGGCGATGTTGGCCGCAATACGAACCTGCGTCTGGGTCATCACATCGGTAGCTGCTGCTAATTGGCTGCAATGGTCGAGCAGTTGTCTGCCCTGTTCCTGGTTGTATCGCATGTCCTTATCATCGTAAACTACGTTCAGACAAACCAGTCCCCGGTTCAGTTTCTGATTTCTCACTAAGAGTGCCAAATCCATCAGGCTGTCGGCATATTCTGGGTATCTCACAGGGATGAGAATCTTCTCGTCATTGCCCTTCTTCTCGTCTTCTGCTTCCGGCAATTCCTTGTCTCGGAGGATAATTTTCTGGGACGACCAGTCGGTGAGGAGCGAGGAGATGATGCAGGTAAAGAGGATCATGATGACCACACCATTGAGCATGTCATCATTCACCAGATAAGTGTTGGGGCCGATGAGGATATTCATTCCGACCATGACCATGGCGATACTGCCGGCTGCGTGGGCTGAGGTGAGTCCAAACATCATGTGACCTGAGGAAAGCGGAAGGCGGAAACCGAGGCATGCTGCATAGGCTGCTATGGCTTTGCCTAACGTTCCGAAAAAGACGATGCAGAAGATTACCCAGAGGATATGACCGCCCTGGAAGAGCAGGTTGACATTGATGAGCATGCCTACTCCTATTAGGAAATAAGGGATGAAAAGGGCATTGCCGATAAACTCCAAGCGGTTCATGAGCGGAGATACGTGGGGAATGTATCTGTTGAGGATGAGTCCGGCAAAGAAAGCTCCGAACACGCCCTCGATGCCTACTATCTGGGATAAGGCTGCACTCATGAAAAGCATCGCCATGACGAAGATGAACTGCATGACGGCATCACTGTAGCGGCGCAGAAACCAGCGGGTGAGACGGGGAATGAGGAATATCATAAAACCGCAATAGGCTGCAAACTTGGTGGCGAAGAATATCCAGAAGAGTACGCCGTCATGCTCTCCAAACGAGGCAACGAGACCAGCTAAGATGACCAACGCTATCAGAAGCGAAAGCATACTGGACCCGACACTCAGCGTGACACTCGGTTTCTGCTGCAATCCGTATCTCGAAACTATCGGGTAGGCTATCAGCGTATTGGAAGCCATGATACAGCTGAGGAGGAGTGAGGCCTTGGTGGAGTAGTGGAGCAGGTGGACGCTCATGAAATAGGTCAGCGTAAACGGTATGAAGCAGGTAAGCAAGCCATAGATGAGTAGTCGCGACTTGTTTTTCTTCATACCTTCCATGTCCATCTCCAAGGCTGCGAGGAACATGATGTAGTAGAGGCCCACCTTTCCAAACAGTTCAAAGGAGGAGTCTCGTTCCAGGATATTCAGTCCATACTTGCCGACAACGATTCCTGCCAACACCATGCCAATGATGTGTGGAATACGCAGTTTACCCATAATGATAGGGGCAAAGAGAACGATGAGCAGCACTACGAAGAAGATCAACGTAGGGTCGGTTATCGGGAAGTAATGTGTTAAGTTCAGCATAGACATTCTATTTTTTTGTTTGCAAGTGCAAAGATACGTCGTTTTTTTGAATTGACCATACAAAATTACGGAGAATTATTTTCTTAGTGGTATCTAAGGGTATTATTTCTAAGTTTCATTAAAAAAAGAACGTATTGCAGCGTTTTCTGAATTTTTTGTTGTACTTTTGCAAGCGTATGGATTCATTATTTCTCTTTCAGTTTGCATGTTTTATATTCATGCTCGTCAATGCCTCCTTCTTGGCACTCTCTCATCTGCATGTAAGATGGGAGAACAAGCGGTATGAGCGTTCACGATGGATGATCGTGATTGCCCTGATAGGGTTAGCGATACAATATGTCATACAGATGGGGTTCGGCTTCCGTGCTATGCACGATCATTTAGGGGCGGTCATCAACATCCTCCTCTATACCCCCTGCTTCTCGCTCATCTCCATAGGAATCCATTCTCTGGCTCGCAGTTCTCGCTATGCCGGTTGCCATCTTTTCCACCACCTTATTATATATAGTAGGTCCTGTCGTATTGTTTGCCCTGCTGTTCTTCAATCTTACGTTTATTGCCCTTGGCAGCAATTATATCCCTACCGAAGAACTCTTGGATAAAGAAGAGGAAAATAACGGCTCTGCGAGAGCAAAATATATGAGAAGTGGGGGAGGCATCATCTGGTTCTTGCAATAAAAATAAGGCTTCTGATGTAGGTACAGAATCCTTACAACGGATTTCTGAGAAACGCAGAATCTTTATCCAAAACAGTCTTGACCAGTGGTGTGTGGATTTAGGCTATAAGGATTGTAATGTGAACATGTTGACGCTTTCCCGTACGCTTTGTATATCAAAGAATGAATTGAGCCAGTTTTTTGACCAATGCTTACACACTAACTTTCGAATATGGCTCAGCGAGATACGTTTCAATGCAGCAAAGAAGATGATGCAGGACTATCCTGATTATAGCAACGACATCATTTCTGCTGAGTGCGGCTTCTCTTGTCGCACTCATCTTGTATGCTCGGCATGAGCTTATTCTAATGGGTGCAAGTCCCTAACGAGCCCTAATAGCGGGAATCGTATAGCCAATAGCAAGGGTGTCCACCGCGAGGTGGAATCTGAAAGAAGCTGGCGGCAAACATCTGACCTAACGTACAGAAACTTCATACAAGGCATATGACCATGGATGAGATTGCAAGACAAATCAAAGTCCCATAGCTATTCGGAATGGTT
>NZ_SGVY01000041.1 GCF_004535825.1 Segatella hominis | reverse complement strand
ACATAGTCATTCTGTTTGATTGATGGTGTAAAGATACGAAAAATACTCCAGATAACGGCATAAATCGAAGATTATTATCGTGAAATATAAACATCTTAAACAGGCCTTACTTTTTAAAGTGGGCTCATTAGTTAATAATGTTTTGGGGCTAAAATTTCTGTCGATTTTAACCTCCATTTTCAAATATGCTGCAAATTTATATAATTTTTTCCGTATTCTTGTTAAGAAAATGTGAAAAAAATGCCTTAATTCCTAAAATACACACTTTTGTCACCATTTTGCGACATTTTTATGGTTCTTGTCTCTTTCGCCTTTTTTCTTTTACGATCCCTTTTTCCGGCATATTTAGCATAATTATGCAACAAATTCATATAAAAAATCAAAAATTACTGGCAAAATGATAAATAATTCAAGAAAAATGCTACGATATGAAAAATATTTCGTATTTTTGCAAATAGTTTAGTTCAAATAGTGAATAAATTGCATAGTTTAATTTAAATAGTGAATAAGATGATACTGGACATTGACATGCTGAGAAGCTTCTATGCTTCGTATTCTGAAAGTGTAGCTCAGGCTAAAGCTACGGTAAAACGACCTCTTACTTATGCCGAGAAGGTGCTTTTTGCTCACCTTTTCGACTCCACACAATTGCGCCCTTATAAAAGAGGTGTGGAATATGTTGATTTCCGACCTAATCGTGTGGCAATGCAGGATGCAACGGCTCAGATGGCTCTTCTTCAGTTCATGAATGCGGGTAAGGACAAAGTGGCCGTACCTGCCTCTGTTCATTGTGATCACTTGATTCGTGCGGATGTGGGTGTTGCACAAGACCTTCCTGAGGCGTGCAAGACCAATAAGGAGGTTTATGACTTCTTGAAATCTGTTTCTCAGAAATACCATATCGGTTTTTGGGGTCCGGGTGCTGGTATCATCCATCAGGTGGTACTCGAAAACTATGCCTTCCCTGGTGGTATGATGGTGGGTACTGATTCGCACACGCCTAATGCCGGTGGACTCGGAATGGTGGCTGTTGGTGTTGGTGGTGCGGATGCGGTAGATGTTCTTACCGGTCAGCCTTGGGAACTCAAGATGCCTCGTCTCATCGGTGTTCATCTTACTGGTAAACTTTCGGGTTGGGCTACTCCTAAGGATGTGATTCTCGAAATTCTCGGTATTCTTACCGTAAAGGGTGGTACCAATGCCATTCTCGAATACTTCGGTGATGGTCTTGACAGTATTTCTACGACAGGTAAGGCTACGATCTGTAATATGGGTGCAGAACTGGGTGCTACCTGTTCTATCTTCCCATTCGATGGAAATGCGGATGAGTATCTCCGTAAGACAGGTAGAGAGGAGATTGCTTCTCTTGCCAAGCAGAATGCGGCTGAACTCCGTGCTGATGATGAGGTGCTTGCCAATCCGTCTGCTTTCTATGATCAGATTGTGGAAATCGACCTCTCTAAGGTAGAACCTCATCTCAATGGTCCGTTTACGCCAGATGCGGCTACTCCAATCTCTCACATGAAGGCGAAAGGTCCTGCCAATGACTATCCGATGGTGGTTGAAGTGGGATTGGTGGGCAGTTGTACCAACTCTTCTTACCAGGATCTCGCCCGTGCTGCCAGTGTGGCTCGTCAGGCTTACGAGAAGGGTATTCAGGTGAAAGGTCAGTTGATTATCAACCCGGGTTCTGAACAGATACGCTATACCGCTGAGCGTGACGGTATCCTCGATGATTTCAAGAAGATCGGTGCACTGATCATGACCAATGCCTGTGGTCCATGTATCGGACAGTGGAAGCGCCATACGGATGACAATACGCGCAAGAATGCCATCGTTACTTCTTTCAATAGAAACTTCCGCCGTCGTGCTGATGGCAATCCTAATACTTACGCCTTTATCGGTAGCCCTGAATTGACGGTGGCACTTACCATCGCCGGTCGTCTCGACTTTAATCCTGCTACGGATACCTTATTAGATAAGAATGGCAACAGCGTGATGCTCGATGCTCCTACCGGTTTTACTTTCCCTCCTAAGGGATTTGCCGTAGAAGATAAGGGCTTTATTGCTCCAAGCGAGGAAAATGCCAACGTTGAGGTGGTGATTGCTCCGGATAGCAACCGACTTCAGAAACTCGCTCCGTTTGCTGCCTGGGATGGGAAGGATCTGATCGACATGCCGCTGCTGATCAAGACAGAGGGTAAGTGTACAACAGACCATATCTCTATGGCAGGTCCTTGGTTGAAGTTCCGTGGTCATCTGCAGAATATCTCCGATAACCTCCTGATGGGTGCCGTGAATGCTTTCAATGGTGAGAGCAACAAGGTGAAAAACCAGTTGGATGGCAAATACGTGGAGGTTTCTACTGCTGCCAAGGCTTATAAAGCGCAGAATATCAGCAGCATCGTAGTGGCAGAAGACAACTATGGTGAGGGTTCTTCTCGTGAACATGCAGCGATGGAACCTCGATTCCTCAATGTGAAGGTGATTCTTGCCAAGAGTTTCGCCCGTATCCACGAGACCAATCTGAAAAAGCAGGGTATGCTTGCGCTTACTTTCTGCAACAAGGATGATTATAATAAGGTACAGGAAGACGACCGTATCTCTTTGACTGGTCTCAAGGAGTTTGCACCAGGCAGTCACCTTACCGTCACCCTTAAGCACAAGGATGGCTCTGAGGATAGCTTCGAGGTAGAACATACCTATAATGATACGCAAATCGCATGGTTTAAGGCTGGTAGTGCCTTGAATTTTGCAGCGCAGAAATAACATTCTAATTTGAATAATTATGAACAAGGAATATTTGATATATAAATTAAGTGATGAGGTTAAAAACTCATGCAAGATTGATAAGGAGGCATTCACCAAATTCAATGTGAAGCGTGGTCTTCGCAATGAGGATGGTTCGGGTGTGCTCGTCGGTTTGACTAATATCGGTAATGTGGTGGGTTATGAGCGTGATGAGCAAGGTAAATTGAAACCTACCGAGGGTAAACTCTACTATCGTGGCTATGAATTGGACGACCTTGTAACTCCTCTTCTCAAGGAGAAGCGATTCGGTTTTGAGGAGGTGGCTTTCCTCTTGCTCTCCGGTCAGTTGCCTGACAAGGAGGAATTGGAGGCTTTCAGGGAACTCATCAATGATAATATGCCGCTCGATCACCGTACGATTACCCATATCATTGAGTTGGAGGGTAGCAATATCATGAATATCCTGGCTCGTTGTGTGCTCGAAATGTACACCTTCGATCCAAATCCGGATGATATCAGTCGTGACAACCTGATGCGCCAGAGTATAGAGTTGATTGCCAAGTTCCCTACCATCATCGCATACGCATACAATATCTATCGTCACTCTGTGCAGGGTAGAAGTCTGCATATCCGTCATCCACGTGAGAACCTCTCTATTGCAGAGAATTTCCTCTATATGATGAAGCATGAGAATTATTCAGAACTGGATGCGCGTATGCTCGACTTGCTCCTGATTATCCAGGCTGAGCATGGTGGTGGTAACAACTCTACCTTCACCGTACGTGTTACTTCTTCTACCCGTACGGATACCTACAGTTCTATTGCTGCTGGTATCGGTAGTTTGAAGGGTCCTCTTCATGGTGGTGCTAACATCAAGGTTATCAATATGTTCCATCACCTGAAGGAAGCGATCAAGGATTGGACGAATGTCAGTGAACTTGATATTTACTTGAAACGTATGCTCAACAAGGAGGCTTATGACAAGACCGGTCTGATCTATGGTATCGGTCATGCCGTCTATACCTTGAGTGACCCACGTGCTGTGGAACTGAAACGCCTGGCAGGTGAGTTGGCTAAGGAAAAGGGTAGAGAGGATGAATATAACTTCCTGAAACTCATCGAACAGGAAGGTATCAAGTGCTTGCAGGAACATCGTGGTGGTAGCAAACCGGCTTGTGCCAACCTCGACTTCTATAGCGGTTTCATCTATGAGATGATTGGTTTGCCACAGGAAATCTATACACCAATCTTCGCCATGGCACGTATCGTGGGTTGGACAGCCCATCGTATTGAGGAACTGAACTTCGAAGGTCGCCGTATCATCCGTCCTGCTTATAAGAATATTTTGGGAGAGTTGGATTATACGCCGCTCATGGACAGATAAAACAATTATTTATCTCGCAAGAAAAGTTTTTGCACGCTTTTCTTGCGAGATTTCTTCATTTTTAGTACCTTTGCACCCATATTTCAAACATTAATATAGAATTTATACTCTTATGGGAGGCATATTCGGAACGATTTCCAAGAAAAGTTGTGTCGCAGACCTTTTCTACGGCACTGATTACAACTCACATCTCGGCACACGCCGAGGCGGTTTGGCAACCTACAGTCAGGATAAAGGCTTCGTGCGCTCTATCCACAACCTCGAAAGCTCTTATTTCAGAACCAAGTTTGAAACTTCATTAGATAAGTTTGAAGGGGCTACCTCTGGTATTGGAGTCATCAGCGATACGGATGCACAGCCGCTCATCATGAACTCTCATCTTGGCCGATTTGCCATCTGTACAGTGGCAAAGATTGCCAACAAGGATGAACTTACCCAACATTTGCTGGAGAAGAACATGCACTTTGCTGAGATGTCTTCCGGCAGTACCAATCCTACTGAACTTGTTGCCTTGCTCGTCATTCAGGGCAAGACTTTCAAAGAGGGTATCGAGAATGTATATCATCACATCAAGGGCTCTTGTACGATGATGATTCTCACCGAGGATGGTATCATCTGTGCCCGTGACAGTTGGGGACGCACGCCACTTATTATCGGCAAGAAGGATGGTGCCCATGCTGCTTCCAGCGAATCTACCTCTTTCCCTAATCTCGACTATGAGACTGAGTATGAGGTGGGTCCGGGAGAGATTGTGAAGATGACTGCTGATGGACTTGAGCAGCTGAGACCTGCCAATAAGAAGATGCAGATCTGTTCTTTCCTGTGGGTTTATTATGGTTTCCCAACTTCTACCTACGAGGGACGTAATGTGGAGGATGTGCGCTTTACCAATGGTTGCAACCTCGCCAAGACCGACGATGTGGAGGTGGATTGCTGTAGTGGTATTCCTGATTCGGGTACGGGTATGGCTATGGGTTATGCTGCGGGTAAGGGTGTGCCTTACCAGCGTTGTATTGCTAAATATACGCCTACTTGGCCTCGTTCGTTTACTCCAAGCAACCAGAGTATGCGCTCTTTGGTAGCTAAGATGAAACTGATACCTAACAAGGCGATGCTCAAAGGCAAGCGAGTTCTTTTCTGTGATGACAGTATCGTAAGAGGTACCCAGTTGCGTGATAATGTGAAGGTTCTTTTCGATCAGGCTGGTTTGAAGGAATGTCACATGCGAATCGCCTGTCCTCCATTGGTTTACGGTTGTCCATTTATCAACTTCACTTCTTCCAAGAGCGACATGGAATTGATTACTCGTCGTATCATCGAGAAGTTTGAAGGTGATGCCAATAAGAATCTCGATAAATATGCTACTACGGGTTCTCCTGAATATCAGAGAATGGTGGACGAGATTGCGCGTCAACTCGGTTTGACTACTTTGAAGTTCAATACCATCGAACAGTTGATTGAGGCGATCGGCTTACCGAAATGCCAGGTCTGCACCCATTGCTTTGATGGCAGTAGCGACTATACGCTGCATGAATTTGCAGATGAGGAATAAAAAAAATGAGGGTGTGTCATAAGACCATGACACACCCTCATTTTTTGATAGGGGGGTTATTTCTGTTTCCGTAGAATAATCAGAGTTACACCGGCAAGAATAGCAACAATACCGAGCGCAAGCTGCAGGGTAAAGGATTCTCCAAAAATACAGACGCCAATCACGACTGCGGTAACAGGTTCCAAGGCTCCCATGATGGCAGCAGGGGTACTGCCGATGAGATTGATGGAAATCGTCATGAAGAAGAGCGAGAGTACCGTCGGTAAAAGAGCGAGTTGGGCTGCACAGAGCCACTGCTTCGGTGTTTCCAACATTTGGAAACTTTCCCCCGATATCCACGTGAAGAGGGCAACGGTTATCAGACCGAATACCAATATCCAGAAGGTGAATTTGACATTCGACATGGTGTTGTTCTTCCACTGGTTGATGGAGATGATATAAACCGCATAGAGCAGGGAGGAGGCCATCACAAGGGCAAAACCCGCTGTGCTCAACTTGGCGTTTCCATCTCCCTGATAAAGGAGTCCGACGCCTGAAACGGCGAGAAGAATGGCGATGGTACTGGTCCAGGTGACCTTCTCATGGAAAAAGGCGGTCATCAGGATTGCAGTCATAATGGGATAGACAAAAAGCAGGGTACTCGCGATTCCTGCTGCCATATAATGGAAACTGACATAGAGCGTAGTGGAAGAGAGGGCGAAGAAACTGCCTAAGCATGCCAGACGGATGGCATGACCCCACTTGATGGCGAAACTTTCACGGCGTACCAGTAAGACGATGGCAAACATGACTACTGCTAAAAGGTAGCGATAGGTCAGGACGGAACCGGAAGAGAATCCGTCATGGTAGAGCTCTAAGGTACCCAATGGGTTGGTACCATAACAAACAGCGGCAATGATGCCCGCCAGAAAACCTTTAACTTGATTACTGTTCACTTTTTTGTTTTTTATATTGTTGGTTCATTTTGGGCTGCAAAGGTACTCATTATTTTGATAAAAAACGCTTTTATTCCTGCATTTTTCCTTTTTTTGTATTTTTCTCTTTGTGCTTCGGGTGAAAAGTTGTATTTTTGCCCCCAAATATCGGTTCTTTCATTGAAACCGATGATGGTTTAAAGATAAAAAGTTGTATTATGGAACCCATTCGTAAAATCGAAAAGGTGAGCCTGAGAAATCTCCACATGGAGGATTATGACCAGCTCGCTAAATCTTTCAAGCGTATCTACGCTGATTCTGACGTGTTCTGGACACGCCAGCAAATCAAGAAACTCATTACTATATTTCCTGAAGGTCAGGTTGTCATCATCGTGGATGATAAGATTGTAGGATGTGCCCTGTCTATCATCGTCAATTATAATATGGTGAAAGGTGATCATACCTATGCGCAGGTGACTGGTAACGAGACTTTCAATACACACGATCCTAATGGTAATATTCTCTATGGTATTGAGGTGTTTATCCACCCTGATTACCGTGGCTTGCGATTGGCACGCCGTATGTACGAGTATCGCAAGGAATTGTGCGAAAAGTTGAATCTGAAGGCGATCATGTTTGGTGGTCGTATTCCTAACTATCATAAGTATGCGGACCAGATGCGTCCGAAGGAGTATATCGAGAAGGTGCGCTCCCGTGAAATCTACGACCCGGTACTCACGTTCCAGTTGAGCAATGATTTCCACGTCCGTCGTGTCATCCGCAATTATCTGCCAAGTGATGAGGAGAGTGAACACTGCGCCACACTGTTGCAGTGGGATAATATCTATTACCAGCCACCAACGGATAGTTTTGTAGATAGAAAACCTACGGTGCGCATCGGGTTGGTTCAGTGGCAGATGCGTCCTTATGCTTCTGTGGATGATCTCTTTGAACAGGTGGAGTTCTTCGTGGATTCCGTGTCTGACTATAAGAGTGATTTCATCCTTTTCCCAGAATACTTTAATGCTCCACTGATGGCGAAGTTTAATGACATGGGTGAAGCGCAGAGTATTCGTGAAATGGCTCAATATACGGAACAGATTCGTGACCGTTTCCGTGAATTGGCTATCAGCTATAACATCAATATCATCACGGGTTCCATGCCACTGGTAAAGGAAGACGGTGCGCTTTATAATGTGGGTTTCCTCTGCCGCAGAGATGGTAGCGTGGATATGTATGAGAAGATTCACGTGACTCCTGATGAACAGAAATGTTGGGGATTGACAGGCGGTAGCAATATCCAGACTTTTGATACCGACTGTGGCAAGATTGGTATTGTCATCTGCTATGATGTGGAGTTCCCTGAACTCTCTCGTCTGATGGCACAGGATGGTATGCAGATTCTCTTTGTACCATTTATGACCGATACGCAGAATGCCTACTCTCGTGTGAGAGTCTGTGCACAGGCGCGTGCTATCGAGAATGAGTGTTATGTGGCGATTGCAGGTAGTGTGGGCAACTTGCCTCGTGTGCATAATATGGATATCCAGTATGCGCAGAGTGCCGTATTTACACCATGTGATTTTGCCTTCCCTAATGATGGTAAGCGCTCGGAGGCGACACCGAATACGGAAATGATCCTGATTTCGGATGTGGATTTGAATCTTCTCAATGAGTTGCATACGTATGGTGCTGTTCGCAATATGCGCGACAGACGCAAGGATCTTTATGAATTGAAAAAGAAATAATGTACAAGATAGAGATATCGGAGCGGACGCTCCATTTCAAGGTGCCGGCAGGAACATCAAGAGGCGTTTATACCACCCGGCATAGTTTCTTCCTCACGCTATCCTCGGATGAAGTACTGGGCGTGAAAGGTGTGGGCGAATGTGCTACGCTCCCGGATTTGAGTTGTGATGCAAAGCCGGAATATGAAGCGACGCTGCGACAGGTCTGTCAACTGGTGGAACAGATGGGACGTATTCCGTATGATATGATTCGTGCCTATCCGAGCATCACTTTTGGATTGGAATCGGCATTTGCAGACTTCTTCCATCAGGTAAAGGTGGCTGCAACTGCTGATCCTTCTTCTGTCGCCTTGCAGACATTTGCAGTACCGGCTTGGGCAAATGGCTTGGGCAAATTGTATGATACGCCTTTTGCACGCGGGGAAGCGGGGATTACCATCAACGGACTCGTGTGGATGGGCTCTTACGATGAAATGTTAGGAAGACTGGAGGAGAAACTGAAAGAGGGTTTTCATTGCGTGAAACTGAAGATTGGTGCCATCGACTTCCTGAAAGAACTGGATCTGGTCAAGTGTATCAGAGAGCGCTATTCCAAGGAGGAGGTGCAACTGCGTGTGGATGCCAATGGTGGTTTCTCTCCGGAGGATGCGATGAGTCGCCTGGAAACATTGGCAAGATACGATATTCATTCCATCGAACAGCCTATCAAACAGCATCAGTGGCCTAAGATGGCTGAACTCTGCCGGGAGACTCCGTTGCCGATTGCGCTTGATGAGGAATTGATCGGTGTCAATGTCCGTTCGATGAAGCAGGCGCTGTTGGATACCATCCGGCCGCAATATATTGTTTTGAAACCTTCACTCCATGGAGGTATGTATGGATGTGAGGAATGGATCTCCCTTGCCCGGGAAAGAGGAATTGGAAGTTGGATTACATCCGCTTTGGAAAGCAATGTAGGACTGAATGCGATTGCCCATTTCTGTGCTAAGGTCTATGGAGAGGAAGCGTATGGCGCTGAGGCTCCTATGGCACAAGGGCTTGGAACCGGAAAATTGTTTGAGGATAATTTGCCGAGCCAATTAGAGATTCGGGGAGAAAAATTGTTTTTTCTTCCCTAAGTCTCCTGTTTTTCTTTTTGAAAACAATATAAGGGAATACGATGGACTTGAAGGATTTTTTAGAGATATGGGGAAATGAGAAGGACAGGGTGCTGGTACATACCAGTGGTTCTACCGGTAAACCGAAGGAGATGTGGGTCGAGAAGAATAAGATGAGAAACTCGGCTCGCATTACCTGTGATTTCTTGGGGATTCAGCCCGGTGACTCTGCATTCCTCTGTTTGCCCCTCGATTATATTGCAGGAAAAATGATGACGGTGAGAAGCATCGAGAGAGAACTTCGGCTCGTATGTGTCGAACCCTGTGGTCATCCACTCTCCAATGAAGCTCTTCAGCAGGCTACAGCTGTTGATTTCCATACATCATCTTCCTGTTCTGCTGCTACAATTTTAGCGAAAGGTATCGATTTTGCTGCCATGGTACCGATGCAGGTATTCAATTCGCTCAGCGTGCCAGAAGAAAGGAAAAGGTTGGGGAGGATTAAAAACCTGATCATTGGGGGTGGAGCTATTGATGAGGCACTCGCTGCTGAATTGATGACTTTGCCGGAAGAAGTTGCTGTTTGGAGTACTTATGGCATGACGGAAACCCTGTCGCATATTGCCTTGAGACGACTGAACGGACCGGATGCGAGTGAATGGTATTATCCCTTTGATAGCGTAAAGGTGGAAGTGAACCGGGAAGGATGTCTTGTGATTGATGCCCCCTTGGTTTGTGCAGAAAAGTTAGTGACCAATGATATAGCCGAACTGAAAGTGATGGATGCTTCCGAGTCATGTGGTAGCCATCGGGTTGCCTTTCGTATCAAGGGCAGGAAAGATTTTGTAATCTGTTCCGGCGGTGTGAAAATTCAGATAGAGGAGGTGGAGGATAAACTCCGCCCATTTCTACAGTCTCCGTTTATGATAACGAAGAAGAAGGATGAAAAGTTTGGGGAAATGGCTGTACTCGTCTCTGAGGATGTGGATTTGGATGTAGTAGAACGGGTTTGTAAGGAGCAACTTCCTAAATTCTGGGTGCCGAAACTGTTCATCCATGTTGACAAGATACCGATGACGGAAACGGGAAAAGTAAAAAGAGGAGGCTTTTTCGAAAAATAATTGTGAAAAAGATACTTATTGTAGCGCTGATTGCTTGCAATTAAGATATTTTTTTGTATTTTTGCAAGCGGAACGAGAATTTATGATGGAAATCGAAATCTAATAATAATTATATATCAAAAACTAACAAGATGAAATTGACAAAAACTATTCAGACTGTGGCTTTAGCCTCTTTGTTGGCTTTATCGCCTGCGGAGATGATGGCTGCCCAGAAAGGGGGCACCTTTACAACGGGTGACAAGACATTTCTTTTGAATGGCAAGCCTTTTGTCGTGAAGGCGGCTGAGTTGCATTATCCTCGTATTCCTCGTGCTTACTGGGAGCATCGCATCAAAATGTGTAAGGCTCTTGGCATGAATACGGTTTGTCTCTATGTGTTCTGGAATATTCATGAACAGAAGGAGGGACAGTTTGATTTTACTGGCAATAATGACGTGGCTGCTTTCTGTCGCCTCTGTCAGAAGAATGGTATGTACGTCATTGTACGTCCCGGTCCATACGTTTGTGCGGAGTGGGAGATGGGCGGTCTGCCTTGGTGGCTCCTGAAGAAGAAGGATATCCGTTTGCGTGAGCAGGATCCTTATTTCATGCAGCGTGTGGAAATCTTCGAGAAAGAGGTGGGCAAGCAACTGGCTCCTCTGACCATCCAGAATGGGGGGCCTATCATCATGGTGCAGGTTGAGAATGAATATGGTTCTTATGGTAAGGACAAACCTTACGTGAGCGCTATCCGTGATATTGTGAAGAAGAGCGGTTTTGATAAGGTGAGTCTCTTCCAGTGCGACTGGTCTTCTAACTTCCTCAACAATGGTCTTGATGATCTGACTTGGACCATGAACTTCGGTACGGGTGCCAATATCGACAACCAGTTTAAGCGACTGGGCGAGGTGCGTCCGAATGCGCCTAAGATGTGCTCTGAGTTCTGGAGCGGTTGGTTTGATAAATGGGGAGCCCGTCATGAAACCCGTCCTGCCAAGGATATGGTGGAGGGTATGGATGAGATGCTTTCCAAGGGCATCAGTTTCTCACTCTATATGACCCATGGTGGAACCAGTTTCGGTCATTGGGCAGGTGCCAATTCTCCGGGTTTCCAACCAGATGTGACTTCTTACGATTATGATGCGCCTATCAATGAATGGGGTTTGGCTACTCCTAAGTATTTCGAACTTCGTAAGATGATGTCGAAATATACGGATGGCAAGAAATTACCTGCTGTTCCTAAGGCTCCGATGTCCCTCATCAGCGTGCCAACCTTCCAGTTGAATGAATACAGACCATTGAGCAATGGTATCACCGGTGAAAAGGAAAGCAATAAGCCTTTGTCATTTGAGGATATGGACATGGGTTGGGGTACGATGGTTTATACCACCACACTGCCGGAAATCAAGGCTGGTGCTACCCTGACAGGTGAATTCCACGATTTTGCTCAGGTATATGTCAATGGCAAGTATGTGGGCAAGATAGACCGTGTGAAGAATGAGAAATCACTCGATCTGCCTGCCGCTGCTGCAGGTAGCGAGATGACCATCGTAGTGGAAGGTATGGGCCGTATCAACTTCGGTCGTGCCATCAAGGACTATAAGGGTATTATTGGCAACGTAACCATCTCTACAGCCGATGAACTTTGCGACATCACTTTAAGTCCAAAGCAGTGGAACAACCAGATTATTCCTGATGATTACAAGAATGCCATTGATGCGCTCAATGCACCGATGAACAGAATGGCTGGTCTGAAGAGCAAGGCGGGTTACTATCGCGGTTATTTCAACATCAGCAAGGTGGGCGATACCTTTATTAATATGGAGGCATTCGGCAAAGGACAGGTTTATGTCAATGGTCATGCGCTTGGAAGATTCTGGCAAATCGGTCCTCAGCAGACTTTGTACTTGCCAGGCTGCTGGTTGAAGAAGGGCAAGAACGAGGTGGTAGTACTCGATGTCGTTGGTCCGAAGGGTGAGGCTGGCAAACCAGGTTCTTCAGTAGCTCCAACAGCTTTCTGCCAGAATAAACCAGAGTTGGATAAGTTGAACCTTGAGAAGAGCAACAAGCATAATGATTCAGGTCATCGTATGGATTTGAATTCTGATGTTCCAGTGCTGAAGGCAGATTTGAAGGCAGGCAATGGTTGGCAGACACTCAAACTTGACAAGCCTGTAACCGGTCGTTACTTTGCCATTGAGTGCACCAGCAGTCAGAGCGGTGACTCACAGATTGCCATTGCTGAGGTATATCTCCAGGATGCGCAGGGTAACCGGATTGACCGTAACAACTGGGTAGCTTATTATGCAGATAGCGAGAAGGGTAACTCGACGCTCGACAAGATGTTTGACTTGCAGGAGAGTACTTATTGGCAGACTGAGAAGGGTGCTAACTTCCCTCATCTTTGTATTGTAGATATGGGCAAGGAGGTAACCGTATCAGCCTTCGAATATCTGCCAAGAGCCGAAGAGGGTGCTCCAGGTAGTGTGAAGAGTTTCAGACTCTTTATCAAGAAGTAAAATGGGGCGCAATCCAGCTCCTACTACCCATAAATGATGATTTTTGAGGGGAAAGTGGATGTTTTAACACAAATCCTTCTCTTAATACGAAATAAATTTGTAATTTTGCAGTCCCATTCCTAACAAGGGGAATCGGGACTGCATTTTTTATGTAGTTTCTGATGGGTCCCACAAGCAGGAATCAGGCTTAATTCATCAACAAAAATAAGGAAAAGGTACATGATAAAGAAAGAGAAAATCGCTATCGTCGTTGGTATTGGTGCAGTTATTGGTATCGGAATTACATTCTTGGCAGCTGTAGGGCTTGGCAAGAAGAAAGGCGCGGCGTATCTAAAAAAGTGCCCTTTTAAGAAATAAACCCAGTCACAATTCTGTGATTGGGCTTTTTTGTTTCTGAAAAATTGTATTCATTATTATAATTATTAACTATTTAAATATAAAGGAACATTGATTATGAGAACAGAATGGAGAGGTTTCAAAGGAAACAAGTGGCAATCTGAGGTCAATCTTCGTGACTTCATTCAGAACAACTACACCAGCTACGACGGCGATGAGACGTTCTTGGCAGAACCTACCCAAGCTACTGATACCCTTTGGGGTATGTTGAAGGAACTCCAGAAACAGGAGCGTGCCAAGGGTGGTGTGCTTGATATGGAGACAGAGGTAGTATCAGGATTGACAGCATACGGTGCAGCCTACATCGGTGAGGGCACCAAGGACTTGGAGAAGGTAGTGGGTCTTCAGACTGATAAGCCATTGAAGCGTGCTTTCATGCCATACGGTGGTATCAAGATGGCAGAGCAGGCTTGTACAACATACGGCTATGAGCCATCTGAGAAGCTCCACGAGATTTTCCACAAGTACTGCAAGACTCACAATGATGGTGTATTCGATGCTTATACTCCTGAGATGAAGCTCGTTCGCCACAATCATATTCTTACAGGTCTTCCTGATACTTACGGTCGTGGCCGTATCGTAGGTGACTATCGTCGTGTTGCTCTTTATGGTATTGATTTCCTGATTGCTGAAAAGCAGAAGGATTTGAATCAGATGGGCGACCGTGAGATGATTGACGAGGTCATCCGCCTGCGTGAGGAGGTTGCTATGCAGATCAAGGCGCTCAAGGGCTTGAAGGAAATGGCTGCAAGCTATGGCTTTGATATCAGTCAGCCAGCTCAGAATGCGCGTGAGGCTGTACAGTGGTTGTACTTTGGTTACCTCGGTGCAGTAAAGACACAGAACGGTGCTGCGATGTCTGTAGGTCGTATCTCAACTTTCCTCGATATCTATTTCGAGCGTGACTTCCAGGAGGGTACTTTGACCGAGGCTGATGCACAGGAGTTGATCGACCACTTGGTCATGAAGTTCCGTATGGTGAAGTTCGCACGTATCCCTTCTTACAACCAACTCTTCTCTGGTGACCCAGTATGGGCAACACTTGAGGTAGGTGGTATGGGTCAGGATGGCCGTTCTATGGTTACAAAGAACGACTTCCGTTTCCTCCACACATTGGAGAACATGGGTCCTTCACCAGAGCCAAACCTGACTGTATTGTACAGCGCTCGTTTGCCTAAGGGATTCAAGCACTATGCTTCTTTGATTTCTGTGAAGACAAGTTCTATCCAGTACGAAAATGACGATGTAATGCGCCCAGTATGGGGTGATGACTATAGCATCTGCTGCTGTGTATCTGCTACACAGACAGGTAAGGAAATGCAGTTCTTCGGTGCTCGTGCCAACTTGGCTAAGTGCTTGACCTATGCAGTTTCTGGTGGTGTAGATTCTAAGACCCGTGAGCAGTGTGGTCCTAAGTATCGTGCTGTAGAGGGTGATGTATTGACATACGAGGAGTTCATGCCACGTTTCATGGATATGATGGACTGGTTGGCAAGTGTTTATGTGAAGACATTGAACTTGATTCACTATATGCACGACAAGTACTTCTATGAGGCAGCAGAGATGGCACTCATCGATACCGATGTACGTCGTACCTTTGCAACAGGTATTGCAGGTTTCAGCCACGTAGTAGATTCTATCTCAGCTATCAAGTATGCGAAGGTAAATATCATCCGTGATGAGACCGGTTTCCCATTGAGTTTCAAGACAGAGGGTGACTTCCCACGTTATGGTAATGATGATGAGCGTGCTGATGAGATTGCAGTATGGTTGCTCAAGACCTTCATGTCTCTCATCAAGAAGTATCACACTTACCGTGATTCAGAGCCTACAACCTCTATCCTTACGATTACATCCAATGTAGTATATGGTAAGTACACCAGCAATATGCCTGATGGTCGTCCAGCCGGTGCTCCTTTGGCTCCAGGTGCCAACCCATCATACGGTGCAGAGAAGAATGGTCTCTTGGCTTCATTGAACTCAGTAGCTAAGTTGCCTTATGAGTATGCGCTCGATGGTATTTCTAATACCCAGACTATCAGTCCAGGTGCTCTCGGTCATGATGACGAGGAGCGTGCCCAGACTTTGGTAGGTGTAATGGATGGTTACTTCAGTCAGGGTGCTCACCACTTGAATGTGAACGTATTTGGTGTAGATAAGCTCAAGGACGCTATGGAGCATCCAGAGAAGGAAGAATACCAGAACTTCACAATCCGTGTCAGTGGATATGCAGTTAAGTTCATCGACTTGACCCGTGAGCAGCAGCTCGACGTAATCGCTCGTCAGGCTCACGAGAGACTCTAAGGAAGTGAAGAATGAAGAGGGAAGAGTGAAGAATTCTCTTGTCTCTTTGTAACATATAGATTGCCCGCTATATTTTCTTTTCGAAGATATTTAGCGGGCAATTTTAGCTTATTTAACTGCAAATTTAAACTTGGTATTGAAAAAAGTGCTATATTTGCAGTATGAAACTAAATAATGAACAAAAGAAAGCCCTTTATGAAGAGGGTTACAAATTCTGTTTTGATGTTGTCAAGCTCATTCTTGGTGGTGTCATTTTTGCAGGAATTATGCAAGATAATATAGATAGAACTAGGTTGTATGCTTGGGGCGTTTTCTTTATGGTCTTGATAGTTGCATTAGGAATGTATTTTATAATAAAGTCTAAAAATAAAAAGAAATAATTATGGATTTAGTTGATTTTTTGGGTCTCGTCACTGCTCTTATAGTCGTTCCTGGGCTTGCTTTTATTCTTTGGGATAATTACCAAGAGAAGAAAGCTGGCGTATGAAAGGATTTATTCACAGCATAGAAAGCTTTGGTTCGGTAGATGGACCAGGCATACGTTTCCTGATATTTCTACAGGGATGTCCGATGCGCTGTCAGTTCTGCCATAATCCTGATTCCTGGAAAGTGGGAGTGGGAGAGGAATGGACTGCAGATGACTTGCTCGACAAGGCGGAACGGTTTCGTACTTACTGGGGTGACAAAGGTGGCATCACGGTGAGCGGTGGCGAGGCATTGTTGCAAATCGACTTCCTGCTGGAATTGTTTGAGAAAGCGCACCGTCGTGGTATCAATACCTGTCTCGATACTTCTGCACAGTTGTTTACCCGTCAGGGGACTTTCTTTGAGAAGTTTGAGCGACTGATGGAGGTAACAGACACGATACTCCTGGACATCAAACATATAGATGATGAGGAGCATCGTAAACTGACCAAGCATTCTAACAGGAATATTCTGGATTGTGCTCGTTATCTGAGCGATATCCGGAAACCAGTTTGGATTCGCCATGTACTCATCCCTGGTATTACAGATAAAGATGAGTATCTGGAGCAGTTGAGTGATTTCCTTCAGACATTGGATAATGTGGAACGCGTAGATGTCCTTCCTTATCATACATTAGGAATCTATAAGTATGAGAAGTTAGGCATTGACTATCCGCTCAAGGATGTCAATCCTCCTACTGCAGAAAGAATAGAGAATGCTAAGAAGATCTTAAGCAAAAAAGTTTTTTAAAATAAAATGAGTGAGGGGCGCAACTTAAGTAGCGCCCCTTTCGCCTATATGGAAAATGAGTTTAAAAAAATGGGTCGTTTCTGCAACGGCTTACTTTACGAATCATATTTAAATTTTAGAAAATGATGAGAAGATTGAAAAAAGGCGGCATACTTGTTATGCTGGCAGTTCTGATGGGAACTGCAACGATATCTTGTTCCTATTCAAATGGGATTATGAGTAATGGAACGATAGACACCGGAAACCTTCATTTTGTAGAGGCGGATCTGACAGAGAAGCCATTTGTCAAAATAGAGGTAGAAACAGTAGCGGATGTCTATTATGTACAGAATAATGGAGATCAGCAGAGTGTGCGTTTCGACTTTACTCACATCAAGGATGATAAGCTTCGGAAGCAATTTGAGGATAAAACCGTGGCAATCTATCGAGAAGGAAAGTTGAAGATTGGCTTAAAGAGCAAGATAACAGGTGTCAGTAAACTCGATTCCGGCAGTCGTATGCGAGTATATATCACGTCACCAGATTTAGTGAAGATCACCTTAGAAGGAATCGGATCCTTCCATTCAGACGCCATCAATTCAGATGTATTTGACATCGACAATGAAGGAGTAGGAAATATAGAGATCAAGAATCTCCTGGCGAATCGAGTAGGGATTGATAATGAGGGAGTAGGAAGTGTCACAGTAGTTCGTCTTCAGTCAGACGATGTGAACATCGACAATGAAGGAGTCGGCAATGTAAAAATCGGTCATTTCAAAGGTGGCAGGTTGAAGATAGACAATGAAGGTGTAGGTAAGGTAGAAGCCCAAGTAGATTGTGAATCGATTCATGCGATGATAGAAGGCGTCGGCAATATCAAGCTATCAGGAGTAACCAACAGCTTGACAAAAGAAAAAGATGGTGTCGGCCGCTATCAAATATCCGATTTAAAAATCAGAAACAACTAACCCCTCCTTCCCCTCCGTTTCCTTTAGCAAGCAGCAAATACAGAAAGGCGGTCCCATCCCGCACAACCACCTGGCGAGGGCTTTGATGCCCCGCCAACCTTAGAGCGCAGCGGTTAAGAGCGACGAGTAGGAGCGGTTTCCTCTTCTTCCCTGAGGGGAGAAGACCGAGAAGAGAGGTGGAGCCTTCCTTAACGGTAAGGAAGGACGGGTAGGTTTTCGAAAAACGGTAAGGAAGTCTTGTTAGCTTTTTGAAAAACGATAAAAACAAAGACTGCAAGAGAAACGGTTTGGCTATGTTAAACTTGGGTTATCTTTACAGTTTTTTTTAGGAGCTTGGCTTTTTTTTACAAAAAAAATCGTAAATTTGCAGCGAGAAATAAAAACTTGAAGAATAAACAACATAAAAATGAACTTATGAAGAAAATCTCGTTGATAGTGATGAGCTGCATAATAGCTTGCGGACTGCTCGCCAATCACGGCATCGTGAAGGGCGGAGAAATGTCGCCTAAGGTAGAGGACACGGTATCGATTGACAAGAAAATCACTGATAGTCAATGGCTATCGAACAACTCCGACACGTTGGAAGTGGACACAGCTGTCGAAGACTCGGTGGTGAATGTGGTGGCCTACTTCTGCAAGGGCGACACCTGCGAATACTGGATAAATGAGAATGAATGGAAGGTGAACGGCAAGGACACGGTGAAGACGCTCGGCGTATCCACCCAGGTGCGCCTCGTGGTAAACGATTCCACCAGCAAGGGCTATAAGATGAGCTATACCTTCCTGGACGTAAAGGCCGATTCGGTGGGCGATAACTTCCGGGACAAGATGATGGCCATGATAGCGGAGCGCACCGCCAAGAGCGTGATAGGCAGCACCATCAACTTTGAGACCGATGAATACGGTCGCATCACCAAGATTACCAATCTCTCGCAAATCAAGAAGCAGGCAAAGGCTCTCTTCAAGGCGAACATGAAGGACATCGCCTCCATGCCCATCATGCAGGCAATGAAGAAGGCGATAGGTCTTGACTTCATGAAGATAGGCAACCAGGCTAACACCGACGAGTTGGTGGAGGGCTACATGGAGGAGCTGAAACTGCTCTTCGCCTGCCACGGAAGCCAATATGCCGTGGGCGAGCATCACGAGCACGAGGATGCCACCAAGGATAGCTACGCCAACGACACTTATATCAATGCCAGCCTAGAGAAGGATGGCAACTACACAATCTCCTGCGAGGTGGTCAGCGTGATACCAAAGGAGACCGTGAAGGAGGTGATGGGCGGACTGATGGGTGCCATCACGGAAGGACTGAAGGGCAAGAAGATCGAGGACGGCAAGGATCATGATGGCGACATCAAGGACTTGGACGACGAGTTTAAGAAGGAGATAGACAAGGCAGTTGACCAAGATGCCCAGACCTCGGAGTATCTCAGTGTGACCTGCTTCGAGGATGGCTGGCCTAACAGCGTGTTGAAGCAAAATAAAACTGTGATAGCTGGCCGTGGCAAGCTGAAGCAGAAACTCATCGAGGTTTGCCGATTCGCACAGCGCGAGAAATGATCCCATACATTCCGCTCGATTTAAGAAAAAATAATATAACTTTGAACCAAATTTCCCATCTAAATGAAGATATCCTCCATATTAAAACAGAAGCGGACATGGAGCATCATGCTTTTCTATGTTCTGGCGGTATTAATAAGAGTCGTCTCAACCCGCTTTGAGACCATAGACCCATCCCACGTCAAATTGGGGGATTTCGTAGGTGGCTTGAGTCCACTCATAGGCGCGATTGTCGTTATCTTGGCGCTTCGAAGAAAAATGAAGACATCTCTTTTTGGTACATCGGTCACCAAGAGCATCCTCACATTGGCGGTGCCTTTTGTTCTGTTTGGCATTGTTGATTACAAGGAGATAGGACTCTGTTTGTGGTTATTGTTTGTATATCTGCTCTATGCCTTCTTCGAAGAGGTGGGCTGGCGTGGATACCTTTATAGCGAACTAATTGGCTGCAAAATCATTCACCGACTGCTGCTCACCACTTTGCTTTGGTTCTTTTGGCATTGCAGAGCATGGCAAATAGGGGATGTGGGCTTCTTTGCCTTGTTGTTCCTTGCTTCTTTTGGTCTTGACAAGCTTATCCGTGATACGCATTCTCTTATACTGGTGGCCTGCTTCCATGGTCTGTTCAATTTTTATTTCAAATGCCTCTCCGACCCAAGCCATTGGTCGTCAATCGTTTGTCTCGTCATCACCATCATGCTGTGGCTCTACATTTGGTATGGGCCAAAAGTCAAGATTTGCTGGAGATAATGTAATGCTTGGGACAAAAATACAAAAAGAAAGGAATACTTTCTATATACAGCCTGCCATTCACTACGTTCCAAACCGTTGTGTGAACGATTATCTTTGATGATTTTCTTTAACTCCTTTTCTATATTTTTTTTACATCTATATATTTTTCTTTTGTCATCTTTTATATAATTATCACATATGAAAAAAGTCTGATGATAATTTGTACCTTTTATAGTTAATACTAATCTTGGAGGCAATTTGATTATATCACAGAGAGTTGCATCCTGTAAGAGTTCATACAGTTCTTGGATTGAAATATCATCATTAATAATGTATTCATTATCATCAAAATAATTTTTTACTAATATTTGCTTACAAACTTTTTTGTTTATAAGATTAGGATGTATGCTATTTTTACAACAATTCCATAGGCAAAACAACCCACAAAAACAAAATATTTTTAATAACTTATTCATGAAGATAGTGTATTTTAAATTATAAACCTCATCCAGCAAGATAGTGGAACCTTTTACTTGTGGAAATTCGCTTAGGTGTAATTAATTGAAGTTTCGCAAGTGAAAATTCAATAACCTTATAATCAACAGAAAAGTCATCAGTCTCGCTACCAGCATACTGGATGCGGCGTGGATCTGAACCGTAAGAGTCGAAATATCTATTCATTCTACCTCCGTTTTTAAAGTGTTCTATTTTGGATCAAATAACAAAGGACGTTTACTGGCGATGCGCTTTAATACTATATAATCCAAGCTACAGATTACTCTTTGTTTATTCTTTCCACCAATTCGTCTGGTGTAAGTATCTCCATCTTGGATAAACCAAACCACTTTTTACCTGAGTCCTTAATGGATGCACCTATGTGATATACACAGTTCGCTGCTCTCCTTTTTTTCTATTTTATCTGTCATATTTATATTCATTTTTCCAAAATCACAAATTGTGACTTTGAACATTACCATATTTAACAGCATCCAAAGGTAATGCTTTTAGCCTTTAAACTACTATCACACAACCCCTTTCTTTGAAAAGAACGTAAAATTAAGTATTTTAACTCGCTCTAAATAGGACTTTGATTGAATATCAAGAACTTGGGCGTTTGCCTATATTATATAGGTAACAATATGGAAACGAGCGGACTTCTGCTCGTTTCTGTATTTTGCAATATACAAAGAACACCTTAATTCGGGGACAAAGATACGATAATTTTCTAAATATCCAATGATTTACGATGAGATTTTTATGGCAATTAGAACTTTTTGTGTTAAATCCCATGCATGAAATGCAGTTCTCTAAGAAAATATTTGGAGATTCCTACAAAAAAGCGTATTTTTGCAGCAACAAATCCCACCACGCCTCTCAACGATGCGTACCACGGTGGGACTTCGCTTTTTATATGGGTATATGAACTACGCCAACTTATATTCAAGGCTATCCAAGATATTGAGATTTCTCTCCTAACCAAGATGATTCAAGTGTTCTCAATGGAACATGGGGCATTTTGCTCCTGTGTGCACATTGTGGCTATAGCCATAAAATAATTGCCATCTTCCCTATGTATGAGTTTGGCGTTATGGCTTATGATGTCGCAATTATAAGATGCATTGTTGCTGCCCTCGAAAGATACATGAGCCATCCTTGGCTCATCGAAAAGATACAAATACTTGTATGGCACAAACACTTGCACTGTTCTTTGATTGATGACCTCACCATTAGCCTCTGGCATGGATTCCATAGCAGGAACATATTGTGGTGTGTTGCCGCCTAATGTTGAAACAACACTCACGTTAAATGCTGATGGTACCTACTTGTTGATACAGACATTCAAAGAAAAGTAGAACAAACAGGAAAGGTTAAGAGGAACTTTCCAAATGCTTGACAGTAATATATTGATGCTTGTACATCCTTCAAGTGGTGACAATAAATTCTATAAGGTGAGGAATGCCAACCATATTGTTTTGATAGATTCGTTCGGTAATGAACCCCAAAAAGAGGATAAGAAGAACTATATTCATGAACAGAAAGTATAGAAAAATATTAATAAACAGCGTCTAACTATAACTTTTATAGCTTGACACAGCTTATTTTACACTCTCCTCATCTCAATAAAATTGGTAAATTTATTTTTCAGTCAACCAATTTTTACGGATTTTCCCATAATCATCCCAGTTCCAATAACAATTTATTTTTACTGGGTAACATTTTCGGTTCGGGATATCCAACATTGAAAGCTGCTCTAAATTGTATATCGGTGTCAAATCCATATCTTCTATTAAGAAATTTTTCCCAAATAAAGCAAGAGCTTTAATCCTTTTTAAACCAACCAAAGACTTGATTGAAGCCAATTTATCTGTTTCTATTATAACAACCTCAATATTTTTTGAGTTTGCTAAAAAGTTGATGTCGTGAAGGTTTTTGACGCCTCTAATCTCTATTTTTATTAAATTTCTAAGAAAAGAAATGTCCGAAAACGACTGTACCTTTTTGCAATTTAGTATAGTTAAACTTTTAAGTTGCAATAGTTCTTTCGCAAAAGATAGAGATGTTATATTGGAATTAGCTATTGTTAAATCTTTCAGGTTTTTCAAATTTCCAATACAATGTTTATCCCCAATTTTAAAATCATCAATATATAGTTTTTCTATACTATTACAAGAAAATAAAGAATCATTTCGTTTATCACCATAACAAAACACATTTTTTAGATGGTAAAAGGCATGATAATCAATATCATTAGCATTGGGTAAATTCAAACACAATGTTACCAACTCATGCTGTTGCTCAACATTTTTAATTCCAACAGAATGAGTATCTATTATTTCTAATGTTGCTATCGGCTTTATATATCTTAAAAAAGTATAGTCTGAACATTTCCATCCCAATGAATAGTTCAGGAATAAATGCTTTATTTCATTTTTCTGGATGATGTTTACAAACGAATCTTTCCATTCACTGTAAATAGCCAAACCTAATCCATTTAATTTTTCCTTATTATATGGATTCTCTGTTACTATTCTATATTTTTCTTTATACCACATATTTCATTGTTATTATGATGTGCAGTTTTTACAAAGCATAACTTCGTAAATTCTGCACATCATTTACTTTTAATTTTTACTTTATTGGTTTAACTTTATATTTGCTCCAATCAGAAGGGCGTATTTCATTTCTTTTATTGTCCAAATGTTGTACGCCTCCTCTTTGATTCATTGCATTTTGTTCAGTCTTTTTTTACACGCTTGCAATTGCTTTCTTTTACTATTCGGCTACAAGCTATTAGTTAGAAATAGAAAACAGATTTCCATATTTAGAGTTATTTGATATTGTTTTAATATTATGGTACTCTATACTATGTTTGAGATGTAAATATGAATACGATAAATTAGAGCTATTATAAATTTCAATATCAAAATATTTATAATCAACGGTTCTAATGGTATTGCATTTTATCCTCTGTAACATATTTCGTATTGAATCAACTTTTGAATAGTTCCATCCTAAGTTTTTCAATAATAGATTAAAATTCTTGTTATCTAACCTTTGTGAGTTAGCTTTTTGAGTGACTCTTTCTCCATTAATTACTTTTTTGCTTGTTATAATAATATCAACACTATTATTTTTATCATTAATATTAAAATTAACATAATTTTCTTTTTTTAAATTTATTGGAATAGAGTTATTAAATAAATTAGTAACATCAAAAAAAAGCTCTGCATTATTTTCAAAATTTTTTTTCATCCACAACACATCGCGACTCTTACTGTAATCACATGATTGCAGCAGTTGTAAAAGTATTAAACCAAGTAATATTTGCATTAAATATTTCATACCTGTTATTTTAAATTTCTCTGAAGGAATGATATTCCTCAATCTGTGATTTTGAACATTCCTCCATTGTTAACTGAAACCTAAAATCAGAAGGGGACCTCTGAATGTTACGTTTGACTGCTTGGTTCAAAGTTCTTGTCTCTACACCATATAGCGTTGCCAAGTCTTTGTCAAGCATAACTTGCTGTCCTCTAATTACTTTTATTAGAGACTCTATATTATCTACGACAACCAACTGGTCACAATTTGCGACCAGTTCGCCGTTTCCTGTCTTTTCCGTTATGTCTGCCATATTGCTATCTTTATTTTTGAGATCACGATTTGTGACCTTAAACGTATTGTTGTTATATTGCGTACAAAGGTAGTGCTTTTAGCCTATAAGCCACTATTGCACAACCCCTTTCTTTGAAAAGAACGTAAAATCAATAGTATTATTGCGGTGATTGTAGTTTTATTAACTTTAATCATAATCTTAAATTTTTAATAATTAATAATGTGTAAGAACTCTTTGCTCTCCTTGGACTCTTTGCCTCTGCAGCGACTTTTTATCTCTGGATTGCACTGCAAAGGTAGGCATAATATGGACAAGATTTTTGATATGGAAAGTATGGACTGTGGTATGGAAAAAATAAGGAAGCCTTGTCGGGGCTTCCTTATATGGAGAGTGCTGTATGTGTCTGTATGACTGGTTGTTGACGAATTATTCTTTGTTGTCCAACAGCTCGCAGATTCTTTTGTAGAAAGATGATTTTTGGAAACAGCGTTTCACTCATTAAAAGTTTCTCTATATATGGTAGTTCTACAATTATTTAATCACATTTGACATAATAGATTGCACCATCATGCCTAATCATAATAAATATAGTCATATTCCTGGGAAATACTATTATATTATCGGCGGAAGGAAACCATATATCACTAAAATAATTATATAAATCTATTGTACGGAATACATCTATTGTTTTAAACTCATCCCAATTAATACAGATAACATCACAACATAAATTCAAATCTGCAAATAATTCTAATAATGAAAAGTGGTCATCAAGTGCATTATACTTTTCAATAAAAGAACCATTTGATTGAAAATTATCAAAAACAGACTCATGTAAATCATATACTTTAATATTCTTTCGAAAATGTTGGTAGCATATATTACAGTCTGTTTGATTCAATTTTTGAAACGAGGGAAATAACTCCCCCGTTTCTTTTTCAAATAAATCAATTTTAAAGTTTTCCATATTTTATTTCTATCTAGGCTCAGCACCACTAATACCACCTGCATTTCGTTTGCCTTTTGTGAAATCCCAATAGTTTATATGTGGGTATTCTTCTCCGCTGCAAGGCTTTGCATTAGGATGCGCAGGGTCAAGACGATAACCTTTTTTTGAATCTCCTCTCGAAGGGCTTCCGAATTTACCTTTTTTCCATCCTTATTTCCGCAACACTATAATTTAATATTTTTTATAAGCACCTGAGCAACAAAAAGTTGCTCAGGATTTTGCCATGTCAGAAATTTCACTTATCTTAGTGTTGCAAAATAAAAACAAACAAAATTCTGAATGACATGGCAAAACTACAAATAAAATCTGAGAAACTCACTCCTTTTGGGGGAATTTTTTCGATTATGAAGCAATTTGATGCTCTTTTAGCTCAAACCATAGATTCCACCTTGGGATTGAGATGCACTATGTTTGGTTATCAATATAGCGAGATTCTACGCTCTCTGATGTGCGTATATCTTCGTGGTGGCAAGGAACGCATCTTCGATGACATGAACGTAACTTCCAAAATGGATTAAGACATCACGTAGGCATGTATTGAACATTTACTCAGACAACAATGCTTATGCCAACCTGTTCAAGACAGACTTTGGTTAAAGACCATGCTTTTTGGGTTAAACCAGCGTATTACCTCAAGTCGCTTTATGGGGTAAGGGGATTTTGTGTTTACGACGTTTCTGTTATGCAAGGAATATGTACAATAAAATGAATTTTTGTCGTTTTACAAGCAAAATCCCACGAAACCCAATAGGTTGCGGATTTAAGGCCTATTAAAATAAAAAATGTCTCCACTTGATAGACTGTCTTTATCATTATAAGGGAAAAACAATAGATTTGGTATAGAATCCTTTAGTTCAAATATAGACCTACTTTTTGTTTCATAATTATATAAACAAAGAGTATTTGATGTAATCTTAATCTTGTAAAAGTTGTTCAATCCGGTAAATTCTCCATATAATTTTCCCTTTAAGAACAATCTTATAGAAACTGCCGCTCTTTGTGAATCTTGATACTGACCTGACAATATTTTTTGTTGTATTACTTAAAAATTATTTTTCTTAATTTTTAATGAACCTAAATACTTGTACTCATAATCATTAGTTAAGTCTTCTGTTTTTATTCTTATTGAATATGTTACAGAACTATTATGCGATTCTAAACATAATTTTTCTAATTCTGTTTCATATTTTTCCACAGAATCATAGGCGTTGTCTCTAATAGTTGAAGTACTTTTTTTGCAACCAATAATTAGAAAACAAATAGTTATATATATACAAAAAGTAACAATTTTCATAAAGCGTATTTTTACTATTATAAAAGAGGGTGTGTCATAAGTCTGTGACGCACCTTCCTATTTTAGATGATGATTATCATAGGCTTTTCCATTTTATTAGATAAAGCTCTGATAGCCAACAATTGATGTGGATTGATATACAAATAACTGCAATCGCAAACATCCCAAAAACTATTTTGGACAACATACTATCTTTTTGAAATTTTCGTTCAATTTTTTCGTATACAGGAAAATAATAATGATATGTCAACCAGTATAAACCACTCCATATAATTATGCAAATTATTGTTGCAGTATTCACAGGAATATCAAGATCCATCCAGCATAGAAATAGCAATCTAATTATGCTAATTAGTGGAAGTGCTACTAAAAGCGATATAATTCCCGCTATGCTGATTATGGGATTCCATGAATGACTTACTTTAAAAATTCCTTCTATTATAACATAAAAAGCGTAATAAAGACTATGTAGTCCTTTCTTAATATATTGTGATACCAAGTCTGTCATATTCTTGAAGAGTTTTTTCGATTGGTGTAAAATCCTTTGTGTATGGATTTATTCTTATTCTAAAATCAGGAGTTCTATATTACGTTTTACAGCCTCGTTTAATCTTTTAGTTTCCACTCCGTAAAGTTCAGCCAAGTCTCTATCTATCATAATTTGATTTCCACGAATAGACATTATTCGACTTTCTACAGGAGTGGTAACTACGACTTCATCATTTTATAACCGGTCGTAATTTGCGACCAGTTCTCCTTTATCTTGATGTTCTATATTATCTGCCATATTTCTATCTTTATTTTTGAGGTCACAAATTGTGACCTTAAACGTGTTGTTACTTATTATTGCATGCAAAGGTAGTGCTTTTAGCCTTTAAACTACTATCACACAAACCCTTTTTGGGGAAAGAACGTAAAATTAATAGTTTTATTGCTGTGATTGTAGTTTTATTAACATAAAGCTCTAAAGCAGCCAAAGGAGAACAAGAGCAAGGAAGCCGTGGAGACCAACAAGGACATCGAGCAGTTGTTGCTTTCCATCCAAAAGGCTTTTGATGTGCTTGTGGAAAAGAAAACGGAGTTCCAACACTTGTTAAAGCAGAAATCAAACTAGCAGAAGACAGAAAAGACTTATTGTCTTTCATTCAATTAATAGACCTATACATGTATTAGTTATTAGGTACATCGATGCAAAGATTAAGTTCAATACTGCGTTAAATTAATATTTAATTGTCTGCAAATCGGATGAAAGATATTGCATACTGTAATACACAATTCAAACGCTTTGCCAAGTATTTTAATGGATTTGTAGAGAAGAAACAGAAATACTACATAGGCTTTGCGACAGAAACTTCAGAAAATGTATGGTGGTATGATGGAAGTAAGGTTATGAAAAGTATCCTATGACTACCTTTAAACGTGTTTTGCGCATTTCTCGCACCTAGGTAACAAAATAGCATATGGCTTATGGTGTAAATAGTGTTAAATATAGACTTGTTGTGATCAACAAATAACTATTTTTAGTAACTTTGCATTTTATTTATAATTCTAACATATCTGCTTATGTTAATATTTCTCCAAAAAAATAAAATAGATATTATGCAAAGAGTGATTGTCACTCTTTGCATAATATCTATTCCTTTTTTTCAATCGTTTTCTAAAAGGTATTCAAAGACAAACTTAAAGATAGATATTCCTTCTGAGAATATTCATTTTAGAATGCAAGTATATAAAGGCAAAAACTATTTTATTTTACCGAAAGTAGCTTCACACTCTTTAAATAAATATATGGATAATGAAAGAATTTGGCAATGGGAGAAAACATATATTATTGGCAAAACAAATGTAATATTAGACAGTTTAAAAGTTGGAGACATCGTTGGAGATATATGTACTGGTTTTTATAAAATTCGTAAGAAAACTTCTTTTAGATTATTATATTTTATTCCACCACAAAAAATAGGATATGTCATATTACCTTATATGTATAACGAAAAAGCAAATAGACTTTATATTAAAAATATTAGCGATTATATAACTACACCAGATACAAAATACCTCTATTCTATAGATGATAATCACCTTATATGGATAGAAAATACACCATCTTATGAAAAAATACCAAATGAAGTATGTCGTTTGCAGATATATAATCATCCATCTCTAAGCGTAGAGAGAGAATTAAAGGAAGAATATCTTAAGGAATAATAGTCCTAATGGCATAAAATACATCCAAATAGCTTTGCAGAAAGGTAAAAATAAAATAAAGTTCGATAAAATTAAAATATAATCGAACCACAAAAAATCTCGAAATAACTGCTAAAAAGCTTGGTGGTTATTTCGATTTTTTTGTATTTTTGCAATCGAAATTAAATAGAAATACAAGTATGGCAAGAATCGGATATGCAAGGGTCTCCACAAAAGACCAGAATTTAGACTTACAACTGTCAGAATTAGAAAAATCCGGCTGTGAGAAGGTGTACTCCGAGCATAAAAGCGGCCTAAAAGCCCGTTTAGAGCTAGCAGAAGCGATTAAATACCTTCGAAAGGGAGACATACTAGTCGTGTACAAATTCGACCGTCTATGACGTTCTTTAAGCGATTTGCTAAACATCATTTCAGAGTTGCACGAAAAAGGTGTAGAGATTATATCCCTCAAAGATAATATCGATACATCCAACAGCTCAGGAAAATTGATGATGCACATCTTCGCAAGTCTAGCAGAGTTCGAACGAGATTTAATAATAGAAAGAACACAAGCCGGAAGAAAAGCAGCGATGGCGAGAGGCAAGAAAATGGGAAGACCGAAGCTTAAGCGCAACAAAAGGGCTAGAGCTGCTGCTATGCTATATGCCAAAGGTATGGGAATAGACGATATACAAAGTCAACTAAATATAAAGTCCAAGTCAACGGTATATCGATATCTCCGCTTAGAAGGCATAGAGCCAAGTAGAAAGCCATATCTTTGTAAATCAAGCACAAACAAAGTATCAAACAAAGAACATATAGATGAGCTTAGCAAGCTCCGGTAGTGATATTTTTACAAATGCACAAATAATTATGATAGAAGCAAACGACAGAAAATTGCCTGTAGGTATCCAGTCTTTTGAAGAAATCAGAAAGGATGGATATCTTTATGTTGACAAGACAGATATCATCTGGCACCTTGCCAATAGGGGAAAGAAGTATAATTACCTGAACCGACCACGTCGCTTTGGTAAATCCGTTCTTGTCGATACGCTTGAAGCATACTTCCTAGGAAAGAAGGAACTCTTCGCGGGATTGAAGATTATGCAGCTGGAGACGGAATGGGTGAAGCGTTCTGTAATTAGACTCGACATGAGCCAGGCAGGAGCAGAACCGGAAAGTCTGAAAGGTTATCTGAACTATAGCTTTCAAGAATATGAATCTTTATATGGGATTGAAGCCAAGGAAAACTTCCCATTAGCTACTCGTCTGATAGAAATTATAAAGACGGCTTACAATAAGACTGGGCTGCAGGTGGTTATTCTCATAGATGAATACGACTCTCCATTGCAGCATTCCTGGAAGACTCCGCAACATGAAGCATGTCGGGATATCTACAGAGAAGTGTTTTCTGTACTGAAAGCCCAAGATAAATACGAGAAGTTTGTTTTCATCACTGGTATTACCAAGTTTACACAAATCTCTCTATTCTCTGTTCTCAATAATTTGAGCAACATCAGTTTCAATCCAGAGTATGCAGCTCTCTGCGGTATCACGAAAGAAGAACTTCTCCGTGATTTCACCCCAGAAGTCAAAAGATTGGCAGCAAAGAATGAGTGGACTTTCGATGAAGCTATTGCACAGTTAACGACTTTCTACGACGGTTATCATTTCAGTCATGAAAATATGGTTGATATATTCAATCCATTTAGTCTTGTCAATGCCCTTTCTGATTCCAGTCTTAAGAATTACTGGGCTTCATCAGGAGCAACCTCGCTGCTTCCTAAATTTGTTGATGATATGGAAATTCGCTTGAACGACTTTGACCATAGTGCCTTGCTAGGTACAACCATAGAAACTTCAGATGTAACGGGTGGTGGCTCAGAGTTGTTTCTTTACCAGTCTGGCTATCTCACTATTAAGGGTTATATGAATGGTACTTACCTTCTTGGCATTCCTAATTTCGAAGTAAAACAAGCCTTGAACGAAATCGTGTTGCCTGCCCTTTCCATGCGTAAGAGTAATGACATTCAGTCATCACAAGCATTTCTGAACCTTTACCTGAATATGGGGAAACTACCAGAAGCTATGAAATGCCTGAAGGCTCTTATTGCGGATGTTCCATACAGCAACAAGAAACTTGCTAGTATGGATATGGAAGAACGTTATCGTCTGATTCTGAGTACCATTTTTAATGCCATCGGTTGCCGAGTGGAAGTGGAAAAGATGATAGCTACTGGTAGAATAGATATGGTGGTGGAAACATCGACCTTCATCTATGTATTGGAATTGAAGCTGAGTAACAATGGTGGTGTTGATGCGGCAGCAGAGCAAATTAAGGCTAAGCAATATGCCGAACCGTTCAAAGCTGACAAGCGCAAGGTAATAGCCCTTGCTGTAGAATTGGATGATTTAGGTAAAGGATTAGTTGATTGGAAGGAAGTATAATTTGATATGAGGGTGTGTCATGGACCTATGATACACCCTCAAGCAATTCCATCAAAGCTGCGCAATATTTCTCTTGATCCACAACTTGAAAAACGGATCATTTTCTTTCATTTGCATGTCTCCTCGAAATAAAAAAATAAAACAATATAATCAATAAAATTATTACATGGATAGATGTAAATAATACCAAATAGAACCACCACGTAAACGCTGCTCCACCAGCCCCTTTATAGATCATTAAGTAGTACAAAGGAAATGAATAACCAACAAACACAATGGCATTTATTGAACATTTTTTGTGACTAATAAAAATCCATTCTATTAGTAGCAATATTATGCATATTAAAGAAATAGCATATAGGATTATATTATCATTCATATTTTAAATTATTTTACAAATCGTTTTGTGTAGCTTTTAAATACATGTACTCACATATATAAACAAGCAATCCTAAGCCTATATATAAGAATCTCTCATAAGGCATAGATGAAACGACCCACCAATTATATACAAAAAACAACAGAAATGCGATGCTTAATGTACCAAACAAGATTCTATTAAACTTATTACTACCATAGACCATAAATGTAAAGATATAACCTACAATATATAACATATCATTATAAATATACAATAAGCTTAGTGCTATATCAGTTTTACCTCTAAAAAATACATGGAATATATGTGATATAATAATGTATGCAACCAATCCTATTATTATAGAATATATTTTTTGTTGTTTCATATCTTATTCCTCTTATTTTTTCTTTTTGATAGTGTATGCCCGCATATTTTTAGGAGAATAACTTGTAACACGATTGTCGTTTTACGGAGTATTTTCTAAATAATATAAAAAATTGATTTTTTTTATATTTATCTGTGGGTGTATATATCTTTTTATTATTATTTTTTTATCGGAATCAGGTATGAAATGCGTTCCTACAATTTTATATAAATACAGCCCACCTTTGGCGCATCTGAAATAAAAATAACGACTGTAAAAATTCTCTCCTCCACCATAATTGCATTCAAGAATACAATCATTATTATTATTATTTATATTAACACTCAAGTTCTTTACGTCTTCAGAAGATGGGAATGCTATACGTGCAATTGTTTTCTTGTTTTTTTTAACAATTAAAAATCTTGTATAAAATCCTTCTTCAGTTAATTCTCTTAATAATTGAACCACGAAATACTTTTTTTCTTGTGTTCTTATTATTATAGAAGATTCAATGTCTTGAATCTGTGATTCATTTGTATTACCTTTCCCCATTTGGGAAAAGGTAATACATAATAGAAACGAGATTAAAATACACTTTATCATTATTCTACCCTCCAGAATATTGAACGCCCTGCGGTTCCAGTAGCTCTTATGCTGTGAGGAGCTCTTGACGCTTTTGACCAACTATATGTAAATTCACCTATGCAAAGGTAGTGCTTTTAGCCTTTAAGCAACAATTGCACAACCCCTTTCTTTGAAAAGAACGTAAAATCAATAGTATTATTGCGATGATTGTACTTTTATTAATCGCTTCACTCGTTGTACCGTACTCACGCCCCTTTACCACTCAGCTTTGCCACATCCCGAATGGAATACCCCTTGCTATTGGCTATACAATTCCCGCTATTAGGGCTTGTTAGGGACTTGCACCCATTAGAATAAGCTCATGCCGATCATACTAAAATGGGTATAGTACGCTCTATACGCCTATACCTATGTACCATTATTTTTGCGTCTGACTTTATGAGCACTTTCTCCACTAAACTGAGTTAGCTTGTATATTTAAGACGCATACCTCAATAAATCAATACTTCTAGAAGTGTTGAAAATTTTTCGTAGGCAGTAGTGAATTGTTTCTTAATTATTCAATATTCTTTTTATTCGAAAATGTAACTAAGATTTTAGTTATGCATTCCTTTATAAAGCAGAAAAAAACTGATTGTATTAGAATGTTTGCAGGCATTGTGAACAGTATTAATTTTGGAACTTGGTGGTCATCTAAAAAGAAAGGGTAATCATTGTTAATCAATGATAATGGTAAAGATAAAACTTCTTTTAAAAAAATGTGTACATAATCAGCAAGTATGGGTGATTCACTATCACTCATAGACAAAAAAATTAAAATAACAAAAGTGACAATATCTATAACGAAAATTGATACACCTATAAATAAACAATCTTTAGTATAAAAAAGAGTTCTTTTTTTAAAATTTCCCATATGTATTACCTTTATTTGTTACTTTTTTTACGGCACTCAATTGGTTTTTGACCTGTTTTTTAATGATACTTTCATATTGTTTTGCTTTTATGTTTTATCTAAAGAACGATTGACATTTGAAATTATTGTATGGAATTACTGTATTAATCAAAAACGCACAATAATATGTCTGTCAATGTTTTTCCATTGTCTCACCAAGCAGAGACTATTTGGCGACACCCATGTTCAAGTCATACATGCTTTTCCGCCAAAGGTGCCTCTCTGCAATCCTGCTCTCCATCCTGCTTCTATTGCGCCATTCAAATAGGCCGATTACTATGGTACATTCTACGACGACGATGACAATCGTGATGCCAAAAGCCATCCATCGGCAGACATGCCCCGCCTGTTCCTTACGTTCAATTTTGTTGCTGAATTTAATGATTTTACTACATTTTGATATGATTAAAGTTATTTGAACTGGCATAGTTACGGTTGGAATGTCACAATCAAGATTTTTCGCTGCTATTATAACTATTTTTGCGCCTGGTATCGTTTAAGGAATCTTTGTTTTATATACAGGCAAAGAAATAGAAATCCGTGGATAAACAATAATCCACGGATTTCTATTCTTTGTCAATTCAATGAATTTCTTATATTCCATTGAAACCAGTAAGGGTCTCGTCTTTTTTTATTTCATACAAATACGTGTACCCTGTTGGAATATTATAATTTATAAATACACATTTTTTTTTATGTCTTATAGCCTTTGCGTAACTCGGAGATTTATCGTCAAATAATGTAGTCTTAAAACTATAGTACATTTTTTTTATTGGTGCGCCAAATACAAAGAGATATGTATGATTGTTAAAATCAAGTTTATTTGTATCAATAATGGCTTCTACTTTTATTGTATTGTTAATTAATTTCATATTTGACAAAAACTCTTCTTTTGTATTTGCAAATTTATAAGCATCTGGATAAAATGGAGTTTTTGGTATCGGAAGCTTGCAACAAGCACTATACTTAATATAATGCTTGTTACAAGTAATAAAAGATAGTCCAAAGACTATTACTACAAAACATAATTTCATATAAAGCATCCTATCTTTTGCCATTTCTCTCTCTTCTTAATGGATTATTTGAAATGTTATTGCGCTCCTCAACGAACACTTCACCGAAAGGAACATACTCGATATACTGCACCACCTCGCCGTCCACATAGTCGTTGTTGTCCTCGCCATTGTACGGCACTACAAAGGTAGTGCTTTTAGCCTTTAAGCCACTATTGCACAACCCCTTTCTTTGAAAAGAACGTAAAATCAATAGTATTATTGCGGTGATTGCACTTTTAGTAATCGCTTCACTCGTTGTACCGTACTTACCCCTTTACCACTCAACTTCGCCATATCCCGAATGGAACATCCCTTGCGGAGTAAACTTATTACTTCCCTATATTCGGCTTTCATCTGTTCTTCCCTATTTTCCAAGAGACTTGAACATCTTGGTGATGCACTTTTTCTTCTGTTCCATGTTCGGGTGAGCATAGAGATTAAGGGTTGTTGTAATATTTGCATGACCGAGCAGTACGCTTACGGTCTTGTAGTCGCACAATGTTCGATACATCGAAAAGAACTTTTCTGTATGCCCAAATAAAGAAGTTGTTGAGAAAGTGAGAACTCATGTAAATACTTACGAGGACTCAATTCGCTACCATAACGAAATGATACAGATGGCAGCAATTAAAGATAGCATTGCTAATAGCCTATTTAAAGAGGCGAATGAAATAAAAAAGAAAATTAATCAGAAATAAAATTGGCTACAAGCGCATTCCATGCTTTGACAAGATAAGGAGAAATGAACTTCGCATCGTGTTCGATAGTGCAAGAGCTTGTCTATGTGGCACAGGACAAAATGATGTAAGTATATTCTTCTATCAGGATAGAAGAATATACGGCAGTTTTAGGAATTGGAGTCAGTTTGGATTCTGTTGTTGGAACATATTGCGGTGT